>JBBRAY010000026.1:0-50133 GCA_038206355.1 Bacteroidia bacterium
TCTCTCGATGTATTCTAAAATTCGTACTTGCAATCATAAGTGCTGCGCGATGTCTTCCGATAGTTTTGCATAGCACAAATCTATTAAACTTAAGTCTTCGCCTAAAAGGCGAGGGATTTTCCCCCAGAAGGGGACATTAATCGGGTATCGTATAAAATCCTGCTGAACCATTTGAATTATTATCATCCTGCTATCTTTGCGGCGGATAATTACTATGGAAATCACGGAGGTGCTGACTGAAAGGCACAAAAAAGAATTTCTTCAGCTTCCTGTAACACTTTACAGGGACGATAAAAACTGGGTCCGTCCGCTGGACAAAGACGTAGAAGCAGTATTTGATCCGAAGCAAAATAAATTTTTCAGGAATGGCGAATGCGTTCGTTACCTGCTTTACAAAAACGATAAATGCATTGGCAGAATTGCAGTTTTTACGAGTGAAAAAATATTTAAGAAAGAATCCCAGCCGACGGGAGGTATTGGTTTTTTTGAATGCATCAATGACCAATCAGCCGCTGACTTCCTTTTCGATCATTGCAAAAAGTGGTTGATGTCAAAGGGAATTGAGGCAATGGATGGGCCGGTAAATTTTGGTGAACGGGAGAGTTGGTGGGGTCTTATCGTTAATGGATTTACACCCGTTCCCTATAAAATGAATTACAACCCACCTTATTATCAGGAGATGTTTGAACATTATGGCTTTCAAACCTATTTTGAACAATGGTGTTATTCTTTGGTGGTAAGTAATCGCCTGGATGAAAAATTTTACGAAAGGCATCATGAGGTAAATAAAAATCCGGATTACCGGGCCGTTCATCTCACAAAAAATAATTTAGAAAAATACGCTGAAGATTTCCGTAACGTTTACAACAAGGCATGGGCAAAACGTGGTGAGGGGAAAGAACTTGAAGCAAAGCAGGTACAGATGTTCTTCAGGAAGATGAAACCGGTGATTGATGAAAAGGTTATCTGGTTCGTCTATTACAAAAACGAGCCGGTGGCCATGTGGATAAACCTTCCCGACATCAACCAGATATTCGGAAAGTTCAATGGCAGATTTGGGATTATTGAGAAACTCAGGTTTGTGTGGTTATTAAGAAAGCGGATCTCAGATAAATTCATCGGGCTTGTATTTGGGGTTGTTCCTGAACACCAGGGGAAAGGGGTTGACAGCTTTATGATTGTGGAGGGCGCAAAAGTTATTCAGACGAACCATCTTTATAAAGATTATGAAATGCAATGGATTGGCGATTTCAATCCGAAGATGGTGACCATTGCAGAGAACCTCGGCACGCAGAAAAGCAGGATATTAAAAACCTACCGTTATCTTTTTGACCGCTCAAAACCCTTTGAGCGGCACCGCACGCTCTAAAAATGAGGGGCTTAAACCATGTTAAAAAACAAACAAAACATTTTTGCACAATTCTGTCAGGAATGAAATAGATTTCTATTTTTGCACCCCTTTTAAAAAGACAGATTCCACCTGCGCCTAGGCTACGGTGGATGATCGATTCCGTAGCTCAGCTGGTAGAGCATTACACTTTTAATGTAGGGGTCCTGGGTTCGAATCCCAGCGGGATCACATCCAACATCTTTAACGTCTTGCAAATCATAATTTTGCGAGGCGTTTTTTCTTTTCCACCCCCTCTGTCTTGTAAAGTAAAATATTCCGACTTCCTGTTTTCAATATTCTGTATGATTACTTTTCAATAATTATTTTATGCATCCTGAACCGGTCTGAGCATGTTATTTTGAGGTAGTAAATACCTGCTGTAAAATCTCCCAATGCAAGTCGCTTTCTATAAACCTTGCTTTTTTCTGATGCAGTAGTTAGAATAACTCTTCCGGTAATATCATATAATGCGGCGGAAATGAGACCCTCAGTTGCCTGGTTAACCACTATACTGATCTCTTCGTTTGCGGGATTTGGATAAACCGCTGAATTAAACATTTCTTCTTCACGGACATTCGTAAATATAGGTGTGAAATAAGCAGTAACCGTTGTATCTCCGTTGGGTATCCAGGTCAACGGAAGTGTATCTCCGCCGGCACTAGTCCAGCCCGAAAAATGATAACCTGTGTTTGGTCGCGCAGTAAGCCTTGCGGAAAATCCATTGAAATAAATCAGGTTGCATGCATTGTCAGGCACAGGAAATGAATCCACGTAAACAATGCCTCCTCCTTGAGGGATTTTATTCAAAATCAGTTGCGAGGTATCATTAATTCCAAACTGCTGCATAATGTGTGAGCGGACAAAATATGCCCGACCGTTAAAGAACATCCTGATGCTGTCGAGCTCAGTGATCCACTCTGACATGTTGTGAAAATACCCCCTTGACCAGTTATTGATCGTATCATTGGAGAATTGCCATTTGTCTATGTGATTGGGCATCTCATATGTAAGCCGGTTTTGAAATCCATTTATAACTGAATCCATTCGCATACGACAAAAAGTAAAATTGATGTGTGAAGCAAAGTGTTTTATGAAATCACTCTTAAACTCATTGCTTGTGAGAAGATTTCTCAAAAGAAAAGTTGACCATGCCGGATAGTTACCTCCGAACATATTATGATCGCTTGCCCAATTTAGTGTGTTGTGATTTGTAGCTGTATTGTTTGCCACATTTACATTCGTGGATTTTTCCGAATCCCAAAGTATCCACCTCCACTTGCGGCTACCGTCATGCGGTCGCCAGTATTTTATATTGTTGCTCGGCCAGTCCGTGGCAGCCAGATATATGCGCAGCAATTCGTAGTCTATATAATTGTGCACGTCCATCTGCGACTTTACATAATTGTAATTCGCAGGAACTGACATCGTATTACCTGTGATAAAATTGATCATATTCATATACGCCAGAGAATCACCGGCAACAGGATTCGCATTCATCTGCAGTAAATCAATATTGTCAGTACTCACATAAGAATGATGTTCGCTCAGATAATCAACATCAATTTTCTCCTGCATGTTCAGAATACCCCAGTACATTCCATTGAGATAAATAATTGCAGGCCGGTTTGCCTGGTGATCTACATCCATATAGCCCTCGATGAGAGTGTGATTCAGTGCATCTCTTATGGTAGTACTGCTCCAGTCTTGTCCTCCGTTGCGAACCTTAAACGCTTTATACTCTGCAACCGGTAATTGAGGAAAAATCTGATAGGGAATATTGCTTAGCCCAAGTGCATCCTTTGCCTCCAGATTAAATGATTTCTGAGCGTACCCCCGGCTATAATTTCCACTTATGGAAAGGTTGACGTTTTGATTTATGACGAGTAAGTCATTCTCTTCAAAAAGTTCGATGTGGGCCGGAACTTTCCAATTCTCCCAGAAGTTTGCGCCCTTATAAGGGAAGGTATGTTGATAGTCATCCGGGCCAAAAACATATATCCCCGTGCTTTCGTCCCACAGGTTTAATGAATCAGTAACAATTGAAATTACAGGTAAATCATGAATCCGGTTAATGAAATAACTTTTGGTGGCGATTTCTCCGGCAATAAGATTGTTTACAAATACCCTTGACCTTACTACAGCATTTGTGTCAATTGTAATTGCTCCGGTATATAAAATTCCTTTCAGCGGCGAGGGTTCATTTCCATTGAGAGAATAATATATAGATGCTGAAGTATCAGGATAACTTAGCTCCAATTGCAAAGGAGATGGATAAAAACCCGCGCTATAATTATAATCTGCTTTCTCTGCGATGCCGCTATAACCGCCACCGACATTGGTTGCACCCGGAGTCGGAATCGGGAAAAAACTCCATGGTCCTGCGCCGTCGGTAATACGACCGTAGGAAATATCATATAGTTGTGCGGGATATGTAACTGAATCAATTACAGTAACACCGTCACTTGCAGTCAGACCTACTTGCTCTCCATTACTTTTTAAACTTGCGTTCACGTGAGTAATTCCTTTGTAGGATTTATTATCGAACCAGAAAATAAGGTGGCCGCCCGGAGAAATTGTAGTAATAGATGGGAATAGAGATGATATCTGAAACTTCGTGAGCATTTGCCAATCATCAGTAAGGTACATACCTCCCACGTCAACCGGCAATCCTGATGCATTGAAAAGCTCTATCCAGTCACCATGATCACCGGTTGAATCGGCAAAGCTGATATAGTTACTTGCACAAATCTCATTGATGTAAATAACTTGTGCCTGTAAAGAATATCGAAAGATGAAAGTAAAAATGAGAGGAAGTATTTTTTTGATCATTGCGGTTCAGGCCCGTTAAACAGAATTGGGTGAACATAAAAATAAAGAAAAATAATATCGCCTGTTAATATGATGAGAAAAGTTACTATTCCTGTTTTTTAAGCTGAAAAGGATTAAATACTTTTTGTAAAACCATTTTCTGGCACAGAATTTCATTGGAAATCTGTTGTGGAGAAAATATAGAATCAAAATCTTGTGTAATTCAGTCATTTCAAATGATAACAAATAATTGTCCAATGGAATAAATCATCAAACACACAATCAAACAAATCAATACCCAATCTCAGATTGTCATTCAACAAAAATCAGCAGGAAACTTCAAAACTAATCCCATGAAAACCCTCAACAAAAGTATATTCCTCTCCTATCCGATCGCATTGATGGCAGCAGTTGTAAGAATGGATCTGAAAAAACAAAATAACGATTATTCAAATGAAGCAATCCGCGTCGTGGATTATTTCAACAACCTTGAAAATGACAGTCCCGCCATTGTAAATAGTTTTACTTGTCAGGCGTTTTTCTCCGGAAAAGAATTGCAGATGATACTTAAATATGTCCGCATTCAGTTTGGAAGGATTACTTCCTTCGTCTCCACAAAAATCGGAAATGGCCATACTATCTACAAAATGAATTGTGCAGTCGGAAAATTTAAAATGACACTACAAACCAGTTCCGATAACAGAATTACTTCGCTTGAACTTGTAAAATACGGTGAAAACTAAATTTGTCGCCACACCAACATATCAATTATCAATTTGCTTTGGTGCTTTTCACTGATTTTCCTGCAAAGTAAATTTTCGGAAAAATATTTTCGGGAAGTGTGGAACATAGAAACTCAACTATGACATTCATCACCTTACTTGTTGAGGGTTGTCATACGCTATTACAACTCCCATTTATATTTTTGTCTGTGCTCATAAATATAACACAGCATATTTTTCTTATTTTAGTTGAATTTAAGAATAAAAATTTATCACTGAGGATGGCTGCCGTCTATTTTGTCGTTTCAGAATTATAGAACCACTTCGATATATAATTCAAAAGGTATAATCTCTACTCAATTAGAAACGCATTGCACAAACTACATCCAATACTCATATATATTTTGTACCTTACAATTCAAAACAACATATCATGACCTACTACAAAATCAACAAGCTCCTTATCCCAATCGATTTTTCAAAAACATCATTGAAAGCGCTTGACCATGCGGCATACCTCGCTAAATTGTGCGATGCTGAAATCAACCTGTTGCACGTACCGGAAAGTCTTTCGGTTTCTTCCGGGACCGGTTTTTTTGATCCTCCTGTTTTTCATGAAGATTATGAAAAAGGAATTGCCGAACAAAGCAATAAGAAATTAAATGATATTGCAGATCGCCTGAGAAGGAAAGGTAACAAGAAAGTAAATACACTTACGGTAATTGGCAATCCGAAAACTGAGATCATAAATATCAGCAAAAAGATAAAAGCTGATCTGATTGTGATGGGAACGCATGGAATATCAGGAATCAAAGAATTTTTTATTGGCAGCAATACATTTTCAATTATCAAAGATGCCAAATGCCCTGTGCTGTCGGTACAAAAAAATCAGAAGAATCCCGGATTTAAAAATATACTTGTTCCATTCAGGGATAAGCCGCACTCCAGGGAAAAAATAAATTACGCTATTGATATCGGTAAAATCTATGGAGCAACTATTCATGTAATCGGCATTGACACAGAATTTACCAAAGCACACAAAAGAAAAATTGAGCTCGAAGCAGAACAGATCAAAAATATTGTGGAAAAGAAGGGATTGAAATGTAAGGTGAAGGTGGTCTCGAATGCATATCTCGCCGACACTTTGCTCAAGCACGCTGTTCAAACCGGCGCCGACCTTATCATCAGCATGAGTGACATGGACCGGACCAACATCACAGAATATTTCTCCGGACCTTATGCCCAGCAGATTGTGAATCATTCCCCGATTCCTGTTTTAAGTATTCGTCCTCAGTTTAATCCTGATACCATTGACCTTCGTTTCTATTAAACTACCTTTATTTTCAGAACCTTTCAATTCATCGATATTATCTATAAACTTCATGCTCTTCAGAATCACGATTGCTCTGAATTAACTATCACACATGACAACAATTCTCTGTCCAACCGACTTCTCAAAGAATGCAACCAATTCCATTGAATTCGCCTGTTCATTTGCAGATAAACTGAATGCAGACGTAATAATTTTTAATGCCTATGAAACCCCTGCTGATCTTGCACGAGGACAGTTTTCAATCATTCTGGGTACAGAATCACTCATTAAAGAATCTACTGAAAAAAAATTAGCGACTCTGAGGCAAAAGATGCTGAAAAAATTTCCAACGGTCTCTATTAAGAGTTCCATTGCAAATGGTGCAGGTCATACACAAACTATTGCTGCAGCAAAAAAACTCAAAGCTGACCTCATCATTATGGGAACAACAGGCACAAGTAAACTTGGCCGTCTTTTAATGGGCAGCACCACTTCGCGTGTAATACAGAAAGCTTCTTGTCCCGTCCTTTGTATACCGGCCGAAACGAAATTCACCGGGATAAAAAAAATAGTGTTCGCAACCGACCTTAATGATGATAATATTGCGTCTGCAACCAAAATTGCACCTTTAGCCATGGACTTTAACGCTGAAATAATTTTTGTTTTCGTTGATGACAAACACCTCATTCATGCGGAATCAGAAATCATCAGGATGACTCAAAAAATCAGGAAGCAAATCAAGTATCCTAAAATTTCAGGTTTCATTTCAAAAAACATAAGCATAACAAAGGGAATAGATTACTTTTTGAAAAAATATCCGGCTGACCTCCTGGTGATGTTTACCCACCACAAACATTTCCCGGAAAGTCTATTCAATCAGAGCCTTACAAAACTAATGTCGCATCAGACGAACATTCCACTTTTATCTCTGCAGTCAAAAGACTGAAGTGGTTTAAATTTTCATTTCCATATATTCACTTTTTTTATGCGGACTATAAATGAAAGAAGAAATAAAATTTCTTGACGGTCCACAATCAAGGTGGCAGGAACTGACTTTTCTTTTCAAAATATTTTTTGAGTTTCTGAAAGGATTCAGGGCATTGCATTTCGTTGGACCTTGTGTAACAATTTTCGGGTCGGCAAGATTTAATGAAGGCCACGAATATTATGACCTCACCAGAAAAGTCGGATCAGCGACGGCGAAACTTGGCTTTACCATACTTACAGGTGGTGGCCCTGGACTTATGGAAGCAGCCAACAGGGGAGCCAGAGAAGCGGGTGGTAAATCCGTAGGGTGTAATATTGTTCTCTCTCACGAGCAAAAACCCAACGACTATCTCGACAAGTGGGTAAACATTCGTTACTTTTTTGTGAGAAAGACATTGCTGATAAAATATTCCTATGCATTTATTGTGATGCCGGGTGGATTTGGCACCATGGACGAATTCTTTGAAGCAGTAACATTAATACAGACTAAAAAAATAACAGCGTTTCCTGTCATTATTTTCTGCAAGGATTTTTACCGCGACCTCCTTTCACACATTGAAATAATGAAGGAACAGAAAACCATTTCAGAGAAGGATTTTATTCTTTATCATGTTACTGATTCGATTGAAGATGCAATGGCAGTTATCAAAGAGAAAAGTATTATCAAGTATGGGTTAAAACCAAAGCGTGGTATTGCTCCGAACAGGTTACTCAGGGAGAAAAATCATTTTGCGAAGTGAGATGAGGTTTAATCAATCAGAACTTTATTGCCAAAACAATTTGCCGTTTATTATTCCAGTGTCGATCTGATTTTTGTCATTTCAATAGATGACAATTGTCATTTTTCGTTTCCTTGACACTGATACTTTTGAGCACGCCTAAAATTGAAATGAGAATTTGTAATTCTATCCCCTGCCCCGGATCCCGGGTATGAAGAATCAAGTTTTTCATGATTCAGTTTTACAAGACATAACCGGCCTTTCTGTGATAAAAATTTTCACAACACTTATTTTACTTTCTCTATTCAGCGGCTATACTTATTTTGTTTATACGGACGGAACATCAATTCCGGAAAATACCCAAACCATTACATCTGAAGCTCAAAAAGGGAAATTACTTTATCAAAAATTAAATTGTACTTCCTGCCATCAATTGTATGGTCTGGGTGGCTATCTGGGCCCGGATCTTACTAATACTATGTCAGAAAACGAAAAAGGAGAGCAATTCACAAAAGCGATTATGAAATCCGGAACAAAACGAATGCCTGACTTTAAATTAACCACTAATGAAATTGACCAGCTCCTGGCTTATTTAAAATATGTCAATCAAACTACAGTTCAACATTACGATCAATAAATGTAATCCCTAAACATCATACATCCAAATGAGTGAAGAAGACTTGAATATTGCACTTAGTTCATCTCGCAATGATAAATAAAAACAGTGTTGCATTTTACTTCCTTTATGCATCATTAATTTCCCTTTTGGGTGGATTACTTTTCGGAATGACAGGCGGACTTCAATACATCCTTCCCGATTTCCTGAAAGATGTTTTGAGCTTTAACCGAACCCGACCATTGCATGTTTCACTGGTCATTACGTGGATATTTACGGCGGCAGCCGGTGGAATCTACTATTACATACAAATCATTACAGGAAAGAAATTATGGAGTGAAATGCTGGCCAGGATCCATTTCATTCTATTTCTATTGACAGGAGTCAGCATTTTGTTTTGCTATCTTACAGGAAGATTCGGCGGACGTGAATATTTTGAATTTCCGCCCGTACTTTCTATTCCGATGATGCTTACATGGATATTGTTCGCGGTTAATTTTTTTAATACACTGAAGCCAAAGCTAAAACAAGCGCCAATTTATGTATGGATGTGGTGTACAGGAATTATTTTTTTCCTCCTGTCTTTCATTGAGCAATACCTGTGGATGATTCCATGGTTTCGGGACAACATGATCCGTGACATAACGGTTCAGTGGAAATCAATGGGTGCTATTGTAGGATCATGGAATCAACTGGTTTACGGAACGGCCTTTTTCATTATGGAAAAAATTTCAGGTAACACCAAAGTTACCCGCTCACCTTTAACCTTTTTCTTTTATTTCCTGGGATTAACAAACCTTATGTTCAACTGGGGGCATCATACCTATATTGTACCTTCCTCACCCTATATTAAAAATATTGCCTACTTCATCAGTATGACAGAACTACTCATCCTCGGCAATATTATTTTCAACTGGAGGAAAACCGTTTCTGAAGCACGGAAAAATTATCACCGTATTCCCTATCGTTTTCTATCGGCTGCGGACGTATGGATTTTCTTCAACCTGGCGATTGCAATAGCCATTAGTGTTCCAGCTATAAATCTTTACACCCATGGCACACACATCACTGTTGCACATGCAATGGGGGCGACGATTGGCATTAATTCAATGATCCTTCTTGCATCCTTATTTTTCATCGCGGAACAAGAAGGCAATTTTTTTAAAAATATTTCAGGCCGGATAAATAAAGGATTCTGGATAACCAATATATCACTGTTGATCTTCTTGCTTGCACTCATCGGTGCAGGAATTGCAAAAACTGTAGAGCTACAAGCACAAACTCCTTTTTCGGTGATGATGCAAAAACTATCACCATATTTCGGCTTCTTTACCGCTTCAGGAGCAGGAATACTTTTAGGGATGGCCCTTATTACATTGCCCTTGTCAGGGTTTCTACTGAAAATAAT
Organism: Bacteroidia bacterium; assembly: GCA_038206355.1. GTDB lineage: Bacteria > Bacteroidota > Bacteroidia > AKYH767-A > 2013-40CM-41-45 > JAPLDB01. The sequence goes on from JBBRAY010000026.1 coordinate 9,963, forward strand.
CAGAAATAGAAAACATTGAGCGACATTAAAACACTTCATGCCTATGGTGTTTTTACTTTCTTTCACTTTCCACAAAACTTCGTAAAATATTTATTATCATTACAAAACCAGGGTTCAATTCACATGAACTAAAATATCGGGATTATTAATATTTTTTTTCATGACAGATAGATTAAATTTATTTCAATCACTACTTAATAAAGAAATTTATGACAGCGGGCAGGTTAAATTATTTCCTGCAAATACTGTTTTCCTGAATCTTCATTCATATATCAAATCAATCCCGATCGTATTATCGGGAAGTATAAAAGTGATCCGGACAGATGATGAAGGCCGGGAAATATTTCTCTATTATATCAAACCGGGTGAAAGCTGCATCATGTCATTTCTTGCAGGCATCCACAATGACACAAGTAAGATAAAAGCGATTGTGGAAGAAGACGCAGAGGTACTCATGATACCTGTGCATAAAGCAAGTGAATGGATCAAAGAATTTCCAGAATGGACAGATTTTATTTTTGCGCTTTACCAAAAAAGATTTGAGGAATTACTTGAAGTTGTAAATGCCGTTACCTTTAAAAAACTTGATGACAGAATACTTGATTTCATAACAAATAAATGTGCGCTGATAAACAACAAAACACTTCAAATCACACATGAGCAATTGGCGAATGAGATGGGCACTTCAAGGGTAGTAGTTTCCCGCCTGCTCAAAGAAATGGAGATCCGGAAACTGATACAATTGGGCAGGAATAAAATTTCTCTTCTCTGATGGCAAATTCAAATAAATCAATTCCTTTAAAAGATATTATTTTCGTCACCATTCAATTTTTACTTTTTCTGCTATATCTCCCATCACCACTTAAGATTACATTGCAGTTGAATGTCACCTTCAGATACGTTACACTATCCTTCGCCTTCCTTGGACTATTATTGATTATCATTGCTATTTATCAAATGAATAAGAGTTTATCCCCATTTCCTACTCCTTTGAAAACTGCAACACTTATACAAAGCGGGGTTTATAAAATGATGAGGCATCCAATTTATTCAGGAATTATTTTAGCTGCTACCGGATTTGGACTTTACGATAACAGCATCTGGAAGACGGGGATCGGTATTTTACTCTGGCTGTTATTTTACTTCAAATCAAACTATGAAGAAACGCTTCTCTGCAAACGATTTCCTGATTACAAAGAATACAGGCTCAGGACCAATAGGTTTTTCCCTTTTCCTTGAAATATTTTATTCCTTATGTAACAAAAGTAGCTGTGTAGCTTGATCATCTGGTCTACTTTTACATCATAATTAATCTCCTAGATAAATGAAATCAAACATCAGTTCAGCCGACAGAACGAAAAAGGCGGCTTTTCCGGTATTTGTTGCAGTACTTTATTTCACAGGTATTATTTCAGGAACTACCGGCCTCGTCCTTCTGATAGCAGGCGGAATATTAGCACTGACAAGCGCCATTAATTTTTTTCCGATATATCATACACCGGGTATGTCTACCAAAAAAGCCTAAGCTTAAATGGAGTTCATCATTAAATACAAACTCAGTATCCTTGGAGCCATTGCCGGAGCCATAGCAGGATACCTTTATTACTACTTTGTTGGATGCGAAAGCGGGACTTGTGCGATTACATCGAGGCCGTTGAACAGTACTTTATATGGCGCAGTAATGGGCGGGTTGCTATTCAGCAGTTTTCAAAAAGATAAATCAAAATAATTATGGATTTTATCAAAATCATAAAAGAAAAAAAAGGTACCATCGTAGATGTGCGTACAACCGGGGAGTTCATGGGAGGAAACGTGGAAGGTTCAATCAACATTCCGCTACAGGAAATTCCAACAAGAATGGAAGAACTGAAAAACCTGAAGCAACCTCTAGTCTTATGTTGCGCATCAGGCGGGAGAAGCGGGCAGGCCCAGGGATATCTTTCACAGCAGGGTATTGAATGCGTCAACGCAGGCTCATGGCTGGATGTAAATTACCACCAATCTCAAAACTCATAAACGATGTTAAATAAAATAATAAACTGGCTGGGCTTTGGACCTAAAGCGGATTTATCTGCGCTCACAAAAAACGGTGCGCAGATAATTGATGTAAGAACTAAAGAAGAATATCAGCAGGGACATATTAAGGGCTCATTAAATATTCCATTGCAGAATCTACAAAACAATCTTAGTAAAATTAATAAAGACAAACCGGTAATTACCTGTTGTGCATCAGGCATGAGAAGTGCTTCAGCAAAAAGTATATTAAAATCAAACGGCTTTACGGAAGTTCACAATGGCGGCGGATGGAGAAGATTGCAAACGAAAATTTTAAATTGAACTCCAATAGAAGATTGTAAACGAAATACTGATCATCGATACGAAAATACAATTGCAGAATGGAAAAATTCCTACGGCACACGCAATAAGCCAATGACTAAGTCAATTATTTTTCGAGTAATTGATACCCTGTACCGTACACGTTAACAATTTCAAGGAAAGGATCGGGCTTTAATAGATTTCTGATACGGGTCAGATACACATCCATACTTCTTGCAATAAAATAGTCATCATCACCCCATATGTGATTCAGAATAAAACTCCTGGTGACGAGTTCATTTTTCTTTTCGCAAAATAATTTCAGCAGCTCCGCCTCTTTAGGAGTCAGTTTTTTATCAGGACTATTCTCCATCTTCAATATTCTGTACTTCGAATCAAACTCAAATATTCCGATTTTGTAAATATCCCGGAGATTGCCCTCAATGCGGTTCGGGCTTCTTTTCAATACTGCCTGCATTCTGTAATTCAATTCCATCAAACTAAAAGGCTTGGTGATGTAATCATCGCATCCGGTTTTAAATCCCTCCAACTTATCCGCTTCCATTGACCTGGAGGTTAAAAAAATAATAGGAATAGTTTCATTCAACAAACGAATTTTTGTCGCGAGCTGAAAACCATCCATTCTCGGAAGCATAATATCAAGAATACAAAGATTAAATTGGGATTCTCTGAAACGCCTGAAGCCTTCCTTTCCATCATGGCAGGTTTCCACTTTGTAACCATTGGCTGCAAAATTCTCCTTCAAGAGGTAACACATATTGCGATCATCCTCTACAAGTAATACTGAAGTTCCTGAAAAATTTGTTGTCATGCTGCCGGAATATAAATTTCAAACTCACTACCCTGACCCAACTGACTGTTTACGCCAATCTTACCGCGATGCGCATCTACAATTATTTTTACATAACTCAATCCCAATCCATATCCCTTAACATCGTGCAGATTTCCACGCGGCACACGGTAAAAATTTTCAAATATCTTTTTCTGATGCTGTGTTGCTATTCCTATCCCATTGTCCTTTATCCTGATCACGACGCCTGCCTGAACTGTAGCAGTACTTATCAAAATATCAGGGTTGCAGGAATTGTAATTGATCCCGTTATCAATGACATTATATATGGCATTAAAAAGGAGGGTTTCATCAGCAAGAATGACGGGATCTAACGCTTGCAGATTGCATCGAATGACCGTACAATTTCCATTTACGGCTATTTCAATAGCAGAAACTGCTTTTTGTATCAACTGATGGACGTCGATATTCTCAAGCGAGAGATGAAGTTTTTCCCTTTCGAACTTTGCAATCTGTAAAATGCGATCAACATTTTCTCTTAAGCGCTCAGTTTCATGACCGATAATTTTCAGGATCTTATCTTCCCTTATACCTACAGCGGAATTACTTGAAGTTAAATTTTCAAGCGCCAGAGAAATATTTGTCAATGGCGTTTTAAATTCATGGGTCATATTGTTAACGAAGTCGTTTTTCATGACTGACAATCTGCGTTGTTTCAGAATTATTCTGGCAAAAAGATAAAATGAAACAAGCAGGATAAAGATTACGCATACCGATACCAATAGAAGCTTACTGATCCCGGCCAGAATCATTTGGGAGTAATTGTCAAATACAACGCTCAATTCATATGGCTGAGAAAAATAGACTGAATTTGTCAATGGTACCCTTAATGCACTTTTCAACAAAGCAGTACTGTCTTTTAACTCCTTCGTATACTCAAGTTTATTCAAATCACTGCGAACAAATCCGAAAGAAAATTCATCAAATACGGAAACTGAATTCAGGTTTTTCTCAAGCAGTGAATCGGTAATTAAAGGTGAAAATCTTTTTTCTATTGGAATATCCCCCGAAAAGGCATCGCGGTAATTTTGCACCGTGACCTTTTCGAGATTATTTGCAGAATGGCTGATTTCAGTTTGATCATCGGTCAGGTAATTAAATGTTAAAACCATATTGACATTTACCGGTGAACCAAACATCAGGTTAGGCCATTCAAATGGAAGATTCTGATTTGCATTGGCATAAAACATTGGAATAGTATCTGGTTGAATGGAGTCACCGACTAAAAATTTATCCTGATCCCATTTTTGTTTAACCATATAAAATCCTTCATGTGCATTGATCTTAACTTTTGAGAACAACTCAAAGCACGCAACCTGATCGTTAAGTTCATTGCTTGTCGTCATCATTGCTTCCTTAACTTTTGAATCAAAATCATTTTCAGTGAGACGATAAGCACTATATGCCCAGTAAATCTGAACTCCGATAAGTGCAGCAAGTGCCATTCCCACTCCTGAAATAATCAACGTTACCGTATATCTCTTCATCATTCAAAGGTCTTTATTTTTTCTAGAGTTAAAAATAATTAAGCATGTTTTAAGAATCTTTAAACATTCTTTAACTCATAGCTGAATAGTTATGTGTTTAATTCGCTGTAACAAGCTGCCTGTAATTCAATTCAAACAGCTGTATTGCAGAAAATATAAATAACAGGATTCCGGCAGTCTGCATGCAGCAATACAAAACCAAAATATCATGATAATAAAATTACTAAACATTTCATTATGCTTAATGTGTTTAGCTGCGAATTCAGCAACTGCACAATGGTGTGTTCCAACCACCATTCTACCTTACAATCAAAACATGCCGGGAATTACACATGTGGTAATTGGCAACATTGACCGGACATCTGCTGATCTGGAAAATTATCCGAACAACAGTTATGTAAATACAGGATTTTCTACCGATTTAATACAAGGAAACACTTACTCTATTTCTATCACTCATACCATTGACGCAACCATTTGTCCTGATATGAATATCAGAGTTTGGGTAGACTATAACCTGGACTATAGTTTTGACGATGCAGGAGAAACCGTAATCAGCATTGATCATCACCCTTCGGGAACTTATACAGGCACTTTTACTATTCCTTCAACTGCAGCACCCGGAACGACTACTATGCGCGTAACTGCAAAAATGTCAAACTCGGGCGGACATACCGCACCTACTCCATGCGATTTCCCGCCTGACCCACTTGGATATCATGGGGAGATAGAAGATTATACTGTCAACATTATCAATACTACTTCAGTTCACTCTCTGCAGAATGACGTGAGCGGTTTATCTGTTTATCCCGCTATAACCAACAGCCATGCAACTATTACTTTCGGTATGAAAGCACACTCAACTTCTTCATTAAATCTTTGCAATGCATTTGGCGAAACAGTATGGACACGCAACGTGAATACTTCCTCATCAGAAAGTCAAGAAATATTACTTGATGAAAAAATATTGAACAATCTTCTTCCCGGTATCTATTTCATACAATTGACTGGTGACGGTAAAATACAGGCAAAGCGGTTGATTATTCTTTAATTACCTTTATGCTAAAACCCGGCTGGATAGCAGTTACGTGCATTATCATTTTTACTTATTCCTGTACAAGTGATAAAATTGAAACAGATCCCTGTGCAGAGGTTTCGTATTTTCAAACCATTAAACCACTTGTAAATCTGAAATGTGCAGTGACCGGCTGTCATATATCCGGATTTCAGCCGGGTGACTTTACGAATTACGAAATCCTGAAAAAAAAGGTGAGCGAAGGAAAAATACAAAAAGTAGTATTTGAACTTTCCATTATGCCGCCGACGAACAAATTAACAGAAACAGAATATGCAGTCTTTAAATGCTGGGTAAAAAATGGGGCAAAATATAACTAAACATGAAAATTAAAATCAAGAATTATTTCCAAAATCCACTCAGACTATTCATCGTATTCTTTCTTTATTCAACCACCACATTTTCACAGCGCTTTGAAAATGCATATGGCACCTTATATGAGGATAATGCCGAGTGCATTATTCTCGGAATAGATGGAGGTTACCTGATGGCAGGCTGGACATTTGATACCATCAACTCATATGAGATACTTCTAATAAAAACCAATCCTGCAGGAACTATTGTTTGGTCTGAAACGATTGGAGGACCAAACGATGAGCAGGCCTTTTGGGTAAGTGCAGCAAAAGACAGCACTTATCTAATTTGCGGAAACTCCTTTGATAATATAAATAATAAGCGCTTCGCATTTGTAATCCGCATCAGCAAAACCGGCGCTATCCTGTTTCAAAAAACATATGCCGTGAATTTTGAGGAGCGCTCAGCATGTGTTATTGAAACAAATGACGGTGGCATTGCTGTCGCAGGTGAAACTGTTTTAGGAGGTATTGACATGCAAATGAACCTGCTGAAAACTGACGTGGCAGGAAATGTACTTTGGAGCAGGGCATTTGGCGATACAGAACAAGAATCTGCAAACTATGTAATTCAAACAGATGACAATGGATTCATAATGTCAGGTATATCTCGCTATGGTTTGAGTTGGAGCAGTATATACATTGTAAAGACTGACAGCAGCGGGAATTTACAGTGGTCAAATAAATACAACACGTCGCCCTATTTATCCAGGTGTGAAATGTCGCGGATTCTGAAAACACCAAATCATGGCTATCTCATAAGTGGCGTTACCAGTGCGAATCAGCCTTTGAAATATATATTCCTTATGGAAATCGACAGTATGGGTTCCATAATATGGCAGAGTATCTATGGCACAGGCGGTGGAGAAAGAAACAGCGACATCATCTATGATGAAAATGGTTATGTCGTTTGTGGCTCTACATCTTCGAATTCCGGATATGATAATCTACTCCTGCTGAAAACTGATTTAACCGGTAACTTGCAGTGGGCACTTGCATATGGAAAAGAGGATTCAAATACAGTTGCCAATTCTCTTGTGAAAACAGACGATGGGAAATATATGGTTGCAGGATATACTGACGCTTATGGTATTGGAGAAACGGATTGCTTTTTGATAAAATCAGATTCTTTGTTTGACGGAAGTCTATGTGATATGAAAGTTCCGGCAATCATACAGGATACCATCACGCTCGTGGCAACGCCTGCAACTATTTCATCAACGGTAAATATGATCGGGCAGAATGCTGCATTTATACTTAATCCGGGAATCAATGAAACACCTGTTTGTGTCCAGACAGTGCAAGTGAATAGCATTGGAGAAAATATAAATTTCAGCATCGCACCCAATCCTTCTAACGGAATAGTCACCATTTCATTTACCACAATTGAATCTGAAACAGGAGCCACTTTGGAAATTTACGATTCCTTTGGAAGGAAAATAAAAAGTACAAGTGATCAACTTTCGTCAAACTGTCACCAGTTTATTTTTTCCAGGGGTGAAACAGAAATTCCGCTAAACAGTGGAATATATTATTGCGTCCTCTCTTCCGGGGCGTTCAGGCTTACCGGGAAAATTGTATTTGTAAATTAACTCCAAAAACCAATTCTATGAACGCCATGAAAAATTATGCATTCCTTATCTTTGCCACGTTTGCATCGATGATCTGCATGGGGCAGTCATCTACTTTTCAGAAAATATTCTCAACAGACCTATACACCGTTGATGGTACCGCATCCTATCACGACTATGATACAGCAACGCCATCCCCTTCACAAATCATTTGTTTCAGCTCTCAGATCGGAACACCGGGAAAATTTGACATTGCATTGTTAAAAATAGATTCATCAGGAGCAGTGCTTGCAAACAATATCCTTACAAAAGATCCTGCCTACCATGATTGGGTAAAAGCCTTTATTAAACTGGACGGATCATACTATATGACCGGTTCCTCACGTGCATTTGATACGTCAGCCAGTCACTATGAGTCGTCATACCTGATCAAGTTTGATGAGAATCTCAATCTCCGTTCACAAACCAACTATGTGTTTCCTGACCGTGAAATATTTGCGCAGTCAGTGGCCGCAACGAGTGATCATAAAATTCTGATATCCGGATTGACAGTTCACAATTCAAACTGGTCATTCTTTTTAATGAAAACAGATACAATGGGAAATCTCATCTGGTTCAAGCAATACGCGCAACCCATCGATGCCGCCGTTGTCAGCGAACTTTCTAACGGAGACATCATGGTTGCAGGAAGCTACGCATACGGCTTTCAGTTTATCCAACCTGTGGCCTGCAGATTCGACAGTCATGGCAATCTGATATGGGCCAGAATTTACATTTTTGCTACGGGAACTTTTGACAACCAAAATTCAACCCTTGAATTTATTCATGATTTCGGAAATGGGAACATCATCCTGGCAGGCCGTACCGATTTCTCAGGCGTGGGAGCAATTGGTTTCATGGACTCCTATGTTTTAAAAATTACCGACCTGGGGAATGTGGTATGGGCAAAAACTTACGGAGGATTTCAGAATGACTGGCCGTATGACTATACCATAACACCAAACGACAACTTAATTATTAGTGGCAGTACAAGTTCCTTTTTCAATTTTTCAAATTATGGCTTTGCATTGTCCGTTGACTCCTCCGGATCTGTAATAAACACAACTGCTTTCGGAGATACTATAATGCAGGAGCAAATAACACTTACCGGATTTCGTCAACTCAATACAACCAGAAATATGGTCTTCGGCATGAAAGACAATTCAGGTTTGTACAATCTATATGTCTCCGACTTTTCACAAAACAGTACCGCGCATTGCCCTTTATATCCGGTTTCATTCCAGGTTGCTGATGCTTCAACCTACCCACAGTGGAATTTTACATTCGCAGCAGATTCTTCAATTTCCCCTTATGGAAATGATAATTCATTTCTTAACTATTCAGGAATTAACGATTCAATACTCTGCGCCGACATTACGTCTGTTGATGAAAATTCATTCAATAGGTCAGAAGTCGTTACCATCTTAACCAACCCCGTAACCGATCATTTAAAAATTCATTTACACAACAACGAAAGCCAGGATGTCGTTGCCAACATATTTAACCTGATCGGAGAAATAATACTGAATGTCAAAATGGAAAAAGGAATAAATACAATTGATGTCTCCGCATTGCACAATGGAATTTACCTTTTTAATTGGCATGCAGGCGAAAACTCCGGAAGCAAAAATCTATTTATCATCCGGTAAAATATTATATTTAAAAAGGATAGTGCAGGCCCTTACCAGTCATGAAAAAAATTATCGCTGCTCATATACAGGCTAACTTCGATTCACCTTCTGAACACCAACAATTCGAAAGCCGATATCCTTAAAATCGTAAGGCAAGTTGATAAATTTCAACCCGCCTTACTTTACCATCACACAATAAAAAATCCACAAAATTATTTCGCCGGAGGAAGTATTACTTTATCAATTACATGTACAATACCATTTGAAGCCGGAACCGATCCTACAATATTTGCATCATTGATCATGTACTTTCCGTCCTTCATATGAATGGTTGCCATTCCGCCATTAACCATCTCAATAACCTGACCATCCTTTAATAAGTCATTATTCAATACGCCAACAAAAACGTGGTATTGCAATATGTCAGAGAGTGCTTCTTTACTCTCAGGTTTTAATAACCCATCCACCGTACCCGCAGGCAATGCATCGAAAGCAGCATTGGTTGGCGCAAATACCGTAAATGGTCCGTTGTTAGAAAGTACATTTACCAGATCAGCAGCTTTAACCGCAGCGACAAGGGTTGAATGATCTTTGGACCCAACAGCAATTTTAACAACATTAGCTGCTGACTCGTCATCATTCACATCCATTTGCCCACCCGTTTCAGAATTGACAGATACTGTTGCGTCATCATTACTTTGCGGCGACGAAGTATCAGTACCCGTTTGCGAACAGGAAATGATAAATGAAACTGCTGCAACCCCGAAAATTATGCAATACATTTTAGTTTTCATACAATATTATTTTATGGTTTGATAGCGAATGTAATACTGATTACTAGCGTGCAATATGACATTGGTCACTACCCGTCAATATTCTTGTCATAATATTCTGGACCCAAAACCAATATACAGTAATGACTTTATAGTGAAATTCTACAAATCCTTTCTCCCGAAAACCCTGTGTGCAAACCACAATGGTAATGCCGACCATAACATCATGAGTGAGGCCGAAAATAAAATTCCAAAGGATGATCCGAAAAATTTCTGGTAAAGGGCCCCGGTATAACCCATGAGTGCAGAAATGTCCATCTGCAGTAAAATAAAAACACGTGCGAGATCCACCGGGTTGAGAGAACACAAGAAAAGCATTGGCATCTCAAGGGGATAATCGCTGAATTGAAACATAATCAGCAACATAATTGCGTCATAGAAAAGTGAAAAGTAAAGCCAAAGCATAATCGCAATGCCAATACCTTTTGCCTTATCACGCGTGATGACTGATCCAAGTACAGCCATTGCCACAAAAACTGCTGTGATCGCAAACCCTGCTACTGACATCATATATGCAGTGGGAGTGCCAACCAGAATTATTACAGGCAAAGCTGCGCCAATTGCAAAAGCCACGAGAAGTGAACAACAGACACCTGCGTAAATACTCAGCAACAGATGGCCTCGCCTGATGGGCTGCGACAATAAGAGTTCGATAAACTCCGCAGAATTATACATGTAAATTGTACTGAAAATCAGACTTACCAATGGAACGATGATGAGAATGATACTCAGCATACTCAGCAATCCCTTTGCAGCATTGTCTTCGAGATTAAATATGCTGAGTGAAATGGCCAAAAGGAATACTGTATAGACGAAAATAATCCTGCTCCGGAGAATATCAGCCATTACATATCTAATTATCTTAAACATTTAATTCAGTTTAGAGTGCAGCATTTACTGCTCCATTATTTTGCATGACGGCTGCTATGGCGCGGGACAATTTTTCCTCACCGGTATCACTACGCAGGTCATGAATAGATTTATGGAACAATACATTACCTTCCTGAAGGTAAATTACCTGTGTTACCAGGTCATCGAGGTCACTAAGGATATGCGAGGTAATAAAAATAAGTTTTCCCTTTTCCTTTTCCTTCCTGATTTTATCCTTTAATGTTTCTGATGCAACCGGATCGAGACCTGCAGTAGGCTCGTCGAGAATAAGTACACGGGGATGAAATAAAAAAGCAAGCGAAGCACTAACTTTTTGCCTGGTACCACCGGAAAGTGTCCGCATCCTTTTGTTCAAAATGGAATCAAGTCCGAAGGAATGAATCAGTTCCCTGTCCGTCTCATCCTCCTTCTTTTTCCTCAGGTCATGGATCATATCCAGCACCTCACCAATGGTCATGTTCTCCGGATACCGACCTATCTGCGGCATGTAACCTATCTGATTACGGTACGCCCAGCTTCCGGCAATATTTTTTTCATCAAAATAAATATTGCCGCTGTCAGGAATCACCATACCAAGGAGGCATTTGATTAGTGTCGTTTTTCCTGAGCTGTTGGGGCCAATGAGAGAAATCGTTTCGCCGCTGACACAGGAGACAGAAATTTCATTCAGCACCTTTAATTTCCCGAACGACTTTGATATATCCTGAATCCTGATCATAGTAATGGTTTCATATTTGGTGCATCGTCTTTAAAATTCTCAGGTGTAATACTTGGGATTGCCTTCTCCGTTTTTTCAAGTAATGTCACCATAAAACTTCTCATCAGTATCATTGCAACAGGATTCTGTTCAATGATCATGGAATAAATACTTACGGGATGATAGGGAATGTCACCTTTGCCATCATGATTTAAATCGTACCCTTCGTACTTATCCCAGTAGTTATTATTGAATTTGTTAAGTATAAGTGATCCATTGGTGGTAACATCAAAAGTATTACTCATAAAATTATTTTGCAATATAGTATTGTCATCACAACTCGCCTGAATCCGCAACGCACAACCATTGCTATTAAAGTTGTTCTTTTCAATCACAATTCTGCTGCTACCTTCCATATAAATTCCTGAAGAATTATTAATAAACAAATTGTTCTTCACTTCACTGTCGCTGATTTCTTTCAAGAGCAATCCATAAGATGCCGCCCCCCAATTATCTTTAAAAGTATTGTTAAACATTCTTACATGGTTGGTAAACATAACTGCTACCCCTGCTCCATTGCGTTCAAATGTATTTCCTATATAATCATTGTGATGTGAAAACATAAAATGCAGTCCATATCGTATATTATTATGACTGTAATTACCTGAAATGGTTGTGTTAGTCACGAACTCAAAATAAATTCCATCCCTGTGACCATCAATATCATTATCATTTATTTGCATGCTGTCACACTTCCAGCAGTGAATACCATTTCCGGTCTGCAACTCCTCTATCCCTGCTGATCTCAACTTGTTTCCTGCGGCCGTGCATTGCTTACAGCCCTGGAAATAAATTCCGAAGAACATTCCGGTAAGTATATTATTCCTGATTATGACATTACTTGAATTGTAAACCTTTATACCGGCATAATCATTCATGCTCGATTGAGGACAGTTCCTAAATGCACATCCCTCCACGGTTACATTCGATGACCAGATTGAAATTATTTCATATTTTTTTTCGCCATCTAACAAAGGAGTACCAATCCCTTTAATCACCAGTGGTCTCCTGACAGAAATATTTTTTTCGTAATAAGTGCCGGGATATACCAGTATTGTATCAAAATCATTTGCCTTATCGAGCGCCTTTTGAATAGTATTGAGCGAAGAAGACTGTTTAACTTTCCATGTAGCTCCTTCACCCAAAACCGGTTTCAGAAAAAACACCAAAAGCAAAAATGCTATTTCTTTGTAAAAGGATTGATTTCTTCCCATCTAATTTTTTGACCTGTAAAATTGTTCATAGCTTCATCTCTCTTTTGCTCCGAATCAAATGCTGCCACATTACCCCCCATCGGACTACGTAGTGAATCACTTTTCAAAAGGAACGCACTATCTGCCGTTATCCAGATCCCCGTCCCTGTAAAATCGGAAAAATAAATACCGGCCTGCTCATTTCTCCAGACGCCTCCATTTTTCAGGAATGAAGAAAGACAATGAATGTCATCAAACTTAAATGACTTTCCTTTAGTACTCATGCATTGCGCTGAAAATCTTGGGTCAACGATATTCATTTTACAAAAAGCACAGGCGTCCTTTCCGTAGCTGATCTTTTGCGGTTCGGTGCTGCATGAATTCAGTACCAGCAAAGGAATTATCAACATCGCAATTTTACTAAAGGAAGATTTCATTTTATTTTTTTTAGTCCTATCAAGAAACCACGCAGTCACAAGTAGAACGCCGACGGCAATAAAAATCCAACCTCCTGTATCAGGAATTGAGTAAGCGCCGAAATTCAACAGTTGTTTATATCCTATCAAAGGCGGCTGATATGACATGCCGGGAACCTGTATTGGTGCATCAGGATTCAATTCATGCCCATAATTATATTCCCATCTGTAAAAATCCGCCATTGAAACAAATGCGATGACGAGAAAAAGTATCAACCAGCTATTAAATATTTTCCTTTTGTTTAGAAAAAAAACCAGGAATCCTAAAGCAGCAAACCCGCCAATAATATAAGGCAATAAAGTAAACTCAAGAAAATCATCTGCATGCAATGTGCGCATACCGATGTAATGATTCAAGCCGTTAACCACGTCTACATTGCCTCCCAGTTTGTGCGCATAAATTTTTAAAACCAATCCTTCAGGATACTGCGGAGCTGCCAGTTCAATTTGCCAGATTGGAAATAACAAAACCACAAACATCATTACGGAACAGCAAATCGTAATCAATTTCATTGTCCCTGTCATCTTATTGGAAATATTCTTGTCGTCTTTCATATAATTAAGCATTTAAAAATAAAAAAGGGAATAGCAACACTGGCTATTCCCAAACCGCTAATCAGCTAACTCTCATTCGCTGCTGGCAGTACTTTCATCATTCTTTTTTCCTGTACTGAATGATATCGGAACAGTGCTGCCTGCCGGAGATACCCTTATATATCCCTGCATTTCCTGGTGAAGTGCGCTGCAGAAGTCGGTACAATACATAGGGAATACGCCAACGCGATCCGGTCGCCATGAAAGCGTTTGAGTTTCTCCCGGCATGATCAGTAACTCTGCATTGTTCGCACCTTTTACTGCAAATCCATGTGGAACGTCCCAATCCTGTTCGAGGTTGGTAACATGAAAGTATACCACATCACCCATTTTTACACCCTCAATATTATCAGGCACAAAGTGAGAACGGATCGAAGTCATATACACATGCACTTCATTCCCTTTACGTTCAACCTTCGCCTGCTTTTCTCCTTTGGCAACATATTTATGATTGTTCTCTTCTATCTTAAAAATCTTTACTGAATTCTTTGAAATAAGATCCGCCGGAATAGCCTCTCCGTAATGGGGTTCACCAATAGTCGGAAAATCAAGTATCAGTTTCATTTTATCTCCGCTGATATCAAAAAGCTGGGCACTTTGCGACAATTCCGGTCCCGTAGGCAAGTAACGGTCTTTGGTAATTTTGTTATAAGCAATCAGGTATTTACCCCAGGGTTTTTTGGTAGGCCCACCGGGAACACTCAAGTGTCCCACAGAATAATAAGTTGGAACCCTGTCGAGCACTTGCAAGTCGCTCAAACGCCATTTAACCACTTCCGATGAAACAAAGAATGAAGTATAAGCATTTCCGTGATCATCAAATTCTGTATGGAGTGGCCCGAGACCGGGTTTCTTTACCTCACCGTGCAATGCAGCTTCATATTTAATAACCGGAATCCCTTCATACTCGCCTTCAAAGTTTTTCTCTGCTATTGCTGCCTGAATTTTCGTAAATGAAAATACCGGAACCAGGGCAGCTAATTTTCCTGAACCGACGATGTATTCTCCTGTTGGATCAGTATCACAACCATGTGGTGATTTAGGACAAGGTATAAAGTAAACCATATCAGGACAATCTTTCGGATCAAGCATCAGCACCTCTTTTTCAATAGTTGAAGTGGCTGAATGTGTTGATTCGCTGTAAGTATTATGAGCATACGCAACCTTCCGCTTCTGTGCTTTGCCGGCTTTCACATATTCTTCAGCCCTTTTCCAATTGACGGCCATTACAAAATCTTTATCCTTTTGAGATGCGTTAACCTCAAGCAGCGTATTTGCGCGCTCAGAATTATAGCAACTGAAGAACATCCATCCATGGGATTTTCCTTTACCTGCACGTGCCAAATCAAAGTTTACACCGGGAAGTAATATCTGAAAAGCAATACTCATGTTACCTGAAGTCTTGTCGACACCGATAAAACTTACAGTGCCGCGGAAATTCTCTTTATACGTATTGATGGGAACATCACCGCTGGTATTATCCATCGGAATACTAAAACGTGTTCCTGCAACTACATATTCAGAATTTTCAGTAATGAACGGAGAAGAGTGGTTTCCTCCGCTATTGGGGATTTCTATAATTTCTGTCGTGCGGAAAGTTTTCAAATCAATGCGTGCAATCCGCGGTGTGTTATTTCCATTGGCAAAAACCCACCGGCCATCATGAATGCCATCAGTTTCAGAAAGCGCAATGTGATGCAAGTCATCCCAGGGAACAAAACCGTGTGAAGTATTAAGCATCGGTTTCGATTCCTCATTGAAACCCCATCCCTTCTCCGGATCAACTGAAAAGACCGGAATCACTCTTAATAATCTTCCCGAAGGTAATCCATAAACACTCATTTGCCCGCTGAATCCACCCGACACAAAACTGTAGAACTCATCATACTTTCCGGGCGCCACATACACTTTGGATGCTGCATCTCCGCTTACTGCCGTTGCCACATTATTCGGTTTGCAACCTTTAATTGTGATGATTACAGCTACAAAAGCCGCTGCTATCAATAAATAGTTTCCAATCTTCCTTTTCATATATATGTTTTTAAAATTAGTTTTCATTTTACTTTTTATTCAGCGGCGGCGATACTTATTTCACACCATCATTCTTACGCATGAACTCGTATACAGCGCGGGCATCATCATCACTTAAACTCTGATTGGGCATACGGACCATACATAATTCCAACATTGCCTGAGCGGCAGGATCCTTATCAATCATTTCATCTGTATTTGTTACAAAATTCATTACCCACTCTGCCTTCCTTCTATCAGTTACACCCTCCCATCCCGGGCCAACTATTCTTTCTTTATCAAGTTTATGACATGCCGAACACTTCAGCTCATATACCCCGTTACCATCAGCGGCCATTTTAGTATCAAGTGATGTCCCCACTTCAACATTTGTAAACTTTCCGATTCCCTTTTCATCAGGTGCAAATTGGGTCCCGTCATCCTTCATCAGGTCACTTGCAGTATTTGACGATTCAGATTCAGGGGCTTTTGTTTCAGTACCGGAGGAACAACTGTAAATCAGTCCTGTAATTACCGAGATAATGAGTAATTTTTTCATAGTGTGGTGTTTGGTTTTAATTGCTTTCAAAATAATAATCCTGATTTGAGAAATTTATTTCTGATTTAGGCTCAAAATTAAATTATATGCATTTCTTATCGTATGATGAAAGTTAGGTGATTACATGATAAATGTCATGAAAACTATTATTGGGAATTTATTTCCGGATGAACCTCAATCTCCCCCTTCACAGAATTACTCACAATACAATATCTTTTCGCTTTGCTCAGCAAGTCATCTGCCACATGTGAACTGATACCTGAGTGAAATTTTATTACCGGATACAGTTGGAATTTTGTGGCCACAAAACCAATTCCATGTTGGTTCTCAATTTCCATTCTAACGTTTACATGAATATCTTCAATTTTTATCTTCAGTATTTTTGAAAAGTGTAAAAACGTTGTCATGTAACATGTGGCAACTGCTGAAGCAAGCATTTGTTCTGGACTCCACACCGTATCGGTACCGCCAAATTCTACAGGTGGCGCAAACAGTACAGGCATGCGCGTTCCGCTCGATAGAATTCCGTAGTTGTGTTCTTTATCCCAGTTTAATGTAGCAGAATAAAAATGAGTGGTGGGTCGTGTAACTACTTCCATAATTTTTTTATTACAAATATCATGGAGTAACAAGGATACCACACATGACTTTAATCAGTAATTAAAATGACATTCGTCCGAAAATCATTAAACATCTGAGATGAAAAGCCCTGTCGGGATTGGCCTCTCCGGCATCTTACATCAAGAGATGCATAGATTCAACACACGATGCTGAAAGTTCTTTCGCTAACAACGGCATTTCAGTTGCAGAATTAAATATTGTACTTGATTACAGCCACAATCCCAGAATAAGTTTTATCAGTAAAAAATTCGGTACAATGGAAGCCGCCCTGGGATGGCCGGTCAGTCCATTGGGAAATGAAAATATGAAATGCATCTGGCAGGAAGGAATAACAGGAGGATTATCCTCTTTCATCGTTATCGTTGAGACCACGAAAACAGGTTTCGTTATTCTTTCAAACTCAACAGTTGCATTGACGGAACCTGGAAAAAAAATACTTGAAAAGATAAACTAATTTTTCTTCTGCCTTTCCTGCTTCCTAAAATAACCCCTCAACAGCCAACTGTGCTTAAGGGCCTCAAGATCTTCATTCAGCTTTGCCGCACTGCTGTCAATATTCTGAATTGCATTGCGCAGGTGCGTAGAGGTTATACTGTCATTGACTAAAGCACCAAGCGAACCTTCTCCATTGTTCACCTTTTCAAACACCTCCTGCATATTCACAGAAGCAGAATGAATCAATTCTCCGCTGGATTTTATCTGACCCATTGTCTTCTTAAAATCCTGAGAAAGCGCAGTATCATTAATTAGTGTTCCAAGCAGCCCGTTACCATGTTTTATATCTGAACCCGCATTAGAAATATCTTTTGAAAGACTGTTAAGATAATTACTTGCTGATTCAATATTCTCCAGTGCCTTTTGAATATGTACTGAGAGTGATGTATCCATCAGAATAGTATAAAGCGTTCCGCGGCTTTTATTAATTGTTTCTGTTAATGATTTCAGATTGGCAGAAACAATGGCGACGTTTTGATTTGTAAAATCGAGTGTTCGAAGCATCTCATCTGTATTGACAAAACCAATGGAGGAAATTTCATCGCCATCTGTAATGATTCCGGCGTCAGCGCTCCCTGCATCAATATTAACGAGTTTGTCTCCCATCAGTCCGTCAGTGCCAATAGATGCAACTGAATTTTTCCGGATCACATTTTTCATTCTCTCTTCCAGCACCATTTCCACACGAATCATGGTATCGCCGGCAATGATAATTTTCTCTACGGTCCCGACATCAATTCCACCGTACCTCACATTGTTTCCCGCCTTCAAACCATTTACGTCTTTAAAAGATGTAACTAATTTTATCGTGCTTCCAAAAAGATTTTTATTGCTTCCGATAAAATACAAACCTACAACCAGAAGCACAAGCCCGGTCGTCACGAAAATTCCAAGTTTAAAATAATCTGTTGTTTCCTTTTTCATGATCATTCAAAAAAAGCATGTATCCTGGGATCAGTGAGCGAAGATAACTCATCGTAGGTTCCGTCAGCATAACAAATGCCATCCATCATTACCGCAAGGCGGTTGGCAGTAAGCTTTGCACAGTGCATATCGTGTGAAATGATAATACTTGAGGTATTGTATTTCTTCTGCATCTCCAGCATCAGGTTACTCATTTCTTTTGCGGTAATCGGATCCAGACCTGTTGTTGGTTCATCATAAAGCATAATTTCAGGATGAAGGATCAATGCCCGTGCAAGGCCGACTCTTTTCTTCATCCCTCCTGATAATTCAGATGGCATCTTCTCAATGGCATGCAGCAATCCGACATTGGTTAAAGTTTCATCTACAAGGCCGTCAATTTCATTTTTCGATTTGTGTCTCCCATGCCTTCGAAGTGCAAACTCAAGATTACCCCGAACCGTCATGCTGTCGTACAATGCGCTGCTTTGAAAAACGAATCCGATCTTAGCCCTGAGTTCATCGAGTGACTGCTGATCAAGTGAAGAAATTTCCTGCCCTAACACTTTAATCTCACCACCGTCATAATTCAACAAACCGACAATACACTTAATCAATACCGATTTTCCACACCCTGATTTTCCCAGCACCACAACATTCTCTCCCCTGCGGACCATTAAATTAAAGTCAGTGAGCACATGATTTTGCCCGAAAGAAATTTTCAAGTGATTGATTTCAATTATTCTCTCCCCGTAACTCTTCATCGAAACAGTTGAAACTGATATTTTTTTTTCCGCAATCATACAAATCCAAAGAATTGAGAAATCTGTACAGCAATAAGGTCAATGATAAATATCAATAGTGACGAAACCACTACTGCAGAGTTGGCAGAACGCCCTACTCCTTCAGTTCCTTTTTTGGAATGAAAACCTTTAAAACATCCAACGAGTCCGATTGCAAAACCAAAGAAAAATGTTTTCAGAAAGGCAGGGATAAAATCAGAGTAATGCAGTGATGAAAATATTTTATCAAAATATAGCGTCCATGATATACTTCCCGCAATTTTTATGGCGAGGAATGATCCGAACAATGCAATGGCATCACCCATAATTGTAAGGATGGGAACCATCAATATACATGCAGTAATACGTGTGGCAACAATAAATTTAAACGGGTTGGTGCCCGATACTTCCATCGCGTCAATCTGCTCTGTCACTTTCATTGATCCCAATTCGGCGCCAATACCTGATCCTATTTTTCCTGCGCATATTAATCCCGTAATCACCGGGCCAATCTCTCTGATGATAGACAATCCAACCATGTATGGCAGCCAGCTTTCGGCACCAAACTCTACCAATGTCGGCCGTGACTGAAGCGTAAAAACCAGTCCGATAATAAATGCAGTAATACCAACCAGTGTCAGCGATTTGTATCCGATTTCAAAACATTGCTTCAACACTTCTCTGAATTCATAGGGAGGAAACCATACCTCCTTTAAATACCGCCATCCAAAATGAACGGTTGCCCCGGCTTCATAAAAATAATTTCTTAGAACCCGTGTCATCGCTAAAATCTAAAACTGTTAGAACCGTAATTTTTTGAAGCATCAAGTTCCTGAAATGCTTTCCGGATTACGGATTTCATTTTCTCCACTTCAGGAATAGTCTGCATATCCACACCGTTTTTAAAAAAATGAGTATTCAGTAGTTTTCCCTTACTGTTATAATATTTCCATGCTCCGTTTTTATGTCCATTGACATAAACGCCTTCATTCTTTATTTGTCCGTTACTGTAATAATTTGTCCAGTGACCGGTCTTTCTTCCAAGCACATACTCACCTTCGGTAATTACGCCATCAAAGTCATACCGCTTATAAGAACCATCCTTAAACCCGTACTGGTATTCTGTTTCCCTCATGATTCTCCCATTGCCATAATACCGTTTTGATATCCCATGACGCCTGTTATCAAGGTATTCCACTTCCCAGGTAAGGGTCCCGATATAATTATAATGCTTCCACAAACCCTGCTTGCGATCCAACTCATCTTTTTTATTCCTGTGTTTATCCCTCGAAGGACCATATTGGGGTTTGTGTGAGGACTGGCAGACTCCCGTAAACGGAATAAAAAAAACAACGACCATAACGAATGTTAATATTCTCTTTATCATAGTAATCAGGATACTAATATGAAAGGGAAATCATTGGATGGCCGTTTTATATCTAAATTTTCAAAGTCGATATACTAACGGTGTGACAAACCTATTCTATTTTTCCTCGTCTGTTTCTTCCGATGATTGATTTCTTGAATGCCAGTACTCCATTACAAAATTCCGAATCCGCTCAAATACTTTTACGGCGTACTCATAAACTACGCCTTCTGCTCTTGATTCTGCCTTTGAAACATATCGCCTTATAAAAAGTAAAGCCGCCGCTATAACGCCGCTTGCAAGAACATTTTCACTGTTAAAATTAAATCCGGTTACTGACTCAATTCCGCTTTTCAGAATATTCACGGGCTTCAGGCTCTCTTTGATGGCCAAAACATCGGTACGGATTTTTACCTCCTGTACTTTCGATAATTCTCTCAGACGGTTCATCTCGGCAAAGAGGTCATCTCTGTTTTCAATCTTTATTGATTTCATCCTTGTCGTTTTTAAAAAAACTAAAAATTATTTTATCAGCAACCGGCTTTTGTATCCAATCCTTTTTCTTGCGGATAAAAATTATACCTGCTGTCAGGAATATAATAGCCACGATACAAAAACCCAGGTAGGTATGCCCTGTGTATTCAGCAATCAAATATGCTGAAGCCAATCCCACAAAAATAAAAAAAAGCAGAAACAGAAATCCGATTACCAGTCCGGCAATGACAATACTTACCACATCACTCAATTTATCCAAAAGAGTAAGGCGGGTAATTTCAACCCGCGTCTCGACATAATCCCTTATATCATCAAGCAACTCACCGGCTTCTTCAGCCGCGGTTGCCTTTTGTGGTTCGGTCATAGAACTTCCTCAGCTTCTGCAACAGCCGAATTGGCCCTGTGTGAAA
Organism: Bacteroidia bacterium; assembly: GCA_038206355.1. Classification (GTDB taxonomy): domain Bacteria; phylum Bacteroidota; class Bacteroidia; order AKYH767-A; family 2013-40CM-41-45; genus JAPLDB01. The sequence continues at coordinate 31,691 of JBBRAY010000026.1, forward strand.
CAGACTTCACGCCTTTCTTAACACGATCTGCAGCGGTACGTGCTGCTTCAGCTACTTTTTTCCTTGACTCTTTTCCACTAGAGGGAGCTAATAAGATCCCCAGGGTAGCACCAATGGCGACTCCACCGATCAATGCGATTAATGATTTAGATTGATTACTCATAATTTTAAAATTTAATTGGTTAAAAATATTATTTGATTCCCACAATTAATATGGTTTCTATAAAGATAAGAAATATAACCATGTAAAAATATGACTTTCATCAATAAATAACATGAACTTAATTTATTGAGCCTGATATTATCCTGCACCGAATATGAAATGTTTCGAATAACTTGAAGTCTGGTAGTAATTGTTTTACTTTAACGCAGTCATTTCACAACTAAAAAATGTCTGATGCAAATTGAATACGACGTAGTAATCCCCGGTGGGGGTCTTGCGGGACTTGCCCTTTCAATACAACTAAAACGGGCAAACCGTGATATCAGCATCCTCATTCTGGAAAGGCGCGAAGACGAGGCTGCTACAGCAGCACATAAAGTCGGTGAGTCTACTGTTGAATTGGGTAGCCATTACCTGAGAGAGGTACTCGGGCTTAAAACATATCTTGAAGCACATGAACTGCCCAAGCATGGTCTTCGGTTTTTTTTTCCGTCTCATGATAAAGACGATATCCCCACCCGCGTCGAACTCGGCCCAAGAGAAAGGCTACCTCAGCCAAGTCACCAACTCGACAGAGGTACGCTGGAAAACTACATGGCAAAATATTCGCAGGAACTCGGAACATCTTTTATTCTCGGTGCAACCGTAAAAGATATTTCTATATCATCCAACGGACATGAAGTCATGTATGTTAAAGGTGGAACTGAATACAGAGTTACCTGCAAATGGATAGCCGACGCAACCGGTCGAGGCAGTTTCATGAAACGAAAATATCAGTTTCAAAAACCAATGGAGCACCATGTGAATGCTGTATGGTGGAGATTGAAAGGAGTGATAGATGTGGATGACTGGAGCGACAATAAAGAATGGCGATCCTTCCTGAAACCCGGACTGCGCCTGCTAAGTACCGTTCATTTCATGGATAAAGGATACTGGCTCTGGGTAATTCCGCTCGGTTCTAAAAACACAAGCATCGGCATTGTTGCAGATCCTGCAGTGCATCCTTTCGAAACTTTCAATAAGTATGATAAAGCAATGGAGTGGCTGAAAGTAAATGAACCTCGCGGATATAAAATGTTGTCAGCGGAAACTGAAAACCTGATGGATTTCAAAGTCCTGAAACATTACGCTCATCATACCGGCAGGGTTTATTGTGCAAAAGACAGATGGGGTGTAACAGGCGAAGCCGGTGCATTTCTCGATCCATTGTATTCTCCCGGAACAGATTTTATTGCCATGAATAATTCGTGGTTGTCAGACCTGATATTGAAAGACCTGAACGGAGCAGATATCAGCACACTTGCCGACATCTATGAGCAGTCGCACCTTGCCCTGGTCGATAATTGGATACCGGTTTACCAGAACAAGTATCTCCTCATGGGAAATGCACAGATTATGGTGATGAAAATTTTCTGGGACTGGGCCACTTACTGGTCTGTGCCCACTTTGATTTTTACCAATAAAGGATTTACCAATCTGAAGGTATTGAAAGAATTATTCTCGTCTGCATCAGGATTGGGAAGAAGATTTGGCGCCCTCAATAAACAAATGCAGGATGTATTTATGGAATGGCTTCCATTGCAAAACGAAGTTTTCGAAAACCGATACATTGATCCGTATGATTTGAGTTATATGAGGGAGTTTCAATTGGGTATTGATAAACAATATGAACCCGACGACCTCGTTGAAAAAATAGCGGCGAATATGAAAATTCTTGAGCAGGTTGCAAGTGCGATGTTCCGGTTAATCAGCTGCCGGGTAAACGGAACACCTCCCGACATGAAAGTTGATCCGTATCACCTCAGCCTGAAAACCAATCCTCAAACAATTGAATCAGAAAAGGAATCTGACATTGATCCTGTCATTTCAAAAGATGTAGATCTGATGTGGTTTTATGCCAAAAAAGAAATTGCATAATGAATGATGCAAATGATGTATCACGAAGAATGAGTGTAATAATGCAGTCATTTCTCCGGGGTCAGTCTATTACTGAAACTGAGACTGACCCGGGACTAATAATTCAGCAATTGAATGAAACTGAAAATGAATTCCGCTCTGTTGCATTCGAAGCTGCAGCAATGGTGGCTGCCATTTCCGATTTTGATACCGGAAATGGATTGATTCGCTGGAATGATTTTCTTGAAAGAACCGGAAGTCGTTTTGCATCACAACTACACGTGGGACTGGGGTGGGCAATGGCACAAAAAAATATTCCCCTTTCGGAAATACCGGAAAATACAACTCCAATCATGTACTTCCGTGTGCTTGACGGTTATGGATATTACGACGGAATTTTCAGACATAAATCTGCTGTCGATTATAAAATTATTCCACCTGAATTCTCAAAACTACTTTCAGGATACGATCAGGGTCTCGGACGATCCCTCTATTATTATTGCAAGGGCTCCATTGATAAACTTCCTGCAATCATTTCATCATTTCCCGAATCGCGTCATTCTGATCTGTGGAGAGGGATTGGAATTGCCACTGTTTTTGTCGGCGGCGGAGATGATAAAATGCTGAATGACATTTTTACTTTGGCCGGAAAATTCAAAACTCAATTAAGTGCAGGCGCCGCCCTCGTTGCCCGCACCCGTTATGACTCGGGATCCGTCACGCCTTTTGCACAGTTAGCATGCAATATCTGGTGCAATAAATTATTCGAAGACGTAGTTGACATTACATTCAAAACAGAATCATCCGTGGTAAATACCAAAGGAGATTATTTGCAATGGATAGCATTCATGCTACGTGAATTTACACCTGCAAATGCCGAAAGAAAATAATCATCCAATAAAAAAGGGAACCGCAGTTCCCTTGAATGAAAAAAGATTTTTACTTTTTATTTTTCCAACTCAGTTTTAACCTCATTGTATTTATCCATTTGATTCGTACGGGCATAAAGCTGCTTTAAGAGATTGAGCGTAGTCTGATATAGGGTTTTATCGTCATCCGTTTTTTGCATATTCAGCTCCCTGGCCTTCTCAAGATACGGCTGAGATTCCATAAGTTTCCGGTCTACTTTTTCCTTGGCTATTGCAAATTCCTTATTGTCTTTTATGCCATTTGCAGTAGTAGCAAGATCGGCTGCTTCACCGAATAACAGGTTGCCCAGGTTATAAGCAGCTTCCATATAATCCTCCTTCAGCTCGATCGCTTTTTTATAATCAAGTGTTGCTTTTTCAAGGTTATTTACTTTCTCATAAAGGCTTCCGCGCATATTATACAAACGCTCATTTTCCTGATCGACTTCAATGGCAGCGGAAATTTTTTCAATCAGTATTTTCGTCTTTCCCTGCGCAACATAAATTGAAATTTCCTGTCCGATTAGTGCAGGGTATTCTTCAAACGCCGCCCTGCCAAGCTCCACATAAGTCAATGCTTTTGCTGTATCTTTCTCCTGAAGTAAAATTTTACTCATCCCAAGATAAATTGTCGGATCGTTGAATTTTACGTCAATGAGATTTTGCAAATATATTTTCGCATTTGTAAAATCATTGAGACGAAAGGCGCACAGGTAAAGGTTTTTAGTTACAATATCAGGAGTGATGTTATTCCGCTTCATGTTATTATCCTTATCATAAGGAAAAACCTCGTGCACTTCTTTGTAAAACTTCATTGCCAGTTCTGTATTTCCGGCCTGGTACTGCTCTACGGCGCGGTTATACAAACTGTATCCTGCTATCCATGTAAAGATATCGGTGGAGTCCTTATAGTATTCCTTTTTATCTGTCTTGATACAATTTATAAAACTTTGGGTAGCAACAAAAGCCGCTTCCGGATAGCTTTTAGACAACTCCTTATCATCATTTACATCCTGATAAACCTTACCCCGGTAATACCACATTTTCGGATCGTTGGCAGTGGATTCAAAAACCGCAGCTTCATCAATGAACTGTTTTGCTTTCGCTATATCTTTCAGCTTGAGTAAATCCGCAGCACTTTGCACGCTTGCCTTTTGTGAAAAAGCACAAGCATACAAAAGGACAAGTGGCAGTATGATTATTTTTCTCATAGTTAAATTGCTAAATAATTAATCCAACTCTACTTCTTTTATTTTTCCCAGTCCGAGTTTTTCAATTTTATCTTTGATGGCATACTTATTCCCTACAACAAGGATAATCATCTTCGACGGGTCAATATATTTTGTTCCCAGTGCGTTCAGTTCGCCTTTAGAAACTTCCTTCAAAATTCTGGCTTGTTCAACAGTGTAATCTGCCGGCAACTCATAACGTACGATCCGGGATAAGAAACCGGCCTTTTGACCAAGTGTTTCATATCTCAGTGCTTCACTGTTAAGCAATGCACTTTTCGTAAATGTTACTTCGTCGTCAGTAAGTCCTGTCTTGAAATTATTTATCTCCTTATAAATTTCAGTCAGACTGGAATCGGTTGCTGTCCTCCTTACGCTGGCCCCAATCTGGAAATAGCCGGGGTATTTTGATCCCGAAAATCCTGAACGGATACCATACGTAAATTCTTTGTCCTCACGTAGATTCAGATTGAGCCGACTGTTAAAAGATCCGCCAAAACAATAGTTCATAATATTTGCCTTGTAATATTCACCGTTGTAATCATAAGGAAGAGCGGCATAACCGATACTGATGACTGATGATGCAGCAAAGTCCTTGTGCGCCACATATACTGTATTTGGAGATGCCAGTGATGCCGGAGTTATCACCGGCATCTTAACCTCTTTGGCCTGCCACTGATTCAGAAATTCAAGCTTTGGCAGTATTTCATTTTCACTAATGTCGCCAACAACAACGAGCGTTGCAACAGAAGGTGAATAGTTCTGCTCATAGTATGCCTTTACGTCTTCCAATGCGAGTTTCTTAATATTCTTCTCTGTAACATACGCTCCGAGAAGATTATTTCCATAGGCAAGGTTCCTGAAAATATTTGCTGCAATTACATCAGCATTTTTCTTCTGATTGTATGTTGACTCAATCATTTCTTTTTTCACACGTTTAAAATCAACTGCAGAAAAACCAGGATGCAATAATTTTTCTTCCAGAATCTTTAGCGTTGCATCAACATTTTTTGTAAGCGTGGTAATCGAAATGTTGGTGGTCTCCGTTCCGGCGGAAAAATTTATCGAACTTCCGAGTTCATCCAGTTTAGCACTGATCTGCTCTGTTGTAAAATTTTGTGTGCCTTCGCTGAGTATTGCTGCAGTAAGTTCTGCTACGCCAACTTTTTTCGTATCACCGGAAAGAAGATCGCCACCGCTGATGGTAATATTGATTACCACTTCCGGAATTTCAGAAGATTTGGTGCCGATTATTTTCAGACCATTCTTTAACGAGTGGGTATAGTACTGCGGAATCACAGGCGTTTTGGAAGGTCCTGCCGCCGGCTTTTTGGAACGGTCAAAATTATCCTTTCCCTTCACATAGGTGAGCCCGGCATATTCCGCACTGTCATTTGATTTCAGATTGGCATAAGGATTAAAACTTTTGGTTGAATCCTTGGATTCAGGATCACGCGGAAAAACATTTACAATTGCTGCAAACTTTCCTTTGATGTACTTATTAAAAACGCGACTAACGTCTTCCTTTGTTACTTTATTGAAGCGATCCAATTCATCAGGTAGGTTGTATTGCTTACCCAGCAATTGCCACTGCGATAACAAAAACGCTTTGCCTAAAACACTTCCTGCACCATCAATAATCTGCGCTTGTTTTTTTGCTTTCTCGCGCGCCAGGGCTGAATCAGAGACACCTGCTTTATCAAATTCACCAATTGTTGTACGGATTAATGTTTCTGTTTCATTGAATTGCTTGGTGATGTCTGTTTCAAAGTCAGGGTATGAGAAAACAGCAATTTGAAATTCACCTGAAAGCTCTTTAGTACTGTGGCCGACACTTGCGAATCCCTTTTCTGCTTTATCAAAATTCTTATAAAACAATGTATTGTTTCCTTCTCCCATCATACCCGCAAGCATGTCAAGAGCCGGTTCATCGCGATGATAAGCCGGAACAGTCGGAAATACCATCAGCGTCAGCGGCTGATATATATTGTCAACGTAGTTTGCATATTTATCGGAGTTTAAAATCGGAACCTGCGCTTTTGCTTTTTTCACTTCGCGGCCTTCCGGTATGCTACCATAAAATTTTTCAGTTGCAGCGATTACATCCTTTGGATTTACATCTCCTGAAATAGTAAGTACGGCGTTATTCGGTCCATACCAGCGCATAAAAAATTTCCTTACATCATCAATAGTTACCCGATCCAGGTCATCTGTAAACCCAATCACCGGCCAGCTATACGGATGTCCCGGAGGATATAATGCACCGGCGAGAACTTCTCCAAATCCTAAAGCATAAGGCTGATTTTCATAGTTCTGACTTTTTTCATTCTTAACCGTTCCGCGCTGTACTTCAAATTTTTCTTTGGTAAGAGAATCCAGCAGAAAACCCATACGGTCTGCTTCCAGCCACAATGCAAGGTCAAGACTGTTGCTCGGAACAGTCTCAAAATAAAAGGTAATGTCATCCTGAGTAAAACCATTCATCGTTCCTCCTGCTTCACTAATTAGTTTGAAATGCTCTTCATCCTTCACATTCTCAGAACCCTGAAACATCATGTGCTCAAACAAATGGGCAAAACCTGATTTTCCTATACTTTCTCTTGCAGATCCCACATGGTATTGAACTGAAACATTCACAATCGGGTCAGAATGATCCTCATGAATAAGTACTGTTAAACCATTAGGTAACTTCCACTTTTCATATGGAATAATCATGGTGTCCTTTTTCGGGTCCACTTTTTCTGTCATCTGGGCCAAAGAAGGAGAAACCGAAACAAGTTCAGCTTTTTGTGCATTGCCTGTTTGTGGGGTAATCAGGGATGAAACAGCAAAAAGCGAAATTAAAAGTGAAAGTCTTTTCATTGGTGGTGTTTTTGGAGGTTAAAGGAAGTAATGCTTATTGATTGCCATCCTGGGCAAATCAATAAAGCGTTTAAATATATTTATGAGTTTGAGTTTTAAAAAGGGAAGCAAACCTAAGAGATTTTTTGGTTAAAAAACAAAATATTAACGTAGCCCTAACAGTTTAAAATACTCATTACCATATCCGTTTTATGATACCTTTCCAGTCATTCTAAAAATTTTCACCATGCCGGAAAAGCTGTTTAAACAACAATTCCAACTGATCGCCAAATATTCAAATGGGTTCAGGCCTGATATCTAAATCATTACTATTTTTATCGCAATCCCCGAGGAAAAAAAACTTCTGAATAAATTTCATTTCAACTGAATTACTTTTCCTTATTTATTTAATCTGAATTGTAAACACTGTTACAACGCATAATAATTTATGATAAAAAACCTACTTCTCATTATATTAACCCTGGCCTCTGTCAACGCCAGTTCACAGACATTAGGATACCTGATTTCTGCCAACCCCAACACGGCATCCCAGGGACAATCACTAACCACCACGGTCACTAATTGGTCGGGGGCATTTATGACTTCATCTCCGCCATGCGACAACTATGGAATATTTTTATTGCAGGGAAGCGACACCATATATTCAACAGCATACAACTGGCTGGGATTTAATGATCAGATTGAAGTAGATTTTACGATTCCGGCTGCTGCTCCACTTGGGTTTTATGATATCTATGTAGCGGGCGCCTACTATGACTGGTGGTGGGGTACCTGTACAACAATTGGCTACTGGCTTTTAAATAACGGGTTCGAAGTAACAGCAAATCCAAATAATGTCGGCATTAATCAGGAACAAAACTTTGCCTTTGTTTCTCCCAATCCGATACGGGATAATTCAGTAATCAGATTCAGTAATCCGGAAAGGAAGAAATATAAATTAACCATTAAGAACCTGTTTGGGCAAACAGTATTTGAAGACGCGACGGATAAGGATCAGATTACAATCGGGAGAGAAAAAATATACGCCGGTGTTTATTATTACACGCTGGGAGGAACAGAAAATGAATCATCTTTTACCGGAAAATTCGTAGTTACGAATGAATAACTGTTCAACTATTAATTAATTCCTGTCAATTTCAATATCATACCGGTGTAGCAATCCTGCAATCCCCGACAAAGAAAATTTCGCCTTTTTAATTTTGTTCGTTTCAGGGTTAATGGAATAATTATACGAGGAACGAAAGTCGGTTTTTTCCAGAATGGTTCTATCAAAGGCGGCATTCAGAAAATCACAGTTGTCAAAAACGGAATTGGTAAGGTCGCACTCGGTAAAATCAACTGCTTCCAGTCGAGAATTCTTAATCTTCGTCCCCTTTATTTTTTTCTGATAAAATGAACTGTGACTGAGATTGCAGTTTGTAAACACTGCGCTGAATCCAAAGTTGCGGCAGGTATAAAATAAAACTCCCATCAATTTACATCCGGTAAATTTTATGTCTCTGAAAATGCAGTCATTGGTTATTGCTAGACTAAGGTTGCAGTCAGAAAATTCGCATTCAATAAACTTTGATGCAGAAATGTCGCAATTGGAAAAGTCGCAATTTCTGAATACACACATTTCATATTCACCTTTTTCAAACCGGCTTTGCGTGAAATTAATTTTGTCAAAAATTTTATCAGCAATCAGATCCATAAAATTTTAATTCGTGAATAAATCCGGTGAATGATTCAGCTGTTGCAATAAAATTTATATGAAAAATATCCTTGAATGGAAGTGAGCAAATTTGCCTGACCGGTTATTTGAGGTTATCAAGAATACTTTTTACCCGGTTGTATTTTTCAGTTTCATTGGTTCGGGCATAAAGCAACTTGAGTGAGGTCAGGGTTGCTTTGTCATTACTATTGATTTCAAATGCTTTTTCAAGATAAGGTTCACTTTGATAAAACTTATCATTTGCTTTTTTCTTTGCAACCTCAAAAGCAGCATTGTCTTTTAAATTATTAGCCGCATTGGCCATCTCAGCACCCTGGTTAAAATAAATGGCTCCCAGGTTGTAATTGAGTTCAAAGTTATTGGCATTTAGCGTAAGTCCGCGCAAATAAGTTTGTTCTGCTTTAATCATCAACTCTGAATAATCAACAGGCTTGGGCTGATCTTTTCCTTCTGCATCGCGCGGATTAGCCAACTGATCGTAAGTACTTCCAAGAGCGAGATACAAACTTTGATTTTTAGGATCTTTCGTAACAGCAGTTTCCATGACTGCAATTGCTTCTTTACTTCTGCCGGCAGATAGGAGCATATTTATCTCTGAAAGCATAAGCGGAAGTGAATCAGGGAATATTTTTCTTCCATCCTGAATGGTGAGGATGGCCCGCGTTGCATCATTCTCCTGCTTGTAAATATTGGCAAGGGACATGTATATTTTATCATCCTTGAGATTCATATTGATCAGGCGATTGTAATACAACTTTGCCTTTTCATTATTCATCGCTTTATCAGCAGCGTAAGCAGAGTTAAGCACCGCTGAAGTATCTGACGGATTAATCATCTGAACATATTCAAAGGAGGAAAGCGCTTCCGTATATTTTGCATGTGTGAATTCATCCACTCCTTTATTAAAAAAGTCACGCATGAGTAAATTCAGATTCAGACCTCTGATAATTTCAGCCCATTCATTCTTCGGGTTCACCTCATTTGCTTTTATGAACGATTCATAGGCAGTAACAAGGCAATTATCGCAAAGGTGTCCGTACGAAGGATTGTTATATAAAGCATGATAAATAAGTCCGCGGTAGTACCACGCTTTTTCATTGGACTTATTCTCCTCATTCTTCATCACTTCATCAATAGTCTTCTTTGCCTCATCATACTGCTGATAGGGCTCCTTATAATAGTTGTAAGCTTTTTGAATCAATGCTTTTTGTGCAGAAGCAAGTGAAACAACAAAACTAAAAATAAGCGAAAGGAGGATTTTCTTTTCCATTTGAAGATTAAATTTGAATGTTATTCTTCACTATTATTATCTCCGTCTGATTCCTGTGCATCGTCAGAAGAAGGAGCATCATCACCGGCAATTGCATCACCTGCAATTGTATGATCTGCATTTGCATCACCCTCAGCCCCGGTTTCAATATCATCCTTCTTCAAATCTTCCACATGTACTTTGGCCACTGAAGCAATTGCGTCATCATCATCAAGCTTGATTAACCTGACGCCCTGAGTTGCACGCCCCATCACCCTCAACTCATCCACATTCATTCTGATGGTGATTCCTGATTTATTGATAATCATGAGGTCGTCGTTATCATACACAACTTTTATGGCAATGAGGTCTCCGGTCTTATCAGTGATATTAATGGTTTTTACTCCCTTTCCACCACGATTGGTCATCCTGTATTCATCAATATCGCTTCTCTTTCCATACCCCTTTTCAGAAACCACAAGTACAGTTTCCTTTACCGGATCATTGATACAAACCATTCCTACCACGAAGTCTTCTGCACCATCGAGTGTAACACCACGTACGCCAATAGAATTTCTTCCGATGGCCCTTACCGTTTCTTCATTAAAACGAACGACTTTACCTTTTTTGGTAGCAACCATTATTTCATTCTTTCCATTGGTAAGTCGCACTTCTATCAACTGATCACCGTCTTCGATATTGATGGCATTGATTCCATTCAGTCTCGGACGGGAATATGCTTCAAGTGCAGTCTTTTTAATTGTTCCATTGCGCGTACACATCACCACGAAATTGTTGTTGATGTATTCTTCGTCAGTCAGGTTCTTGACATTGATGAATGCTTTTACCTTATCACCACCCGGAAGTGATATCAGATTCTGAATGGCCCTTCCTTTCGACGTCTTCGTGCCTTCAGGAATTTCATACACTTTCATCCAGTAACACTTGCCCATCTCCGTAAAGAACAAAATGTAATTGTGTGTACTTGCAATAAATATATGTTCAACAAAATCTTCTTCACGTGTTGCACTACCCTTCGCGCCACGCCCTCCCCTGCCCTGGGTACGGTATTCAGTTAATGCTGTACGCTTGATATATCCGTGGTGAGATATTGTGATGACAACGTCTTCATCAGCAATCATATCTTCCATGGAAATTTCATCTCCGGTGTAAACAATTTCTGTTCTGCGGTTGTCACCGTACTTCTCCTTCATATCATTCAGTTCATCCTTGATGATGTCCATTCTCAGGTCTTCATTTGCCAGAATGTCACGATAGTATTCAATCAGATCCATCAGCTCTTTATATTCAGCTTTAATTTTGTCGCGCTCTAGTCCCGTCAACCTTTGCAAACGCATTTCAAGAATCGCCTTCGCCTGAATTTCACTCAATCCGAATTTTTCAACCAACCCTTCACGTGCAACATCCGGAGTCTGTGACGCCCTGATTAATGCAATGACTTCGTCGAGATGATCAAGCGCGATGAGTAACCCTTCCAGAATATGGGCGCGTTTTTCTGCTTCGCTCAATTCATATTTGGTTCTCCTGATCACAACTTCATGCCTGTGGTTTACAAAATGCACGATGAGGTCTTTCAGATTCAACGTCATCGGCCGGCCATGAACAAGTGCAATGTTATTTACACTGAAGGACGACTGAAGTGAAGTGTATTTATAAAGATTATTCAATACGACATTAGATATGGAATCTCTTCTGAGTTCATAAACAATGCGCACGCCATCTCTGTCGGATTCATCACGGATATCCGTAATCCCTTCAATCTTTTTTTCATTGACCATATCAGCGGTACGCTTAATCATTTCCGCTTTATTAATCTGATAAGGAATTTCTGTTACGATAATTCTGTCCTTGCCATTGTGTTGCTCAATTACTGCACGTGCACGCAGTACAATTTTTCCCCTGCCTGTTCTTAATGCCTCCTGAACGCCGGCATAGCCATGAATAATTCCGGCTGTAGGAAAATCAGGTGCTTTAACAAACTTCATCAGTTCGTCAACGGTAATTTCTTTGTTGGCTATATATGCATTGATGCCATCAATCACTTCGGTAAGATTATGCGGCGGCATATTGGTCGCCATTCCAACGGCGATTCCGGACGAACCGTTCATCAGCAGATTGGGAATTTTGGCCGGCAGAACGGTTGGCTCTTTCAGTGAGTCATCAAAATTCAGCGACATGTCAACCGTATCTTTATCAATATCGGCAAGCATTTCTTCGGCGAGCTTTCTGAAACGCGCTTCAGTATAACGCATTGCTGCAGGTGGATCTCCGTCCATGCTGCCATAATTTCCCTGACCATCTACAAGTGGGTAACGTAAGCTCCATTCCTGCGCCATACGCACCATGGCATCATAAACAGAACTGTCGCCATGCGGATGGTATTTACCGAGAACTTCACCAACAATTCTTGCAGATTTTTTGTAAGGCTTGTTGCTGAGTACGCCGAGGTCAAGCATACCGTAGAGCACTCTTCTGTGCACCGGTTTTAGTCCATCACGCACATCAGGTAATGCGCGCGACACGATGACAGACATTGAATAATCAATGTATGCCGTTTTCATTTCCTCCTCTATATTGATTGGAATTATCTTTTCGCCTTCAGCCATATTTTGCTCGTATTTATTGCTTTTTTATAAGCGAACGAAGATACTTAAATCAGTGCAATTACCTGCGTATTTTTACACAGAATTATTGAAAAGTTATGAGGATTCTACCCGCCAAAAACTGCCTTCATCTTCAACAAAATAATGTTGAAAATTAAAACTGACGCATCGGCAGTTAGCGGATGATTGTATGGTAATTGCGTAACGGAAAAAAGTGAAACTATATTTTACAATAAGCCGCAATTTGTTAAAAAGGCCTTGCAACTTACGTAATGATGTATCTTTGCAAGAAGGTTGATAAAATTAAGTGAACTTAACCCGAAATTAATCGTTGTAATTTTATAAAGAAACCAATATGGAAGCCAAATTTTCCCCGCGTGTGAAAGATGTGATTGCCTTCAGTAAGGAAGAGGCACTTCGTCTGACCCACGATTTCATCGGAACTGAACATTTGTTACTTGGCCTTATCCGTGAAGGAGAAGGCATGGCAATAAAAATTCTCCGTTCACTCGGCATACAGCTAGCCGAACTTCGTAAGTCTGTTGAGAACTCCATTAAAGGTAGTGGCGGGTCGCCAAATAACCTGGGGAACATTCCACTCACCAAACAAGCAGAAAAAGCGCTCAAGATTACTTATCTTGAAGCGAAAGTTTTTAAAAGTGACATAATCGGAACAGAACATCTTCTTCTTTCTATTCTGAAAGATGAAGACAATGTGGCTACTCAAATACTTAACCAATATGGTATCACTTATGATATCGTTAAAGAAGAACTAGAAATGCTAAAATCAAATTTCAAAAGTGAGACTCCTCACAATCCCGCAGAGGACGATCCGTATTCAAAAGATGATGAAGGCGGAGGCGGCGCCGGAACAGGAATGGGTGGCGGTGGCAGCAAAAAAGGCAGCGACAGCAAATCCAAAACTCCTGTGCTTGATAACTTCGGCCGGGACCTTACAAAGGCTGCTGAAGACGGAAGACTTGATCCGATCGTGGGCAGGGAAAAAGAAATTGAACGCGTATCGCAAATTCTCTCCCGCAGAAAAAAGAACAATCCAATCCTGATCGGGGAACCCGGCGTGGGAAAATCTGCCATTGCTGAAGGTCTCGCCCTTCGCATTGTTCAGCGTAAAGTATCGCGGGTGCTATTCAACAAACGCATTGTTACGCTTGACCTCGCTTCACTCGTTGCCGGAACCAAATACAGGGGCCAGTTCGAAGAGCGCATGAAAGCCGTGATGAATGAACTGGAAAAATCTCCTGACGTAATTCTTTTCATTGACGAGATTCATACTATTATTGGTGCAGGTGGAGCTTCAGGTTCACTGGACGCTTCTAATATGTTCAAGCCGGCACTGGCGCGCGGAGAAATTCAATGTATCGGTGCTACTACGCTTGATGAATACCGTCAGTACATCGAAAAAGACGGTGCACTCGACAGACGCTTTCAACGCGTACTCGTAGAACCCGCTTCCATTGACGAAACGGTAATTATTCTGAATAATATCAAGGATCGTTATGAAGAACACCATAACGTAAACTATACTCCGGAAGCCATCAAGGCCTGTGTGTCGCTTACCTCCAGATACATTACGGATCGTTTCCTTCCGGACAAAGCTATTGACGCGCTCGATGAATCCGGATCACGTGTTCATCTCACCAATATTCACGTTCCGAAGAATATCCTGGAACTTGAAGACAAGGTTTCTGAAATTAAACTGGAAAAGAATAAGGTTGTAAGAAGCCAGAAATATGAAGAAGCTGCGAAACTTCGTGATACAGAAAAGCAATTGCTTGAACAACTGGAGAATGCCAAAAAAGTATGGGAAGATGAAACGAAGAGTCATCGTTATACCGTAAATGATGTTGACGTAGCAGAGGTAGTAGCCATGATGACGGGTATTCCTGTAACACGCGTTGCACAAACTGAAGGATCACGCCTTGTAAAAATGGGAGATGAACTAAAAGGTAAAGTAATCGGTCAAGACGAAGCCATTAATAAAGTAGTTAAAGCAATACAACGTAACCGCGCAGGATTAAAAGATCCCAATAAACCAATCGGAACATTTATTTTCCTTGGCCCTACAGGCGTTGGTAAAACTGAATTGGCTAAAGTGCTTGCAAAATATCTTTTCGACAGCGAAGAAGCACTGGTTAGAATTGACATGAGTGAATACATGGAAAAATTTGCCGTGTCACGTTTAATCGGAGCCCCTCCGGGATATGTAGGTTATGAAGAAGGCGGTCAGCTCACTGAAAAAGTAAGACGTAAACCGTACGCTGTTGTTTTACTGGATGAAATTGAAAAAGCACATCCTGATATCTTCAACCTGTTGCTTCAGGTACTTGATGAAGGAACGCTGACGGATAGTCTTGGCAGAAAAGTGGACTTCAAGAACACCATTATGATCATGACTTCCAATATCGGTTCACGCCAATTGAAGGACTTCGGACAAGGTGTTGGTTTTGCCACTGCGGCGAAGACATCCGGCAGTGAAGATCATTCTAAGGGCGTAATTGAAAATGCGCTGAAGAAAGCTTTTGCACCTGAGTTCCTGAACCGTATTGATGACGTGGTGATGTTTAACTCGCTTACCAAAGAGAATATTCACAAAATCATTGACGTGGAACTTGTACATCTATACAAGAGGATTACAGAGCTCGGCTATAAGATTAAACTCAGCGACGAAGCGAAGGATTATATCTCCGACAAAGGCTTTGACGCAAGTTATGGTGCCCGTCCATTGAAGCGCGCGATACAAAAGTATCTCGAGGACCCGATGGCAGAAGAAATCATCAAAGCTGAAATGAGTGAAGGTGATACTATTCAGGTGGATCTGGAAAAAGATAAACCGGATTTAAAGATTACGGTGATCAAAGCCGTCACTCCTCCTCCTCCCGCCAAAACCGGTGGAAGGAAAAAGAAGGAAGATTAAATCTGAACTATAAAATCAGTAAAAGATCCCGTCTCGTTTCATACAAGACGGGATCTTTTATGCCCTCGGCTGACTTATTTCCACAAATAAGCCCTCTCTGAATTATCAAAGAGGGCTTCTGTATTATATATTAATCTTATTGAGTGATTCCTTTGAAACCTGCGTCACCAAACCATTTGATGAACTCACGGTCATCCCTTGCCATTGTTTTCATTGCACCGTCTTTAGCAATACTTGAAGTGAGGTTACTGATTACACCACTTGCATCACCTTTACGTGCGCTGATAACGGCTTTAAGGTACATTCCGATAGCTGAGTCCTTATCAGGCGAAGCGTCAACCATGCTCATTGCACCTTCTTTATCACCGGAGAGCAATTTTGCAAGTGCGCAGTTAAAAGTAGCTGCACTTCCGCAATGACTAACTGCATTTGAGTAATCACCATTAAGGATATCAACGATGGCCATATTTTCTCCTACTTCAGGTCCTGCACTCATTGCAGCCGAATACATTTCCGATGCTTTTGTGCGATCGCCTTTCTGACGGTAACAAGCGCCCATGTTATTCATTACTACTGCATTGTTTGCATTCAACTGATCCGCTTTTGAAAACTCAGCCATTGCACCATCAACATCACCTGTCATGAATTTAATCATTCCCACATTGTTTGCACAACGCCAGTCCTGCGGATAAATTCTTTCTGCTGAATTATAGATAGCAAGTTTTTCACTGTTGTCCTGAGTCAATGTAGCAGCATAAAGAATTTCTTCAACGTTTAATGAATCAGGATTTGATTTTGCAAGGCGCGAAATATCTTCATCAGTACGACCGATCTTCTCAGCATTGAAAGTATAATCTGACTTTCTGAGTTTTGGCATGATGCCATCAGCGATTTCTTTATACGCCTTACCCATTTTCTTAATTTCCATTTCACGGGCTTCCGGGTCGCTGTTAGAGGCAACAATACGGAGGATGACATCCTTCATACCCATGTCGCTTTCCTGCATCAGTTTTTGGAAACCAGGCCAGTCTTCAGCCACGCTACTGTTATTTACTGCAATGCTGTCCTTTTTCATTTTCATCTTCTTCATACGCTCAGAGAGATATTTATCAGATGATTTACTTCTGTTATCAGCAAGTTTGGTATTCAGAGCAACTTTTCCATCAGGAGAAGCATTACCCGTAACATCAACGCTTTTCAGAATCATATTCGGAGCAATACAGGTTTTTAAAATGCTGTCAAGAACAGCAGCTTCCGATTTATTATTGATACCACTCAGCTTATGTTTAAAGCCGGTATTCAAAGAGGATACATTTACCGGATAGTACATTTTTCCATCATAAGTAACAGGAACAATGCGCTGAAAATTATCTTTTCCAACCAATACCTTCTCATCATTTTTTACCAATAAAGGAGTAGTGATGGTTGCATCAGCAATTTTAGATGACGGCAATGTTTTCTCCGTCTTGCCTTTCATTCCTTTGATATTTACCATTACATCGGCTGCACGTAAATCAGGAGTATAGGCCATCTTATCTGTATAGGTGAAATTTCCACCGGCCTTCATGTTGATTTTTGCTCCGTTCCCTTCCACCTTTTCGCCAATGATATTGATTGACTTGAAAGATTTCTCTCCGGAAGCGCTTTTCAAAGCAGGCGTTACTGTAAGAGAAACTTTTTTCGCAAAATATTTTGCGGGATAAGAACCCTTAACTGAAATTGCAATACTGTCACCGTGCATCTCCAATGGATTTGGGGTGACTTCATACTTTACAGTACCTGCATTTTTTGACATTTTGCCAAGACCGTTACAGCCCGCAATGGCAACCGTAATGAGAAACAAAGAAGTAATTTTGTAATAATTCATGGTATAAATTAGGTGTTGTTAGGTGGAATAAGTGGCGCAAACTTAAAATAAAATCTTGTAGTTGAAATTATTATTGACTATTTTTTTTGGGAACGTTTTCTCTCATTCTCATCCAGAATTATCTTTCTCATACGAATTGCCTTCGGCGTAACTTCAATATACTCGTCTTTCTCAATGTATTCCATTGCTTCTTCTAAAGAGAATTTGATCTTCGGAGTAAGACGAACATTATCATCACTTCCCGATGCGCGCATATTGGTTAACTTTTTTGCACGTACCACATTGATCACCAGATCACCCGGACGAATATGTTCACCAATGATTTGTCCGGTATAAATCTCTTCTCCGGAATCTATAAAGAACTGACCGCGATCCTGTAATGCATCAATTGAATAAGCAGTTGATTTTCCTTTATCCATTGAAATCAAAACTCCATTGATACGACCCGGGATATCACCTTTCCATGGAAGATACTCCTTAAAACGGTGTGCCATTACAGCTTCACCTTTGGTTTCCGTGAGTACATTATTTCTCAATCCGATAATTCCGCGTGCGGGAATATTGAACTCCAGATGCAGAACATCTCCTTTAGGTTCCATCACCAAAAGTTCTCCCTTTCTGATAGTTACCTGATTGATTACGGCACTTGCATATTCTTCAGGTACATTCACTGTGAGCACCTCAAACGGTTCATGTTTAACGCCACCAATTTCTTTTATGATTACCTGAGGCTGACCGACCTGCAATTCATATCCTTCTCTTCTCATCGTTTCAATAAGAATTGACAAGTGAAGAATTCCTCTTCCAAAAACAAGATAGGAATCCGGTGATGCAGTATCCTGAACACGAAGCGCAAGATTTTTTTCAATTTCTTTATAAAGACGCTCACGCAAATGTCGTGACGTTACAAACTTTCCTTCTTTACCGAAAAAAGGTGATGTGTTGATGGTAAACAACATGCTCATAGTCGGCTCGTCAACTGCAATGGTGGGGAGT
>JBBRAY010000027.1:0-50052 GCA_038206355.1 Bacteroidia bacterium
GGTAGATTCAAGATTCTAACGCAACGAAAAAAAAAACTTAAGTTGCGATATGGAGAAATATAAGAGGCTTACTTTTCAAGAGCGAGTGATAATAGAAGTCTATCTGAATCTTGAGTTTTCGTTATCGGAAATTGCAGAAAAACTTCACCGTGATAAAAGTACAATTAGTAGGGAGGTTAGTCGTTTCCCTATTATGTACAATGCGGAGAAAGCTCATGCAGCAGCTGAACGAAAATCCCGGATGCATAATTGTGGCCTGCGGCTGGATGCGAATAAGCGCTTATTTAATCTGGTTCGCAGGTATTTAAGAAAGCGTTGGTCGCCCCAACAAATTTCAACATATTTGAAGAGAAAATATGCCTCCAATTCCGCTATGCAGATCTCTCACGAATCCATTTACACCTATGTTTACTTATTACCACGCGGAGCACTTAAAAAGGAGTTGATCGGTTACCTTCGTCAGAAAAAGAAAAGCAGGTACAGAAGAAAAGGAGTGTACGAGAAACGCGGTAAAATTCCTGAGATGATCAGCATTGAAGAACGGCCATCAGAAGTGGAAGATCGCTCGGTTGCCGGACATTGGGAGGGAGATTTGATGATGGGTAAAGGGCATAAGTCAGCTATAGGAACCATTGTAGAACGCAAAACGCGAACAGTCATTCTGGTTAAATTAAAAAAGAAAGATGCAACCTCGGTACGAAAAGCATTTGAGCGTGAATTTCGAAGTCTTCCTAGTCAGATGAAAAAAACGATGACCTATGACCAGGGGCATGAAATGGCAGAGCATAAGTTATTCTCCAAGAATACCAAGATGAAGGTTTACTTTTGTCATCCGGGATCACCGTGGGAGCGTGGCACTAATGAAAATACGAACATGCTTATTCGGGATTACTTTCCCAAAGGTACTGACTTCAATAAAGTATCGAGAAAGGAACTAAAACGTGTACAATATGAATTAAATGAGCGGATCAGAAAAACGCTTAATTGGGAATCGCCACTTGATGTCTTTGAAGAAGAAATTTTAAATAAATGTCGATGAGTTTTATTAGGCATAAGCCAAATGCGTATAAACAAACAGAGGCACTTTGGATGCCCCTGTCTCGCTATTGGGTTAAGCCATTCCTTGTTGAGTTGCTCTCCAGCAGAGCTCAACTACGCTTCACTTAACATCACAAATTTAGACAATCATTGAAAGAATTATATATTTGAAAAAAATGTTGCGTTAGAAACTTGATCGGAAGTTTTAATTTAATGGGACTGTGATTTCAGAAGCCGTCTAGCCTTAGGCGAGACGGCGCACTGAAATAATTAAGTCGAATTAATCCCGAAGACAAAGTTCTTCGGGATCTGGTATATACCCGTAGCTCTGCTGCAGAAACAAATATTCATTTTGATGCCTCGTATTACCTTAGACAAGGCGGGGTCATTCATTTGAAAATTATTTACAAATGAAAGTAGTACCTATTAACTAATAAACCATTCAACCAATAAACCATTCCCACCTAATGAATTCCCTTCGCCGCTAAGTATCTCTCCGCATCAATAGCTGCCATGCATCCTGTTCCTGCGGCTGTTACGGCTTGTCTGTATATGTGATCTGCTACATCTCCGGCTGCAAATACGCCTTCGACATTGGTACGTGTTGAGCCCGGTATCACTTTAAGGTAGCCATTGGCGTCTGTATCCAGTTGCCCGTCAAAAATATCTGTGTTGGGTTTATGGCCGATGGCAATAAAAAAGCCTGTCACTTCAATATTTTTTTCCACTCCTGTTTTAATATTTTTTATCCGTGCGCCAGACACCGTTTTTTCTCCCAGTATTTCAACTGTCTCTGAATCAAAAATCCGTTCAATATTCGGAGTATTCTCAACCCTGTGTATCATTGCTTTGCTCGCGCGCATTTCATCTCGCCGGATAATCATATAAACTTTTCTGCAAAGTTTGGCGAGGTATGTGGCTTCCTCTGCTGCTGTGTCTCCTGCACCAACAACTGCTACATCCTGACCACGAAAAAAATATCCGTCGCAGGTTGCACACGCTGAAACTCCGAATCCATTCAGGCGCTGTTCGGAGTCAAGCCCAAGCCATTTTGCCGATGCTCCCGTTGAAACAATTACAGTATCAGCCAGGATGGTTTTCGTTTCATCAACAGTAATTTTATATGGGGGGCCTGATTTAAAATCAACAGCTGTTACATAGGCAAAGCGGATATCTGTTCCAAACCGCTCAGCCTGCGCCTTGAAATCCTCCATCATCTCAGGTCCCATTGTTCCTTTGGCGTAGCCGGGGTAATTTTCAACTTCTGTGGTAATGGTAAGTTGTCCGCCGGGTTGTAATCCTGTAAGGATAACGGGTTTGAGATCAGCACGGGCAGCATATATCGCTGCAGTATATCCTGCAGGGCCGGACCCAATGATCAGGCATTTAATTCTTTCTGGATCAGATGACATAGGAAATAATCAGGATTTAAAATTGATAATGGACCTCAAAAGTCGTTGAGAAACAACTGAACTTGTATTCTGTTCAGGAGTGAGTGCAAAAGTAAAATTCCTTTGAAATTATCATCAGAATTGGAAATGGATTATGAACAAAAAAAAATCTGCGATGCTTACGCACGCAGACTTTCAATAAAAGTTCTTCAGATAATTACTGCACCCTCATAGGCCGCTCACCCTTTGGACGGGCAGCTTTATTATAGGCATTGCCATCTTTATCGAAAATAGGACCCGATACCATTTCTCCGGCTTCATGGTCTGCTTCATAATGAAGGGCTCCCGCCTCATCAATGAATTTATAAAAATGCACAAAAGTAACATTGTCGTACCACTGGTCAATCTGAGAAATAGCAGAAGGAGGGAGGTCGCTTTTTTCAATTTCAAACAATGAATTGGTCCAGTCGTTTTTCTCGTCAATGGTGATCCAGCGATTTTTGCTGTACTCGGTATAATGGGCAACATACCTTCCCATATCGTCCTTCGACCATTCTACGTTGGTTGCAGCCGGATACATGGACTTAAATTTGTTCATAGATGCTTTTGAAACCTTCAGTTTGACAGCAGCGGGCTGTTGTGCATACGCAGAAACTGAAATAATCAATGCAATGAGGGTAATGATTTTTTTCATCTTAATATTTTTGAATGTGGTTAGATGATTAATAGCGTCCCAAATGTAGAGAATTTTTTTAAATCAAACTCAACTTTTGGCGAAAGGTTACCATCGTAGGGTGAATCACCATGCAATGATGGTGTCGTAACTGACTCCATATCCACCGAATACCCCGAGACCACCATTTATATTGCCGAAAATGGGTGACGGATTGCCGAATGGATTGCCATTACTTTGAATCTGACCTTCAGCATCCCGCCAGAAATTGAAGTTTGCCTGGTCATAGGTACAGAACTTCACCACAATCGTATCTCCCTTTTTAAAATATCCCCGCTCCTCACTAAAGCCATCATCTTCTTTCTCAGAATTGGCTAACTGACCACGGTTATATCCAAAATCAAAACTCTTTCCATTGATAAAACGGTCCTCAAATGTTGAACCGAGCGGAGCAATAAAATCAAAATCTTTTTGTTCACCGGTATTGTCTCCATAAGTATAATGATTGATGCGCTTGGCAAACCAGCGGTAGTAATTTCCAAGTGTATCAGGATCTGTCAGGTGCGCCCAGGCATAGCCCAATGAGTCCTTGTTTCCGTCTGCTTTCCACCATGTGCTGTCCAGAAAGATTGGAGGTGGCAAATAAGTTGATGCGGTAACAACTTCTCCTTCTGACTCGACACGAAGTGTGTATGACCTTCCGGCAATCCCTTTTATAACCGGTGAATAATAAAAGTGTAAAAAATATTGAGGAATTTCAACTTCAGTCATCGTATCTGTAATGAAGCCATCTGATAGGACGATGGTTGCGCCGCGAACTACATATTTTTGTAGGGTGGCTGAGTCCAACTCAGAAAAAAACGGAGAACTTTTAGTAAGAAATAAATAAGCATTTGTATCTTCATAAATATACCCTTCCACAACAAGCTGCTGCTTCACATCCGGCAGGTTAATAGTGATATTCTTTTCACATGATCCGAGAAAAAGGATAATTGCTGCCAGAATTAATATTGCGATATATGATTTACCTGTAAACATTTTTATTTCTTCTAACTTCTAATTTCTAACTTTTGACTTTTGACTTTCTTTTTCCGCCCTTTTTCTCCTTTTCTAATCTCAAAAACTAATATTATACGTAATACTCGGTATTATCGGAAACAACGAAATCTGTTTCGCCTGAATCTTAAATGTACCTTTTGAATAATCACTTTCATCTGCGAGATAAATGACGTAAGGATTATACCTGTTATAAATATTAAATACGCTGAAATTCCAGCTCGTGCGGAATTTTTTCTGCGGCTTGTTTTTTAGCGTTACTGAAACATCCATCCTGTGGTATGCAGGAATGCGGTAGTTGTATATGTTGCTACCATAATCGTAAGTAATCTGACCATTGATGAAGTATACAGCCTTCGGCATGGTGTTCAGATCGCCTGTTGCATACACCCATGTTGCTCCAAACGTGAGCCGCTGTCCGAGTTCATACATCAGCACTACAGATACGTCGTGCCTCCTGTCATGTTTTGCAAAATATTCCTCGCCAAGATTGAGGTCTGGGAATTTTCTTTTTGTCCACGCAAGCGTATATCCAATCCAGCCGCTGAATCTTCCTTTTGCTTTTTTCAAAAAGAATTCTGCTCCGTAACTCCACCCGCGCCCGAATACAAATCCATTGTCTGCATTGTCATTGATGCCTGCATCCGGTGTATATCCGGGTTTGTATTCAATCTGATGTTCCATGGTTTTGTAATACACTTCCACAGAAGTTTCATAAACGTTCTCTTTGAAATTTTTAAAATATCCCAATGCATATTGGGTTGCAAATTGAGGCATCACTCTGTCACTGCTCGGAATCCATAAATCTGTTGGCAATGAAAGTGATGAAAGCGATGCCAGGTGCAGGTACTGGTAGTTTTGAGTATAAGCAGCCTTCAGCGATGATGTATGATTTAGGGAATAGCGCAATGATGCTCTCGGTTCCAGGTGCCAGTATGTTTTTACAGGCTTGCCACTCCCGTAACTTATCGTATCGTTCGTCCTTCCGGTAAGCGGATCTTTCAGGAAACGATCAAAAGGTCCCACCTGCTGAAAGAAAGTTCCGCGCAGTCCGCCACTCAGTTTTATTTTTTCACTCAGGTCAAATTCATCGTTCAAATAAACTGCAGCATCGTGGGCATATTGATGTACTATTTTCCCAAGGTCGAAAACCACATCATTGCTTTCCGCAGTTGCATGACTTGGTACAAAAACATGGTACACATAGTTGACACCGAATTTTACATTGTGCCTTACGCCGGGCAGCCACGTAAAATCTGATTTGAAATTGTAATCAGTTATACCGGAAAATAGCTTGAAAGAAAAATTTTCCTGTCCGCCTTCAAATGAAAAATCATAATTGGTGAAAATCAGAGAGGTATTCACAAACAGTTTCTGATTGAACAAATGATTCCAGCGCGCTGTTCCGGTTGCATTACCCCATGGAATTTTCAGACTGAAGTCAGTGGTCGGGCTTTTAAATTTGAAAACATCTCTTCCAAAATATCCACTGAGAAACAAACGGTCTTTGTCACTGAACCTGTAGTTGACCTTTAAATTGAGGTCATAGAAATAATATTTATTTCCATAGGTCCTGGAATCTTTACTTACAAAGGGTTCTCCGAGAAACAAATCAATGAATGACCGCCTGCCTGAAACAATAAACGAACTTTTATCTTTAATGATAGGACCCTGAAATGTTAACCGCGAAGCAACCGGGCCTATTCCTGCATCCATGTGATAGGATTTATTATTCCCTTCCTTCATCTGTATGTCAAGCACCGATGAAAGCCTGCCTCCGTATTGCGCCGGCATTCCGCCTTTGGTAAGTGTTGCATTCTGTATGGCATCTGCATTGAATACGGAAAAGAATCCAAACATGTGAGACGCATTGTAAACAGTGGCTTCATCGAGCAGTATAAGATTTTGATCCAAACTCCCACCGCGAACATAAAAGCCTGTATTTCCTTCTCCACCGCTCTGAACGCCCGGTAACAGTTGAATGGATTTAAGGATATCAACCTCACCCATAAAAGCAGGTAATTTTTTCAACTGTTCGATTTCAATTTTCTCCCGGCCCATCTGAATGCCATCCACGTGCTGATCTTCTCTCTGACCACTTACGGTTACTTCCTTAGTCTCAATTGATTTTTCACCAAGCTCAATATTTTTCTGAAGGTTTTTGCTAAGGTCAATCTCGAAACGTTGTTCATCGAAGCCGATGTAAGAAAAAACAAGTGTGTATTTTCCTGAAGGAACAGTCAGAGAATAAAATCCATACTGGTTGGTCTGTGTACCCTGCAAAGTTTCTTTCAGGTAAACATTTGCCCCTAACAGTGATTCTCCCGAACGGGCCTCCTTCACATATCCACTGACAGTGTACTTTTGTTGGGCATTAGTGGCGAAAGTAGCTAAACAAAAAAAGAAAATGAAAGCGGTAAGCTTTGTATTTACAGGCATAAGAAAATGGAAACGATGAAGCAACAAATTATTTATTCGAATGTTTTTCTGGCGCGCAAAAATAATGGAATAAAGTAGATGGTAACTGATACGATTTCAATTTGCTGCTGATGATAAATGTTTCAGTCACTTTTTAGAGATGAATTTTTTACAAAAGAAAAACGATTTGCATTTCATCAATGTGTATTTTGTTATCCGGAAATTGAAATCACTTTTACACTATTTATGATTAAGACTCGTTACTGTCAAAGTTCATTGATTAAATCTTAACGCTATCATAGAATTTGCTTTATCTTGTTTTTAGCTTAAAAATGAGGCATAACTTCATTTGGCTACCTTTCACAAAGGGTCATAAAAGACTATTCCCCACCAAATAACCACTGTTTACCAATAAAACTGGTATTTCTGTCGTGTTTGAGCATACTATTGTAAACAATTAAAAATATGGATATCAAACAAACAATAAAAAACCCCGACCTTCGCAGCATGCAAAGAGCAATAAATATTTTCTTCTTATTGAGCATCATTTCTTTTAGCACTTCATATGGGCAATACTTTGAACGGATTTATCCGGGTCTGAACCTTACAAGTGTTGGTTCACTTGATAATACCATTGATTCAGGATTTATTATTTGTGGAAGTCAGGATGGCGGTTATCTGATGAAACTGAATTCAAACGGTGATTCGGAATGGACTAAACTGGATACGAACGATATGCAATCTGCATCTGCAGTAATTCAGAATGATGCAGGAAATTATATTGTTATCGGAAGCGGCCCTTCACAGCACTGGAATTCAGAGGCAGTTGTTGCAACTTACGATGCTTCAGGAAATTTGATAAATGATCTTACGATTCCTCCCGTGGACGGATGGGGAACATCAGGCACAACCATCACCCGCTCATCTGATCGTCAGTCATTTCACTATTGCTATTATACAGATGGTTATACGGCTGATAATTATTTTACATTGGATAATTCAGTAGTGATTGCCGGTGACATGACTGATGTGGGGTTGAATTCCATTTCCATGGATAACTACGGCAATTATTACACTGCTGCCAATCTCGCATTCGACATGGACTCATTGTTTAACTGGAGAAATAATGTACTGATTCTTTCCGGCAATATTTTTCAGCACAGTGAAAAATTTTATGATACAAAAATAACTGCTTCGGCAATAACTTCAGATGGTGGAGTAATGGTGGCAGGGGTGTACGATTCGGTGGGTACAACATACCTGCGCATGATGAAATTTGACAATACGTCAAATCTGGTTACTGATTTTTTTATTGCGGATACAGATATTTACTCGGTTCAACAAATAACAGAAACTACAAACGGTGGTTTTGCATTACTATGTGCTGATAATGCCGGAAGCGTCCTGCATATTTCTTTCCTCAAACTAAATGCATTGGGAATACCGGAATGGAAACAGCATTTTTATGGAAACGGAACAGCCAGTCCCAAAAACTTTAAAATACTTGATGATGGATTTGTTATCCTCGGAACCACCGGTGTTGATCCTTATATAATCAGAACCGACAACAATGGAAGAACAAATACCACTGCTGTAACATCACCAATGGCGCAAAATGAAATCGTATCAGTTTTCCCTAATCCGTCAAATGGCATTTTTTCAATTTCTGTAAAAGATTTTACTTCGAAGGAAATTTCACTTTCTGTTCTTGATCTTCAGGGCCGACTGGTTTTCACTTCAGGAGTTAATTTCTCCATACAGCAAATCGACCTTTCTTTTCTCGCCAAGGGTGTTTATCAATTTAAGTTTACTGCAAGTGAAGGAGAACTAAAAAGCGGTAAATTTGTTATTGAATAAAAACAGAGGCGTAGAATTGACAGATTGAATTTTTGAAATTTCTTTTTCATCAATTCAAACGGTACAATCTGTGTTCTAAATAATTTACAAATGAATTCATACATCATTGCCGGCTACCGTTCTGCCGTGGGTAAAGCCCCCAAAGGAAAATTCCGCACCATGCGTCCTGATGATCTTGCTGCTGAAGTAATTCGTCAACTTGTTGCAAGTGTTCCCAATCTTGATAAATTATTGATAGACGATGTAATTGTTGGAAACGCTACGCCTGAGGCCGAACAAGGATTGAATATTGGCAGAATGGTTTCTCTCATGGGACTTGATACCGTAAAAGTTCCGGGCATGACCGTAAACCGTTATTGCGCCAGCGGACTGGAAACAATAGCAATCGCTTCTGCTAAGATTCATGCAGGTATGGCTGATTGTATTATTGCCGGTGGTGTGGAAAGCATGAGCCCGATTCCTTTCGGCGGATGGAAAATAGTTCCTAATTATAAATATGTTCAATCTAATCCGGATTATTTCTGGGGTATGGGACTCACCGCAGAAGCCGTTGCCCGTGAATACAAGGTAAGTAGAGAGGATCAGGATAAATTCGGATACGAAAGCAATATGAAAGCAGCGAAGGCAATTGCTGACGGAAAATTTAAAGATGAAATTATTCCTGTTACAGTTTCTGAAATATTTCTCGACGAAAACGAAAAGAAGAAGACGAAGGAATATATAGTAGATACTGATGAAGGTCCGCGCGCCGATAGTACATTGGAGAAAATGGCAACATTGAAACCCGTTTTCGATACAAAAGGAAGTGTGACCGCCGGCAATTCATCTCAGACTAGCGATGGAGCTGCCTTTGTGATTGTCGTCAGTGAAAAAATGCTGAAGCAGTTAAATGTAAAACCAATTGCACGTTTTATTGATTACGCCGTTGCCGGTGTGGAGCCGCGTATCATGGGCATAGGTCCGATTGAGGCCATTCCAAAAGTGCTGAAGCATTCCGGACTCAAACAAAATGACATTCAACTGATCGAACTGAATGAGGCATTTGCGTCGCAGTCCCTGGCTGTGATGCGCAACCTCAACCTGAATCCTGAAATTGTAAACGTAAACGGTGGTGCCATTGCATTGGGACATCCGCTCGGTTGCAGTGGTGCGAAACTTTCTGTTCAATTGTTCAGCGAAATGCGCCGTCGTAAACTGAAATACGGAATGGTAACGATGTGCGTAGGAACAGGCCAAGGTGCAGCAGGGATTTATGAATTTCTGAACTAACTTTGTAACGTGAAATCACTTGCGAATTCCTTTATCGAAGAAGCACAAAAGATTATTTTGGGAAATGTTCCTTTGAATGATTACGCCGTTTTTATTTTCGGCAGTCGTGCAGGCAAGGAATTTTATTCTAATTCAGATCTCGATATTGGAGTGCTCGGAGAAAAGTCACTGCCGGTTGATACCTTGTATAAAATCAAACGACTTCTTTATGATTCAACTATCCCTTATAAAATTGATCTCGTTGATTTCAATAATGTGAGTGATGAATTTAAAAGGATTGCAATGCAAAAAATTCAGGTATGGAATCAACCTCAGCATTTGTCAATAAACTGAAAGTCCTCGAAAAGGCACTTTCCGGATTTTCAAAACTCATCACCAAAATATCTTAGTAGCTTAAGGGAAAAGAGTAAACTAATTTTTGAAAATATCCGATTGATCAATTAATCACCTCGCCAGCGCCTCCACAATATCACTTTTTGTGATGATAAAATTCTGATTGGCTTTAAAATCTTTGACAAGCACAGCAGTCTTGTCTCCTGAAATCATCTTTGCAAGTTCTTCCAGCGGCGTTGTGATATCAATAAACGGAATCGCCTCCTGCATGATCGTTTCAACCGGATCTTTTTTCGACTCCGGATTTTTCAAGAGGTGATTGAACACTAAATTTTCGTAAAGCGATCCTACAATTCTTTCGCCTGATGTTACCGGTAACTGTGAAAAATTATTTTCTGTAATAATCTTCAATGCTTCACTTATTGGTTGTTTTTTATCAATGGTCATCAGTTGAATATTTTTCCTTGATGACACCATATCTGCCGCAGTCATTCCCTTCCTGTCGAGGTAACCCATCTTCAGCATCCACTCGTCGTTAAACATCTTTGCAAGGTAGCGTGAACCGTGGTCATGAAATATGACAACAACTACATCAGTCGGTTTTAGTTTGTCTTTCAACTGAAGCAATCCCGCAATTGCAGAACCTGCAGAGTTTCCAACCCAGATGCCTTCTTTGCGGCATATCTCGCGCGTCATAACTGCGGCATCTTTATCTGTTACTCTTTCAAAATGATCAATAACCGAGAAGTCATAATTTTCAGGAACAAAATCTTCTCCGATACCTTCAGTTACGTAAGGATATATTTCATTTCTATCGAGAACCCCTGTTTCATGCACAGTCTTTAATACTGAACCATAAGTATCAATTCCCCATATTTTAATATCGGGGTTTTTCTCCTTCAGGTATTTTCCTGTCCCGACGATGGTGCCGCCTGTTCCTGCACCCACAAGCAAATGAGTTATTTTTCCGTCTGTCTGATCCCATATTTCCGGACCGGTTTGTTCGTAATGCGCCTGTCTGTTGGACAGATTATCATATTGGTTTGCCTTCCATGAATTCGGAATTTCTTTTACCAGACGGGATGAAACAGAATAGTAGGAGCGGGGATCTTCCGGGTCAACATTTGTCGGACAAACAATTACGTCTGCTCCGAAAGCTTTCAGCGCATCCACTTTTTCTTTAGACTGTTTATCCGTTGTTGTGAAAATACATTTATACCCTTTGATAATTCCCGCAATCGCAAGTCCCATTCCTGTATTGCCGGATGTACCTTCGATAATCGTACTGCCCGGTTTCAGATGTCCTGCCTTTTCTGCGTCTTCAATCATCTTTAAAGCCATCCTGTCCTTGATGGAATTACCCGGATTAAAAGTTTCTACTTTGGCATAAACAGTTGCTTTGATTCCGTCAATTACATTGTTGAGGCGAACCATAGGGGTATTGCCAATTGCTTCCAGAATCGTATCGCAGGTTTTTTTATTTTTTGGTGAAGACATATATATGTTTTTTATCAAATAGTAACTTTTATCTCATCCCTCTGTCTTTCGGGTCTCATATCTCATCCCGATAGCTATCGGGACTCTTATCTCTTATCTCTCTTTTCCCGTTCGCAAATGTATAAAGTCAACTGAAACGCAACGCCTTTAATGGAGTTATTTTGGTAATAATAATCGTTGGTAATACCATCATGAAAATACACACAGCCAAAGTGCCACCATTCAATAACAAGATATTTTCGAGTGAAAGATTTACCGGTATAAATGAGATGTAGTATGACTGTTGATCAAGGTGAATGAAATGCGTATAATATTGAAGTGCGCAAAGTCCAATGCCAATCAGATTTCCGATCAACATACCCCTTCCGATCAGGAAAGCAGATACGTAGAGGAATATTTTCCTGACACTAAAATTGTATGCTCCGATTGCTTTCAGTGTACCGATCATTTGAACACGTTCAAGAATTATTATCAGTAAGGCCGAAATCATATTCATTACCGATACAATGAGCATGAGAACAATTATTATCACGCCATTGACATCCTGCAACCCCAGCCAGTCAAATATTTGCGGGTAAAGTTCTTTAATCGTTCTGGAATTCAAATCAGGCGGAATAGTTTCGTAAATTTTTTCACCGATTTTATCCAGTGCGTTAAAGTCAGTAATGGAAACTTCATATCCTCCTGTCTGTGATTCATTCCAGTCATTGAGCTGACGGATATGTGCCACATCGCAAAAAATATATTTACTGTCAAATTCTTCAAGCCCGGTCTCATAAATTCCGCAAATGTGAAAACGCCTGGCCCGCGGCGGTTGCTGAATGAAATAGGTAATAAGGTCATCATTGAGTTTCAGCCGTAGCCGTGTGGCAGTTAATTTTGAAATGAGTACGTCATTCGTTTTTCCGCTGTCACTGAATAAAATCTGCCGTCCTTCAGCCATTTGCTTTTTAAAATAGCTCCAGTCAAAATCCCTACCCACACCTTTTACCACTACTCCTTCAATGGCTGCCTTTGTTTTGATGATGCCGGCCTTGGTGCCAAACTCTTCAACATGTTTCACCCCTTTTATAGCACTGAGAATTGCCGTAAACGAGTCATTCCTCAATACGGGTCTGGTTTCATAAGAATTGTTCTCATCGTAATTGCTAATCTGGATGTGTGAACCAAATCCGATTACTTTTTCACGGATTTCCATTTTGAAACCTGTTACAATTGCAATGGCTACGATCATCACCGCAAACCCAATAGCAACGCCTGCAACGGCAATCCTCACAATAGGTTTTGAGATGTTACTGGTACTAAGTCGCGAAGAAGAAATCTTCCTTGCAATAAACAATTCGTAATTCAATTTGACTTATGTTTCTTTTTTTTAGAGATTGCCGCCTGTTAGGAATTCAAACTCCCCGACAAACCTGCGAAAAATATTTCATTTCTGATTAACCAAAGGCCCGTGAATATAATTAATAGCATTAATTCCGATTTGTTCAAGACAATCCTGAAGGTTCTTATAGGCTGGATTGTCATGTTCTTCCTTTTTTCAATGGAAGTTTTTTCGCAGCAGACAAATCCACCGGGCGATGAACAAATTTCCGGAGCTGATACATCCTATTCAATTGCGATTGATACGTTGGCATTTACACTCCCTGATACGGGAGTGGTTAAAGTGAAAAAATTCATGACCGGTGCTGATCAGGTAAAGGCTTATGCAACTTTATTGAAAGGAAAAAAAGTTGCCATTGTGATGAACCAAACCTCTATGATTGGAGATGTAAGGGTAGTAGATACTTTACTGAAGATGAAAGTGAATGTAACCGCCATCTTTACACCTGAGCACGGATTGGCGGGCACTGCCGGAGCGGGGGAGGCTATTGGCAGCTCAAAGGATACAAAAACAGGTATCCCGATTATTTCTTTGTATGGTGATCATATGAAGCCTACAAAGAAGGAAATGAAAGAGATTGATGCTGTCGTTTTTGATATTCAGGATGTAGGTGCACGGTTTTACACCTATATAGCCACCCTTCATAATGTAATGGAGGCTTGTGCGGAGGAAGAAAAATTTCTGGTCGTCCTGGATCGACCCAATCCAAATGGATTTTATGTTGACGGACCCATTCTGGAATCAAAACATAAGTCATTCGTTGGAATGGACCCGATACCGGTGGTTTATGGGATGACGATGGGTGAACTTGCACAAATGATGAATATGGAAGGCTGGATAAAAGGAGGGCCCTGCCGTTTAAGGGTGATAAAAATGAAAATGTATTCTCACAATGATTTGTATGATCTTCCTGTTAATCCCTCCCCCAATCTTTCCGACATGAGCGCCATTTATTTGTACCCATCATTGTGTTTTTTCGAGGGAACAAAAGTTAGCGTCGGAAGAGGTACAGACAGGCCATTTCAGCAGGTTGGTTATCCTGCGTTGAAAGATGGTGATGTAACCTTTACACCGAAAAGTATGGAGGCCGCACCAAATCCTCCATATAAGGATACCGCATGCACCGGATGGGACCTTGCACATCACGTAGAGGATTCCACCAATCTCCCCGGACAAATTAATCTTCAATGGCTTATTAAATTATATTCCTCCTATCCTGACAAGACAAAATTTTTCACTCCCTTCTTTGATAAGCTGGCAGGTACAACTAAACTAAGAGAACAAATTCAGAAGGGGATGACGGAAGATCAAATCAGGGGAACCTGGAAACAGGATCTCGATGAGTTCATGACGAAAAGGAAAAGATATTTGCTTTATGATGATTTTGGTGATCCGAAGCAAAAACAAAAAATGAAAGCCAAGCCCGTTGGCAAAAGTACCCCGGGCAGGAAGCACCTCTGAATTATTCAACCCTGCGATTTTACTTCCTCATTCATTATTTTTCTTCCGGGATACACCTTTAGCGCTTCTTCCAGGCAACGCATGGCGCGTTTTAATTCAGGAACATTAATCACATAAGCAATACGTACTTCGTCGTTGCCCAGACCTTCGTGCGAATAAAATCCTGTAGCGGGAGCCAGCATGACTGTTTCATTTTCAAAAGAAAATTTTTCAAGCAACCACTGGCAGAATTTATCAGAATTGTCAATTGGCAAACGGGCAATACAATAAAACGCACCACTAGGCATTGGACAAAAAACACCTTCGATTTTATTCAGCGTTTCCACTACAAAATTCCGGCGTGATACATATTCTTCTTTCACTTTTTTGAAATAGGATTCAGGTGTATCAATTGCGGCTTCCGCTGCAACCTGGCCAAACGTAGGTGGACTTAACCTTGCCTGTCCAAACTTAAGCGCCGTACTCATCACCTCTTTATTTTTAGAAATGAGGGCACCAATTCGCGCACCGCAGGCACTGTATCGTTTGGAAATTGAATCCAGCATTACCACATTCTGTTCAATGCCTTTCAGATTCATGACAGAAAAGTATTCTTTACCATCATAACAAAATTCACGGTACACCTCATCACTGAAAAACCAAAGGTCATACCTGGCGACAAGGTCCCTCAGCAATTCCAGTTCAGCTTTTGTGTATAAATACCCTGTCGGATTATTGGGATTACAGATCATGATACCCTTGGTTTTCGGGGTGATCACTTTTTCAAACTCAGAAATGGGAGGGAGGGCGAATCCATTTTCAATAAAAGACTGAACTGGTTTAATAACAATCCCTGCCTGCATTCCGAACCCGTTATAGTTTGCATAAAATGGTTCAGGGATAATTACTTCATCACCTTCATTCAGGCACGACATCAACGCTATTTCAATGGCCTCACTACCACCGGTGGTAATCATGATATCTGTATAGTCAAGTGGAATATTGTATTGGCTGTAATAGCCGGTAAGCTTTCTCCTGTAAGTTTCAATACCTGCACTGTGACTATACTCAATAACCTTTGGAGAAAATGTATGAATTGCATTCAACATCGTTTCCGGCGTTTCAATATCCGGTTGGCCAATGTTGAGGTGGAATATTTTCTTGCCTTCATTTTTAGCCTGCTCAGCAAAAGGAACTAACTTTCTGATTGGTGAAGCGGGCATTTGCAAACCTTTATTTGAGATTTTAGGCATGATATAAATAGAGTTTTGATTGTCTTAATTGTTTGAATCCTTGTTTGCCGGAATACTTATAAAATAATTGAAAATAAAAAACCCTTCACAATTTGTGAAGGGTTGTAAAGATAATTTAAATCTCTTATTACTTTTTCTCAGAAGGTGCAGGAGTTGCCTGAACCGGAGTTGATGACGGATCTGCAGATGTAGCAGGTGCTTCTACATTTCCCTTAAGATGAAGTACTTTTGGTCCACCCTTTGCATTAGAAGTGATGGTTACTGTTTTATCCTGCATTCCCATTTTGCCTGTAGAATTGAATGTAACTTTGATTTGAGCTTTGTCGCCTTTCTTGATAGGTTCTTTTGGCCAAACCGGAACAGTACATCCGCATGAGCCATGCGCTTCGGAAATAATCAATGGATCTTTACCAACGTTGCTGAAATTAAAGGAATAATCTACTGATTCACCTTGTTTGATTGTGCCGAAGTTGTATTCTTCGACTTCAAATTTAAAATCGCCTGCATTTGGATTATCCTGAACAGCCGGTGCAATAGCAGGCGCAGCTGCAGGTGCAACAGCAGGGGAAGTAGCTGGTGATACGGCCTTATCCTGAGCATTTACTGATACAGCAAATGCGAATGCTGTAATTAATAATACTACTTTTTTCATTTGTTTGATTTGGAATTAAAGGGTTTAATATAATTTTATTTTTTTTCTGAATTATTAGGATCTACTGCCGGCTGATCTATTGGCTTATCAACATTTCCTTTAAGGTGAAGTACCATCGGATTTTGTTTGGCATTCGATTGTAAGGTAACAGTTTTGTCTTGTACGCCTTGTTTCCCTGCTGAATTGAAAGTAACTTTTATAACTCCTTTTGCACCTGCCATGATCGGCTCCTTAGGCCATTCCGGAACAGTACATCCGCAACTCCCCGCCGCATTTGTTATGACTAAAGGTTCTTTACCTGTATTGGTAAATTCAAAATCATGTTTAGACTGGTCGCCCTGCATAATGGTTCCGAAATTAAATTCTTCCTCATTAAAAGTAAACGAAGGCTGATTGGGATTGTCATTCCCGACATTTGAAAGCGTCGGTTTGTCCTGAGCCTGAATTGCAAAAGTCGAAATCAAAATAATGGCTACAGATAAAAAGTATTTTTTCATTTTTCAGTAATTTATTTATTGCAAAATTATTTAGTACGCATTTCCAATGGTGAACCTTCAGATTTTTTTAATGGCATACCCTGATCTGCATCACCTTCCGGGGAAGCCTCAACAGTTCCTTTAATCGTAAGAACCCGTGCATTTGTTTTAGCATTTGATTCAATTGTAACTGTTTTTGTAAAAGCACCAACACGTTTTGTGTCATAATGAACTTTGATAACTCCGGTCTGGCCTTTCATTATCGGCTCCTTAGGCCAGGTTGGAACTGTACATCCGCAACTGCCTTTGGCATTTGAAATCACGAGAGGTTCTTTTCCGGTATTTTTAAATTTAAATTCGCACCCCCCGTCGGCACCCTGCTTTATTGTTCCGTAATCGTGAATTTCATTTTCAAAAGTCATTTCTGGAGCATTGGGATTTTCTGCTTTCACTGAGGTGTCAGCCATTACAGTTGCATCTTGTGCAAATCCAAATTGGCCAAAAACAGAAAATAATAGGATAACAAGTGAGAGTTTTTTCATTTCTATGGGTTTGTTAGGGTTCAAATGTATAATTAATTGATGATTTACTTTTGGATGTTTTGTGAAAGCACTTCTTCAATACACTTAACGGGCCAAAAATAGATGAAATCCAATGAAGTTAGTATGAATCAATGATGAACCGTTGATGGAACTTAGCTGTGGAGGCGCTTCAGAGCGGGAAACGGGAATCGGACCCGCGACCTTCAGTTTGGGAAACTGACGCTCTACCACTGAGCTACTCCCGCAATTAAATAAGTAGTAATAAAATAATTTTTACTGATAATCAGTAATACGAACGGTTTTTTCACAGAAAAAATACTCAGATTCATTTTGGTTGGAACAGACGATCACTGTTTTATCTTTTAAATATTTTTCTGCGAGGTTTCTGTACCATTGCTCACCTGCTTTGTCGAGATTCGACAATGGTTCATCCAGTAATACAAGATCAACTTCACTCAAAATGGCTAGGGCCAGCTTTGTCCGTTGTTTCATACCGGAGGAATAGTATTTTATCACTTTATTGCCGGGATTTTTTAATTCCATCAACTGAATGATATCTAAATGTTTTAAATCATGCGATGCACCTTTAAATTTAAAATGAAAATGAACTGCTTCCTCCAGGGTAAATTCTTCAATCATCTCAAGATAGGGTGCGGCAATGGAGACATGGCTAAAAATATTTTCCCGTGGAATATCTTTTCCGTTTTTTTGATAAATGATACTACCGGTTGATAATGATTCATAACCTGAAAGTACCTGAAGAAAAGTTGACTTACCGGACCCATTCGGGCCCAGAACGGAAATTTTATTCTGAGGCTTAATCTGTAAATTCAGATTCTTAAAAATCCAATTCCGGAAAAATTTCTTTCCTGCGTTATTAAATTCAATGCTGAGGGTTTTTGTCTCCACATTTTAAAGTTAATACTCGGAAGTGAAAGAAGAATTGCCTCTCAACATTCCCCTTGTAGAAGCTTTCATAAAGCTAATTATTTCATTCCTTTCTGTTGAAGGAGCAATTTCAGATTCCAATACTTCAACTGCCTTAATCCGGTTATATCCTTTTTGAAAAACAATTCTATAAATGTTCTGAATCTCAGCAATTTTGTTGTTGTCGAATCCCCTTCTTTTGAGCCCGACAGAATTAAGTCCCATGTAAGTTAATGGTTCACGTGCTGCTTTAATAAATGGTGGTACATCTTTGGTAATCAATGATCCACCTGAAATCATTACATGTGATCCTACACGT
Organism: Bacteroidia bacterium; assembly: GCA_038206355.1. Taxonomy (GTDB): domain Bacteria; phylum Bacteroidota; class Bacteroidia; order AKYH767-A; family 2013-40CM-41-45; genus JAPLDB01. The sequence goes on from JBBRAY010000027.1 coordinate 18,526, forward strand.
ACGAATTGATGTATTGCTGATAGTCCGCCAATAATTGCAATGTCATCAATTGAGATATGGCCTGCCAGTGTTGCTCCATTTGCAAGAATACAATTGTTGCCTATTACACAGTCATGAGCAATATGAACATATGCCATCAAGAGGTTATTGTTGCCCACTACCGTTTTACCTAAGGCTTTTGTACCCCGGTTGATGGTAACGAATTCACGGATTGTAGTATTGTCTCCTATTTCAGCGGTTGTTTTTTCACCTTCAAATTTTAGATCCTGAGGCACTGCTGAAATCACTGCACCGGGAAATATTTTACAATTTTTTCCGATTCGCGCACCCTGAAAAATGGTTACGCTGCTTCCAATCCAGGTGCCTTCACCAATTTCAACATCCTCGTGAATAACCGTAAACGGATCAATCTTCACATTATTACCGATTTTTGCATCGGGATGAATATGTGTATTGGGATGGTTCATATTTGAAACGCGCCAAAGATACACCAATCATCGAACCCTTAAAATAATTACATATCTCTGAAATATCATGTTCGTTTTATGACTACTTTTGAAACCCAAATTTAAAAACCAAAGATAATTATGAGAAAAATTTTACTAATTACATGTGCAGCTTTCCTGTCTGTTACAGCTTCCAGAGCCCAGGCCTGGATTGAGTTAAATTCAAACTTTTCCACTCTTTCTGAAGGAATTCTTGATGTTTGTGCCATTGATGATAATACGGCGTGGATATTAGGTTATGATGGTTCAGGTGGCGGTGCTAATTTTATTGATTTTGCAGTTACCAGCGATGGTGGGAATAATTTTGTAGCCGGAACAGTTGGTACTGATACTACATTTCAGTTCAGTAATATTTCAGCTATTAGCGCTACCTCTGCATGGGTATGTATGTTCAATCAGGTAGCAGGTTCCGGTGGTGGAATCTGGAATACAACTGATGGTGGATTATCCTGGAACCAACAAGGAGCGGGATTAATTTTTGATGCAAATTCATTTCCAAATGTCGTTCATTTATGGAATGCGAATGATGGTTTTGCAATGGGTGATCCAAACAATGGATATTTTGAAATTTATACGACTGCTGACGGCGGTGCTACATGGAGTCGCGTTCCACAGGCAAATATTCCGGCAAACCTGAGTGGAGAATTTGGCATTACAAACTGGTATGATGTGATTGGTGACAATGTTTGGTTTTACACCAACAAAGGCCGCGTATATCGTTCCGGCGATAAAGGAGCAACATGGGATGTAGCAGCAATGCATAGTCTTACATCAACCCAATCTGTTAACTTGAAATTCTTTGATGCATACTATGGTATTGCCAATATTGGCACTACAGGTGGTGCATTTGTTACTGCATATATGACATCGGATGGTGGAGCTACATGGACTTCATACGTACCAACCGGAAGTTTCCTTACTTCTGATCTCGTGGTTATCCCGGGAACTGATGTTGCATTTTCATCCGGAGCCGCAACCGGTGTTTCAGGTTCAAGTTACAGTGAAGACAGAGGATTGAACTGGACAGATATTGATGCAGGAACTCAGCATACAGCAATGGATGCAAGCGGATATGGTGGTTTATGGAGCGGTGGTTTCAGCGGAGGTTTTCAATCCGGTGGCATTTTTAAATGGGATGGAACTTTTTTAGGTGTGGAGGAAAATAATGTGGACCTCAGAAGCTATAATCTCTACCCGAACCCATCAAACGGAAAGGTAACGTTTAACATGAAGTCAAATAATGCTACTATACAGGTTATTGATGCAATGGGTAAAATCGTTTACTCGCAAAATTTTTCAGGAAATCTGATCAGAAAGTCATTTGATTTTTCCGGTCTTGCAAAAGGAGTTTATTCCCTTGTAGTTATTTCCGGCAGCGAAAAATCTCAGGAAAAACTGGTCATTCAGTAATACATTAATAAATATACCAGCGGCTGTTTCTTGAAAAAGAAGCAGCCTTTTTTTTGGAGCATTCGCTACAACTAATATTCTCTATTTTTGTTGCGAACACATCTCCACGAATTCCGAATAAATCCATCATGAAAGTCCTGCTTAGTTATATAAAAGAACATAAGTCAATTGCATTTCTGGCACTTTTACTGGCCACCATCAACCAGTGTTTTTCACTGATGGACCCTCTTATTGCCGGTAAGATGATGGATAGATTTGGTGTACATATCAGTGATTACCGTAATGAAGCAACAAAACATTTTGCATACGACATCATGTGGTTGCTGCTGGCTTCAATGGGTGTGGCAATGGTTTCCCGCATTGCAAAAAATTTTCAGGATTATTTTACGAATGTCGTAGTTCAAAAATCCGGTGCAAAAATGTACACGGATGGTATCCGTCATTCACTTGAATTACCATACCACGTTTTTGAAGATCAGCGAAGTGGGGAAACGCTGGGTAAGTTGCAAAAGGTACGAAGCGATTCGGAAAAATTCATCAATGCATTTGTCAGCATATTGTTCCAGTCTCTGGTTGGTGTTGTATTCGTTATTATTTATGCCATCAATGTACATTGGGTCATTGCTCCGATTTTTTTACTTACCGTTCCAATGCTGGGAATAGTGAGTAATGCGCTCAGCAAACGCATCAAAAAAATTTCCAAGGTAATTCTGGGAGAAACAACTTCACTTGCCGGATCCACAACGGAATCACTGCGTAATATTGAATTGGTTAAAAGTCTTGGATTGTCAAAACAGGAAGTAGACCGGTTGAATAATGTGACCGGAAAAATTCTCACGCTGGAATTAAAGAAGGTTCGGTTTATCAGGAGTTTGAGTTTTGTTCAGGGAACAACAGTGAATTTTTTACGGACGGCGCTGATATTTCTACTGTACTACCTTGTTTTTAAAGACACCATTACTCCCGGAAAACTAATGACATTAATGTTTTATTCGTTTTTCATTTTCGGTCCGCTTCAGGAGCTTGGAAATGTGATTGCCATCTGGAGAGAAGCCCAGGCATCACTACAAAATTTTCAGGAAATAATGAATACTCCTGTAGAAGTAAAACCAACGCATCCACGTAAGCTGGATAAAATAAATCACCTCCGTTTCGATCTCGTTCAGTTCAGGCACCAGTCATCAGCTTCCAATGCAGTAGAAAATATTTCTTTTGAGACAGAAAAAGGGCAGACCATAGCTTTCGTAGGTCCGTCAGGTTCAGGTAAAACTACGCTTGTAAAACTCCTGGTAGGACTATACCGACCGGTAAGTGGTGAAATATATTACAATGGAATAGCAGGCAGTGAAATATTGTTTGATGAATTGCGCGAACAAATTGGTTTTGTAACCCAGGATACCCAACTTTTTTCAGGAACGATACGGGAAAATCTTTTGTTTGTAAAGCCTGATGCGACCGATGAGCAGTGCCTTGAGGTTTTGCAGAAAGCTTCTTGTCAGAGTTTGCTTGAGAGGGCAGTGAAGGGCTTAGATACCGTCATTGGTGAAGGTGGGGTAAAGGTATCAGGAGGAGAAAAACAAAGATTGTCGATTGCGCGTGCACTGCTTCGTCAACCCAATCTTTTGGTATTTGATGAAGCCACTTCATCGCTTGATTCCATTACAGAGGAGGAAATATCAGCGACAGTACGTGAACTTTCAAGTCGTAAAGAACACATCACCATCCTGATCGCACACCGGCTAAGTACGATAATGCATGCGGATAGAATTTTTGTTCTCGAACGCGGAAAAATAGTTGAGCAGGGAAATCATTCACGACTACTGGATGATAAAGGGTTATATTATGCAATGTGGCGTCAGCAGATCGGTGAGCGGAAACATGTACCGGTTTCATTGGTTCATGGAGGAAGGCCCGGAAACGTTAGTGTAAATTAAGTCATTGTATTGGCAGATATTATTATGGTGTAATTCTTGCAAAACGGAATCCATCATTCATCAGGGTTTTTATAATTGTCATCGATTCCATTCTTGTTTCTGAAAGGGGGATCAGAATAATGTATTTTCTGTTTTTACCTGTTCCGGCTACCCTCACATAAACGTCATTGAATTTGTAACTTAACAGAATGTCGGAAGCCATGTAAAATGCATGCTTTATTGATTCTGTCTGCCATACAAATATTGAAGAGTCGTTCAATTCAATTTTATTTGCGAAACAATCCCATACTTCATTTTCTTTTATGAGTGAATCACTGAAATTTATCCTGTCAAGGTAGGTGAGTGGTTGAATTTTTACTGGCACCACACCGAAAAGAACCATATCAAGTTTCTTTGCGGCAGACTGGGAAAGGTCAATAATCCTACTCTTCTTAAAAGGGCCGCGGTCATTTATTCTTACTACAACACTTTTATTATTTTTTTTATTGGTAACGCGCAAGATGGTATTGAAGGGTAATGTCCTGTGAGCGGAAGTAAAGTCATTCTTATTAAAAAATTCGCCATTGCTCGTTTCGCGCCCATGAAATTTATCATGATAAAAGGATGCGACACCGTTTGTTGTCAGTGAATCCGACTGACCGTAAAGCAGCGTTGGAAATAGGAAAATGATAAGATGGAAAAATCTTATAAGAGCCATTGCTGCAAGTTACGACCTACAGTTACCATTGTCAATTCCTGTGTATATTTATCCCGCATATAAACATCCCCGGATCAGCAAGAATTTTAGAAATCGGAATAGTGAATATTCCCGAAACATTTTGGCAGGATTTACGGGAGTATTTTAAAATGAACTAAATTGAATATGACTGGAATAGATTTAGGTGTACATGAAATAAAATTACAGGACGTTGAAGCCCTTGCTGATTACTGGACCAATTCAGATCCGGAGTTCCTGATTTCTATGGGTGTTGATATTACAAAGATGCCTGAGCGAAATGTTTTTTTCGAAATGATACAGCAGCAGATCAATCAGGAGTATGAAGATAAAAAATCATATGCTATTATCTGGACTGCTGACAATCGTCCGATCGGGCATTCTAACGTTAACAAAATTATTTTCGGGGAGGAAGCATCCATGCACTTGCATATTTGGGATTCTGCATTTCGCAAAAAAGGAATTGGTTCGTCATTGTTAAAAATGACGTTGCCTTTTTATTATAAGAATTTAAAGCTGAAGAAATTGCTTTGTGAGCCCTATGCTTTAAATCCGGCACCGAACAATACGTTAAAAAATATCGGGTTCTCTTTTGTAAAGCGATACCGCACGGTTCCCGGACAAATAAATTTTGAACAGGATGTAAACCGTTGGGAATTATCCAGGGATAAATTTATGGAAATGAATCTGTGAAAATTTAATTACAGAAGGCCAGAGGCAAAAGATGCGCAGGCTATTTTTTTAACGGAGCCCCAACTGCGACAGCACAATCATGACCCGGCTCACCATGTGGAGGGTTCATTCCGGGTGCGGTTACTGTGGATTGAGAATTTGATGGATCAGTTATTACCGGCTCCGGTGTCATTACAGGAGTTGTTGTCATTGCAGGTGTAGTTATCTGCATTGGAGCAGGAGGCGTGGTTGCGGGCGCCGAACTCAAAGGAGCACCAACGCTGATATCACAACGATGACCCGGTTGCCCGTGTTCGGGATTAAGACCTGAGGCAACAACAGGTGAAGACGAGGGCGATGACATTGAGTTTGCATCATTAACAACCTGTATTGTTGAAGTTTCTCCTTCATTTTGCAAAGTGGTATCTGTTGAAGTCTCTGACGAGACCGGAATTACATCAGCAGAACCGGAACTATCGGTAGATGTTGAATTGTTACATCCGAAGATGAAAAAGGGAAGCGTAGCAATTGATATCAGGTATTTTTTCATAATATTTATTATTCCGTAAGTTAGATTTTCGAATGGTTGCGAGATTTGCCAACCAGAAAGTTCTTGTAATACTTCAATCCAATGAATCAGATATTGTGGATTGGTTCTATTGTGTAAAGATAGCAGAATAAATATTAATTCAGTCTTTTGGTAATTACGCTTTCAACTTTTATTAAAAGTTCATATGGGTTGCCTATCCGCCAGTTAAAATCATCCAGAAGCCCACCCGTTACAAAAAAAGAATCGATATTAAATTTTTGCATTTCAACCATTACATGTGGGCGAAAATTAATTGCTGCAATCCATCCATCTTCATTTTCTTCCATCCACTCTTCATAGTAGCTGTCGTCGGAACCATGAAAATTCAAAACATTTTCTCCGATTAAAATAAATTTATTGATTCCTGAAAGGATCAGTTTCTCGATTACTTCGCGTTTCAGAAACATGATGTCATTGTAGAGTGCATCATTCCACTCGCCGATAAATTCCAACACTGCAAAATGATGGTCATAGTCGGCAAAAAGAATTTTTGTGTAAAGCGTGTTTGACCCGAAGTCGTCCCACTGCGGATGGATGTAGTAGTTGTAAATGGTATTTGAAAATTCAAATTCGGAACGTATCACGCCATAGAAGGGAGATTGTTCATCTTCTGAACTTTCATACAATTCGCACCACTCATAAAACGGTTCAATGTCCTGCATTTCTCAATTTGATTCATGCAAAGATAGTTGCTTGGAAATAGGAATTGTAGAATTGCGTATTCTTAACCATCGGATATATCCGAGGGTGGACCGGGAATGGAAAACATCGGAATGTTTAGCTGTGTTTCACTTCTTCCAAAGCTTTACGGACGCTGCCAAATTTTTTCAATAGAGTTTCAGCTTCATCTGCGGGGATGCGAAGTTCTTCCATGAGCATTTTTATTCCGCGGTCAATGAGTTTATTATTGCTCAGTTGCATGTCGACCATTTTATTGTCTTTGATTCTGCCAAGCTGAATCATCACGGAAGTTGAAATCATATTCAATACCAGCTTTTGTGCTGTGCCCGCTTTCATGCGTGTACTTCCAGTTACAAACTCCGGACCTACAATTACTTCGATAGGGTAATGAGCGGCTTTTGAAAGTGGTGAATCCGGATTACAGGTTATGCCGATTGAAAGAATATTATTTTTGTAACAGTTGTCAAGCGCGCCCACTACGTAAGGCGTAGTTCCGGAAGCTGCAATACCGATAACAACATCTTTGGTGGTAATCTGATGTGAAAGCAAGTCTTTCCATCCTGCTTCTGTATTGTCTTCAGCAAATTCAACGGCCTTCCTTATGGCAGTATCACCTCCGGCTATGATTCCGATTGCCCGTCCATGCTCCAGACCAAAGGTAGGTGGAAGTTCAGAAGCATCCACGATTCCAAGTCGGCCGCTGGTACCTGCACCGATATAAAAAAGTCTACCACCTTCTTTTAGTTTTTGAGTGATGAGCAGTACTACTGTTTCTATCCTGTCGAGACATCGTTCAATCGCGTATGGAACTTTTTTATCTTCAGCATTAATATTTTTAAGGAGATCAATGATCTCCATTTTTTCTAAATCCTGATAAAGAGATTCTTTCTCTGTTATTTTTTCAAGCATAAATTTTCAGACTTCGAATTGCAGTTTTGATCAATATAAAAAAGTGGCGCAAATCAAATCAAAATAAACTGGCTAACAAATGAGGTTTTCGGGAATATGGGCCAAATTTCAAACAGTCGGAAATTTTCCGGGATTGTATTCATTCATCATAATATACACAAAATCGGTCACGTCTTCAATTGATGGTTTTGAAAAATAATCGCCGTCAGAACCATACGCTGCACGATGCGGTTTGGCTGTCAGCGTGCGTGGAATTGCGTCCAGCAATTCAAATCCATTTTGTTCTTCGAGAAGCTGTTGCAGAATAAAAGCACTTGCTCCGCCGGGAACATCCTCGTCAACAATCAGTAACTTTCCTGTCTTCTTAAGAGATTCTTTGATTGAATGATGAATGTCAAACGGTAACAATGTTTGTACGTCAATAACTTCGCAGGAAATATCCAATTGCTGAAGTTGTTTAACTGCATCCATCACAATCCGGCAACAGGAACCATAGGTAACAATAGTAACGTCAGAGCCTTCACATAGTATATCAGGCGTACCCAATGGAATTCTGTATTCGCCGAGGTTAGATGGTAATTTTTCTTTTAGCCGGTATCCATTCAGACATTCAATAATTACTGCAGGTTCATCACTTGCCAGCATTGTATTGTAAAATCCAGAGGCCTGGGTCATGTTGCGGGGCACAAGGATATGAATACCCCTGAGCGCATTGATGATCATTCCCATCGGAGAACCGCTGTGCCATATGCCTTCGAGCCGATGTCCACGTGTACGGATAATCAGCGGTGCTTTTTGTCCGCCCTTTGTTCTGTATTGCAAGGTTGCAAGGTCATCACTCAAGGTCTGTAGTGCGTACAATAGGTAGTCGAGGTATTGAATCTCTGCAATTGGGCGCAAACCGCGCAACGCAAGTCCGATGCCCTGGCCAATAATCGTAGTTTCACGGATACCGGTATCTGAAATCCTGACTTCTCCATACTTCGCCTGTAAACCTGCAAAACCCTGGTTAACGTCACCGATTTTTCCAACGTCTTCACCGAAGGCAACAATTCGGGGATCATTGGAAAACAGCGCATCAAAATTGGCCTGCATGATTTCCCTTCCGTCTGCCATTGCCGCATCATCTGCATATTGCACAGGAACGGGTTCAACAAGTAGTGCTGATTCAGGAGACTGACTATGAAGAAAAGAATTATACCGGTCTGCGTTCAGCAGTTGGTAATCATTGAGCCATTGGTGAAGCCGGCTTCTGGTTTCTGAAGACTCACCACGAGTGAGATAGAGTACTTTTTTTACAGCGGAAACGACTTCTCTGCGCGCAGGTTCTAATGAGGCGATAAGTTCTTCTTTTGTTTTATTAATAAATACAGACTGTGCACTTTCCGCAGCCAGCAAATCAAAAAAAGCGCTGACCTCATTCATTTCTTCTTTCACAGGACTCATAAAATCATCCCATGCCTGCCTGCGGGAAATACTTACTGATTTTTTAATTTCTGATTCAAGCGTGTTTATTTCTTCTGCGGTAGCTATGGCGGAGGCAATGATCCACTCGCGCATTTTATTGAGGCAATCGAATTCATCCTCCCATGCAAGCCTATCTTTTGATTTATAACGTTCATGAGAACCTGATGTAGAGTGGCCTTGTGGCTGGGTCATTTCCTGAATGTGAAACAGAACAGGAACTTGTTCATTGCGACAAATCGCAATTCCTTTTTCATACATCTCACAAAGTCCGGCATAGTCCCATCCTTTACCCTTGAGAATTACATACCCATCACCGTTTTCATTTCTTTCAAATCCTGAGAGTATCTCGCTGATATTTTGTTTTGTAGTCTGATATTTTGCCGGTACAGAAATTCCATAGCCATCATCCCAGACACTGATTGCCATTGGTATCTGCAAAACACCTGCAGCATTAATTGCTTCCCAGAAAATTCCTTCTGATGTACTTGCGTCACCGATTGTTCCGAAAGCAACTTCATTTCCTTTGCTGCTGAATTGAGTGAGATCATGCAATTCAGGATTGTTCCTGAAAAGTTTGGATGCCCATGCAAGTCCGACCAACCGCGGCATCTGTCCGGCAGTAGGTGAGATGTCACTTGATGAATTGTATTGTTGTGCAAGGTTTTTCCAGGAACCGTCGTTGTTCAGACTTCTGGTAGAAAAATGCCCGTTCATGGAACGACCTGCAGATGCGGGTTCTGCATCTACATCAGGGTTAGCATAAAGCTGTGCGAAAAATTTTTTCACGTCACTTTCTCCGATAGCAAACATAAAAGTCTGGTCACGATAATATCCCGATCGCCAATCGCCTTTGCTGAACTGTTTAGCCATGGCAATCTGGGCAACTTCTTTTCCATCTCCGAAGATGCCAAACTTGGCTTTACCTGTAAGTACTTCTTTCCTACCGGTTAAACTGGCCTGCCGGCTTTCAAATGCGAGCCGGTAATCAGCAATTACTGTTTGTTTGAAAGTATCGAAATCAATCGTTTTATCTGTCCTGGTTTCACTCATAAAAAATCAAAGCATTATATAGGAAATGCTTTTGACAAATATATAAAACTTAAGGATGTAAAACTATTTGAGAAGCAGGGAAATGCTACTTTCTCAATAGTTTAAATGCATGCGACCATTGATTGTAAAGGAATCCCGGGATGCACCAAAGCATACAAAGTGGCTCAATGGCCCTGCTGGCTTCAATCATGCCACAGTCAAGGGTTTCCCAGTGAAAAGCGGTAAGTATATCTGTCACCTGATTTTTTGCATGCTGGTTATTTCCGCAAATGAACATGGTAGGAAGGCTTTCACCGAATTGCTTTCCGTTAATCATAAAAGAACTACCAACAATGTTGAAACATTTTACAATATATGCTTCGGGCAGCCACGACTGGATTTGTTCACCGAGAGAATCATTGGCGCCGGTAAAAAACTTCATCACACCATTCACTGCCGGTTCCTGTGAAATAGGATTTGTAGTGTCAATTACAGTCTTGCCTCTATAGTCATTTTTATCCGTCAGGTCAATGGCATCTTTTGCAATACGGCCGGCAACAGTGAGCACGATGATGTCGCCGAATTTTGCAGCATCAGAAAAACTTCCGGCAAGTGCGCGTGAATTTTCTGCAAGAAATATTTTTACTTCTTCTTTTTGAATATTACGTGTACCGAGCAATACGTCATGACCAAGATCCAAAAAACCCTTTGCAAGGGTACGTCCGACAATTCCTGTTCCTATGATTCCTATTTTCATATTGTATTTTTCTAAATGACAAATTTAATAAAATCAGGTTTCTATTTTTGAAATAATTTTCTGATCCATCGGATCCAGTTTGTGTGAGAAAAAGTCAGTCAGGTACCCTTCTTCATTTACGAGGTATTTACAAAAATTCCAGTTGGGGTCTCTGTTGTTCCATCCGTTCTGTTTCTCTTCTGTAATCCACTTGAATATCTCATGTTTATTTGCACCGGTCACATCAATCTTTTTTGTCAGTGGAAAATTCACTCCATAATTACGTTTACAAAAATTCAATATTTCATTATCATTTCCCGGTTCCTGTGCGCCAAAGTTATTGGAAGGGAAACCGATCACAACCAGTTTATTTTTAAACAGTTCAGAAAGTTTTTGCAGGCCATCATATTGCGGAGTAAATCCACATTGAGATGCTGTATTCACGAGTAAAATCTTTTTCCCGAGGAATTTATTGAAATCAATTTCATTTCCATCAATCCCTTCAATGGAGAAATTATAAATTGTTTTTGCCGTAGTCATTCGGGAATTTTTGTTTGATGCAGTGGCGCCCGGGTTGAAAAGTCTGATGAGCTGTTTCCGCAACGGATAAAAGAGTTGCCCTAAATGAGCGATCAACTTACTCATTTAATTTTTTTTTCTTTCATCGGTTTTCTTCACAAAGTAAAAAGTGTTTGCCTGTGACAGCGGGGTTATTTCAATTTCATTGAGAACAACGTGTGCAGGACGTGTGGCGGCATAGAAAATCACATCAGCTACATCGGCGGCAGAAACAGGGGTATATCCTTCATATACTTTTTTGGCACGTTCAGCATCACCTTTGTACCGGACCAGAGAAAACTCAGTTTCACATGCGCCGGGACTTACGTTAGTGACTTTAATTCCGTGCGGTAATAAATCAATGCGCATACTTTTTGAAATTGCATCTACTGCAAATTTGGTGGCGCTATAAATATTTCCTTTCAGGTAAGCCTGTTTGCCGGCTATGGAACCAATGTTGATGATGTGTCCATGTCCCTGCGCAACCATCACAGGCATAATCATTCTTGAGATGTACAGGAGGCCCTTTACATTGGTGTCTATCATTGTTTCCCAATCGTCCACATCACCTTCATGTATGAGCGAAAGCCCCTGGGCAAGTCCGGCGTTGTTAACAAGAACATCAATATTTTTCCAGTCATGTGGAAGGTCATTGATGGATTGCTCCACATCTTTTCTTTTCCTGATATCGAAACAAAGAGAAAGTACTTTAATAGCGAATGTTTTGGTGAGTTCCTCTTCAATTTCTTTTAATCGTTCAGCGCGCCGGCCGGTAATGATGACATTCCATCCATGCTCGGCAAATTTATATGCTGTGGCTTTTCCGAAACCCGCTGTAGCGCCGGTGATGAGAATTGTTTTTTCTTTCATCGGTATTAATATTTCTGTTTATTCAGATTGCTGTTCCTCCTGCTGAAGGTAAAATAGATAATAAGTCCTACTACAAGCCATAGGGAAAATCCAATCCAGTTGGAAACGCCCATTTCACTCATCATATACAAGCAGCTTACGAGTCCCAAAAGCGGAATGAGTGAAAGATTTTTTCTGAAAGACAGCACTGTCAGGTAGAGGCATACAAAGATAAAAATCCAAGTCGGAACTTTGTGTTTGAAAAGCGACAATCCGGATTCCAGTTTTCTATTTTCCGGAACAGCAATTTGCGACAGTGCGCGATCATAGGAGAATTCATCCAGCCCACCCAGGTATGCTTCAAGGTCGGAATTGGCTTTTATAAAACCATCTGCGTCAGAATTCAGAATTGTATTTTTTGCTGAGGCTATTTCTTCATTGTTCAAATTGCTGACGAATGTTTGTGAATCGTAAACCTGAGGTGTATTATTCAGAAAATTAATCATGCCTTCTTTATTGTATTTATAACTAAGGAAAATGGTGAGCAATATTAACGCAGGAGCAATAAATTTGGCGTTGAGGTATGGCGTTCTGAACTTTCCTCTTGGCGCTCCGGGTGTAATTTGCAGTTTTAGTACTCCTGCACATACCAGTACAAAAGCAAAGAGGGTTCCGATGCTGCATAAATCAGTTACCATAGTCAGGTTCATGAATAAAGCCGGAACAGCAACTACAAAACCGGTTACGATGGTTGCATATGAAGGCGTTTTATATTTCGGATGAATAGTGGAAAATTTTTTCGGAAGCAAACCATCCCTGCTCATGCTCATCCATATTCTTGGCTGGCCCAATTGAAAAACGAGAAGTACACTTGCCATTGCAACGATGGCGCTCACTCCGATAACAGCGGCCATCCATTTAATATTCAGCAGGCCAAATACAAAAGCAAGAGGATCACCAACGGCAAGCCGGTTGTATTTTACCATTCCTGTAAGTACGAGTGCAACAGAAACATAAAGTATTGTACAAATGATGATGGCCCACATCATCCCTCTGGGCAAATCACGTTGCGGATTCTTACATTCTTCGGCCGTTGTACTAATGGCGTCAAAGCCAATGTATGCAAAAAATACAGCACTCACTCCTTTGAGAACCCCACTGATGCCGTTGGGAAGAAATGGATTCCAGTTATCGGCATTCACATAAAAGGCACCAACGGCAATTACGAGTAACACAACGGCAATTTTAATTGCAACCATTACATTAGCCGAATTCTTTGATTCCCGGATACCGCGATAAACCAATGCTGTGATAGCAATAATGATGAATAATGCCGGTAAGTCTGCTACGATGTGCAAGGGGCCGAGAACAGGGGCGCCAGTCCATGCAAGGTGACTTAGTTGAAGGCTGCTGTCGAGGTTTGTAAAAGTTTTTCCGCTTGCCATTAGCGCTTCTGCGTCATGATATCCCCTGGAAGCAGAGAGATAATCCATCGTCATCCATTCAGGTAAATGAATTCCGCCACTGTCAAGTAAGCCGGTAAAGTAATCGCTCCATGAAATCGCTACAGTAATATTTCCAATTGCATATTCCATAATGAGCGCCCATCCGATGACCCATGCAATGAGTTCGCCGAAGGCTACATAGCTATAGGTATATGCGCTTCCACTTACAGGAACCAGTGACGCAAACTCTGCATACGCGAATGCAGCAAATCCACATGCCACAGCGGTAAAAATGAAAAGCAGGATAACGCCCGGTCCGCCACTTGCACTTGCATTGCCGATAGTGGAAAAAATGCCGGCGCCGATGATGGCTGCAATTCCGAGCGCGGTGAGATCACGCACGCCGAGGTGTTTTGACAAAGAAGCATTGCCATGTGATGCATTGTCACTGGCTTGTTTCATGATAGCTTCAACTGATTTTTTCCGGAATAAACTCATAGTGACTATAAAGTGAATGGAAACAATACTACATAAGTTTTTGCATCAGGGGAAATTTACTTTTCAGTTTCGTTTTATCAGCAATGGTAATAAAAATAAAAACGAGAAAAAGTAACGCCGGTACTTTATATCGCACCATCGCACCCAGAATAGGAGTAATAAGCCCGATCAAAGCAAACATACAAACGATGAAAAATATACTGAATGTAAAAAGCTGAGATGAATGTATGTTTTTCCGGCGGGAGAAAATGATACAGAAAGTTCCAAATACCAGTAATAATAAATTCTCTATCGCAGAGAGTTTTACAAGTACAGAACCGGAATCTAAAATTGAAGGACGAATCAAAACACGCATGATGGCTGATGGGGTATGAATCAATAAGCTCCATGCTGTAGCGTCTATTGGCGGGATTTCAATTACGCTGTTTGCTCTGCTGGTCTTTGAAAGTATACCGAAGTTCTGTTGCTTGTAATAAATCAGATCTACGACGTCATATTTTTCTGAAACTTTATCTATGTTAAAGCCAAGGAAAAGGTATACTAAATAGCATACCGAAAATTTGATTATGACTGTTTTGCCATAGTTCTTCGCTGACCAGAACCATGCTACAAGTGCAGGGAGAATAATGAAGAGAACGTATAGTTTCGTAAACATCAGCATGAGCAAACTTAAACTGAATGCGATGATGCTTCTGTAGGAATATTTTAACAGGATGATATTATTGAAGGAGTAGAGGAGAATGCCGAGCGCGAAAAGAAGCAAACCGTCTTTTAATAATCCTGATCCCCAAAAAAGAACGGAGGGTAAAAACATCATCATCACGAAAATGATTTTTGATTTATCCCGCTGGTAAGACTGAAACAACCGGAACAATGCAATAAGTCCTGTAAGAGAAAAAAAGTTAAGAAAGACTACATGAACATAATACTTTCCAAGGGAGAAAAACTGGAACAGTACATTCAAGCGGACAAGGGTTTTGTTGTCGTTAAACAAAACGTCCTGATTATTCCATGCCGTCATCCCGGAACAAATTTCAAAACACGCTTTTGAATCATTGTGTATGCCGAAAAAAATCTGAAAGAATTCTTTCGGAGAATTAAATAAAGTATCAAAAAGTATTTTGCTGTCGTCAAAAAATTTGAAAGTATCAGCGGTGCTTCTGTCGGTATAGTAATACGTATAGGTAAAGCCAAGCAGGGTTCCGGCAATAACTTTAAGTATAAAAAGTATTTTTATCCAGCGAACCGGAATTAATTCAGGTCTGAAAAACTTCAGGCGGTGAATGAGAAATAGAAACAGCGCTGTATAGCCGGCTGCAAGTAGGATTTCCACAGAGAAAATTTACAATGGTTTCAAATCGGTTAAAACTATGCGAGAAACAAACCTACAGGATTTTTTGCTAAATCAGTGGATTTAAATAAAAAACATGCAGCTTCTGATGTTCAGTAAGAGATTGAAATATTTTATCACGGAAAAGAAGAGAAAGTAATTTGTGAGTACATTCGCAACTCAAAAGCTAAAAGTAAAAAGTTATCTACCTGAATGTCACAGATCGCAGAAGAATCCCTCGCTACCCTGGAACAGGCGCAAACCCTTGGCCTGCTTCCTGAAGAGTTTGAAAAAATAAAACAGATTTTAGGACGCACCCCGAATTTTACAGAATTGAGTCTGTATTCCGTAATGTGGAGTGAACATTGTTCCTATAAAAATTCCATCGAATGGCTGAAGACCTTACCCCGCGAAGGCCCGCATATGCTTGCCAAAGCAGGCGAGGAAAATGCAGGACTGGTATCTATTGGCGACGGACTTGCATGTTGTTTCAAAATAGAATCACATAATCATCCTTCTGCAATTGAACCTTATCAAGGAGCCGCAACGGGTGTAGGCGGCATCAACCGGGATATTTTTACAATGGGTGCGCGTCCGGTGGCCCAACTGAATTCACTTCGTTTCGGGAATCCGGATTCTGAAAAAACAAAATGGCTGATGAGAGGTATCGTAAAAGGCATCGGCGATTATGGAAATGCATTTGGTATTCCTACCGTTGGCGGGGAAGTTTTTTTTGACGACTGTTACAATATCAATCCACTTGTTAACGCGATGAGTGCGGGCGTTGTTGAAGTTGGTAAAACAGTTTCTGCTACATCTTACGGAGTAGGCAATCCTGTTTTTATTGTCGGCGCGGCTACAGGGAAGGATGGAATTCACGGGGCGACATTTGCATCGGGCGACCTGCACGAAGATAGCGCAGAAGATTTACCATCAGTTCAGGTTGGTGATCCGTTCACGGAAAAATTATTACTCGAAGCCACACTGGAAGTAATCGCTACGGGTGCAGTGATCGGAATGCAGGACATGGGTGCAGCCGGAATTATCTGTTCCACTTCTGAGATGAGTGCAAAAGGAAAGCATGGAATGGTGATTAACCTTGATAAGGTTCCGACGCGTCAACAGCACATGACGCCTTGGGAAATTTGTCTCAGTGAGTCGCAGGAAAGGATGCTTGTGGTGGTGAAAAAGGGACGCGAAGAAGAAGTCAATAAGGTATTTCGGAAATGGGACCTGAACTGTGTGCAGATTGGGAATGTGACAACAGGTGGCCGGTTGAAATTTTATATGGACAAGGAACTGGTTGCTGACGTACCTGCGGAAACACTTGTGCTTGGTGGCGGAGCGCCCGTTTATCAGCGTGAATATTCTCAACCGAAATATTTCAACGAAGCAAAAAAGTTTAATATTAATAATGTGGAGGAGCCTGAAAATTTGCTGGCTGTTTCTAAATTTTTATTGAGTCATCCGAATATTGCTTCAAAGCAATGGGTTTACAACCAATATGATTCGATGGTTGGAACGGTAAATATGAGTACCAATTCACCAAGTGATGCAGCCATTATTAATATTAAAGGAAAGGATAAAGCACTTGCATTGACAGTTGATTGCAATGCACGATATGTACATGCTGACCCTGAAACCGGTTGTATGATAGCAGTGGCTGAAGCAGCACGTAATATTGTTTGCAGTGGTGGTGACCCGAGTGCGATTACCAATTGCCTTAATTTTGGTAATCCATATAATAAAGAAGTCTATTGGCAATTTGTCCAGGCCATCAAAGGAATGGGAAAGGCCTGCCGTAAATTTCAAACGCCTGTTACCGGTGGTAACGTAAGTTTTTATAATCAGAGCAGTGATGAAGGCCCTGTTTTTCCGACACCAACGATAGGTATGATGGGAGTGCTTCCTTCGAAAATTAACAGGATGACCCTCGATTTTAAGAATGCCGGCGATTCTGTATTTCTGATTGGTGAATCGAAGAATGACATCAATTCCTCAGAGTACCTGTATAGCTATCATAAAGTAAAACTTTCTCCGGCGCCATCTTTTGATCTTGACACTGAAGCGAAAGTTCAGAATCTGATCAAGCAGTTGATCCGCAGTAACTTTGTTCAGAGCGCACACGATTGCAGTGATGGCGGATTGTTTATTACCCTCTGTGAATCTTCCATGCCGCGCAACCTCGGCTTTGCGATAGAGACAGATTTCGACGTCCGTGCCGATGCATTTCTTTTCGGAGAAGCACAAAGCAGGGTAGTGGTTAGTGTAAGTGAAGAACAGCTTGATGGTTTCCTTGACCTCGTTAATAAAAGCGAAGTAGAATGGGCAAACCTGGGAACGGTTACGGATGGCGAATTTTCGATTGACGAACAATCATTTGGCAACGTCAGCGAAGCGAAAGATCTTTATGACAATGCCATCGGGAAAATGATGATGTGATTTCCAACGCATCACATTTTCAATGTTGAAAAACCGAAAGTTTTACAATTTCTGATTTTACGGTCGGACTAAATAATTTATTATTCCATGCTTTTATGCCTACCTGTTCAGCACCAGTTTCTGGGTAAAACTTCTATTGCCGTCATTCAGGTGAATGAGATAAACGCCATTGCTTAAAGATGAAAGGTCGAGGGCAACGTCGTGGACAGGAAGTAAAATAGTTTTTTTCAGAAACGTTTTTCCAATAGCATCGCTGATTGATATATTCAGGGTTTCAGTTTTTAAGGCCGATGTATTGATAGTTAGATTTCCTGTTGTCGGATTCGGATAGATGCTTACCACACTTCCGTCCAGCGTCTCAGTTATACCAACTATAAAACTGATGTTCACGTCATCAATGTAAAGGTTGTTCTGGTTGTTGTTGATGTTTCTGAATTTAATAATCGCGTTATCAGAAAATGTAAATGGCGTAAAATCTATCGTTTCCTGTCTCCAGTCTGCACCGGTTATCGGAACAAAGGGTGCAATGGTGGTTAATGAGGTACTTAGTGAATCCGCCCATTTTTTATAAACCGATGTCCATGTGGCACCGCAATCAGTACTGATTACTACTTCAAGTGTATCTGAAACCCCGGCAGTGCGCATTGCATAAGCCAGCCAGAAGGTCATGAGTGGAACATTTCCGGGAGATGTGAGGTTTACGTTTGGAACAATAAGATCATCAATCTGTCCCACTGCAGAATAATTATAGTTTTCCATTTCAACCGAGTAAGGCGTATTTTTTTTTGCAACTACCCTTGTCCAGGTAATGCCGCCATCATAGTTTCCATAACTCCATCCATTCACCGGAAAGGACTGGTTTTGAAAACCCTGAACAATAGGAATATTCTGTCCGATGATTACAATGTTAAAATTATAAATGGTGGTATCATTGTAAGGATTTGGATCACTCACTCCATTGGGCATCGTAGGATATGATTTCATGATGTGTACTCCCCTGGTAAGTGTAATTGTCGGAAGGGTAATGGTTGTAGAGGCAAGTGAATTTAATGAGCCGGTCCATGTATAAGTACCGGCAGCACCACCATCAATTGTAAAATTAATAATGGCACTTGTAAGAATTCCTGTTCCAAAATTTTTCAATTCAACTACCGGATCAAAAACTGAATCGCAGATGATTGGATCAGGGGTACTGATTTGCGTAACGCCTGCATCATTCACGCTGAATACCGGCTGACAACCATCAGAGGTAAGTAAAGAAGAATAAGCAAGGTTATAAAGTGCATTGTGAGTTCTTGTTGCCTGGCCCTGAGTGAAAATATTTTTACACGCCTCACTGCCATAGTCCATGTAATTCATGAACATGATACCAGGCGCATTCGGCTGGCAGGCATCAGTGTGCGGAAAAGTCGGGCATGGGGAACTGGTAGCATCTCCCTGGTTAGGAGTATCGGCAACATTATCGCTGAATGCACATGAACCACCATCATCAGCCCAGATATGGCGCAGGTTGAAACAGTGGCCGCTTTCATGTGAAGGAACCCAGCCATTGAGGCCGATCAGTGTGTAGTCTGTTACATTTCCAAAAGTATTGCTGTAATTTCCCGTTGGGAAT
Organism: Bacteroidia bacterium; assembly: GCA_038206355.1. Taxonomy (GTDB): domain Bacteria; phylum Bacteroidota; class Bacteroidia; order AKYH767-A; family 2013-40CM-41-45; genus JAPLDB01. The sequence continues at coordinate 37,911 of JBBRAY010000027.1, forward strand.
TCGCCGTAACCTCCGAGTCCCGGCACCAGATCGCAAATCCAGATGTTGAAATATTTGGTAACGTCCCAGGCATCCAGTCCTCCCGAACTATAAAATTTACAATGATCATCAACGTCAAACGGTCCGGATGTAGTTTGTCTTCGCTCAATGCCGTTTGTTATTGCTCCGTTCGGATCGCGTTGTGCAAGACAGAATTGAATATTTGTACTTGCAGCAATGGGTTGCCAGACGGCAGGCGTGAGGTTGGTATCGGGATTTGTGCGACCGTAATCCTCATTCAGAGCCTGAATGGTATTGTAAATGGTCTGGTCAGAAACGTTCTGAGCAGTATTTGAATAAAGCACGTGTACCACTACAGGTAAATAATCGTTCACTGCTGATTGCTTCCAAACGGAAGATTGAGCGGCCCATTTCTGCATATTGATTTCTATGTCTTTCATACGCTGCTCAAGTCCCGGATCTTTTTGTTTCATCCATGCAAGGTGCTCCATCGTTCCGCAGCGATGCACTGATGATTCCTGACCAATAATTTTGCCTGATTGATGTAAAAGAAAGAAGAAGGTAGCCGCTAAAATTTTAGTAAATTTCATGATGGATGTTTGGTATTAATAGTCAATGTTAAAGATAAAATTAATATTTATTCCGGGATAAAAAAGGATTTATTTCTAAAGAATTACTTTTCTTGTGCTTGATAAATGATTTGAAATACCGGTTACAAAATACAATCCATGATTTTGAATTGGCAGCTGAAGAATACGTGCATTATTATTCAGCACAAAACTGATTATTTTTCTTGAAGTCATATCATACAGCGTAATATTTACTTCTTCATTCATCAATGACTTTATTGTCGTTCCGTTTTGCGTATTTGAGATTTCAAAGATCTCATGTTCTGAAAACGATTCAGCAATACCGGTAGTACAAATTTGATTGTGCGCAAGGTAATTGGTAATCGTGCTGGTTGATAATAATCCATAACCGGCATGGTGAACGATGTCATTCCCGAAAGCAGTTAGATTTGCATAATATCCGCTGGAAGAAATCTGCCTTGCAGGGCAATTGTCATGATCCCAGCTCCAGGCTAGCCAGGGTACGTTGAACTCGCTGCAGATATGAAGCAGGGCAGTGTAATTTAAAACGTAAACACAAGGCGATGCATCATCCTGAAGATTTGCAATTTCACCCAGTACGATAGGAACATTTTTTGAAAGCGCATTGATGATTTTATTCCGCATAATCAATGAATCGTTATTCGCATAGGCATACCAATATGCATGTGCGCTGAAAATCAGATTATGCTTCGGATCATTGATTTGTAAATTCTGAGCAATGCTTGCAAGGTCATCCAGATTTGTTCCGCAATCCGGTGCATCAATCATTAGTGGCACGTCAATTCCGGAATTTCTAAAATTCGCGACAATCCCCTGATAAGTATTTTTAAAATCAACCAGTGCTGTGGCTGCATTTCCGCTCCACTGAACGTATCCGGCCTCATTGGCGATATTAATAATGATACTTCGTTTATATTTGTTAATCATTGTAATCACATTCGGAGTGAGCCACCAGTTACTCAAAGTGGCAATCTGACTGATGTCTCCAATGCATGTATTGTCATGAAGGTCAACTATTGCAATCATTTTATTTCTGATACATCTGGCAATTGCTGTATCTAAATTACTCAACTGGTCAAATAAAGGAGCGCCGCCGGCAGCTGCACTGGAAGTGTACCATGGTATCCGTACACAATTTGCGCCGGTCATCATGAGCTCTGAAAATTTTTCGTCATTAATATTATATCCCCAGTTGAAGGGTTCATAATTTATTCCCCGCAGAATAATCGTATCTCCGCAAACACCTATGAGATGCGAACCACTGGCTTGAATCATTGCATTGGGTTGTGCAACTGCTGATTTGATAAAGCAGACAAAGAAAAACAGCGGTATAATTTTTTTCATTGACCGGGAATTGGAGTTAATTTTAATTGTTTGTCGAATGTAGAATAAAAAGATAAGTGTTTGGCTGAAAATGTGATGATTACGATTAAGTGCTGAAACGGGTGTGAGCGTTTTATAAATCTGTAGGATATCCCGCCAAACGAGCATCTTTCTCTTTGTTGTCTTTTAAAAAACATTTACACTTGCAGAAAAAAATAACCATATGAATTTCCCTGACGACATCAGATATACCAAAGACCATGAATGGATAAAAACAGATGGTTCAATAGCAACAATCGGAATCACGGATTTCGCTCAGGGAGAGCTGGGTGATATAGTATATGTAGATATTACCAGCGAGGGACAATCGCTGAATTCAGGGGACGTTTTCGGAACTGTGGAAGCTGTTAAAACAGTTTCTGATTTATTTATGCCATTAAGCGGAAAGGTACTTGAGTTCAATAAAAACCTGGAAACCAATCCTGAAAGTGTAAATAAAGATCCTTATGGAAGCGGATGGATGGTAAAGGTTGAAATGAGCAATATCGCTGAAAAGGATGGCCTTATGAATGCGGCTGATTATCGTAAGCTGATCGGCGTGAATTCCGGATCATAATGTTTTTTAGAAAGCTCATCCTTTCACTTTTATGGGCGCTGTTTATTCTCGCACTTTGCGCGCTGCCGGGTACGGTTATTCCGGAACTATCTTTCCTTGATTGGCTGAAACCGGACAAGCTGGTTCACCTTTTTTTATTCGGTGTGCTTTCCTTTTTATTATCCAAAGCGTTTACAGATCAAAATGTTTTTCTTTTACTAATCAGTTACCCAAGAGTGATATCAATTATACTTTCAAGCATTTATGGGGTATTTATTGAATTATTGCAAGAGTATTTTATTCCTACCCGAACAGGAGACGTATTTGATGCAATGGCAGATTCACTGGGAGCTTTTTTGGGAGTAGCTGTTTATAATTACTGGAAGAAGAACGGGTGGTCATTTACCCGGGTCTGATGGTCTGTCTTATTCTTCGTTTCTTTGCGCCATGAAAAAGAAAGTGATTGTCGCTATCACCGGAGCCAGCGGATCAATTTATGCGAAGGTTTTGTTAAAGAAATTAATGGATTTAAAAGACCAGGTTGAAGAAGTAGGTATTGTGATGAGCGACAATGCGAAACAGGTTTGGGAGTATGAACTGGGCAACAGGGATTTTGAAAATATCCGGTTTAAGATATTCAGTAAGACTGATTTTAATGCACCGTTTGCGTCAGGTTCTGCCAGGTATAACACGATGATTATTTGCCCGTGTTCAATGGGTACCCTTGCACGCATTGCTACTGGTATTTCCAACGATCTGATTACAAGAGCAGCAGATGTAATATTAAAAGAACGAAGGAAATTAATCCTTGTTACACGCGATACTCCACTGAGCCTGATTCATATAAATAATATGAAGACAGTTACGGAGGCAGGGGGAATTATTTGTCCTGCATCTCCCTCTTTTTATTCCGGGCCTTCCTCTTTTGATGAGCTTGCGGCAACTGTTATTGACAGGGTGTTGGATATTTCCGGCTTTGTACTTAAATCATTCAGATGGCATGAAAAGGATAGTTGAGATTTATCATAAAAATTATTCTTATGAGAATTAGGTGGTTAATTTCTTTTGAAAGAATTTGGCAAATATGTCTTGCTTTTTGTTCGTTGGGGGGTTACTTTTACGTAACCAAAAATTAATGCCTTAGAAATGTTCGAATACACCAAGCAGATACTCACGAAAGTCAGCTTCGACAAAAACTTATTCCGGAAGGAATTGACAAAGGCAATGCAGATATTAAAAAAGGATGAAAGGCGCCTGCTGAAAATCTGGTGTGTTGCCACCTTTGCAGCCTACAGCGATGTGATGCTGGAAGTCTTCAGGAAGTTTCATTGATAAATTTCAGGTTCCTTTTCAGGCCATTGAAGCCTGTTCTCTTCACCGCGGATTCACTGAATATATTTTTAAAGACATCTTCTGTAATCTCTTCCCATTCTTTCTTTGTCATATTTATCAATCCCTCATGTGGTTTGAATGCCGGCTCATGATGTGGTTTTGAGAAACGGTTCCAGGGACAAACGTCCTGACAGACGTCACAACCAAATGCCCAATTGCCGAATTTTCCTTTTACGTCAAGTGGGATTTCTTCCTTTAATTCAATGGTAAAATAGGATATGCATTTACTGCCATCAACCACATAAGGTTTTACAATTGCATCAGTCGGACAAGCATCAATACAAGCTGTACACGTGCCGCAATAATCTTCGATAGGGCCATCGGGGATCAACACCAGGTCGAGGATCAGTTCAGCGATGAAAAAAAAAGATCCGTGTGTGCGGGTAATGAGATTGGTGTTTTTTCCTACCCATCCGAGTCCGCTTTTTTTTGCCCAGGCCCTGTCGAGCACAGGTGCTGAATCTACAAATGCTCTTCCATTAACGTCGCCGATATTATTATTTATGAAATATAGCAGTTCCGACATTTTTTCCTTTACCACTAAATGATAGTCTTTTCCATAGGCATATTTTGAGATAAGGGGAGCGCTATCATCTGCCGGAAACTCAGAGGGAAAATAATTGTACAGAAGTGATATAACAGATTTCGCTCCATCTACAAGCTTGCGTGGATCGAGTCGTTTATCGAAATAGTTTTCCATGTATTTCATTTTTCCATGCATATTCTGAAGCAACCATTGTTCAAGACGCGGAGCTTCTTCCTCAAGGAAAGTAGCATTGGATATCCCGCAAAAGTCAAATCCCAGCCGCAGGGCTTCTTCCTTAATGAGTGCAGAATATTGTTGAGCTTGCATTTAAAATATTTTAGCAAATCATTTGCCACACTGACGCAGACAATTATGTACCGCCAGACTATCTTTAACCTCCAGTCCCTTACCATCTGCAACCCGGGAGAGGAATGGCAAAGCCTGATCACAATCATTCATCTGAAAATACAGGAAGCCAATATTGGCAGTAACCATTGGGTTGCCGGGATTCAGTGAATTAGCTTTGAGGTAATGCTTTAATACTTCTTGTCTGTATTCCTCCTTTTTCGAAGTTGCAATACCCATCAGTTGGTTATAACTCAAAGCAATCGTGATGTGTGCATCGTAGTTATCGTTATTAATATCAAGACATTTTTTCAAATCATTTATGGCGCCTGAATAATTTTGTTCCGAGTAATGAACCGATCCCAGCCCAAGAAATGAAGCAGCATTGTTTTTATTATCTCTTAATGATTGAAGAAAGGATTCCTCGGCCAATCTTAAAAGGTGTGATTTTGCAGAATCATTTGGTTCCTGCATGGCGGAACGGAAGTATATCTGTCCCATCACTTCACCGGCTTTATATCTTGTTTTGCTGTTGAGTGCAAGCTGATCAGCCCGCTGCTTCGCAAGTTCAACCCTTCCCACATTCATATAATAATTTGCAGCAATGTAATCGTTCTCCACCGCTGAATAATTGTATGATTTATAAAATGGATTCAGGATTTTATTTAATCCGGTAGCAAATGCACCTGTCTTTACCGGCCTGCATGCGGAAAAAATATCTCCTCTCGAAAAACTATCAGTCTTCTCATAAACAGCAGCGACGGCATCAACATAGGTCAGCGCAAATATGGAGTCGTTGAAGAGGTAGGAGTGAAGTGAATTAAATTGCGGTCGGAAAACAACAGCATAATCAAAATGCCTGATGTTATCCAGATTATGAAAATCGGCCGGAGAATTAATATCCCTGATAAAGTCATTGAAAAATGCCGCAGGAAATACATCGAGATCCCTGAGGTCAATATATGTTTTAAAATCCGGTTGAAGTTTCCAAAGGAGGTATGATGAAGTGAGGTAATCTGAAAAGCAGGCTTTGTCCTGCAGGCCATGATTCAAAATATATTCAGCTGCGCCTGCAGGATTATTTACCGACAATACTTCAAGTCCGAAACGGTCCCTGCTATTTGTAATTTCATAATACCTGTTCGATACAATTCCGGCGTAAAAAATGACAAGAAGCGCAACTGCAATGCCTCCTGAATACTTCTGAAGAAATCCGGATCCGGAAAATTTGTTTTTTATTTTTGAAAAGAGAGCATAATGAGAAACAGGAAAACAGATCAATGAGAGAAAAGCGAGGTTTCTGAATGCACTTAATCCAAGGTATACAAAAGCGAGTATGACAAGGAGGTAAGGTTTATTGAAAATGGAAATAATTTTTACAAGGCCCGCCACTTTATTTTTTTCTTTTCTAACTGAAAACAATATTGCAAAAATGCTGATGGTTGCCAGTACTATTGCGATGTAAGCTTCTTTTTTCCACCATTCACCCGCAGAGAAGTCCAGCAGTTCAGTGGTGTATTTGTTTGAATACACCTGACTGAGGATATTGAACGGGCGCGTCAGTAATTTTATTCCGTTCGGATTGATGATGACTGAAGCAATTGCGGCAAGTGTAACAAGCGTTAGTTTTTTAGCGTCTGATTTTTTTGAACCTGAAATAATATTTTCAATCCATGCAGAGAAAGTATAAATAATCATGATAACAATTCCGATTCCAAAAGCTTCATGAAAATTGGCCCATAATAACTGCAAGGGAATTACCAGGTATATTTTTTTTGAGGGCTCCTGCCTGTTGTTTTCAAGGAGGTATAGGAATACGATGGTGAGCAGATGACTGGACATTTCCGGCCTTCCGATTATTCTGTATTCAACTCCGACCATTACCAGCAGAAATGAAATTACCAGGGTGAGGAGAAATGCTTTATTTTCATTTACATTTTCAATTCCTTGCTTTCTGAAATAGAGTACTGATAATCTATAGAGGAAAAATGCAAGTATACAGTTGACTATTGACTGCAAAACAAAAACAGATTCAGGACCGGCAATTTTTACGACCAATGCTGCCAGCACTTCAAATCCCCATTTGATATTGATCCACTCATTTCCGGCCATCGTAAAGGAAAATACATCCTGACCCGGGACTTCGTTGTGTTCCAATATCCATTCGCCTGTACGGATTTGCCACCATAAATCCGGTTCACGGAAGCTTTTAATACTTATAGCTACAGCAATGAGCAGGCAAAGGGCAAAGATGATTTTTTGAAGTTTCATAATGCGTGACGAATATACAAATGAAGATCGTGCCGTTAATTCATCAAAATTGAAGAAAGCGAACAACTTATTCTGTTATTCCAACGGCAAATCTTATATTTGCAAGAACAAACTGTTCTTTAGGAAAGTCAGCCGTTCTATCGTCCCGCCCAGGCGGGAAGGAAAGTCCGGGCAGCATAGTGCATCCCGCCCTGCGAATAGCGGGGGAACCCGGAGAGAAATCGCCGGATTACAGATAGTGCTACAGAAAAGGAAACCGCCCTGAAGTTTTATTACTTTAGGGTAAGGGTGCAAACGTGAGGTAAGAGCTTACGCTTCCTGTCAGCAATGGCGGGGAGTAGAAAACCTCGGGAGCTGAAAGATCAAATAAGTTGCGGTGATGATTCATCACGAAACTTCCAAAGGGTTGCACGCCCGATTGTCAGTAATGGCGGCCGCAACGGGTAGATCGCTCGATTGCACCGGCAACGGTGTGACGACAGATAAATGATAGGAGTCCGCCCAGGCGGATACAGAACCCGGCTTATAAGCTGACTAACCGGATTAATAGGTCTGTACGCAAGTGCAGACCTTTAATTTTTTATTCTATTCTTGCTGCAGATTTATTTCAAATATGAGGATCAAAGGGCTGGATTTTCTTCGTGGCATTGCAATAATCGGAGTCTTGTTCAGGCACAATGAACTGAATTTTTTTCTTTCCGGTCCGGGTGGTTACGGTGTTGACTTGTTTTTTGTATTGAGTGGTTTCCTTGTCTCAGGATTATTATTCTCAGAATATAAACGCAGGGGAAAAGTAAATACCAGACTCTTTTTAATCAGAAGGGGTTTTAAAATCTATCCGGCATTTTATTTTTTTATTCTGGTTTCCATTTTATTTTTTGGTCTGGGATTCGAAAGCTATTTTCCATTTAATTCTATATTGAGTGAAGTGTTATTTTTACAGAGCTATTTTCCTCCCATGTGGACACATACCTGGTCGCTTGCTGTTGAAGAGCATTTTTATTTTTTATTGTCGCTGATCATTTTTCTTACCGTAAGATTCAGGTGGATCCTAAAAAATAATTTAATGGTATTGTTTTTTATCGGCGCCATAATCATTCCTCTTATCCTCAGGATTAATTATGTGTATGCTGATTTACGCCATTCGCAGGAGCCGTTTTTTTATACCCACCTTCGAATTGATGGATTGTTTATGGGTGCCCTTCTTGGTTATTTATGGCATTTCAGACCGGCTGTAATTGAAAAATTTTATCGGAAGAAAAAAATATTTGCTTTCCTGTCAATCTTATTTGTTGCGCCTGTCTTCTTCCTCAAATCCAACAATTTGTTTATGCTAACCCTTGGATTTAACCTCATGCACATTTCATTTGCGTTAGCTGTTTTACTCGTGATGAGTAAAGCAGGAGAAAAATTCCTGTTTGAAAATAGGATGACCAGGAATATTTCTTTCGTGATCAGTTATATCGGATTGTATTCCTATTCAATTTATATATGGCATCTTTTTGTACAAAACTTATTGCTCAGGAGTATATCCAATTTGTACCTTGAAGGATCTGTATATTTTATAGCATCAATTCTTTTTGGCATAGCGATTTCAAAGATGATCGAAATACCAATGCTTCGTTTCAGAGATAAGTATTTTCCCCGAAACTAATTTCGATTCAAGGCCGGCTTATTCTACACAAAGAAAAATCAAAGATGGCCCTTGATTATGCAACTGGACTTTGAAAACTTTTTTATCCAGTTGGTCAACCCAGATGGCAAGGCATCCGTAACTTTTAGGGAAAAGGTATGCAGATTGAACTGCTCTGTCAGTATAGGGTTGAAGGTCTGTAATTTGTGTGGGATCACCTGCAACGGTTGCAAGCTCCTCTTCAGTAAGTCCCATAACATCCAGTGAAAGATGTGCCTTCGTTCCGGGATAAAATTCGATAAACCCATGCTCAGTATTAAAATAGATACCTTGCTTTTCCATTAACGCTCCCGAGCCGCAGATTCTTTCCTCTGTTCCAACCGGAAACTCAGTGCTGATACACGGTAAATATTTTTTTACAGAATCTAGGGGGGAGGATGGGCCGATTTTTCCGTTTATCAATCCGCTTTCGAAATCCACCACCATGCTGTCACAATTGAATTTTTTCTGGACTTCAATAACTTCCTTTTTTCCCTGTTCCGACTTGGAAGCCTTTTGAGAAAAAGAATTAAATGAAACTGAGAATGCAAGTAAGGCAAGAATTATTTTTTTCATCTGTATATATTTTTGTTTCACTAATGTCAGACATATTCATTTCTGCTAGGGCAATTGTATATGGCCATATCATAATGTTCTTTGCGCAGAGCGGGTAAATATACGGATAAGTGGCGTTCTTTCCGTAAAGCAGCCCGGATTTTCTAAATCTCCACCGGAGTTTTGCATCGGTAAACCACAATGCATATTTAAGCTTATATATAAGAATGGTTAAAAAGCACCAAACTTTTAATTCGATTCCTTATTATTGCCACTATACTATAAAGCCTTCACGATGAAAAAAACATTTTTTGATTTACGGCAAATCAGTAGAGTATTTCTCCTTTCTTTTTGCTTTGCAATTATTTTTTATTCCTCATCTTTCTCTCAGGGAAAAATGACTCCTGAATTTCTCTGGCAACTTGGAAGAGTGAGTGATCCTCAGTTATCACACGATGGAAAGGATTGTTTATACAATGTGCGCTATACCAGTCTTGAGTTGAATAAGGGGAACTCCGATATATGGAAAGTCAATCTGGCTACCGGTACAGCAGTTCAGCTAACCCGTGATTCATCCAATGAGACTTCTGCAAAGTGGAGTATGGACGGGAAAAGAATTTTTTTTCTGAATGATAATGGTGGAAGTAGTCAGTTGTGGAGTATGAATGCAGATGGAAGCAACCAACAACGGGAAAGCAACCTGAGCTTTGATATCACTGCATACGGAATATCTCCTGACGGAGGCATGATCTGGCTGACGACAGATGTAATGGTTGATAAAAGTGTAAGAGAAAATAATCCGGATTTGCCGAAAACAACAGGTAGAATTTATGATGACCTGATGTACAGACATTGGGATACGTGGGCTGATGGCAGCTATTCTCACCTGATGCTTGCACGATTTGAAAAAGGAAAAATTCTTGGAGTTCCCAACGATCTGATGAGGGGCGAGCGGTATGATACACCAATGAAGCCTGATGGGGGAGAGGAGCAAATTGCATGGAGTAATGACGGTAAATGGATTGCATATACATGCAAGAAAAGTTCAGGAAGGGAATATGCAATAAGTACCAACTCTGATATTTATCTCTACGATGTACTGAACGACAATACTTTCAATATTTCAGAGGGAATGAATGGTTACGACAAGGATCCTGTTTTTTCACCTGACGGCAAGAAGTTAATCTGGAAAAGTCAGGAGACGCCTGGTAATGAAGCGGACCGCCTGCGATTATTTATGTATGACTTTGCGACTAAAGCGAAAAAGGAACTGACGGATGGTTTTGATTATAATGTAGAGTCAGCCGCATTTAACAATTCAGGAAATATGATTTATATGCTGGTCGGAATTCAGGCCACTAACAATTTATTTTCCTATGATTTGAATGGTAAATCTAAAAAACCTTTGCGTCAGATTACGAATGATGTGGCTGACCATACTGCATTGTCAGTTTCATCAGATGGTAAGAATGATGTGGTAGTCACATCGCGGATGTCTATTTCGGAACCGACAGAACTATTTTCCATTGATGTAAAGGCGGGAACATCAAAACAAATCACTTTTACCAATAAGAATATGCTCAGTCTGGTAAAGCTTGCCAGGGTTGAAAAGAGAATGATTAAGACAACGGATAATAAGGATATGCTGACCTGGATTATTTATCCTCCCGATTTCGACGCAACAAAAAAATACCCAACGTTGCTGTTTTGTCAGGGAGGACCGCAAAGTACCGTCAGCCAGTTTTTTTCATACAGATGGAATTTTCAGTTGATGGCAGCAAATGGATATATCGTGGTAGCGCCCAACCGTCGCGGTCTTCCGGGTTTTGGGGAGGAGTGGAATGACGAGATCAGCCGTGACTGGGGAGGTCAATGTATGAAGGACTACCTGAGTGCAATTGACAGCATGAGCAAGGAGCCCTTTGTAAACAAAGACAAACTTGGTGCAGTGGGGCCAAGTTTCGGAGGTTATTCAGTGTATTGGCTGGCAGGTCATCACAACAAACGATTCAAAGCTTTTATTGCCCATGACGGGGTTTTTAATTTTGAAAGTATGTATGGTGGTACAGAGGAATTGTGGTTCAACAATTATGAATTCGGCGGGCCATACTGGAACGGATCTCCTGACTACGAGAAATTTTCACCGCATAAATTCGTGAAGAACTGGGATACACCCATTCTCATCATCACCAATGAAAGAGACTACCGTGTGCCCTATGAGCAAGGCCTGGAGGCATACACGGCGGCGCGCATGATGAACATTCCGGCACGGCTGCTTACTTTTCCTGACGAAAACCACTGGGTGTTAAAGGCACAGAATAGCGTGCTGTGGCAAAGGACGTTTTTTGGTTGGTTGGATAAATATTTGAAGTAGTATTTTTAGGAGCGGTTATTCCCGGTTCTTCTCGTAATTCTTCCCGCCATCCGCTGTATCTTTTTTTTATTTTTTTTATTGTTCTTCATCGCTGTATACCAAACCGTTTATTGCGTGGATGTACTTCTGAAAAAAAAAAGGATGCCGCTGCTGTCGGGGCTGAATAGTAAAATTTCAGATCCATTGGTGTTGGTCGAACAGCCATAAAAAATACCGGATGAATCAGCATATCAGGTTTTTACCTGGGATTTCTTCCTAACTTCCTTTTTTCTTAGATTCCTCATTACATTTCGTTCTGCGACAATCATTCATCGCTTTACATTCAATCGGGAGAAACCTCATTCCGCTCCGCTTCATTCTGAATGACAGTTTCATTCTTGTGGATGTTGTGGTGGGGGGGGGGGGGGGGCGGCGGGGCGGCCGGCTCGCCCCCCCCCAAAAACACCACAGTAAAGGCGACAAACGAGGGGGGGAAGGA
>JBBRAY010000028.1:0-49753 GCA_038206355.1 Bacteroidia bacterium
TTTCTGCAATTTCCGATAACGAAAACTCAAGATTCAGATAGACTTCTATTATCACTCGCTCTTGAAAAGTAAGCCTCTTATATTTCTCCATATCGCAACTTAAGTTTTTTTTTTCGTTGCGTTAGAATCTTGAATCTACCAAATGATTATATTGTTCTCGTAATCAACTAATCAACAAAATCATGTGGGAAGAAAAAAACAATAAGCTTCAAAGGACTTTTACCTTCAAGGATTTCGTCCATGCATTTTCATTCATGACACGTGTTGCATTCATTGCAGAGAAAATGAATCATCATCCTGAATGGACTAATGTGTGGAATAAAGTTTCTTTTACTCTAAGCACTCATGATGCCGGTGATGTTGTTACCGATAAAGACAGGAAACTTGCAGAAGCAATTGATAAAGTTTATGCAGAAATCGACTGAACAGAATTTTGTTTACTGAAAAATCAATTTTCCCATTCCTTTGATTTCATTTCCGTCCATTAAAGTGAAAAAATAAATTCCTGCCGCAATATTTTTTCTTTCGATGGTGATCCGCCGGCCGGAAATATTTTTTTCATCGTAAACAATTTTTCCCGAAACATCCGTGACTAATAAACGGAGCGAAGAATATTTATGAAGCAATGAAGCGGACAATAGTAAAGTTGTGTGATCTGCTGAAGGGTTATTTTCTATGCGGATCAGATTCTCTTTTTCAATTGTACCAACTCCGTTATAAGAACTGTCAACGAGCTGCACATTTAATAAAGTAAGGACACCATTATTCAGCTGCGCGGGTAATATTTTACTTCGATATCCCGACTTGGAAAATGAAACCATATACAATCCTGAATCGGCATAACCTGTTTTATACTGACCGGATAAATTGGTACTGTCATGTAATCCGACGGAGACAATATCAACTTTCGCATCATTGATTGTACCTCCGGTAATGCTGTCAGTTACAATTCCTTCGAGGTAACATGCACGGATATAAGTTGGCATAAGGAAATAAGCCGAATCGGTCCAGGTATCGGTTGCAATGATAACCCCTGAAGGCAAATACGGATCGGCATCCCAGCAGAGTCCGGCTCCGGTAGGATAATTACCTACTTCGATCAGGTTGTCGGGTCGTGCTGCATCAATAATTGTAACCTGGCTTCCATAACTTGCATTGATGATAAAATCATTCAACACACGCACATTGTGTGCTTCTGCAGGTTGCATATTGATGGTATAATATTCATCAACAAGCGTAATGTTATTCAGGTCGCTTACGTCATATGAACCGATAGGCGATCCGCTTCTTTCATCGGCAGTATAGAGAAAATTGCCATCATCACTCAGCCAGGAGTTGTGATTAAAGTTAGCCGGAGTTTGTTGTGTGGCAAGGAGAATCGGATTGGCTCTGCTTGAAACGTCATACACAGAAAACAATCCGTCCTGAATGTCACTTGTCCATAATGTATCACCACGCACATAACTGTCATGGCAATAGCGGTTGGCTTCAGCGCCCACATAAACAGGATTCCAGGGATCTGTTTTATCAAGAATTAAAACACCATTTCCGTGATTGGGAACAGAATGTCCGTTTACATAAATATATTTACTATCAACAGTAATGGAATGCGCCTGACGGAGTATGTCAGTCATGATGCCATCGCTATGCCAGAAATAATTAGGTGCGCTGTCCGGAAGAAATCTCAAATCAATAATTTGCATACCATCCAGTAAGGTATCGGGATCTGTTGCTTCTGAAACTGCATAAGCATAATCGCCGGAAACTTTAATCTCATGCCACAGGCTATTTAATCCCGGTAACTGAAAAAGAAAAACGGGTGTCGCCGGATTTGTAATGTCAAGTATCATGATCCCGCTGACTGCGCCCAAGAGTGCGTATTCATAGCCCGCAGTATCCACATAATGCCAGCATCCTGCAAGGGTTTGTCCGTTTGCATAAAATGATCCGAGTCTTGAAATATTTTTTTGTGCAACAGCATTTGAACAGAAAATAAATACAAAAATGAAAGGGCCTAAATATTTTTTCATAGAATAAATTAATTTGAAGTAAAGGTAGAAAAGAAATAAGGGTGAAGAAACATTCAATTGTCAATTAATGACTGTAAAAACTGTGCTTGCCGGAGTTTGTCAATCGACAGGAATCACGTACGTTTGCGCCTTATTTTTTTTATGAACAGCAACCAACTTAGCGATCGTATCAATTATCTTGAAGAAAGCCAGACAATAGGCATGTCCAAACTGAGCCGCGAGCTTTCTGCAAAGGGCGTTGATGTGATCAATCTGAGTCTGGGTGAACCTGATTTTGTCACTCCGGAGCACATCCGCAATGCTGCGAAGAAGGCGATTGACGACGGTTTTACTCATTACACGCCGATATCAGGGTATCCTGAGCTGCGAAAAGCGGTTTCGGAAAAATTCAAGAGAGAAAATAACCTTGAATATTTGCCGGAGCAGATCGTTGTTTCCACCGGCGCAAAGCAAGCGATTGCAAATGTTGTACTTAGCCTGATCAATCCCGGCGATGAAGTAATCATTCCCATGCCTTACTGGGTGAGCTATGTAGAGATTGTTAAACTGGCCGAAGGTAAAACAATTGCTCCCGTTACTACGATGGAAAGCGATTTTAAGATTACGCCTGAACAACTGGAAAAGTCAATTACGCCGAAGACAAAACTTTTTATTTTTTCCTCGCCATGTAATCCAACCGGTTCTGTTTATACGCGGGAAGAATTAAAAGCACTGGCAGGTGTTTTTGCGAAGCACCCTGAAGTATTCATTCTCTCTGATGAGATATACGAACACATCAACTTCCTCGATAAGCATTGTTCCATTGCTGAATTTGAAAGCATCAGGGAACGGGTAATTATCGTGAACGGCTGTTCAAAAGGTTATGCAATGACGGGCTGGCGTATCGGCTATATCGGCGCACCAAAGTGGATTGCTGCTGCCTGTGATAAAATGCAGGGACAATTTACTTCCGGTACATCTTCTATTTCTCAGAAAGCTGCAATTGCCGCACTTGGTCTGGACGACAAACCGACGCTTGAAATGCAGGCTGTATTCAGAAGAAGGAGGGATCTTGTTGTGAAGCTGATGAAAGAAATTCCCGGACTGAAAATGAATGAGCCCAAAGGAGCATTTTATGTTTTCCCTGATTGCAGTAGTTATTATGGAAAATCTTTTGAACGAAAAAAGATCAATACTTCGACCGACCTTTGCATGTATCTGTTGAATCACGGACATGTAAGTGTGGTGACCGGAGCAGCTTTCGGAGCACCTGATTATTTCCGGCTTTCTTATGCGGCGGCAGACGAAAAGCTAATTGAAGCAATCAAGAGAATTAAAGAAGCGCTTGCACAACTTTCATAAACTGAAAAAGTGGCAAAAAAAAATCAATCGAACGAAGAGCTCATTCATTCCTTCTCAAAGCTGAAGGCACTGATCATTGGGGATGTGATGATTGATGCATATTTGTGGGGAAAGGTGAACCGTATTTCACCTGAGGCGCCTGTTCCGATTGTAGCCATCAGCAAAAAAGAAAATCGTTTGGGTGGTGCGGCAAATGTAGCGATCAATGTTCAGGCGCTGGGAGCAGTTCCTGTTTTATGTTCTGTGATCGGTAATGACACTGACGGAAAAACCTTCATGGATCTTATGCGGAAGCAGAATATCGGCACTGAAGGTCTGATACAAAGTTCAGCAAGATCCACAACCGTGAAAACAAGGGTGATCGGAAATAACCATCAGATGCTGAGGGTTGACGAAGAGACTGAAGACGAAATTAATCAGCAGGACAGAAAACAATTGCTTGAACGGATCACTGAATTGCTGAAAGACAAAAAAATTGATATTATCATTTTTGAAGACTATGATAAAGGAGTGATCAGTAAATTCCTGATTGGTGAAATTGTTAAACTTGCGCAACAACATCATATTCCTGTTGCAGTAGATCCGAAGAAGAAAAACTTTAATCACTATAAAAATATTACGCTGCTAAAGCCGAATATGAAAGAGCTCCGCGAGGGGATGAAGATTGAGCTTGACAAAGGAAATATCAATGAGATCAGCAAAGCGATTCAGCAGCTTGCAAAGGAAAACCATGTAGAAACTGTGCTGGTCACACTCAGTGAAAAGGGCGCCTACGTTTATAATAAAAAAGAGTCTCAATATCTTCCTGCCTATGTCAGAAATATCGCTGATGTTTCCGGTGCGGGAGATACGGTCATTAGTGTAGCCGCACTATGTATGGCATCCGGTGCTTCTCCGATAACAGCAGCTACGCTTTCTAATTTTGCAGGAGGAATAGTTTGCGAAAAAGTCGGCGTGGTACCAATTGAAAAATCACAATTTATCAAAGAGCTGAAAGCAGCCAAACTTCTGTAATGGTTGTAACTCCGGTAAAAAATTCTTCCCTGAGTAAAAAAGAACAGGTAGCCGGCATGTTTAATGACATTGCATGGCGATACGATTTTCTCAACCATTTGCTTTCACTCGGTGTTGATCATTACTGGAGAAGGAAGGCCATCAGGATTTTAAAAAAAGAAAAACCTCGGCTTATCCTCGATGCAGCGACAGGAACAGGAGCACTTGCATTCGCTGCGATGAAATTAAATCCGGTAAAAATTTTCGGGATTGACATCTCCGAGGACATGTTAAACATTGGTCGGGCAAAAATCAAGACAAAAAAACTAACGGATAAAATTGAATTGCTTGAAGGAGACTCGGAAAACCTGATTTTCTCTGACAATAAATTTGATGCGGTAATCGTGGCATTTGGAGTACGTAATTTTGAAAACCTGCAAAAAGGGCTTACAGAATTTCACCGTGTATTAAAACCCGGAGGAATGGCAGTGATTCTTGAATTTTCACATCCTGAAAACAAAATCATTCAGGCGCTATATCATTTTTATTCTTCAAAAATTTTACCGGTGCTAGGGAAGAAAATATCTAAAAATGAAACGGCTTATCAATACCTGCATGATTCAGTGGAAGCTTTTCCTTCAGGAGATAATTTTCTCGAAATACTGAAACAGGCCGGCTTCAGGGAAACAAAACGCACCCCACTTACGTTTGGGGTTGTTACGGTTTATACGGGAAGGAAACAATGATTTTTACGAAAAAAGGCGTCTTATCCATATTTGTTCTTATTCTTCTGCACTTCTCTGCCAGCGGGCAAAGACGTCAGGTAATGAATCTGCCAAAATATGATCGCGCAAAAATTCATTTCGGTTTTGTGCTCGGACTAAACGCATCCAAATTTCGCGTAGAACCTGTTGGTGACCTGCGTATCCGCGATACCGTTTATAGTATCGTCCCAAAAGGTACCAGCGGTCTGAACCTGGGCATCATTACTAATCTGAAACTGGGTGAACATTTTGATCTGCGTTTTATTCCTGCTTTGGCATTCACGCAACGAAACCTGGAATATACAATGGTATATACCGATTCCAACTTCAGCAGGGAAACCATAACCAAGCAGGTAGAATCAACTTATCTTGAATTTCCCTTCGAGCTAAAATTCAAGTCAACGAGGATAGACAATTACAGGGTATATATCCTTGCAGGGTGGAAGTATGCGATTGACATGGTATCACAGGCAAAAGTTTTAGCCAAGGACAAAGAAATTGTGAAACTGAAAAAACATGATTACGGTTATGAGATCGGAATGGGGTTTGATTTTTACATGACCTATTTTAAATTTTCTCCTGAGATCAAAATGTATAATGGACTCCCCAATCTGCTTGTGCAGGACAACAGAAGATTTTCAAGTCCTTTGAATGGATTGTATTCGAAGGCATTTGTGATATCGTTTATGTTTGAGTAATTTATTTACAGATTACGATTAATCACAGATTCTGAGATTCATATTGATGCCTTTGGCAAAACCTGTAAGGCTAATATGTGCAATATCTGTATAGCAATGCTGTAAATTATTCCGGAAAAGAAAGCTTGGTTCCTGTTGTTATGATACATCCACATTTGGCATTCAGGTAACAGGCGTAGCAACATGCTACCTGCGATATGCTAAGCCTGGCGATGTGCTCTTATCCCAGCTTCTTATTTACGATTTATAATATTTGTACTGTAACCGGGCTTTACATTTATTGTACCTTCGAATTTTATCTTTTGGAATCATAATTTATATAACCAAAGGAATTTTATGATAAAGAAAATCGAACTTGTCCTTCTGCCACAAGAGGCAGCAGATAAGGGTAAACAGCTTCAACAGTGTGCTGAGCTTCTTTCTGTACCTGCTTCACGTATTTTTTCATTCAACATCTTAAAACGCAGTATTGATGCGCGTTCCCGGCAGCCTAAAATCCGTTTGTCGGTTGAAGTATTCGTGGATGAAAATGCGCCGGAAAAAATAAATCTATCATCACGGTTTAAGTTTCAAAAAGACGTTTCCAAAGCTGACCCGATTTTAATTATCGGATGCGGACCTGCCGGAATGTTTGCTGCACTAAAACTGATAGAGCTTGGTAAAAAGCCCGTCATCATTGAAAGAGGAAAAGACATTCAAAAAAGAAGGCGTGACCTTGCAGCGATTAATAAATCAGGTATTGTAAATCCTGATTCCAATTATTGCTTTGGCGAAGGCGGAGCAGGAACTTACAGCGACGGAAAACTTTATACACGTTCGGGTAAACGAGGCGACATCAACAGGGTACTGGAAATATTTGTCCTTCATGGCGCAGATGAAAACATACTGATTGACGCGCATCCGCATATCGGCACAAATAAACTTCCGAAAGTTGTTGAAACGATTCGCAAAACAATTCTCAATGCGGGTGGAGAAATACATTTTGAAACCCGCTTGACAGATTTTCTTATCAGCGAAAATAAAATTAAAGGGATTGTAACAGAACAAAACAATATTGAAAAAGAATATCTATCAGATAAAATCATCCTGGCAACGGGTCATTCGGCGCGCGATATTTTCAATTTACTCCATCAAAGGAAAATTTTGATTGAATCCAAACCATTTGCGCTTGGCGTACGCATGGAACATCCCCAACATATTATTGACACGCTGCAATACCATTGTGATCACCGTGGAGATTTTTTGCCCCCTGCCTCCTATTCCATCGCCAACCAGGTAGGAACAAGAGGGGTATATTCTTTTTGTATGTGTCCGGGCGGTATAATAGCGCCGGCGGCAACTGACATAAACGAGATTGTTGTCAATGGGTGGTCTCCGTCGAAAAGAAATAATCCATATGCCAATTCAGGACTGGTAGTGAGCGTAAATGAGAATGATTACAATCAAAAAAAATCTTCGCCATTGGATGCATTAAATTATCAAGCTGCAGTAGAACAATTGTCATTTCAATCAGGAGGAGGAAATCTGAAGGCGCCTGCACAGCGCCTGATAGATTTTGTTCAAAATAAAATATCAACCTCACTTCCTGTAAATTCATACATCCCCGGTCTCACCTCCTTTTCGCTCGACGAAACACTGCCAAAAATAATCGCTGACTCTTTACGTCAATCGTTGAAAGTATTTTCGGGAAAAATGAAATCGTTATTTACCAATGATGCAATTCTCGTTGCCACAGAATCCCGAACATCATCACCGGTGCGGGTTCCAAGGGATAAAGAAACGCTTGAACATCCGCAACTCAAAGGATTATTTCCATGTGGAGAAGGAGCAGGATATGCGGGTGGAATTGTATCCGCAGCAATGGACGGAGAGCGGTGTGCTGTTGCGTGCATCATTTAAGAAAGTCAGACGTCACAATTCTGTAAATAATCTGTAAATAAAATAAAAAAAATATTTTTAATTTTTGTTGCACACAATAAAATTATTCCTACTTTTGAATCATTAAACAGAGGGGATTTACGAAAAGGGTGGAGTACTTAGGTACTTCACCTTTTTCATTTTACCCCCTGCCCCCTAAAGGGGGGATAAGTTCCATACTGCGAACGAATAACGAATCCATACGAATATACGAAGTACCAATGATCCAGATGTGTTTGGACGGATTTACAAAATACAGGTATTGGATCAGATCATGAGATTCCTCACTGAGCTTTTGCCAAGTTACGAATTTGTAATCCTGAGTTGAATTATAAAGTAGTTCCCAATTCGCTATTCGAATATTCGTATGGATTGGCTATTCGTACTCATCTTCGTCGGAATTCAGAGCAGACAATTGCCGCTGCCATGGCTGCATTCAGAGATTCTGCTTTTTGAGTTGCAGACTTTGAAAAAGAGGGAACGGAAATTTTTCTCGTAATGAACTGAATCAGATTTTCACTTATTCCATGTGATTCGCTTCCGATTACAATAATTCCTTTCTCATTTAATTTTGAGGAGTAAATATTTTCACCCTCCAGTAAAGTTCCGTAGACGGGAATATTATCACCCGATGCTTTCGCTAAAACTTTATCCAACGCCTGATAATAAATACCAACACGAAACAGTGAGCCCATTGACGACTGAACCGTTTTCGGGTTATAGGCATCAGCACAGGTCTCTGAACAAATAATATTTCCGATCCCAAACCAGTCGGCAATACGTATGATGGTTCCCAGATTTCCGGGATCTTTGATGTCATCAAGCATCAATGACAAACTATTTTTGAGAATATCTGAACTGAAATTTTTATCCGGAATCTCCGCAACGGCAAGAATATGCTGTGGTGTTGTTAGTGCAGAAATCTTTTCGAGTTCCTTTTCTGTAATTGTTTCCGAATTTACTTTATTCTTCCAAAGAGAAAATTTTTCAATCCTGAATTCTTCAGTCATGAAAACTGAAAGTATCGTCAAATCCGATTCAATCAATTCTCTGCAAACCTTCTCCCCTTCTGCAATAAAGAGTCCGCGCTCCTTCCTGAACTTTTTCCGGTGCAATGACGCAATCTGACTAATCTGGCTTTTGGATATCATGGGTCAGGCTTTATTCAATTCAAATACAGTTATTTCCGGAAGTATTCCAACCCTGCCCGGATAACCAATCCAGCCCAGTCCACGGTTCACATATAAATTCTGAGGTCCATCATTGTACAAATCAGCCCACTCTTTGTAAACGTACTGCACCGGGCTCCATTTAAAGCCGGGAATTTCTACACCAAACTGAAATCCATGCGTATGCCCTGAGAGTGTAAGGTCTACATATTTGTGCTCCTTTGTAACCTCAGCGTGCCAGTGTGACGGGTCGTGAGAGAGCAAAATATTGTATGGCTGAGGTGCAAATCCTTCGACTGCTTTTTTCAAATCACCATATTTGCTGAAATTACCTTTCGCACTCCAGTTCTCCACTCCTATTAATCCAATTTTCTCGCCGCCACTCTCTATATATGTATGCTGATTGAGCATCAAGTTCCATCCCAGTTTTCCATGAATTTTTTTCAGACTATCAAGGTTTGATCTTTTTTCCTCTATACTATTCCATTGAAAATAATCTCCGTAGTCATGATTTCCAAGAATGCTGAATACGCCCATCGGCGCCTGAATTTTTCTCAACGTTTCAAAATATTCAAGGGTTTCTTCATGCCTGTCATTTACAAGGTCCCCGGTAAAAAAAATAACATCTGGTTTTTGCTCAAGAATTAATTCCACTGCCCTTTGCAAAGGTTCCTGACTAAGAAAACTCCCAACGTGCAAATCGGATATCTGAATCACTTTCAGACCATGGAAACTATCCGGAAGTCCGGGCGCATTAATTTTCACTTTTCTCAAATCATAACGATTGGGCCCACGAAGCATCCCATATATCATGGAAGCAAATGGAACAGCAGCAATTAAAAACCCGAGTTTGGAAATAAATTCAACCCTGGTGATACCATTGCTTGTACCTTTTTTCTCAGGATGGATAAAAGATTCGTTGATCAATCTTCCCGACCAACGGAATAAACGAAGCACGTCATCTACAAGTAAGAACAATACAACGAACAGCTTTGAAAAATAAACTGAGACAATAAATGCAAAAGAATAGGTACGAAAAGATTTATTCCATTGATGCCAGTCAAAAATATTTCCCAAAACCAAAATGGAAAGACAGAATATCGCTACAGACCAGTAAATGATATTAACGGTTCTTTGTGTGGATGGTGACTTGTGTAACGTTAAAATCTTTACACCCTGAAAAACATAAATATCAACTGCCAGAAGGAAGAGGAAAAGGAAGAGAAAGCGGAAGTGCATATGGAACCAGAGAAGATTTAAGATGTAAGAGTTAAGATTTAAGAGTCACATTAAAGTTGCCTGAAATTGGTTGACCGTTTTACTATTTCAGCCGCACTTCGCATCATTTAAAAATCATTTCAGGGTGATAGCCGTTCCATATTCCATTTGCCGGTTTTTAGTTTAGTAAAGAGAATTCTGTCGTGAAGTCTGTTTTGTTTGCCTTGCCAGAATTCAATAGAGATTGGTTGAACAACATACCCTCCCCAATAAGACGGACGTGGAACATTTTTATTTTGAAATTTCTTCTCAAGGAGTAAATATTTTTCTTCAAGAACTTCTCGCCCAGCAATTACTTCGCTCTGATTTGATACCCATGCAGCGATCCGGCTTTCTCTGGGACGAGAATTAAAATAACTGTCTGATTCTTTTGCCGAAACTTTCTTAACAGTTCCTACAATTCGCACCTGACGGGATAATTCAATCCAGAAAAAATTGAGGCAGGCTTTTTTATTTGATAGCGCCCTTCCTTTAGCGCTTTTGTAATTTGTAAAAAACGAAAAACCTTTTTTGTCAATACCCCTTAATAAAACCACCCGCGCTTCAGGAAAACCATTGTGTCCGACAGTTGCGAGTGTCATTGCATTGGGCTCTCCGGAATTTGAGTTGATGGCCTCCTGCATCCATTTTTCGCACTGCCTGATGGGATTTTTATCAATTTTTTTCTCCTCAAGCGGCACATATCTGAATGGCATCCTCAGGTTCCTTATTAAATCATCGTTTTTACTCATTCTATAGGTTGTATGAAAGATAATGACAAAGCAATTTTTTCTGTAAGTTTTTTCAGAACTATTCTCAAACTGTGGATTCGAATTTGGGTAAAACTACCAACAAAAAACATAAATGGAGAGGAAAGGTTTCGACAGGTTAATACTTGAAAATCATTCAAACCATAAACAAACACAAAATCGTATTTTAAGCAACTGAAGTTATGAGAAGAAACGTGATATATATGGACCCGGGAGTGGGAAAAATCCTGGTCTCTGAGCCATTCCTGCTGGACTCTTATTTCAAGAGGGCTGTAATCCTGCTTGGTGAGCACAGCGAAGACGGAACGGTTGGTTTTATACTGAATAAACCGACTGATCTGAATCTCAATGATGCGCTTGAGGATTTTCCGCCATTTGAAGTACCGCTTTATTTTGGTGGTCCGGTGCAAACTGACACGATTCACTTTCTTCATACCATCGGAGAAAAGCTGGAAGGAAGCAAGAAAATACTTCCCGGCATTTACTGGGGAGGGAGTCTGGAAGCATTGAAACTGATGATTGAAACAGGACAGGTTAAAAAAGATGACATCAGATTTTTCGCCGGATACAGTGGATGGGAGCCCAACCAACTGGACGACGAATTAAAAGGTAAAACATGGTTGATCTCACAAGGTAAAAAGGACTTTGCATTTGCGGAACATCCTGAAGAATTGTGGGGACAGGTACTCCGGACAATGGGAAGCCAGTATGCAGTGCTTGCAAATTTTCCGGAGGATCCGAGTTTGAATTAAAAATATACTTAAGACAACATAAAATCCCGTTACGAAAATTCGTGGCGGGATTTCTTTTTTTGGGCTACTTTTATTTTCTGCCTTCCTGATTAGCAAATTCCGGAAACAAATTTCCATTTTCAGTTTGCCATTTTTCCATTTCTCATATCCATTAATCCTTTATACATTTACTCACCAATCAAAACCGATGAGACGACTACTACTTGCTACGCAATTGATTTTATTAGCCACTACTGTTCTATATGCAGCAGACAATTATCCAACAGGCGCGCGTTCAACAGGGCTTGCGAATTCATCTGTAACACTTACTGATGGCTGGGGAGCATTTCACAATCAGGCGGCACTTGCATGGACTGACAGAATCAGTATTGGTGCGTCATACGACAACCGGTTTACGATAGCAAATCTCAGTACAAAAGGATTTGTGTTTGCACTTCCTTTGAATGCGGGAACTTTTGCGTTGAGTGGAAATGTTTTTGGCTATAGTCAGTACAGTGAGAAGAAGGCAGGACTTGCATTTGCAAAAAAACTCGGAGAAAAATTTTCTGCGGGAGTACAGCTTGATTATCTGAATACATTTATCAATGATGACAACTATGGAAGTCATACCACATTTGCAGTTGAGGCCGGCCTCCTAGCTGAACCATTGAAAAATTTCCGCATCGGATTGCATGTGTATAATCTCTCACGTGCAAAACTTGCAGAATATGCCGATGAAAAAATTCCGACCATTTTTCGTCTCGGCGCTTCATACAAATTTTCAGATAAATTATTCTGGAGCATAGAAGAAGAGAAAGACATTGACCGCAAACCGGTTTTCAAGTCAGGTCTCGAATATCATGTGGTAGAAGCCCTTTACCTTAGAGGCGGAATCTCAACCAACCCGACTTTATTTTCATTTGGTTTCGGATTGAAGATGGGTAATCTGATGCTGGATATTGCAAGTACCTATCACCAGATTCTTGGCTTCAGCCCTGCTATTTCCCTCACGTATCAGTTTGGAAAGAACTAAAGGATGGATATGAAAGCAAAACTTATTTCTTCTTCTCAAACCCTATCAACTTTCGGAATTTTTTTTATTTTCCTGTTGACTTTTTTTAGTTCAACTCAACTAAAAGCACAGACTCCTATTGACCCACCTACAGATGATGCGACTGAGCAAAAAATTGAAAAGATAGCTGAGGAAGCAGGAGAAGACGTGGATGCCAATACGCTTCTGGACAAACTGAATTATTACCGGGAACATAAGATTAACCTCAATCGCACTTCACGTGATGAATTGAAAGACCTTTTGCTCTTAAGTGACATTCAGATTGAGGCCATATTTATTCATATAAAAAAGGAAGGCCCTTTGCTTACAACAACAGAATTGCAAACGATAGACGAACTTGATCAGGAAACTATTTATCGCATTTTACCTTTTGTGTCAGTTGAAAGTGGATCTGTATTTGAAAAATTTTCATTCAAAAAAATTTTTACAGAGGGAAAAAATTCTTTATTGATACGTGATCAGGTAATTCTGGAAGAACAAGCAGGATATAAATTACAAAATGATTCTAATTACAATAAAAATAAAAGTTATGCGGGGAGTCCACAGAAAATCTATCTGAAATATCGCTATACTTACGGGAATAGGATCAGCCTTGGGTTTACAGGAGAGAAAGATGCCGGTGAGCAATTCTTCAAAGGAAACCAGACCAGGGGTTTTGATTTTAATTCTGCCCATCTCCTTATCAGAAGTACCGGCTTCATTCGTACTGTTGCATTGGGTGATTATCAGGCACAGTATGGTCAGGGCGTAGTATTGTGGAGTGGTCTTGCGTTCGGTAAATCAACGGATATTATGAATCTGAAAAGAAATGCCCGCGGGATTTTACCTTATACTTCCTCTGATGAAAATGCATATCTCCGTGGCGGAGCGCTTGCTTTTGGAATTAAAAAATTTCAACTGGATGTTTTTTACAGCACACATAAAATTGACGGGCATGTACTCAGTTCAACAGATACTTTGACAGTAGAAGAGATTATTGCATCCTTTCAGACGGGCGGATATCACCGCACCACAAATGAATACAGAGACAGGAAGACCGTAACTGAATCGCATGCCGGAGGACACCTGGCTTATAAATCTTCACACCTTACGATGGGAGTTACTGCCCTAACAACAAAGTATTCTTTATTCAGGATTCCTACTCCATCTGCATACAATAAATTTGATTTTTCAGGCGATCATAATTTCAATTCCGGATTTGACATCAGTTATCTCTACCGTAATGTGAGTTTATTTGGGGAGGCCGGACAAAGCATGAACGGTGGGATCGGATATCTTGGTGGCGCGCTGATATCTTTGGATCCGCGGTTTGCAATATCTATACTACACCGTCATTTCGACAAGGATTATCAGGCACTGATGAGCAATGCAGTTTCTGAGAATTCAAAAGATCAGAATGAAACCGGAACACTTGTTGGTATTTCAGCAAAACCCATTCGTTATTTTCAAATCAACGCATATTTTGATCAGTTCAGTTTTCCATGGCTGAAGTATCTCGTGGATGCGCCATCGAAAGGATATGAATATCTGGCTCAGGTAAATTACACGCCGAAAAAAACTTTTGATGCTTATGTCAGGATTAAACAACAGAACAAACCTGAAAATTTTCCGGGCAGTGACGTACTCATTAATGGTCTTCAGGATGTGGTGCAGACAAACTACCGTTTCAATATTAAATACAAAATTAACAAGGCATTTACACTAGCCAACCGAATTGAATATGTAACCCTTAAAAAAGAAAGTGCAGGAGTTCAAAAGGGATTTATGATGTATCAGGACATCAATTACAAACCAATGAAGAGCAGGGTATCGTTGTCATTGCGGTATGTATTGTTTGACACTGACAGCTATGATACGCGCGTCTATGCTTATGAGAATGATGTACTTTATGCGTATTCCATTCCGTCTTATTATTACAAAGGAAGCAGGTATTACGTCCTCATTCATTACAGTATTATCAGGGGTATTGATTGCTGGCTCAGGGTGGGACGAACAGCCTATGACAATCAGCAAACCATCAGCAGTGGATTAGACCTGATTGACGCCTCGCACAAGACTGAGGTAAAGGCGCAGATCAGATTTCAGTTTTAATGAATGTTCCACCTTGCATAAGGCATGGCGGGATTCATTTGACAGAATGATTACAATATAACGTGAGCACGCCTTTTGAAATCACGGACTCATTAAATAAAACAATTTTATTCATTGAGAGCGACTTCAGATCGAATAAACTACTCTGTTTTGCTTATTTTTTTCTTTCCGAACTCACCGATATTTGCAGCAAGTGAAAAATGATTGCTTGCACCTGCGAGGTGATAACTTGCTCTTCCGTAGCTGATGATGAATTTACCGATCTTTAATCCCACCCCAAAAGAAAGTCCGACGGTACGTGGACGGGTTTCAACCAATAATTCCTGTCTTCTCTGAAAATTATAAGAAGCACGTAAATGAAAATTTTTAGAAAGTAAGATTTCAGTTCCTACAATAATATGGCGTATTCCTTTTTCCCAGAAATTATACTTAACCGGCTTATAGTCACCTGTGAGCGCATCGTAATTTGACTGATCATTGGGATCAATATAATTGATATCATAAACCTCCATGTGTCTCCATGTAAGATTAATACGTGCGGGTACATGGGCAAACTTTTTAGAAGCTGCTCCAACAACTTCGAGAGGCAATGGTTCATTATTATCAGGAGTATATGGTTTGAGCTGTGCACCAATATTTCTGGCAAGCAAGGTCACAGACCAACCGCTTGCTGTATCGTGAAGCATGCAACTTAAATCGCCGGCCAGTCCATAAGAATTAACAAGATAATAGTCGCTGTAAATACCTTTGAGGTTAACGCCAATAGAAAATAGTTTGTTGAGTTGATATCCCCATCCCAGACTTAGTGCATAATCAGCAGCCGTGAAAGTCCCGCTGACAAATCCTGTTTCATCTGCCTCTATAAATTCACCATAGTTGCCATAGTGCATCCAGATATCAAAGGTTCCTTTTTTCCCGAAGTCCTTTGCAAATGCAGCATCCCCGAATTTTATTCCATCAAAATAATTTACACCGCTAAATGAAAGGTATTTATCATGGAGGGGATTTAAAGCGGCCGGATTCTGCAATGCGCAATTGAGGTCATTGTCCTTTACACTGATGAACGTGCCGCCTAATGAGGCGATGCGTGCCGATGCAGGTATATTCAGAAAAGAGAACACTGCATTTCCTCCTTCCTGAGAAAAAACGAAAGAAGGAATAAACAAAAACACAAGAAGGAATCGGTGTAAATATCTCATTTCACAAAGTAAAGAAAGTTTTATGTCGGGGTAACGTTAATACGGGAATATTATTTGAAAATACCTAATATAAATAAGCCGCGCAATCACTAAAAAAATGAATCAGTTATAAGCCTTGTCAGATATGAGTTTGAACCATTTGTAATTTCGAAATTCGTTGTACGTTATCTAATTTTAATTATCTTCGCACTCCTAAATTCAATTTATTATTTATTTAAAACAATACAAAATGATCTCATTAGAAAAAATTGTAAGCAGCAATCTGGAAATGCTAAAAAGCCAGGAAGAAGAATTATTAAAATCATTACATTTTGTTCAACAGGCAAAACAACTTTTTCAGAAACATTGGGGAATAACATCTGAATCACCTGCCAAAAGACGCGGAAGACCTTCCGGAAAAACCGTTACACCCAATGTGGCTGCAGCACCCCGAACCAGAAAAAAAAGAAAAGCAATTAAATCAAAAACGACAACAACGGGTAAAACCAAACGCGTAAGTCACCTGAGTAATATCATTTCAACATTAAAGCAAAACGGTAAGCCGATGGGTTCAGGTGATGTGATTTCAGCATTGTTTAAGAAACAAAGCGCTGTGAAGGATATTAAACGTTTCAGGCTTCTGATTTATCCTGTGCTGACTAAGGCATATAAAACAAAAACGCTGACTTTAAAAGACAAGAAAATTCATTTGAATAAATAGTCGAAGAAACAATATTTTACACCCCGGAGTTCACATGTACTTCGGGGTTTTCTTTTTACGATCTTTGCAGAATTACAAAAGGCGAAGATTGAACCGTGAAGAATAAAAACAATAAAAACCACCCCGAAGAATTACTTGAGATATATGGAGCCCGGGTCCATAACCTGAAGAATATTGATGTCACTTTACCACGCAACAAACTTGTGGTAATCACCGGACTTAGCGGAAGTGGTAAATCTTCTCTTGCATTTGATACGATCTATGCGGAAGGTCAAAGGAGATATATGGAGAGTTTCTCCGCATATGCCCGCCAGTTTCTTGGGAGTATGGAAAGACCGGATGTAGATAAAATCACCGGGCTTAGTCCTGTGATATCCATCGAACAAAAAACCACCAACCTGAATCCCCGTTCAACCGTTGGCACCATTACAGAAATATATGATTTCCTCCGGCTGCTATATGCAAGGGCTTCAGAAGCATTTTCTTATATGTCAGGTGAAAAGATGGTCAGACTCAGTGACGATCAGATTCTGGAATTGATTCTAAAAAAATTCAAAGACAAAAAAATAAAAATCCTTGCACCACTTGTCAGGGCACGAAAGGGGCATTACAGAGAACTTTTCGAGCAGCTCAGCGGACAAGGTTACCTGAAAGTACGGGCAGACAGAAAAATTACTGACCTGAAAAAAAATCTTCAACTGGACCGTTATAAAATTCATGACATTGAATTACTGATTGACCAGCCCATCGTTAATAAAGAAAGCCGTCAGCGGATAACAGAATCACTGGCGCTGGCAATGAAGACCGGAAAAGGGACAGTCATGTTACTGGAAGGAGATTCTGATAAAGAAACCTTTTTCAGCCGTCATCTCATGTGTCCGACTTCGGGCATCAGCTATGACGAACCGCAGCCCAATACATTTTCTTTCAACTCGCCTTATGGTGCGTGCAGAAAATGTAATGGACTAGGTACGATTTCTGAAATAGATCTCAAGAGTATTATTCCTGATCCGAAACTGAGTATTAAAGCCGGGGGCATTGCTCCGCTTGGCTCACAAAGGGACAACTGGATCTTCAAACAACTGATAGCCCTGGGAAGAAAGCATGACTTCACTCTTTCTGAACCGATTGAAGACATCAGCGAAGACGCGATGAATGTCATTCTTTATGGCAGCGATGATGTATTGAATGTATATTCTGAAACCGGTTACGGTGACGGGTACAGAAGCCTCATGACATACCAGGGTATTGTAAATTTCATCACCAGTCAGGACTCGGAAGATACGGGTGCTTCGATGCAAAAATGGATTCAAAGGTTTATGCAATCGATTACTTGTCCTGAATGTTCCGGAGCCAGGATTAAAAAGGAATCCTTGTATTTTAGAATAGATGGCAAAAATATTTCAGAGCTGGCACTCATGGACGTACAACAACTCAGTGACTGGTTTGCAGGGCTTGAAGAAAGAATTTCTGAGAAGCAATTAATCATTGGTGGAGAAGTGATCAAAGAAATCCGTAAGCGGATAAAATTCCTTCTTGATGTCGGACTGGACTATCTTTCACTTAACCGCCCATCACAAAGTTTAAGCGGTGGTGAATCTCAACGCATCCGTCTTGCTACGCAGATCGGATCACAGCTTGTCGGCGTGTTGTATATACTGGACGAGCCAAGTATTGGTTTACATCAGCGCGATAATGTGCGGTTGATAAAATCATTGCAGGAATTACGTGATGCGGGCAATAGTGTGATTATTGTGGAGCATGATAAAGAAACGATACAGCATGCCGATTATGTGCTTGACCTTGGACCCGGTGCAGGAATCCATGGTGGAGAAATTGTTGCTTCAGGATCTCCGGAGGAATTAAAAACACAATCCAGTCTGACCACCGATTACCTGAATGGAATCAGAAACATTGACATACCGAAACAGATCCGAAAAGGCAATGGAAAAACGATTGAGTTGAAAGGCGCCCGGGGAAATAATCTGAAAAAAGTTTCTGTGAAATTCCCTTTGGGAAAAATGATCTGCGTTACGGGAGTTTCCGGTAGTGGAAAATCTACTTTAATAAATGAGACCCTCTACCCTATTCTCAACCAGTATTTTTACAGTTCGCATCAAAAGCCGCTTCCCTATTCATCAGTAGATGGAATAGAAAATGTTGACAAAGTTATTGAGATTGATCAGAGCCCGATTGGTCGCACACCAAGATCAAATCCGGCTACGTATACCGGCGTATTTACAGATATCAGAAACCTGTATGCATCACTTCCGGAAAGTGCAATACGTGGTTATAAAGCCGGAAGATTTTCCTTCAACGTTAAAGGCGGTCGCTGTGAAACCTGCCAGGGTGGCGGGATGCGCGTTATTGAAATGAATTTTCTCCCTGACGTTTATGTGCTGTGTGAAACTTGCCGGGGTAAACGGTACAACAGAGAAACGCTTGAAATACGTTACCGTGGAAAATCAATCAGTGACGTGCTTGATATGAGTATTGAAGATGCATGTACATTTTTTGAAAACCTTCCGCACATCCTTCACAAAATAAAAACTATTAAAGAAGTAGGGTTGGGATATATTACCCTTGGACAGCAAAGCACAACGCTGAGTGGCGGAGAAGCACAAAGGGTAAAACTTGCAACCGAACTTTCAAAAAAAGATACGGGCAATACCTTTTATATACTGGACGAACCAACTACAGGATTACATTTCGAAGACGTGAGAATATTGCTGGAGGTATTAAACCGGCTGACAGATAAGGGGAATACCGTATTGGTAATTGAGCATAATATGGATGTGATTAAAGTTGCTGACCACATCATTGATCTTGGTCCGGAGGGTGGTGAAAGAGGTGGTACTATAGTATGTGAAGGAACGCCGAAGGAGATGATGAAGAGTAAAATGAGTATAACTGCTGAGTTTTTACGTAAAGAGATAGAAAGCCGGCCAATATTAGGAAACTTTGTTAAGAACTAACCGTTATTATATACTAAGTACGAATTAAAACGAATGTACTTACTACGAATCATTCCGAAGTGTCGGAGCGATAGTTTCAGGTAATTCCAAAGAATCAATTTGAATTTACGAAATACAAAATCGTTTTTAGTAAATTCGTAACTATTAGTATTTAGTACCTATGAATTTTGACGAATTAAGAATCCGCAAAGCATTTGCCGACAAGGATTGGCAGGAAATAAAAACGCATGACACATGGCAGATCTTTAAGATCATGGCGGAGTTTGTAGAAGGGTTTGACAAACTAAGCAAGATCGGCCC
This sequence comes from Bacteroidia bacterium, assembly GCA_038206355.1. GTDB lineage: Bacteria > Bacteroidota > Bacteroidia > AKYH767-A > 2013-40CM-41-45 > JAPLDB01. The sequence continues at coordinate 20,008 of JBBRAY010000028.1, forward strand.
CTGCGTTTCCATTTTTGGATCAGCACGTACCAAACCGGATCATCCGTTTTATACACTTACAGAAGAAATTGCATTCAAACTGACGAAGGAAGGATACGGAATTATAACAGGTGGCGGTCCGGGAATTATGGAAGCTGCAAATAAAGGCGCTATGACAGCCGGAGGAAAATCTGTAGGACTAAATATTGAACTTCCTTTTGAGCAGTCACACAATCCATATATTGATCATGACAAACTAATTTCATTCGATTACTTTTTTGTGAGAAAGCTGATGTTCATCAAATATGCCCAGGGTTTCGTAGTGATGCCGGGTGGCTTTGGAACGATGGACGAATTTTTTGAAGCACTTACTTTGATTCAGACAACAAAAATCGGCAAGTTCCCTATCGTTCTGGTAGGAAAGAAATACTGGGGCGGCCTGATGGAATGGATAGAAAATGTACTGATAGAAGAAAAGATGATTAATGAAAAAGACATGGACTACTTCTATCTTGCCGATAGCGCTGATGAGGCGGTATCACAGATCAATGCATTTTACTCGAAGTACCTGTTGAAACCTAATTTTTGATTGGTAAACCGGTTGATTAGATGAATAGTTGGCTGGTTGGCTGGTTGATTGGTTGATTTAGAAGCAGCCGGAAAATTCAACTTCAATGAATATTTTGTTCAATGAAAAAAGGTCCCCGGGAAACGGAGACCAAGATTAATTTTAAAAGAATATTATTTTATACAGCACCGGGAGTTTCTTTATTCTCATCCTCCTTGTAATGCCAGCTATGACCGCAACGTGCTTTCCATTTCTTACGTAGTTCTTCGCGTTGCTCAGGCGTCATGTGTTTCATTTTTTCTTCCCAACGGTTTCTCCAGCGATCTCTGAAATGTCCGCCGGGCCCGCATCTTTTGCCATGAAAGCCACCGAATAGAATTTTAGAGAGAAGCAATAATCCAAGCGTCTGCCAGAAATTAATTATGGGGCCGTTAAAAAGAACAGGTACCAGCCAGTTCCACAAACTCATCGTAACAAAAGTCAGCGCAGCAATCAACAGCGGCACTATCAAAATCATAAATGGGATCCAGTATTTTCTCATTGGTATTAAAATTAAAATCGTTTAAAGAATCAGGTTAAGTAAAAAACTATTCTCAATTGAACATTTCATCATATAAGTCCCTCAGTTTTTCACGGAGATAAAGTACTGCATATCGTTTTCGTGAAAGCAATGTGTTGACGGAAACACCGGTCTCAGCAGAAATTTCGAGAAAATTTTTTCCATCAAGTTCATGCCACACAAAAACATCCCGCTGTTCCTGTGGTAGTTCATCCAGCCCCTCCTCTATCATATTCCATAACAGGTTATTGTCGAATGCAGAATCAGGAGCGGTAGCATTTCCTTTTAATAGATCTGAAATCAGCAATGGTTCATCATCTCCATTCCCTGAGGAAAATTTCTGATCTTCCAGGGCAAGAGTTTTCTTTTTTCTATACCTGTCGATGATTTTATTTTTTGCAACCTTTATCAGCCAGGCAGCAACCTGTTCAATTGGAACAGTCAGCCTGTATGCCTCTGTAAGCTCTTCAAATACGTCCTGTAGAACGTCCTCTGCATCGGTACTGGTTTCCACGCGCTGCCTGATAAAAGCAAAAAGACGGTTTCTGTTGTCATTTACTGCATCTTCAAGCCGACGGTTTTGCTCCTTCATCGCTTCATTTATGGTGATAGCCCTCGTCATCAAAAAAGAAGACGCAAAGGGTGGGATTATATTTTAAATCATAACAAATTCATTCCTGCCAATACTCCCGCAACCTTCCGGATGTTTATTCCGACCTCATTCACGGGTACATCAGATCAGAAAAAAACGAAAGTAGGGAAAAGAGATAAAGTGAAGCAGGCCGGTAATAATTCCCAAACAGACTAAAACTATATCTACTCTATGAGGTGAGTCCAAGAAGAAATACCGTTTCTGAATTGTCTGCAGAACGGAAAGCGCTGCGTTAGATACCTTCAGAGTTGTACAATGCAAAATTGCCAGCTTAAATCAACCGCAGCAATCAAAAGTAAAATCATTTACAATTTACATTGGGTGAACTTTCGGAGCGCCCCAGCTTGCACACACGCTAGCTTATACATTGCCAGATGATTCAATTACGTTTAACATTCCTTGCAACCCTTTCACTGACCACACTTATTCCCCGGCCGGTTCCCATAATTCAATCTTATTACCTTCTGCGTCCATGATGTGCACAAATTTTCCGTAGTCATACGTTGCAATACTGTCAAGTATAGTTACTCCATTCTCCTTGAATTTATTTACGAGTCCTTCAATATTCTGAACCCGGTAGTTAATCATAAAATCTTTTTTTGATGGAGAAAAATATTCATCACCTTTTTTAAACGGCTTCCATTGCAGAGAATTAACTTCATCAGGTTTGTTAATGTTTCTGGATTCAAAACCTGAAGAACCCCAATCATTTATTTCAATTCCTAAATTTTTCGAGTACCACTCTTTCGCTTCATTCAGATTGTCTGAATAAAAGAAAATGCCTCCGATTCCAGTTACCTTCGGTGTGGTATCGACAGGTGTGGTCGTGCTGTCTGATTGATCTTTTTTGTTTTCCATATTGTTTATTTTTTTTGGTGTCGCGTTGCAACTAATAAGAATTATCACGATTACAATCGGGCCCGAAATTACTGCTAAAAATCCTTTCATGAGGTTCATTTTTCTATTCGAATTTGATTGTATTGTAGTCTTGTCACCGTGTCTCATCGATTGATTCATCTTCTAAGTCAAAGTATTCCTATCAATCAAAATGATTATTTTTCAAGTATGGTTTTCAATGTTTCCAGACTACCATCCATATCCTTAGCAACATGTTTTTCCATCATTGGTATCATTAGGTTTACAGGATACTTCAATGTACCGGTATTGCTCCAGCATACTTTGGTTTGCTCCAGATCGGATAATGATTCTGTCTCCATTACAATCATAGCGCTGACTTTCATTGGTTTTACAAATCGAATTTCCACTTCAATTCTTTTGCCCTCAATGATGCTCTTAATTTCCTTTTCTCCTTCACCTGCATCTTTATTTCCGCTCCAGGCATAAATGTATCCCACTGTTCCGTCAATTCCCCTGAACTCCCTTTTCCTGTCGGGGTCAGCCTTTGCTCCTTTGTTGAATTCGTCCTGGTTTCCAAGCAATTTTAGATAATCAAATACTTTTTGCCGGGGTGCATTGATGACAATTTCACGCTTAACAAAATGTTCTCTCCTCATGAATAGCGAAAGAATTAATAACAGTACAATAACGCCTGCCAGTACAAGTAGAATTGCTATTAGAATTTTCATTTTTTTTTATTCTTCTACAAATATTATTTTCTTTTATTCAATAAATAAATCAATGCCGAAGATATAACGCACATTATTAAAGCACCAATGATAAGTGAATTTTCCTTTTGTAAAATTCCAATAGAGAAGTCGCCAATGAACATCACTAAAAAGAAAATATATGAAATTGTGAGCATCGGTATTGACTTCTTATATGTCGAAAAAGCAAAGATAAACCCAAGCGCAAATTGCCTGGCAGCCCACATATAAACGACATACTCAACACCTTTTGCACCAAGGTCAACATTCTCAAGTACCGATTGTGGCGAGACGCATAATGTTATACTTACCATTACTTCCATTAAAGCAAAAAGCCCGGATACAATCAGTATCCATATGGGCAATGATTTTTGTATTTCTTTCATAATTTACGTCTAAATTTAAATTATATTTTTTATCATTGGTATGTTTATCTCATCATCTTTTTCTGCTCCTCATTTTGGCGGGATGCTGTTGGCATATTTGACGATTTCATAAAAAGTTGATGTCAAATTTGCTAAAGTTTTTCGGGTTGCCAAAAACAGTATGAATTGTCACAACTATTCATTCGAAAAACAACAATTCAATTATACGATAAATTTTTAACCGGATGAGTGTCTAACCATTTTTAGCAATTAGAAGTCACTGATGTAAATACTTTATCTATCAGTATTGAATCAATGGTCCGCATTGCTTTGTCAGTCAATTAATGAACTCTGATCGATAGTTTACAATCAAAAAGTTTCAAAATGATACCTTCGCCTCCGTCCATGAAAACCAGAATCACTACAAATAATTTTTCTGCAGTCACTCCACCATAAAGTAGTGCGTTGCCAATTTAATTATTGCCCCGATTGTTTTCGGGATTATTTCGCAGCGTTTTTCAATTGCGTTAATGTTTACTTTTAATTAATTATTGCATGAAGAAATATTTAAATCTATTTGATACTTCACAAAAAGTTGATTACAGAACCGAAGTTTTATCCGGACTTACGGTTGCACTTGCGCTTGTTCCTGAAGCTGTAGCATTTGCGTTAATTGCCGGCCTGTCACCAGTAACCGGTCTTTACGCGGCATTTATGATGGGATTGGTGACCTCCATATTTGGCGGTCGCCCGGGAATGATTTCAGGCGCAACCGGGGCAATTGCAGTCGTACTTGTAGTACTCGCAAAGTCACATGGAGTCGAATACATTTTTGCAACTGTCGTCATGGCAGGGATAATACAAATGTCAGCAGGCTTTTTAAGATTAGGGAAACTCATTCGGCTGGTTCCGCATCCGGTAATTTTTGGATTTGTAAATGGGCTTGCAATCATCATTTTCATGTCGCAACTTGACCAGTTCAAAGATGTATCAGGTATGTGGTTAACAGGAGCACCGCTTTACATTTTACTTGGATTGGTTCTACTTACAATGGCAATTATTTATGGATTACCAAAGCTCACCAAAGCAATTCCTGCATCACTTACAGCAATTTTAGTCGTGTTTGGTCTGGTTGTATTTTTCGGAATTGAAACAAAAACGGTTGGCGACATTGCATCAATTCAAGGAAGTTTTCCTCCATTTCATATTCCGAATGTTCCATTTACTTTGGATACTTTGATGCTGATTTTCCCTTTCGCAGCAATTGTTGCAGGAGTTGGTTTAATTGAAAGTTTACTAACGCTAAACATTATTGATGAAATAACAGAAACAAGAGGCAGAGGAAATAAAGAAGCTGTTGCGCAAGGCGCCGCCAATGTATTGTCCGGGGTATTTTCAGGAATGGGTGGTTGCGCAATGATAGGACAAAGTTTAATTAACGTGTCTAACGGAGCAAGGGCGAGGTTGTCAGGAATTGTTGCATCAGTCATGCTGCTCGTCTTTGTCATGTTTGGGTCGGGTTTAATTGAGAAAGTCCCGATGGCTGCATTAACGGGTCTGATGATAATGGTCTCCATCGGCACCTTTGAATGGGCAAGCCTGAAAACATTTACCAAAATGCCTAAATCAGATATTTTTGTAATGGTAATGGTAACATTGGTAACAGTAGTTCTTCACAACCTGGCGTTGGCTGTTATCATTGGAGTCATTATCGCAGCATTGGTATTTGCCTGGGATAATGCAAAACGAATCAGGGCAAGAAAGTTTGTTGATGCGAATGGTGTAAAACATTACGAAATATATGGTCCATTGTTCTTCGCTTCTGTAACTGCTTTTAATGAAAAATTCGATGTTTTAACCGACCCTGATGAGGTGATTATAGATTTTGCAGAAAGTCGTGTTGTTGATATGTCAGCAATTGAAGCACTTAATAAACTCACTGAGCGCTATCATAAAGTCGGAAAGAAAATTCATTTGAAACATTTAAGTCCTGATTGCAAAATGTTATTGAAAAATGCAGAGGAACTCATTGATGTCAATGTATTGGAAGACCCAACGTACAAAGTCGCAATCGAAAATATTTAGTTTGCTTTTTAGCCGTTGTGGAAACGGAACGCTGTTAATCCATTAAAAATATTTAACAATATCAAGAGCGCTTCAGAAGGATTCAGGAATATTTGTAAGCTTCATTGTCATTCGTCATTTGCTTTACATTATCTAAAACTCGCTTCATATATGTTTTCCAAAATGTATTTGCAAAAAGCCAATTTAAAGCATATAGAATAGCAACATCAGAGTGCAAAGTATAAGTGTATTCTATCAGGATCTTATTTTTTTCAATTTCCGTAGTCTGCCATTCGCCGGTAAATTTTGTGAATCCCAACATCCATGATTGAAAGTCGCTCACTTCAAATTTCCAGTATTTATTTTCAACCCGGTCAATTACTTTATCAACCGAAGCAAATCCACCTTTTTGTGTCAATGACTTTGCAGCAAACACCTTTTTACTTGAGCCAATTTGTCCCCAGTTTTCGTCATCGGTGCAATGTGTTACTTTTGGCATAATACCATAGCCGGTATGAACTTTTGAAACTTCACAAAGCAATGGTGTTTTAAATGCCCTTTCCAATGTGCAATTGTAGATGGTGCTTACTTTTATTCTTGTTCTCATACTTTATAACTAATTTGACTGTGCATCTCTTTTATTTCATGTACTTTTTATCCGGTTTTCAGGATATATTTTATTGTTCTACTATTAACCTGATCAATAAGCTGTCGGGTGGATACTGAAAATCACTAATAGTGCAAAGATCGGGTTATTTTAAATAGATAAAACTTAAGCGACCGCCGAGACTTAAGGGTCGTGTGCTGATGGTATAAATGCCATCGGCAGGTTGTTTAACCAGGGCAGCAATTGAGAGTGAAGATGGCCTTACCAAAATTGCCGGTAAATAATAATTGATTGAGAATTTAAAATTGAACTTCACAATTTGCAATTCAAACCGGTAAAAAATTTATTCTTAAAAGCACAAATTCAGGAAGTAAAGTAGTTCCGAAACCTAAAATCAGAAATATCTCTAATAGGTCGTTGGTAGTTTTTCTTTTTTGTTTCAGAAGATGGAAAATCGCCCGGTACCAGAAAAATACCTGGATATTCAATGCAGCAAAAAAATCTGTTCCGCTAAAAACGTATCTCCACATTACTTACAAAGCGGGTAAAGACCACTTAATTTATTTTGCACAGTTGACACAGTATAAGCTTTCTGGTCTGATTGATATTCTCCCCAATGGAATTTGCTGATGACATTTCAAACAAATTCCAAAATCCTTATCCTCAATTTTAGCTAAAACTCTTCGCAGGTTTCTCAACTTCTCCTCTGCTTGCCTCAATGCAGATTCAGTTACGCTTTTGTTATTTATGGCATCCATTCTGGAAATCCTTCCTATGGCAACATCAGGCGCAATTGGTCTGGTCAATTCCTGATATTCTTTAATCAACAATTCCGTCTTCGAAATTTCGTTAAGTAATACCTGTTTAATATTGTCTGTATTCACAATTAGTTTCTATTATTCGCGGTCAACAAATATTGGCTACCATTTTTTGAAGATTTACATTGGCGTGGACCTTCCGCAAAAAACGGTATGCCGGCAGTCGTGAATTCGAAGTTTACCCTTTCCGGCTTTTGTAAATTCCCTCCGAAACATGTAATTACGATTTTTGCAAAGGTTCTGTTTGCGGCACTTCTTCCTATAAGGTCAGGCATGTCCGTACAATTTATGTTTCCGGTGTGCCATCAAAAGAAGAATTGACATCAAACCAACGGAGATAAGAGATGAGTTTAAAGTACCCAAATGAAGGCCACCATTTTCCAGTGGCTTTGTAAGGAAGTCGCCAAATGTTGCTCCGAATGGCCGTGTGAAAATAAATGCTATCCAAAACAAAATGATGTGATTTATCTTAGTGAGAGTGTGCAGCAACACGACAATAATAATTACTCCTCCTGTTACAATCGCACCAAGGAGATAACTCAGTCCGAAATAATCGCCAAGAAAATCTCCGAAAGCCGTGCCCAAACTGTTTGAGAAAAGTATTGCCGTCCAGTAGTAAATTTCCTTTTGCCTGTCAGTGATCGGAAAAACTTCCAGGTTCCGGTAATTACGAAACCATAACATCAGGGTGAGAACTAAGCAACTCACCAATAAAATAGTCCCAAAAGTATATCCAATATTCAGCGTTCTGTCAATGTAGTCAGAGATTTCTGTTCCCAAAGTGGTAGTACCGATAATCACCAGCCAATAAACTATAGGAATATACTTTCTTACGGAAAGCTGAACACCCAATACGATTAAGAAAAATGAAAGTGTAATGGCAATGCCAACTGTATAACCCAGATTCAAAGTCATGGAAAGAAAATCACCCAGCGTTTCGCCAAGAGTTGTCGCCACAATTTTCATGAACCAGAATAACAATGTTATTCTGGCGACCTTGTTTAGTTGTTCAGTTGTCATTCAAAGTCAAAAATCACTTTACGAATGTACCATCTTCTTTGTAAACGACTTCTTTCTTTTTATTTCCTGTCTTGATATCAGCCTCGTAAAGTATTCCTGATTTTTCACTTTCAATTCTGTCGCCGCCAACAATTACACAACCCGGATTTGCTTGTTTGACAGCGGCAACAACTTTTACAGGAAGTTCCGATACAGGAATTTCAATTTCCGTTTCAAGCCATAATCCTTCTGCGGTAAAGTTTGCTGATTCATTTGTTACGCCAACTAAAAAATTTGCTTCCCACTCTGTAGCACTTTCTTTTCCCCATTTAACATTGGTGGCACTTGGAAATTTTTGCCCGAACGCTTTTGTAACCGATTCAGGTGGTGTGCCGGCGAACAAGAATGTTGTTACTGTCAGCATAAAAGTCATTAGAATTGCATGTTTCATTTTTTATTTATTTTTGATTCACTTACATTAACGGATAACTTTCAATATTATTCTTGATGATTGTTCTTAGCGCCGGAAATACTAATGCTGTACAATTAATATTTGGGTGCTCACCCCTTGCATTCCTCCTGTCCCCTGAGAAGAAATGACATGAACGAAATAAACTCCATTTTCATATCCGAATTCAATCGCTTAAAAATCCCAATTGGTGTGCATTTATGATTTCTTATCAACAAATACCTGAAATTAGCTTTATTATCCCCCTTTTTTATAAATCAATGAATCGTGTATCTTTGGCAGCCTTTAAAAAAGGGCGTGAAATAACACCAGTATCATGGCAGAAACCCAACTTGTATCTCCTCCCCAAACCCATTCAAATGGCTCACCTGTTGCCAATGATACCTCTGCCGTAGTCAGGCAGACGACGGTTAAAAATGAAATCACTATTTCAGGTGTGGGATTGCATACCGGTGTTGTTTCAAACCTCACGTTCAAACCTGCTCCTGAAAATCATGGCTACCAATTCAAACGGATTGATCTACCCGACCAGCCTGTTATCGAAGCTGATGTAGACCATGTAATAGATACGAATCGCGGTACCACAATCGGGAAAGGAAATGCCAGAGTAAGTACTATTGAACACGTGCTCGCTGCACTTTCCGGAATGGAGATTGACAACGTAATGATGGAGATAGATGGTCCCGAAGTTCCAATAGTAGATGGCAGTTCAAAACCTTTTGTTGACATACTTGAGAAGGCAGGCGTTCAACAACAAATTGCCGAACGTATTTATTATACGCTGAGTGAAAATATTACTTATGAAGATCCTTCCCGCAAAACAGAAATGCTTGCTGTTCCGAGCCCGGATTTCCGGCTTACTGTAATGGTTGATTACAACACCGATATTCTCGGTACACAGCATGCAACACTTTACAATGTTGGAGAATTTAAAAAAGAAGTGAGTGAAAGCCGCACTTTCTGTTTCCTTCACGAACTGGAAATGATGCTGAAGGCAAACCTCATCAAAGGTGGTGATATCAATAATGCCATCGTCGTTGTTGACAAACCTGTGAGCGACGACAAACTTGCTTACCTCAGAAAAGTTTTCAATAGGAATGATGTTACCGTAGAACGTGGTTTTCTCAACAATGTCAAACTGCGTTCTCAAAATGAACCTGCACGGCATAAACTGCTGGACATTGTTGGAGACCTGGCCCTTGTGGGTGCACCGCTGAAAGGACATATTCTTGCAGCACGTCCCGGACATGGTGCCAATGTTGAGTTTGCGAAGCTCATCCGTGCGATGATGAAGCGTGACCGGTTTAAAGAGAAAACGCCGACTTATAATGTCAATGAAAAACCGTTGATGGATGTGAATGCCATTATGCGTTTACTTCCTCACCGTCCGCCGTTTTTATTCCTTGATAAAATTCTTGAATTAAGTGATAAGCACGTTGTCGGACTGAAACAGGTGACGATGAATGAATATTATTTTACCGGTCACTTTCCCGGAGCGCCTGTAATGCCGGGCGTTTTACAGATAGAAGCCATGGCACAATGCGGTGGAATTCTTGTGCTGAGCACCGTTCCTGATCCTGAAAATTATCTCACCTATTTCATGAAAATAGAGAACACGAGGTTTCGCGACATGGTATTGCCCGGTGATACAATTATTTTTTCACTGGAACTCATTACTCCCATCCGCAGAGGAATTTGTCATATGAAAGGCAAAGCATTTGTCGGTGATAAAGTGGTGATGGAATCTGAAATGATGGCGCAGATTGTGAGACGGGAGAAGAAAAAATAATAAACGTTTCAAGCCATGCTAAAGTTAACTCCTAAAAATGAAAGTATCTGGAAACGCTTGATTGAACTTGCAATTGAATTTCAAAAAGAATCACCGTGGAATTATTTTGAAGAGTATCAGATTTTTGCAGTCGAGTCACCTGAGACGAAAGAAATCAATTATTGCCAGTTAATGGGTGAGCTTGGAGAAAACTTGTCCCTCTGCGTTTACAAAGGAAACATAGGATTGAATGGTTATTTCAAGTTGGTAAATTTAGTTGAAGAAGAGTTGGTAAACGGTAATATTCAGGAGGACCCGTTTACATTTTTGCAAATACAGCATTGTTTCCAAACCACAATTGAGAAGAAGAAAGATGTTGAAAAAGAATCCCGGGAGATACTATCAAAATTAGGATTTAAGCTGACATCACTCATCCCAATGTTTATGGATTTCACGCCTGGCTTATCCCCATGGATAATTTCTGATGACCAGGCATTATTCATGAGTCACGCCCTTGAACAAACCCTGATAATCTGCGAACGCATCAAAAAAAATCCGGACCTAATTGGGTTTGCCGAGGAAGACTCAAAATACCTGCTTCGTAAATCAGAAATGGTTGATGGAAAACTAAACTGGTATGATTCTGAAGTGACTCCTGATTTTAGTTTCCTTTCTGACAAGACTGTGATTCAACTGGTCAATACGGCCAACTTTCAGAAATCAGTTGGAAAATTACCTCAGTTAGATAATAAAGTTTTCTTTTTTGATTTTTTCGATATCCCTGTTCCCTATTCGCCAAATTCTAATAAAGTAAGACCGTATTTTCCAAAAAATGCAACCTGCTTTGATGTGTCACTGGATTTTGAGAACGCTCTTATAATCAATAAATTTATTCATCCTATCGGATATGAAAAACATATCGAAGAATTATTCACAAGTTTGTTTAAGAAAAACAGATATCGGCCACAAACTATTGAGGTAGGGAGGGAAAGTACATACAATCAACTGAAGCCATATCTTAATTCTGTGGATATAAAATTAACAATTACAGAAAATCAACAATTGCTCGACCGTCTTTACAATCCTTCTTTCGTTCTCGATGAATTAGATGAAGATTTTTTAGATCATTAAAAAAAACTGCAATGAGTAGCGTGTTGTTGATTAAAGGAACTCATTCCAATTTCTTTATCAGTAGTTAAATGTGATGAGTTTCCTTTTCCGCAATATCAAACACAACTTCAACAATATTACTTATTAACCAATTCTATAATAAACAATTAATTAATTTGAAACAAGATATCGAATTCAATAAAAATGAAGACAGCATGCGCCAACTCGTGGATGCGCTGAAAAATAAACTCAACACTATTTCTCAGGGCGGAGGAAAGAAGAATGCCGACAAACAGAAAAAGCAGGGCAAGCTGCTGGCGCGGGAACGAATTGAATATTTAATTGACAAAGACTCTGATTTTATAGAGGTCGGTGCAATCGCAGCTGACGGTATGTATGAGGAATACGGGGGCAGTCCGGCTGCAGGCGTAGTTACCGGTATCGGATATGTGAGCGGTCGGCAGTGTATGATCGTTGCCAATGACGCTACAGTCAAGGCCGGTGCATGGTTTCCAATGGCAGGAAAGAAAAATTTAAGGGCGCAGGAAATCTCCATTGAAAACCGTCTCCCTATCATTTATCTCGTTGACTCAGCAGGCGTTTTCCTTCCATTGCAGGATGAGATTTTTCCGGATAAGGAACACTTCGGAAGAATCTTCAGGAACAATGCAGTGATGAGTTCCATGGGAATTATTCAGATCGCCGCAATTATGGGAAGTTGTGTTGCCGGTGGCGCATACCTGCCCATCATGAGTGACGAAGCCATGATTGTGGATAAAACGGGAAGTATTTTTCTTGCAGGGAGCTACCTTGTAAAAGCAGCTATTGGTGAAGACATCGACAATGAAACGCTTGGTGGTGCGTCAACACATTGTGAAATCAGCGGGGTAACTGACAATATTTTTCCTGATGACAAAGCTGCACTTGACCACATCAAAAATATTTTCAGTAAGCTCGGAGATACTGATAAAGCCGGTTTCAACAGGATCAAGTCAAAAGAGCCGAAGTTGAATCAGAAAGAACTTTACGGTTTGATTCCGATGGAAGCATCGAAGCAGTACGACATGCATGAAGTGATTGCACGGCTTGTGGATGACAGCGAATTTGATGAGTACAAAAATAAATACGGACAGACAATTATTTGTGGTATTGCGCGCATTAATGGATGGAGCGTGGGTATTGTTGCCAATCAGCGCAAGGTGGTAAAAAGTAAAAAAGGAGAAATGCAGTTTGGCGGTGTGATCTATTCAGATAGTGCCGACAAAGCAGCACGTTTCATCATGAATTGCAACCAGCGAAAAATTCCATTGGTTTTTTTACAGGACGTCACAGGATTTATGGTCGGTTCCCGCAGTGAGCAGGGTGGCATCATAAAAGACGGCGCCAAAATGGTGAATGCACAGGCGAATTCTGTGGTTCCAAAATTCACGATTATTATTGGCAACAGCTATGGGGCAGGCAACTATGCCATGTGCGGAAAAGCTTATGACCCAAGACTCATCGTCGCCTGGCCTACTGCGCAGATTGCGGTGATGGGTGGCTCCCAGGCTGCAAAAGTATTGCTGCAGATTCAGGTGAGTACTGAAAAAGCAAAAGGTAAAGAAGTGAGTGCCGAAGAAGAAACTCAATTGCTTCAGAAAATTACCGACCGCTATACAGCGCAGACCTCTCCATACTATGCAGCATCACGCTTATGGGTTGATGCCATCATTGATCCTGTGGAGACCAGAAAGTGGATCAGCATGGGTATTGAGGCCGCCAATCATGCACCGATAAAGAAAGAGTACAATGTAGGTGTGATACAAGTATAACATTTGAACAGGTAAGGTTTTCATAAGTCAGGTTTTCAGGAGTTAAACTCCGGTTATAAATTTGCTTCATCTTTAAAACCATAACAATGAAAACTCCCTTACACATTTTCAAACTTTTATTCCTACTGACTTTCATTACCCAATTTTCCGTTAACACTTCAAAAGCCGCACAAGTTAACGAAGACTCCTGCTGGTCATCTATGTTGTTGATGCCTGATCAATTTGATCCACTATTGATTCATTTTACTTTTGCAGGAACAGTGCCTGCAAATTCATTTCAGTTTCTAGGTATATGGGATTTTGGAGATGGCTTTGTGTCAACCGATAGTTGCCCTGATCATTTATACAGTCAGCCCGGCCCCTATGTCGTTTGCCTCACATTCAGTATTTGCATCGGCGGAGGTCTCAGTTGCCACGATGAAACCTGTGTATCTATGACGATTGGAAACATTGCCGGAATCGAAAACAGCGATGGACTACTTCATTCCTTTTATACTTATCCCAATCCTGTAAAATCCGTTTTTCATATCCGGACAGATACAGATAAAGGACAACGCGTACAGGTGAAAGACCTGACAGGACGCGTCGTCTTCAACTCAATAATGCATAATGATGCACCCATTGATGCTTCAGCTTATTCCAATGGAATATATTTTATTGAAGTTGGTGAAGGTGATCAGACTTTAAAAAGGAAAATGATAATCTCGAGGTAATTCCATTCGCCCTCATTTTTCTATCCGAGACCAAAATTAATTTGTACGTCTCATTTTTTTTGCCATCTTTCATGCATCAATAATACAGTGTGGGGATTTTGTGACATGAAACAGCACACTCCTCACCGGCATAAAAATGAAATTTACTTTAATAGGAAGAATTATTCTTCTCATCTTATTTGCTTCTGCACCGTTTGCTGAGCTGATTGCGCAAACCACTTTTGTTCGCTTGTACAACAAAGGAAACTTGGGCTATACTGTGAGAGAAGTAAATGGCAACAGCTATGTTGTGGCAGGCAGCACTGATTTTTATTTTAACTGGCACTGGAATATTCAATCCTCGCTTGCAACGACAAGCATCCATCTTTTTAAAACAGATGTAAGCGGAGTGCTGCAATGGGAGCGCGTCATCAGTCAACTCAACACCAGAATGATTGCACGATGGATGGAGCCCACGATTGACGGAGGTTTTATCATCACCGGCGCATCAAATAAAGACGTTTTGTGGCCATCCGACAGCAACGATGTCATTCTTGTAAAGACTGATGCAACCGGAATGGTGAGCTGGGCAAAATCATTTGACTCCGGAAAAGATGAACTGGGATTTTGTGTGCAGCAAACTGCTGATAGCGGATACATTATCAGCGGATTTCATGATGCACTGCCTGTTAGCCTTACAACCAATACGTATATTCTGCTTATTAAAACGGACGCATCGGGAAATGTACAGTGGGAAAAAAAATATCAGTTTGCTGTTCGTGATTTAAATACGCATGAGCCATTCAGCTACGTCGTAAAACAAACCAGCGCCGGTGGGTATGTCATGGTCGGCACCAATGCTATTTCGCATCCTGCTGATGTTGATGTCATGCTCACTGATGCATCGGGTAATTTGATATGGGCAAAAACATTTGAACACGATGTAAGTATGTACAGGAACAGCGTTGGCATTGATATTATTGAAACATCTTCCGGTGATTTTTTAATTGCAGGAAGTATGGATAAAGATTCACCTTTGCACCTGAACTATCCTTATTTCCTGCTGATAAATAATTCAGGAGTCATACTCAAACAAAGATTTTACGAAACCGTTCCCAACCTGATGTTTCAGAGTGGATTTTCGTCGGTGGAGCAAACTACTGACGGTGGATTCTTCTTTACAGGTATGGGCGGCTACAGCGATTTCGGTGATCAGGCCCAGCTATTAAAAACAGATGCCAACTTAGATGTAACCTGGAGCCGCGTTTATACTGTTGATGGAAGCGCAACTGTGGGTTCTATGTCGGGCCGCCAGACAAGTGACGGTGGATATGTTTTCACCGGTAAGCGGCAGATGTCAGGTTCTATGCTGATGAAGACAAATGGAGTCGGAATGGTGTCATGCAAAAATCCAAATTCATTGATTGAGTTTACGCCGAGTGTTACAGTGAGCAACTGGAATCCTTCAGTGATAAGCGGGATTAATACCACGGGTTTATTCCTGAATGTAACTTCCCCGCTGATTGATACCACGATTGTATGTCCTGTTTCCGTGTCTTCTTTACCTGTGGAATTGTATTCACTCACTGCCAGCGTATTTCCGGATAAAAAAATTGGAGTGGAGTGGATTACTGAAAGCGAAATCAACAATGCCTATTTTACAGTAGAAAGAAGTTCTGACAATAAATTTTTCACAGCGGCAGGAAAAGTTTCCGGAGCAGGGAATTCGACTTCTTACAACAGCTATTCATTTACAGATGAAAACCCTTACTCCTCTCCTGTTTCATATTACAGGCTAAAGCAGGTAGATTATGATGGGTCTGAACATATTTCAAAAGTAGTACCGGTTGCAATCAATAGTGACCAACTGACCGTGAATGTATATCCTGATCGCGAAACAAATTCCATTAAAATTTTTCTTGATGGTGGAGCTGATGAGATGGTCGCTTATTCAATTTCGGATGTATTTGGAAAAACGAATTTCTCGGGCATGCAATTCACAAAGAAAGGTTATGGACCGATATCAATCAACATGATCAATCAGTCGAAAGGTGTTTATTTTTTCTCTGTTCATTCAGAGAATGGGATGCGAAGTGTTACAAAGATTATTTATTGATGAGAATATTTTTTCATAAACTGCGTTGAAGTCATTAAGTTGACCCGGAAGTTGCGAATGCGCACAAAATAATAATTTTAGCTTTATTAGCAGAAGTCATACAGCTACATGATAAAAAATATCATTCAAGCATTTAGAACATGACGTCCCTACGGGACTTGTACCACCATTTCAATTCGTGCTACCAACATATCGTCCCTAAGGGACTCGCTCTTCGCTTAGTTTAGTATTTACAATATGTAGTCCCTATGGGACTCTGCTGGCATACACTATCCGATGTTACCAATATTTTGTATCGATGGGGCATTGCAGCCATATAGAAATTGGTTAATTTAAAGTTTAGAGGTGGTAGATACTTAATATCTCGTCTTTATTCAGACTTTGCGCAGCTTTGTGAAATCGGGGCACGTCAGGGGCATTCAATGATGCGAAATCACTCAATTAAATTTCCGCAAGTCCATTTCCCCATTCCGGTTGAAAACTTTTTTACTATTCAACTCCTTCCTCCTTTACCTTCGGCTCTTCAATTTATTTTCGTCATTCATACATTCTTAACTATACTTAATTAGTATTATGGAACTAAAAGACAACATCAATAGAGTAAAAGAATTTCATGACGTATTCGGATTGGAATACAATGAAACACCGAATGCAATTATCAGTAAGCGAATGTATGAACTCCGTCACCGGCTCATGCAGGAAGAAAATGATGAATATCTGGAAGCATGTGAAAAGGGGGATCTCACATTAATCGCTGATGCGCTGGGCGACAAGATGTATATTCTTTTCGGAAGCATCATTGCCCATGGACTGCAGGATAAAATTGAAGAAGTATTTTCTGAAATACACCGCAGCAACATGAGTAAACTGGACGAAGAAGGAAAACCGATTTACCGTGAGGATGGAAAAATATTAAAATCAAAAAAATATTTTGTTCCTGACATCAGGAAAGTGCTGGAGGCAAAATAATAAGACGAATCAAAGTAAAATAATTATTTCCCATTCAACCACCATCCTGTTAGCTATCGGGATCACCAACTGACACTAATTTGATAAGTGACTAAAGGTAAAGTTTAGTGCTAATTCGTGAAATTCGTGGCTAACATAATATTCACGAAAAATCTCTTAATTCAGAAAAATCGGGATAGGTGCAGAGCCTATATTTTTAGCGATTAATAAATCAGCGAAACTCTTCCTGTCACATAGCGTTTTCCGAATTTGGAATATTTCAGATCAACTTTATATACATACACATCTTGTGGAGCGGGTTTGCCGGTACGCTGACTCAATCCAAGCCAAGGACTGGATTCATTGCCCTGAAATATCACTTCACCAAAGCGATCAAAAATCCAGAAATCAAAATCTTCGAGTGAAGTTCCCATCGGCGTAAAGAATTCATTTCTTCCGTCATTGTTTGGTGTGAAGGAGTTTGGAATAAATACAGATATGTCTTCTTTCACAATGACACGGTAAACAATTGAATCCAGGCATCCATAAATATTACTGACAAGAAGGGTAACATAATAGTCACCCGGTTGTGCATATGTGTGTGCCGGATTCGGAACATTGCTTGAATCTCCGTCACCAAAACTCCATTGCCACGTAATCGGGTTCAAAGATAAATCGTGAAACACAACATCAGGCGCAAGTGTAGATGGCTCCAGTGGACGATAAGTGAGATCGGCTTCCGGTGAAGGATTCACATTGACTAAAACGGAATCACTGACCGGGGTTGAATTACAATTATCTGTAACAGTGATGGTGTACTGCGTGGTAACTCCGGGTGTAACAATAACTGTTGCTGTAGATCCGGCATTGTGACTCCAGTCATAATAATAAGGACCTCCGTCTCCTCCACCCGGAAATGAATTCAGAGTAACGGGCTCATATGGACATATCGTAGTACTTCCGGCAGCAATGAGATTGAGTGGCGGATAAACATTGATCAATATCATATTTGAATTTGCAGAGGGCTGCGTGAGGCAAATTTCAGAGGATGTAAGCATGGCTGAGATTACGTCACCCTGTACAAGTGTCGAAGAAGAAAAAGATACTCCGTTCACCCCCTGGTCAATTCCGTTTACATACCAGGTATAAACAGGCACCGGTCCTCCATTGTTGGCAATTGCATCGAACGTTACATTTTGTCCGAGGCAAATGGTATCTACGGAAGCTGTAGATGAAATGGTTATATCCGGGGTTACATATGGAATAACGTTTGCAACAATCTGATTCGACGTTGCGGAAGCAGGATTTACACAAGGCGCATTGCTTGTAATTTCTACTGTCACAATATCACCGTCATTGAGCACTCCGGAATAATTTAGTCCGTTTGCTCCCGGAACAGCAGCACCATTAACGTACCACTGATAAACAGGGCCGGGTCCGCCATTCACTCCAACAGCAGTAAAGTTTATTACGTCTCCTGCACAAACACTTGGCGGCGAGGAAGACTGTGAAATGGAAGGGACAGGATTCGGAGTAACGAAAATGGTATAAGATGTAGACGCAGGTGATGAACATGGCAATACAGAAGTCATCGTGACGCCAATCACAGCACCATCAGTCATCGTAGAAGACGTTAAAAAACTGGTGTCATTTCCTGCAACGGCAACACCATTGATGGTCCATGCATAAACAGGGTCAGCACCTCCGCCGACAGCACTCGCATTAAAAGTAACAGGACTTCCGTCACAGATGGTATCATCAGTGGCAGTAAGTGATACGTTTGTAGGAATGATAGGAAGGATTGTCATCTGAAGTGTATCGTTATCAGAATTCGGAACTGCACACGACAAAGTTGAAGTGATCACGCATTCAAATATACTTCCTGTTAATACCGGCAAAGGCGGCGTGTATGTTGAAGAATTTGCACCGGCTATAGTGGTACCATTTAACAGCCACTGATATCCGGGATTGTTACCTCCGTTTGTTGGAACTGCGGTAAATGTCATTGGTGTATTGTCACACACGATTTGCCCTACATTGGAATTTACTGTAACGTCAGGAGAAGCATTTGAAATTACAACAACACTTACGTTTGCATTTGCCGTGGCAGGAGAAACACATAATGCATTAGAAGTAAGTGTTACTGTGTAAACGTCTGAACTGTTTACAGGAGTGGTATTGTATACTGCTGAGTTGGCACCCGGAATTGCAACACCGTTTAACAACCACTGATAAGTCGGAGCAGAACCTCCACTCACTGGTGTAGCAGTGAATGTGACAGGCGTTCCGGCACATACAGAAGTATCAGTTGCAGTGATGGAGACCGAGGGCACAGGTGTTGGTCTGACAGTAATATTGTAATTGGTGTTTGCTGATGCGGGAGATGCGCATGGAGCATTGGAAATAATCTGCACTGCTACAATGTAAGATGTAGAGGATGAGTTGACATGCAGCGTATCATAATTTCCGCCTGCAAGGTTTCCATCCACCGTCCATTGATAGCTTGGCGCACCGCCGCCATTTATGGGATGTGCTGTGAAGACTACCGGATCCCCTGAACATACCGTATCAACCGTTGCAGTAATACTTACGGCAGGAACAACAGTTGCTATCACAGTCATCAGAATCGTATCTGTGGCATTGTTAGGAACGGCGCATGCAAGTGAAGAAGTAACAACGACTCCATAAATTCCCGGGCCAACAGGAGGCGTTGTGGAATAAGTCGCATTTGTTTCACCTGCTATATTTACACCACCGAGTTGCCATTGATACGTTGGTGTTGCGCCGCCATTTACTGCAGCAGCGGTGAAGGTTACCTGGGTGCCCTGACAAATTACATTCGGTTGATTGGCAGTAACACCAACTGTGGGAACAATATTAGCCGTGATTACAACAGTTTCAGTATCCGAAGCTGTCGAAGGATTTACGCACGCCGAATTGGAAGTCATCACCACTTGAAAAATATCTCCTGCAGCAGGATTATATACCAACGAGTCAGCGGTAGCGCCGGGAATATTCGCTCCGTTCACCAGCCACTGATAAGTAGGGCCGGGACCTCCGCCGGTAATAGCTGTTGTAAATGTTACAGCTTGTCCGGGGCAAATGGTATGTGGAGCAGCAGTGATTGCAACCGTTGGAACTACAGAATTTGAAACTGGAACAAGTATACCTGTTGAAACCGTATCAGGATTTGCGCAAGGAGAATTTGAGGTGACCAGAACACTTACCGTAAAGTTTGCAGCAAGTGCATTGGTATTCCAGGTTATTGAATTTGCTCCGGCAACAATGCTTCCGTTGAGGTACCATTGAAAAGTGGGCGCAGATCCTCCATTGGTAATATTGGCAGTAAACACTACGGCCTGACCGGGACATAAACCATTTGGCAAGAATGTAATATTTGCCGTTGGCGGACTACCGGGTTCGACGAGAAATGATTGCGTCTGTGTAAAGTTGCATGTTAAACTCCCGCTTACCACCTGATAATTAAGAGTAGCGGTACAGCTTCCCGTTGACGCCGGGGCTGTCCAGTTTAATATTTGCGTGTTGTTAAATGCCGCTGCAGCAGGGCAACTGATTATCCAATCATAACTATTCGCAGCACCGGCTCCGCCTCCTGTAAATGTCATTGGGGTGTTGGTACAAACGGTGTCGTTAGGAGCTATAGTAAATCCCGGATTCTGAAAAGGAACAACGGTAACGTCAGTGCTCCCTGTATCGGTAAGGCCGCATATATCTGTAATGGTTACCTGGTAATGTGTTGTTACGACAGGACAAACATTGATCACGTCACCCACAAATCCACCAGTCCATGTAAACGTGTAAGGAGGAACACCCCAGGCGCCTGTTGCCGCAAGGCCTGCGCATTGTCCTTCGCAAATCGTCTGCGGAAAAGTTACGTTGGTTAATTCTACTGTCCGTCCTTCAATATTAATAATCCATTCACTGTTCGCCGTTATGCAGTTGTTGTCGCAGGGAACGACAGGTACCCAGTTGCAACGCCAGAATTTCATTTCAAAATCCAGGTCATACGGTAAACATTGTGGTGGCAAAAGACAAGCATTAAATGTTGGCAGAAATGCAGGCCAGAAAAAGCACGCACCCTGCACGGGCTGAATACAATTCATTGTCGGAGTTACACATTGCGTTCCGAGTGGGTTTGTCATCGTGATATCAAACCCTCCATCAGGCCTCACGCAAGGAAGGTTGGCGAGATAGGAGAAGTACGTTGATATTCTTGTGATCTCGCAGTTGGCCGGAGTGGGCACGTTATTTAATAAATAACTACAACCATTGGTTCCACAAGCAGCTGTATATCCGGAGCCAAGAAATGATGCCTGCAATAATGTATCTCCTGAAAATACAAACGGATCAATGGTAACAGGATAAAGCGTTGATGTACTATTCAGCCAGTTTACAGGAACATAATAGTCAACCTGATCACCGTTAAGCGTAAAAGGCATCTCAAGATAATTTTCAGAATTGCCTCTTGTATCATAGGCATAGCTCCTTGTGAAATAAAAATAATTTTGCTTGTTCTGATCAATAATATTCAACCGGCCAAGTCTTTTATCTCCTTCAATGATCTGGGATTCCGAGAGGTCAGTTTTCAAGCCGGCAGGAATATCAATATCCTGAGCCATGGTTAGCCAGCCGTCGGCAAAGCGCTGATCAAACTTAAATTTCTGTTTCAGAATAAAACTGGTTTTCAATCTTCCGAAAGAAGATATCATTTGTAAGTCAACGCCGGGATAAAAATCCTGTACGAGAAAAGTTGTTTCTGTATAATTATCAGTCCGCACAACATGACTCCAATCTCCCTTTCCGAAACTTTGCGACTCCCCGCCTTTACTAACGAGCACCAATGATATGTTTTTGTTAAATTTCAATTCCTTTCCATAAGTGGAAACAGAAGCCCAGCCATCATTAAAATCAATAACCACCGGAAAAGGCTGTTGGCGCGCTGCAAAAACAGATTTACTTTCTTCTGTCATCCGCGGATCTTTTGTAACAAGAAATCCTTTCTCATCTCTGTAATGCATATTGCCCAGAGATTTCTGGATAAAAATCTGACGGCCGCCTTTGTCATCAACTCCACCTTTAAACTCCCTGGTATCCGGCGTGCGTTTTTCAAGTAGTTCAATGCAATCGGTACATGGAGCATTAAAAGGCAATACGCCATGTTCAGGATGCTTTTTTGCTTCTTCTGTATCGAATTTTTCAAGGAGATTTGCCGGGACTTTCTTATTGGTAAGCGTACCGGATTCGTCTCCAAATACAGTTTGTGTATTGAAAAGACCGATGAAGAGTAGATAATAAAAACAAGGGAGTAAATTTTTCATATTCGGAAAAGGAAAAAGGTTTGCCAAATATAAGTTTTTGCATGTAAAAGGCAAACGACTTTTTCATCAAAAACACCCAGTTAATGGTGAATAGCAAGAATAAGGACGCCAGTATGCACACACTTAACCATTTGCGTTGAAAAAGAAAGGTGAATTACCTGGAAATGTGAGCATTCATTTCCGACTAAAATAAAAGGGGAAGTCCCGATGGGACTTTAAAATAAATGGTTTGTTTTTTTACCAAGCGATAGCTACTATAGAGCATAAGATCATAAATGAAACAATGTCCGGTAGGGACAAGCCCGGTAAAAATAAAACCCAAATTACAAATTGAGTCCTTTATGGGCTCGTCAAGCCGGAAGAATTTCCTGCTAAAGAATTCTGAAAGCTGAGAGGAAAAATCCCTGACAGAATTGGAATTGTTAATTTCAAAAAGGAATCTATTGAGAGAGCAATCGGGCAATTCGAACCAATGATTTATCAATCTCTTTTGCTTTCAGGATGACTTCCGAGAGCGGGGTAAAATGAATTTTATTATTGATGATGCCCACCATTTCATTTGTCCTTCCTTCCAGCAAACCTTCTACTGCCGCTACTCCCAGCCGGCTGGCAAGTAACCTGTCGGCCGCAGTCGGGCTTCCGCCCCTTTGCATGTGTCCGAGCACGCTGACGCGGGTATCAAACTGACTGAAACGTTTTTTTACTTCTCCTGCAATCTGATAAGCACCTCCGGCATCATCGCCTTCAGCCACGATTACGATCATGGATGTTTTTTTTCTTTTCCAACCATGCTCCAGAATTTTGATGAGCTGATCCATCTTGGTCTCGGTTTCAGGAATCAAAATCGCCTCCGCTCCTACTGCTATCCCACTTACCAGTGCAATCATTCCGGAATCTCTTCCCATCACTTCCACGAAAAACAAGCGTTCATGTGAAGCTGCTGTATCACGGATCTTGTCCACCGCTTCAACAACAGTATTTACGGCAGTATCAAAACCGATGGAGCTATCTGTTCCAAAAATATCATTGTCAATCGTCTTTGGAATTCCCATCACGGGAATGTGATGCGTTTCTGAAAATTTAGCGGCACCTCTGAATGAACCATCTCCGCCGATGATTACAAGTGCATCAATACTATTTTTTTTAATTTGTTCTGCAGCTGCAATCATTCCTTCCTCCGTCTTGAACCTGTCGCTGCGGGAAGTTTTTAATATTGTTCCTCCCCGATGGAGAACATTGCTGACGCTTTCATTTTTCAATTCAATAAAATTACCATCAATCAATCCGTCATATCCATGAACGACGCCGGAGATTTCAATCTTATTATAGATGGAAGTCCGTACAACTGCCCTGATGGCTGCGTTGAGACCGGGGCAATCGCCGCCTGTAGTTAATACTGCTAATCTTTTAATGTTCTCTTTCATTCAAATTGCTTCGTTTAACGTTGTACGCATAACCAAAGATTACGAATATCCGAATAACGAATATCCCGATTCCCTGTATCTATTTTCAAATTTATTATGGAGTGGCTGTGATATGTATTTGATTTTGCTATGTGTTTTTGCACATCTGATTTACACATTTTCAAATTTCCGGATTGGCAATCCTTTTCGTTCCCGCATACATTTCAAACTTCAGCAACCTGCATTCCAGTTTTCCATTGAAGAGCGGAGTTTTTCCGGAGGGTTTTAATCCGATATTTTTTCCTGCTTCCATATTTGCAGTGAAAACAAATGCCTTCCATCCGGGATATTTTTTCTTGAACTGATCACCCATACCTTTATACAACAAGAGTAAATCATTTGAGGTGATGCGGCCGCCATACGGAGGATTGATAATGATCGTTCCCGGTATTGCTTCCGGTTCATATTGTTCAAACGACATTTGCTGAAATGCAATATGTTTTAATACTCCTGCTGCCGTTGCATTTTCTTTTGCACTGCTTATCATGAATGACGAAAGATCAACACCTGTGATTGGAAAATCAATCGCATCTTTCTGTTGCGAAGCTGCCTGTTTCTTCAGTTCCACCCACATGTTGTAATCATAATCGGGCCATCGTTGAAAGCCAAATTCCTTTCTTAACATACCCGGGGAAATATTTAACGCCATCCATGCCGCTTCGATGAGAATGGTTCCGCTGCCGCACATGAAATCGAGGAATGGGCTTTGCCTGTCCCATCTGCTTAGTAAAATCAGTCCGGCAGCAAGCGCTTCATTGATTGGTGCATCTCCCGTTTGCATTCTGTATCCACGCTTATGCAATGAGTCGCCTGAACTATCGAGGGAAACTTCTGCATCCTCTCCGTTGATATGTAAATGAATTCTCAATGATGGTCGGACCAGGTCAACGTTGGGACGCGTACCTGTATTGTCACGAAATTGATCCACGATTGCATCTTTCGTTTTTAATGCGACATAAAGTGAATGCGTCATCATGGATTTATTCACTACGGCATCAACGGCAAGTGTTCCATCCACTGACATATATTTACTCCAGTCGATTTTTTTTATTTCATCATACAGCATCTGCTCATTGGTAACACGGAATTTTTTTACGGGCTTCAATACACGCAGTGCTACCCTGCTCATGAGGTTGATTTTGTACATCAGTTGCAGGTCACCTTCTACAGTTACAACACGGATGCCCTTCTCTGCTTTCTCTGCGCCAAAAGATTTTAATTCTTCAAGAAGAATGTCTTCGAGACCGAAAGATGTTTTTACTACAATTTTAAATTTTTCCATTTTATTTATTGCTTCGAAATGAAATTATTATTACCCCTTCGAATAACGAATTTTATACGAATAAACGTATTGCTAAAAGATGAATGAGCATTATTACCAACTCCGGTGAATTCGTAATTTAACTATTCGATTTTCATTTTCGTTATTCGACGGAGTAATATTCAGTTTCCTTTTGTGAGCCATCCTTTTTTATTAAAGAATATTACCAATCCGATTACAATTACAATCATAATCGCATTGACGGTAATGTAACCATAAGGAGAATAAAGCTCCGGCATATTATATGGCAGGTCTTCTCCTGTTTTCGGATTTTTGCTTGCGAAATTCATTCCGTATAATCCCACGATAAATGTGAGTGGAATAAAAACGGTAGAGATGATCGTCAGTACTTTCATCACCTGATTCATTTTATTACTCACACTGCTCATGTAAACGTCCATAAGAGAAGCAGTAACCTCTTTGTAACTTTCAACAAGGTCGAGAATGTGAACGCAATGGTCGTATGAGTCGCGGTAAAATATTTTTGAAGAATCTTTGATGAGCGGAAATCCCGAGCGGAGGATGTCATTCATTTTATCTCTTTCACCCCAAATGGCCCTCCGCAGCATGATGAGGTCTCGTTTGGTCTGGAGGACGCTGTTGAGCATATTGCGTGTCGGGTTGTCAATTAATCCTTCCTGTAATTCGTCCAGTTTGTCACTGATGCGTTCGATCAATGGGAAAAAATTGTCGAGCACGGCATCCATCAAAGCATAAGTAAGGTAATCGGTACCCAACTTGCGCATATATCCTTTTCCCAGGCGAATGCGTTCGCGAACGGGTTCGAGCAAGTCTTCATATTTATCCTGGATAGAAATAAGAAAATTGCCACCGAGAAATAAACTCAACTGATCATTGGTAATGACTCCGTTTTCTTCCTTAATGCATCTCGAAACCAAAAACAAATGACCATGATGCTCTTCTGCCTTTGCGCGTTGATAAACATTAAACACGTCTTCCATCTGCAGGCGGTGAATGCCAAAATAGTCAGCTACCTGTTCGAAGAAAGCCTTGTCGCCGAAACCCCTGATGTCGATCCAGTGTTTTTTATCCGGAAAGGTTTCTATCTGCGTTTTAATTGCCTGGATTCCCGAAACCTCCTTCTCTTCATAACTCTCCTCGCTGAAAGAAAATATTTTCACCCTGGGCTGAAGGGCTCCCTCGGGTACCATCAATGTTCCCGGAGCAGTTCCCGGAGGTGCATGAATATGCCTTTTTCTTCGGCCGGTATTTTTCTTTTTCTTCATCAATTCAGTGTTCAGTCTTGAATAGGAATGCGTATTCTGTTGAAAGGCGCAAATGTAGTCACACCATTATTAAATAAGCTAAGGTTGTTGGGTTATATTTGCACCAATAATGGTCATGAAAAAAACGGAATGGTTTGAAAGCTGGTTTGATTCACCTTATTATCACATCCTGTATAAAGACAGGGATGATAATGAGGCAAAACTTTTTCTCGATAACCTCATTAAATATCTTCAGCCCAAACAGGGAGCAAAAATCCTTGACGTAGCATGTGGAAAAGGAAGGCATTCTGTCCACCTGAATAAAAGTGGCTTTATCGTTTCAGGATTTGACTTGTCGAAAGAGAGCATTGATTTCAATAAAAAAAATGCAAGTGATTCGCTTTCATTTTTTGTCCATGACATGCGGAATATTTTCCGGGAAAATGAATTCAATATTGTTTTCAATCTCTTCAGCAGTTTCGGGTATTTTGACGACCATGCAGACAATGAAAAAGTTATTCATGCAAATGCTGTTTCCCTGATTTCCGGCGGCGTATTGGTTTTAGATTATATGAATTCAAAAAAGGTGTCGAAAAATCTTGTGGCAAAGGATGAAAAGATATGCCGTGGAATTAAATTCACTCAGCAGCGGAAAATTGATTCCGGAAAAATCATCAAGAATATTTCCTTCTCAGCAGAGGAGAAGAATTATTTTTTCGAAGAGCACCTTCAGCTATATTCGCTGACTGATTTTGAAAAAATGTTTGACAAAAACAATCTCACCATAAAAAATATTTTCGGCGACTATATGATGAATGAATTTGATGAGAATAACTCGGACAGGATGATTATGGTGGCGGAGAAGAGTTGAGAAAAGAGATATGAGATGTGAGACAATAGCTTAGAGACAAGAAATTAAACATGCCGGTTTATTATTACGCGATATTATTTTTCACAGTTTTCCTCAGCGGGATGGGGATCTTTCTGTTTAAAAAATTAAGTCAGAAGTTCTTGAAGATGCTGCTGGCATTCAGTGGCGCATACCTGTTCGGATTGTGCGCACTTCATCTGATCCCTGAGGTATATGCGTCATCAGTAAAATACATCGGAGGATTTGTACTGCTGGGATTTTTGCTGCAGATCATTCTTGAAATATTTTCTGAAGGAATTGAACATGGTCACATCCACGTTCATAAGAATCATGCGCATGCATTTCCGCTGGCAATGATTATTGGATTGTGTGTTCATAGTTTTCTTGAAGGAATGCCACTCGTACAATTATTTGCAGAACAAGGGACTCAGCAGTCTTTACTTTTCGGAATCACACTTCATCACGTTCCTGTTGCACTGGCATTGATGAGCATGCTTCTTCAATCACACATTTCAAAAAATGCTGCCGTATTTTATCTTCTGCTCTTCGCCATGATGGCCCCTTTGGGAGCATTTACAAGTCAGCTGATCAATGACAATACGATGAAGGAACTCTCCGGATTTTTTGATTGCATCATGGCTGTTGTGATCGGTATTTTTCTACACATATCAACTACCATTCTTTTTGAAAATGACAAGGAACATCATTTCAATTATTACAAGCTCATCATTATCATGATTGGTGCAGGGTTGGCGTTTTTGAGTTTGTGATAAATATTTTTCTCAAGAGCAAAAAAAATCCCGTCATGCCTGAGCAAAACGGGATTATTGAGATAAAGTAATTGCTCAGTTACAGGCCTTCACTGCATTCTGGATGGCTTCCATATTCGGAAAATCACCATATGCAGGCAGCACTTCAGCAAAGCGCAGAATTCCTTCTTTGTCGATTACAAAAGTGGAACGTTTTGCTACACCATTATAACCAACGGAAAAGTTATTGCCTACGATATCATAGGCTGCTATTGCTTCTTTGTTAAAATCTGAAAGAAAGGTGATGTCCTTTAGTTTCTGGTCTTCCTTAAATTTCTTGTGTACAAAAATGCTGTCAACTGAAATCCCAATTGGCACAGCATTCATAGAAGCAAATGCATTAAAATTTTCCTGAATGGTGCACATTTCCTGCGTGCAGGTTCCTGTCCAAGCACCCGGAAAGAAAAACAGCACCACGTTTTTGCCTTTATAATCAGCAAGCGTATGTATTTTTTTGTCAGGATCCGGTAATTTGAAGTCGGGAGCTTTTTGTCCGATTGTTAAACTCATAGTAATTATCTTTAATTGATTAGGGACGCGAAAGTAATAAGAAGTTTTTTAAGTTATTGCCACAAAGGCACGAAGGCACGAAGAAATCAAAAAAAGTATATGAAATTTTATTCTAAAGTCTCAAACTTTTGGACCACCCTAAACAGGGCTTACTGTCATACTGAAAATTACTTTTCAAACTTTGTGACTTGGTGTCTTGGTGGCATTTTCCATGAGTGGCCACAAAGAATAGAATGATTTACCGGTGATAATTCGGTGCTTCTTTTACAATCATCACATCATGCGGATGACTTTCGCGGACGCCGGCAGAAGTGATGCGGATGAATTTTGCTTTTTGAAGATCACCGGTAGTGGCAGCACCGCAATATCCCATGCTGGCTTTTAATCCACCCACCATCTGATAAAGTTCTTCTGACACCATTCCTTTATATGGAACGCGGCCCACAATACCTTCCGGCACCAGTTTTTTCACGTCTTCTGTCTGCGCCTGAAAGTAGCGATCCTTTGAACCCTCTCTCATGGCTTCAATGGAACCCATGCCACGATAGGTTTTGAATTTTCTTCCTTCGTAAATAATCGTCTCTCCCGGCGCTTCTTCAGTTCCCGCCAGTAAAGATCCAAGCATTACCGTGTTTGCACCGGCAGCAATGGCCTTGGCAATATCTCCGGAGAACCGGATACCTCCGTCAGCAATCACAGGAATTTTTGTTCCTTTTAGTGCTTCGGCCACCTGAAAAACGGCGCTGAACTGTGGAACTCCAACGCCGGCAATGACGCGGGTAGTACATATTGAACCCGGGCCGATTCCGACTTTAACAGCATCAGCCCCTGCTTTTGCAAGCAAGCGTGCTGCATCGGCAGTGGCAATATTCCCTACGATGATGTCTGCACTTGTGATTGCCTTCTTTACTTTTTTCAGCATCTCTACGACACCTTTTGAATGACCATGGGCGGTGTCAATTATGATGACGTCAACACCTGCTTTAGCAAGGGCTGCCGCACGTTCCAGTGAATCGCCGGTAACTCCAATGGCAGCGCCGGCCCTGAGGCGACCCAGTTCGTCTTTGCAGGCATTGGG
>JBBRAY010000029.1:0-49218 GCA_038206355.1 Bacteroidia bacterium
ATGCTGATACTTAGTGTAAAAAATAAACTCATCATTTTTATCAACTGGGCTTGGACTTACATCACCAAAGACACTTCATTAGGGCTCATTCTTTCACCGAATAAATTAAAAAATGACAAATAACACCAATCAACAAATCAAATCAAAACAATTTTATAAACTTCATCATTCAGGAGAAATGTTGGTGTTCCTCAATATTTGGGATAAGAGACAATGCTAAAAGCAAGCACATTTGCAATTCGCACAAGCCAACGCACAGACCAAAAATTGCAAAAGAGCTTGCTTTGACAACGCAGACAAAATTGTTTTAAAAAAATTTCCAACACTTCAAAAAATAAAAATACACAACGCACAATCGCCACTCAATAACACGAAAACTCAACAACGACAATGGATTCATCGTCACGGTGGACACAAGCCCAGCAGGTAATAGCGGTTTGGCAAAAGTGGCGGTTCAGTGCTCCGCAAACAGTTTTGTGGTTAATCAAAGTTCGGTTCTCCGCATCAATCCCGATAGCTATCGGGACGGTAAAAATCGCCACCTTCGCCAAGCGCCAGACCGTTACCGGTAGTGCCTAGGTTGGGGACACTGCGTACTTAAAACTGACGAGCATTTAATCAACATGACAACGAGCATAAAAAAAATAGCAGCACTGACGCTTTTCCTTTTAACACAGTTCGCTTTTGGACAAACCAACTCAGGACAAACTCAGTATCCAAATTATTGGAGTAGTAACAGAATTTATTCCTATAAGGGCTTATACCTTGACAGTTTAGAGCAAACAATCACAATTGAAAAAATAACTTTGCATCCGACAGGACAAACATGGGACAGTGACTCAAGGCAAACTCTTATGGACTTCACCCTTGATTCTATTTCTGCCGACTGGAATAAGTTACCCAAAGTTCCATTGAATGGAAAGACCCGAAATTGGTTTACATCAACTTATCAGGAAGGAGTTTTGCAAACCCCAAACAAAATATGGATGCATCCCATCAGACAAAATCAATACATACTTACTGAAGTAGCTCCCTTTCCTCAAATTATTTTCCCAATAAAACTAAATACTTCATGGAAAGACACTTTATACATTTATGCAGCAATGGGAACTTTTGAAGGAACTGTTGAAAGCACATATACAATCAAAGCTGAGGAATTAAGAATTTATGAATTCGGAAATCTTATGTGTTGGAAAATTATTGCAACAGGTTACCACGACAAGTTAGGAATCAATTCAGCTATTTATTATTTCAATTCAGAGTTTGGCTTTACAGAAATGAACTATGTATTTTACAACAAGCAAAAAATAGAATTCAAATTAACTTCGTTGAAAAAATGAAAATACTATTCTCCTTTGCAAATTTGATACATTAGAGCAATGAATGTAAATCGCTTTGGACAAACTTGACTAATAACTTGAAACAGTTGTGCTTTGTAGGAAAAACACCACACCAGCTAACAGGAGTTTGGCAAAAAAGCGGGTTCAGTGCTTAAATGAAGCTTTGTGTCCGACTGAGGCGGATTTAGTGCTGGCAGAAAGTTTAATGCTTCGAAATCCGCTTCTTCGCCAAGCGCCAAACCGTTCCCTGTAAGGTTGGACGACCGTGCTAACACCAAACATTTGTGCTGACGTAGGACGTCAAAAGGCCAACCCTTCGCAAAATTAAAAGAGCTGCAATGCCACCCACAAACCGACCCAAATTGCTGCACATTTAATTTTACCCAAACACCCCCAATTCCGACAATTTTTCAATGCCAAGAAAATCATTAAAATATAATTGATATATCAATTATTGATATGACAATGTTATATTTGCAGGATGGAAAATTTAGAGGAAGTAATTTTTTACAAATTGGAAAGTGCAATCAAAACTTACCGACAACTTGCACAAAGAAACATTACCACATCAGGGTTAGACCTAACAGTTGACCAATGGCTGATTATGAAAATAGTTTTGGAAAAGGGAGAGCTGAAACAAACTGAAATTGCAGAAAAAGTGTTCAAGGATGCAGCTTCTATTACACGAATAATTGACCTACTGATAAATAAAGAATACCTCTCAAGAGAAGCGCATGAAAATGACAGAAGAAGAACACAACTTAAACTTACAAGCAAAGGAAAAAGTATATTATCCAAAGTTCAAGTAATTATTCAAAATAACAGAACAGTAGCCCTGAAAGGAATTACTGAAAGTAAAATAAAAGAGTTGAGTAAATTTTTATCAATAATTATTTCTAATTGCAAAAAATAATCATCATGAATAGGATTTCATTAATCTTCATTCTGTTATTATCAATATTTAATGTCAATGGACAAGTAGATAAAATATATTTTTCAGTTGAAAAATTAAAACAGGATTTCGAAGTTTTCAGAGTGTCATTAGAAGAAGGGCATCCAGGAATTTACCGTTATAGCTCCAAACAAGAAATGGACTCTGTTTTTTCGTTAGCAGAAACTTCCATTTCTAAGCCAATGACTGAGCAAGATTTTAAGTTTTTATTGAGTAAAGTTGTAAATCATATTGGTTGCGGACACACTAAAGTAGTTGCACCAAAACCTGAACAAGATAAACTTGACGAAGGAACAACGGCCATTCCATTTCAAATTAATTATGACGGCGGAAAAATATTTGCCTTAAGAAATTTTTCAATACTAAGCGATAAAGAATTTGTAGGTGCTGAAATAATATCCATCAACGGACATACAATGATTGACTTTGTGAATCAGTTTATTTCAGTTTTCCCTTCCGATGGACATAATATGACACATAAATATAGAATGTTTAGTAGCTCCCGAATGTTTACACGATATTTTTATTACTTGTATGGATATGCTGAATCATACGATGTGGAATTTAAACTTTTGACTGATGCTACAGTGAGGAAATCAACATTAGCAGGAATCACATTTGATCAATTATTAACAATTCGCAAACAACGTTATCCAATACTTGTATCTCAATCCCCTGTTGAATTTAATTTATATGAGGACAAAAAAACTGCTTATTTACGAATAGATAATTTTGACAAAGGAGCACTTAAAAAAACTAATGTTTCTTTTTCTAAATTTCTTAAAAGTTCATTTAAGAAAATAGAGCGCAATCATATTCAAAATTTAATTCTCGATTTAAGATACAATGGCGGAGGAACAGACGAATATGGAAAATTATTGTTCTCCTATTTTGTAGACCACGATTTTGATTACTATTCCTCACTGACAATGAATAAAGAAACCTACGACTTTTTTAAATACACCAACCGACCTGACATGAAAGCTCCCAAAGGAATGTTAAAAGCTAATCTAAGCGGAACTTTTGATGATGTGCAACATCCCAATTTCGGGAAACAGAAAGCAACCTTTCCAACATTCAGGGGAAGTATTTATGTTCTCATAAACGGCTCTTGTTTTTCTACAACAAGCGAATGCCTATCAATGATTCACTCCTATGCGAAGTCAGTATTCATCGGTGAAGAAAGCGGTGGTGGATATTATGGTAACAACTCTGGACCAACTCCTGACTTGACTTTACCAAACACTAAAATCCGAATTGAAATTCCACTTATGAAATATGTTATGGCAGTAAAAGAATATCCATTTGCAGACAGAGGAATTATACCTGACTACAAAGTTACGCCAACCACTCAAGAAAAAATTAGCAACAAAGACACAGAATTGGATTTTGCAAAAGACCTAATAAACAAAGGGATATTTAAAGAGAAATAACTAAGTAAGAACGATAAGCCGAAAGCTAATAACACTAACGCATTTGCAAGCACATTTTATTTTTTGCATCCCACAAAGCACCCGCACAAAAAAATAAAAAGAGCTTGCAAGCCAACGCAAGGGGACAGTGCAGACCTAATTCGACAGATTGTTGACTGAAAAGAAGCCCAGCAGGTAATAGCGGTTTGGCAAAAGTGGCGGTTCAGTGCTCCGCAAACAGTTTTGTGGTTAATTAAAGTTCGGTTCTCCGCATCAATCCCGATAGCTATCGGGATGGTAAAAATCGCCACCTTCGCCAAGCTGCGAAACGTCATACGGTCATGCTAAAAGAACTAAAAAAGAGAAAACTATGACTAAAAAAATATCGATTACATTAATTTTAATTGTCTTGATTCTGAAGATAGCAAATGGACAGAATTTTCAAAATTTAGACTTTCAACAAAAATGTGATTCATCTAAAACAGGTCTATGTCACTGGGACTTATCTTGGGGTGGAAAAAAGTTCGTTAATGTAGAAATTATTGATAGCAAGAATGTTTTAGCAATTTCTGGGCAAGACGAAAATTCGGTTGGCTTTATTGAGCAAGAGGCCAATTCAATTGACACCACCAGAGTGAAAATTCTGTCCATATCATCCTTTGTAAAATCCGAAGGAATAATAGGAAAAGGAGCCGGATTAAATATTGGACTGTATGACCATAATGGAATTTTATTAGCAACCAAAGATATGGGCGGATTCTATTCTGTTAACTGGATTACTGGAACAAATAATTGGAAAAAGTATGCTATTTCTGTAGTTTGCCCAAAAGAAACAGACAAAATCAAAATCGGGATGATTCTTTATGGCAAAGGAACAGTTTGGTTTTCTGATTTTGACGTAAAAACCACTCCGATTGATGATCGAAAACTAAGTAAGCTTGCTATACAATACATCAACTCGGCCTGCGACATCATAGTCAAAAATTCCTTGGTTAGGGATTCAATAAACATAAATGGCTTAAAAGAAATCGCATTGAAAATTGCTGGTCCCGCTAAAAAATACAGTGATTGCTTTTTGGCAGTTAATTATCTGCTGGAATCATTAAGACCGTTTGGAGACCACCACTCTTTTTTCATGTCTGCCGAAGAAATGAAAAATTGGAAAAACGAAGGATCGAAAGTGAGTAAAATTGAATTTCCAACCTATAAAGTTATTGATGGTTGCGGATACATTCTAGTGCCTCCATTTCATGGTGGTAATACAAAATTAATGACCGCATATGCGGATAGCCTACAAAAGGGAATACAAAATCTTAGCACTTCAAAAATAAACGGCTGGATAGTAGACCTTAGACAAAACACCGGTGGTAATATGGAACCAATGATAGCAGGATTAGGGCCTCTATTTAGTTCTGAAAAACTAGGTTCATTGGTTGATATAAATGGAAAATCAAACTCGTGGTATTATAAGGATGGCCGATATTACGGGGATGGATATAAAGGTTGGATTGTTTCAAGACCATTCAAATTGACAACCCTTTTACCAATTGCGGTATTAACAAGTAATCAGACTGGTAGTTCAGGAGAAGTTGTTGTTATATCGTTGCTAGGTAATTCAAATACTAAATCATTTGGTCAACCGACATGGGGTCTAACAACAGGCAATGGAAGTTTCGAATTAAAAGATGGGTCTCAAATATTTCTTGCATCAACAATAATGGCTGATAGAAATGGTAACCAATACACAACGAGCATAAATCCTGATTTTTTAATTGAGGACAAAACAAATACAGACACAGATGAAATAATTGATGCGGCAATCAAGTGGGTATTTAATACAAAATAAAAAAGCACGAACAGCTAACGCGGGTTTTGCGTTAGTGGGCGGACAGTGCGAATAGAAACATTTGAGCAATTAATTATCTTTGGTGCTGGCAGACAGTTTTCGGTTTCAAAAGCCCACCAACGCAAAGCCAGAAACCGGTATCGGTAACTCTATTGACGACACTGCAATCATCAAACTGACTACAATGAAATTAAACATACTTTTAATTTTGACTATTTTTATACTATTAACATCTTGCAATGGACAGACCTCTAATCAAAAAATAATCGCAGACCATTTTACAAAAGGCGATACAGTGAAAGAACTTGGCAGCAGCATAATGGTTGTTTATCAAGACAAGAAGAACGTATTTTGGTTTGGTAGTTGGGAAACAGGAGTGTTTAAATATGATGGAAAGACATTGATTAATTATACAACAAAACACGGTTTACAAAACAATAGAATTGATGAAATTACAGAAGATGAATCTGGCAATATTTACTTCATTAGTTGTCATCCCCATTCTACAATATCTAAATTTGACGGACATTCATTTGCTACAATAACAACAACTCCAAGTAATGACTGGAAACTTCAAGCCAGTGATTTGTGGTTAAGAAATGCTTATCAAACGGGAAAAGTATATAGGTTTGATGGTAATACTTTTTATGAATTGACACTGCCAAAACCACCTAAACTATCTAATCCTTTTGAAATCTACAGCATTTACAAAGACAAGAAAGGAAACATTTGGTTTGGCACAAACCCTGTTGGTGTTTGCCGATATGATGGAAAATCATTCGAATGGATTACAGAAGAAGATGTGACAGAATTTCGTAATGAAGGAGCAAACGGAGTGCGTTCAATTACAGAAGACAAAAATGGCGACTTCTGGTTCAATACCGAAAACCGTTATAGTGTTTATGACAGCACAACATTAAAAAGCAATAAATTTTACACAAGACACAAAAGCATAGGTGGTTTAGATGGGAAAAAGGGCAGCAATTTGGACGAGTATCTATCAACAGTAAGAGACAACAATAATAATTTATGGTTTGTAACTTATCGTGATGGCGTTTGGAAATATGATGGGATGAAAATTACGCACTATCCCGTTCAAGATAATACAAAAGATATTACGTTGTTCAACATTTACAAAGACAACAATGGCGACCTTTGGGTTGGGACACATGAACACGGAGCATATAAATTTAATGGAACCACTTTTGAAAAATTCAACCTGTGACGAACGTTAGAAGAGCAACCGCTGACAGGCGTTTGGCAAAAAAGCGGGTTCAGTGCCTAAATGATCCCGATAGCTATCGGGATTGTGCTTCGTATCACGTTTTGTGGTGGCAGACAGTTTAGTGCTTCGATCCGCCGCGGCGGACGCCAACTTCTTGTAGCTGCAAACCGTTATGCCCAATGATAAAAAGCACTATGAAATCAAACACCTTATTACTAATATTATTAATTTTTCTTTGCAACATAAACCGTGCGCAAAGCCAACGGAACAGTGTCGATTTTCCAGCTTTTAAAAATTATGTTATCAGCATTGTTGAAGACACCACTAATCATTGGTCAGAATATCCCAAACCGCCTAAGGTAACAGACAATGTATTGTATGGCATGGAGATAGAAATAAAAAATAATGACTCTGCACACTATTATCTAGGGAAATTGAGTTTCTCAAATTACAAAACGCATCAGGAAGAGACTATTGCATTTGGCTATCTCGGAAAAATGGATTATACTTATTCTATACTTGCTTTAACCGCTAATTGGAATCCGGATGTAAGGGTACAAGCTCTCATTTTTCTGAACCAGAAACTTTCTATGAGGCAAAAGGTTAACTCCACAAAAATGAAAAATGGGGAATGGAAAGCGTTCGACAAAGTTGCAATAGAATTTTTAACATACTTGTTAGAACACAATCCGCTTATTATTTCTGGCAGCGAAAATTCAACCATTCACAGTTACTATCTTTCAAACATTATTTGGAATCTGGACTTATTGACCGATGAAAACCTTGCAGATAAAAAACATATCAGCGCATGGTATAAAAACGATTCACAATTTAATGAAGCTATATTAAAATGGAAATCCCACGTAAAATAATTATCCTGATAATATTGCTCTTTGTCCTACAAAATGCATTTTCGCAAAACGAAAAAGCATTTTGCAAGGCAGTTTATAATATGAATTTTAAAAATACAGAAAGGATTTTACATAAAGTAATTAAGGAAAATCGTAAAGGAAAAGTGTTTTTCAATGGAGCGGGAAGTGGATATCAAACTACATTAGCGCCCTGTTTTGATACCATTACCAAGTGGTTAAAAAGACAAGATTGCGTAGAAGATGCCTATTGGGATAGATGCCAATTAAAGGAAGATATATATCCGGGCCATTCTTCAATCGGAGTAAAATTCAAAACAAAAAATGGAATGATTGAAAAGTGCTTCTTAATACAAGAAGGAACTACTGGTCAAATCAATATTTTTAGTTGGATGCCGAAAATATTTAAATCAAAAATGATACTTGTTTACAAAAAAATGTATGACTGTGAAAATTTTATCGATCAACAAAGAATAAATTGTGAAGGAGCTAAATAAAAATCACTGGGCATAACAGCACCTACAAGAAATTGGCGGTTCAGTGGTTAATCGAACATTCTACCTCGCAGCAACATTTGTGTTGGCTTGACAATTTTGTGCTCCGATCCGCCGCGGCGGACGCCAACTTCTTAAACCCGCAAACCGTGTGTGCGAAACCCGTTGATATCTTCGGAACTTCAAACAGTTTAGCTTTGAACGTGCAGTTGACCATTGCGCGAAGAATAAATCATCTACAGCAAAAAATAAATGATCCTTGACAAAGGACTGTTTAAAAAATATATTTGCAACAAAAAATTAAAATCAAACAAATAAATACTAACAATTAAAATTCTAACAAAATGAAAAACAAAATTCTCATTTCATTGATTGCAGTATCTGCAATGCTTTTAGTAGTTTACCAGTCATGTAATGCAAATGTTTGGCGCGTAAATTATAATCCGGCATTCGGTCAATGGACAAATCATCAAGTATTCACAGGTGCAGGTGGTTTACAACAAGCAGTAAGCAGTAATGCTGTGATGAATGGCGATACCATTTATGTGGAAGCATCAGCAACAAATTACAGTGCTGTGGTTATTACAGGTAAGTATGTCACCATAATTGGTACCGGCTATTATTTAACTCAAAATTTAAATCTTCAAAACAATACAAATGCTTCCACTGTAGTAAGTATTCATTTAGGTACCGGTGCCGATGGAACTCAATTAATCGGGTTATCATTTCCAACAGGTGTGGGGGCAGGAATATTTCTGGATAATGTTAACTTATCAAACATAACAATAAAGCGTTGCCGGATTTTAAACGACCTGCATTTTAACGGAAATTCTTCTACCACTTTAAACAATATTCAAATAACACAGTGTTGGATAAATGTAATTAATACAGGCGCACCGGTTACTAATTTTTTAGAAGTTTCAAATAATTATTTTGAAACTGGTTTCGAAATTAAAACAAATGTTTTAAGCGGTTCAGCTTTTCAGAATGTAATAAAAAATGGTGCGGTAAATGTAAATTCTTTTGAGTTTTATAATAATATTATACTTGGCAATTCCATTGCGCAGGGTTCGGGAACTTCCGCAAATATTCACAACAATATTTTCGACTTCGCTTTACCCACATGGCTAACAGGGAGTAATAATTATGTGGTGGTTCAATCCATAATTTTTTCAACGGCAAGTACAACGAATGATGGAATGTATCAGGTAAATAATTCATCTATTTGTGTTGAATGTTTTCAGGGATTTCCATACCCCAATGGCGCAGGTACTGAAATAGGAATGTATGGCGGAAGCGCACCTTATGTTTTAAGCGGCATACCCGGCATCCCGGCAATTTATAAACTGCAATCAATTGGTAACGGCCTTCAGGGAAGTTCGGCTCCGGTTATTGTAAGTACGCGCAGCAATCAATAATTCATATTTTTAAATAACAGATTTATGAAAAAAATAACATTATTCATTTTATTAGTTGTTGCAGTATCACATGTAAAAGCTCAAAATATTGTTGCAATGGAATACTGGATTGATACAGACCCGGGATACGACAGCGGTTATGCTGTTTCGACAATAACACCAGCACCTGACATCGCAAATCACCTTTTTAATATTCCAAATCTTTCCGTTGGACCTCATGTGATAGGAACACGCACTAAAGATGCTAACAATGTTTGGAGCCATTGTAATTTTAATGCGGTCTTGATTTACGATACGCTGGCAACAGGAAGCATAGTCGGGCTTGAGTTTTTTTGGGATATTGATTCGGGAATAGGATATTACATTCCGTATATTCCTTCAACTTTTGTTACTGACCTTACTAATGATTCAATAAATGTTCCTGTGCAGTCAAACCTCAATGTAGGACAGCATACATTATTTGCACGCAGCTACGATAGTAACGGAAAATGGAGCCATACGAACTACGTGCAAAACGTTACCATTGATACGTTAATAACCGGCATTAATGAATTATCGGGCAATGGAATTTCAGTCTATCCCAATCCTGTAATAAATGAGTTAAATATCAATATAAAAGAAAATCAAAAGATGCGTTTAATATTTTTTAATTCATCAGGTCAACTAGTAATTGACAAGACAATTGAAGCATCTGGAAAAATTAATTTGCAAGGTATTGAACAGGGCGCATACACAGTTTTTATTTGGGCAGAAAGGCATGCAATTTACAAAACTGTAATAATTAAACAGTAATGCTTCGATTACGCAGTCGGATGTTCGAATAACATCGGGTAAAAGGTATGGCTGGCTTCTGCGAGTTTGAAAGTTCGAATTTCATGGTTAGGTTTGTATGGCCAGGAACTTCGGGGGCTACCCCACCATTTTACCCATGACCGTTATGCGCAAAGCGGGCATTTGTATTTTCAATACAAATTTTAATTCAAAAAAAGTTCCTGTATCTTCAACTAAATTTCTTATGCGCTCAATAAATTTAGAATACGAGGCTGAAAATCCCTGTACTTGCATCCTTGCTTGCGATAATAATGTGCGGTGTACTTTTTTGTTGAAACTCATTTTTATTTGTTTTTAAATTTGAGTTCCACTTACGAAATTTTCCGCTACACTTGTGTATGATTCTTAAAAGGCTACCGAAGGTTCTGTTCAACAGCGGGTTTAAGAAATTGGTGGTTCGGGCAATTGTTTTTAAAATAGATGACGACATTCCTGTGGATGAATTAAAGGAATGTATCAAAGCAACCTTGACTTATCACGAAGTTAAACACATGCCAACACTTGGAATTTGAAAATTAATAACTGCATACAACACACATCTGCGAACCGTTTTGCATCATTCCCCGACAACAGATAACATGCAACCAATAACTATCAATTCACTTAAACAATGCAAAATAATATTCGCAAAAATATTGAAGTCAAAATAAATCAAAAACTCACTGATGCCGAATTCGAAAAACTAAGTGCCTGGTTTGTTCCTTTGCAATTAGAAAGTAAAGAGCAATTTGTAACTGAAGGAAAAGTCTCTCGTAATTTGTATTTTGTTGATTCAGGTGCGACACATACTTTCATTGTTGACAAAAAAGGCGAAGTACATACTGTGCAATTTGGATTGGAGGGCTATTGGATTGGAGACATGTATAGTTTCTTTAGTGGTAATCCACCCATATTTAATGTTGAAACTTTAGAATCATCAACTCTTTTTGCCATGCAACATGCTGACTTTGAAAAAGCTTGTGAGCAAATTCCAAAATTTGAAATGTTTTTTAGAATACTTGTTCAAAATGGCTACTTAAGTTCATTGCAAAGAATTGCGAAAAATTTTAGTGAAGATGCTGAACAGCGTTACTTAACGCTCATAAAAAATCATCCCGACCTTCCCCAAAGAATTCCTCAATATTTAGTAGCATCCTATTTAGGCATCAAGCCACAGTCACTCAGTCGCATCCGACAAAATCTTGCAAAGAAAAAATAGAATTGATACGATCTTAACCTATGTGAACGAAAAGCCATTGCATAAGCTTCAACTTTGTATAACCAATCAATAGTGATGGTATTCAAAAACAGTACAACAATGGAACGATTACTATTCTTAAAAACAATGGCCTTGCTTCCGCTCATAGGAGCAACCGTGAAACTTGAAGCTTTTGAAAAAATCAGCAATAGTTTTTCAAATACAAAAAAAACACCGCTTATATTTATTGGACATGGGCACCCTGTCAATGCATTGCTTGACAATGACTTTACTCAAA
The DNA here is from genome assembly GCA_038206355.1 of Bacteroidia bacterium. Lineage (GTDB taxonomy): Bacteria > Bacteroidota > Bacteroidia > AKYH767-A > 2013-40CM-41-45 > JAPLDB01. The sequence continues at coordinate 11,863 of JBBRAY010000029.1, forward strand.
ATCTCGGTAAAATTGGAACCGGTATCGAAAAACCAAACGCCATAATGATTATTTCGGCACATTGGACAACAAGCGGAACCTTTGTTTCTGTTAATCCACAACCTAAAGCTATTTATGATTTTGGAAATATTGACGATCGCTTGCTTCAAATTAAGTACGAACCCAAAGGGCATCCACGACTTGCAAGACAAGCAATTGAAGAAGCAGCAAATTATCATATTCAGGAGGACCATACAATGGGCCTCGACCACGGCGCCTGGACTGTTTTAAAACACTTATTTCCTAAAGCAGACATTCCGGTTTTTGAATTAAGTATTGACAATTCACAAATGTCAAACTATCATTTTCAATTGGCAAAGTCTTTAAAAAAAATGAGAGAAAAGGGTGTCTTGATTATTGCCAGCGGTAACATTGTCCACAATCTAAAAGTTATAGAGTGGAATAACATTAATGCTAATCCTTTAGATTGGGCAATTGAATTTGATGAGTTCGTTAAATCAAAACTTAACAGTCGGGATTTTAAAGCACTTGTGAATTATGAGCAACTTGGAAATTTATTTCAATTGTCACATCCGACAAACGAACATTATTTACCGATGCTTTACACACTTGGTTTAGCGGACAAAACAGAAGAGGTTAAATACCTTTTCGAAGGGTTTCAATTTGGCAGTGCGAGTATGAGATGCTTTCAAATATCGTAACATCAAGCGGCATTACGCTCAGCGTAACATAAAAACCTAACAGTGATCGGGCAAAAATATCAGTTACGTACTTTCAATGACAGTTTTTAGTAAATTTGAAGTGTGTGCTTCGCATGAACCTTTTGTGTGAAAATCGCCACCTTCGCCGGGCCATAAACCTTTATGTGCAACCCTTTTAAATGACAGGTGTGTTTGCCGGACAAGCCGGTAACTGAAATTACCATATGGAAATACTGATAATACTTTTTCTGATTTTGCTCAACGGTATATTTGCTATGTCAGAAATTGCAATGGTTTCATCGCGTAAATCGCGTTTAGAAACTGCAGCGAAACGGGGAGATAAATCTGCAAAAAAAGCACTTGAACTTTCTCAAAACCCCGGGAAGTTCCTTTCCACTGTGCAAATCGGAATTACGCTTATCGGTATTTTGACAGGTATTTACAGCGGAGAAAAAATTGAAGATGACCTGGTGGCATATCTAAACCGAATTGAATGGTTAAGACAATATAGTGAGACCATTGCCGTAACATTGATTGTTGTAACGCTTACCTTTTTTTCGCTGGTATTGGGCGAACTGGTTCCGAAACGCATCGGGCTTACCATGCCTGAAAGGATTTCAAAAGCTTTGTCTTTCCCGATGTATTGGATTTCAATAATTGCCGCTCCGTTTATTTGGCTACTCACTTTTACTTCCGATATCATCATAAAACTCTTTCGTATAAAACCAAAAAGTGAAAGTAAAATAACCGAGGAAGAGATAAAAGACATCCTTCAGGAAGGAACAAAGGGGGGAGCCATTCTGGAAATTGAACAAGACATTATGGAACGGGTTATTATTCTCGGTGACAGAAAAGTTTCGTCTTTAATGACCCATCGCAAAGATGCTATTCTCCTGAAAGAAGAATTTGACAAAGAAGATATCCTGACAACGGTAAACAATGAAATGCACTCTGTTTATCCTGTGGTAAATGGCAAAATGGATGTTGTTGGAATTATTCGCCTCAAAGATCTTTTCAGACACATTAATGAGCCTTTCTTTAAAATATCTGATCACTTCAGGCAACCACAATATATTTCCAAATATTTATCCGCTTTCGAAGCATTAAAACTATTCAAGACGAGCAAAACACATCAGGCAATTGTGCTGGATGAGTTTGGACAAATGCAAGGCATTGTAACAATGAATGATTTATTAGAAGCGCTGGTCGGAGATGTTTCTGAATTCTACGAAAACGAATTTTCATTCAAACTACGTGCAGACGGCAGTTGGATTATTGATGGACAATATCCTCTTACGGAATTCCTACGAAAATTTGACATGGATGACTTAATAAAGGATTATCCGTTCAACACCCTTAGTGGACTTATACTTCACCAACTCAGAAGAATTCCTGCAACGGGCGACACATTGTTATGGCGGAATTTTGAAATTGAGATTTTAGATATGGACGGAGCAAGAATTGACAAGGTGTTGCTGACCAATAAGCAGAACTAAGGACCTAGTATTTTCAATCGAAGAAAAACCGGTCTTTGATTTGGAAAAACTCCTTTTCTAATTGCGTTGCGGCATGCAGATAAAAATAATATGTGTCAAAAGAGGCGTACATAAAAGAATATAGCCAATTTAATTTTGTAAAATTACCGGGTACGCTGAAACCTGTTGTATGTTTATCAGGATTGTAATAGCGTTTGGGGCAGTCCGGGGAAATGAAATAAGATCTGATATCCGGTGAAATAATTGATCGCAACAAATCAAAAACAACAATAAAAAAAACAGAACAGTATGAAAAATATAATTTCATTTATGCACATGTCACTTGACGGATTTGTAGCAGGGCCGAAAGGAGAACTCGACTGGGTTAAAGTTGATGAAGAACTTTTTGATTATGTCGGTAGGCGCATTCAAAAAAGCGACGCTGCACTATATGGGCGGGTGACATATGAGATGATGGAAAGTTACTGGCCTACCGCAGCCGATAAACCGACAGCCACCAAACATGATATTGAACATTCAAAGTGGTATAGTAAAGCTCACAAAATTGTCATTTCAAAAACTATAAATGATGCCGAAACTACGAACACAAAAATTATCAGCGACAATCTTTCTGACAGAATAAATGAAATAAGACAACAGTCGGGAGATGAGATCTTGCTTTTTGGTAGCCCATCAGCAACACATTCACTTATTCAACTAAACCTAATTGATGGCTTCTGGCTATTTGTTAACCCAATTATTCTTGGGCAGGGCATTCCGCTGTTTGCAGACATCAAAGAAAAGATAAATCTAAAGCTATTGAATGCCCGACAATTTACTTCAGGAGTAACTGAATTGAATTACATTGTGGATAGACAATAGCGATGAACCGCTGATAGGGGACTTTAGTAATGCGGGAGAAAACGTCGGGCGAATAGTTTTTATTATTTTACACTGGTAAGGAAAATCATGAAAAAAAATTTACCACTGATTGCAATACTCTTTTCACTTTCTGTAAAAGGGCAGACAAATGTTTATCATCCTTTTCCTGATAGTGATGCCGTTTGGAATATTAATATGATCGCCAACTGCGCACCTCGTGGATGGGAATTTGATTACTATTCCGTCCGGATTTCGGGAGATACTATCCTCAACAGCGAAGTGTATCATAAACTTTCCATCTCATTTATTCAACATAGCGCAACAGACTTTTGCAGCGAGGCGCTTGGATATCAAGGAGCAATCCGTCAAGACACTTCCCTTAAAAAAGTATTTTATTTCCCTCCTACTGACACCATAGAACACTTACTTTATGATTTTAATATGCAAGTAGGGGATACCGTACGGGGTTTTCTTCATTCATATCAAAACGATGACGTTGTCCAATCTATAGATTCCGTTTTAGTGGGTGGTAACTATCGCAAAAGATGGAATATCAATCCCGGGTACCATATTTCATTAATAGATGGAATTGGTTCGACTTACGGTTTGATTCAAGCGTCTCCGGGTACCACAATAGATTTACCCGATTATTCAATCACTTGCTTCAGTCAAAATGGTATCACCCTTTATCCTGATACTTCTACCCATTGCGAACTTATTGATAATACCAAAGAAAATTCTACAAATATTTATTTTGCATCGATCTCTCCAAACCCATTTCATTCTACCGCTCTGTTGCAAGTAGGTTCAGCGTTTGAAACTGCTTGCTTAAAGGTCTACAACCCCTCTGGTTCAATTGTAATGGAAAAAAGATTGTCAAATCAAAAATCATTTGTATTGAATCGCGCTGAACTTCACAACGGTATTTATTTTCTTCAACTTATAAATGATACGGGGCAAATGACAATCGGGAAGTTGGTCGTGGAATGAAGCGGCCGATAACAATACATTTTCATCCGACAATAAATGGGATGGCGGAAATATGTTTCGCAGGCAGGTATGCGAAGAAGAGCTGCACTTATTACCAACAGACAAAACGCCGTCAACAACAATTAACTCTTCGCAGTCAAACTATGCTTAACTTTGAAACGACAAAAAGAATACAGAATGAGAATAATATTTTTTCTTTTTTCGGTTGCTGTAATTTTTTCTTCCTGTAGAACAAATCAGCTATCACTCAGTGTGCTGTCGCCTTCTCCGGTAACCATTTCCAACGAGGTGAAGAAAGTCGGCGTTGTGAACCGCAGCATTCCCGGCGATGAAAACAAAGCAGTAAATGCACTTCACCAGCTTCTCTCGGCAGAAAGTATTTCTATGATCAAAGAAGGAAGTGCGGAAGGTGTCCGCGGGCTGAAAGATGCACTGCTCGAAAACAAGCGTTTTGATTATGTTACCATTCCGGATACCGTCAATCTCAGAAGCACGGCCGTTGGCGTTTTTCCCGCTCCGTTATCGTGGGATCGGGTGGAAAAAATTTGCCTTCTAAATAATGTTCAGGCACTTTTTGTACTTGAAATGTTTCATACGGAATTAAAAATAAATCCGGCGGCAGTTACAGGAGCTGTCACCAACAGTGACAACCCCTTGCAGGTGGTGAACGAGTTGCAACAGGTAAGCATAAACACAGTGGTACAAATGGGGTGGAGAATTTACGACCCGCGCATTAAACGTATTCTCGATGAATTCACACTGGTAAAAAACCTCAACTTCAACGCAAACGGGAATCCACTAATTGCGGCAGACAGATTGCTCCAGCGCAAAGAATATGTAAAGCAAACCGCAAATCGTGGCGGGCGCGCTTATTCCAATCGCATAATCCAGTATTGGGTTCGAGTGCATCGCGACTATTTTGTGAAAGGCGGTAGTGTGAATTTTAAAATTGCAAAACGCAAAGCATTGGTCGGAAACTGGAATGGAGCGGCAGAACTCTGGCAAAAAGAAGTGAATAATCCTAAACGAAAAGCAGCAGGCAGAGCATGTTTCAATATGGCAATCATAAACGAGATTAATGGAAACCTGGATGAAGCGATCATGTGGGCGCAAAAATCGTTTGAGGACTATGGAGTGGGTTTAGCACGCGAGTATGTGCGCGTTCTTAAAAAAAGAAAAACGCAGGAGAATTTAGTGAACATTCAAAAGACAGAATAGTATCTGCAGAGCTCAGGGCCGATTATCATTTTCACAAGCAAACTTTATTTAGTCCTGCAGAAAGAAAAAATAAAACGATGGTGCATTTAAATTGGTAATAACCAGCAAATGAAAATGAACTACCTACGCAAATATATCTGCGCATTGCTTTTGTTGTTGTTTTTTATTCCCGCTTCCGGAAATGCAGACGGTTATATGTTTCGTTGCGCGATACGAGATAAAGCCGGAAACCTTTGGTTCGGCACAATAGGCGAAGGCGCATACCGGGAATTTTTCTCAATTGCAGCAAATAAAAATTCGTTACTTTATTGAGGGGACTGGTGCTGTACAGCAGCATGTCGCAAACCATATGAGTAGCCTCAAAACAAAACTGCGCAATATGAAAAGACTATATCTCTTTGTACTACTGATTTTCGCCAGCCAATTTATAACCGGTTGTAATGGGCAGACGACGGAAAATAATCCTTCGCGACAACAAAAAGACGGGATTAAACCTGTTGGCGGGACTTTTGAAAATAGTGAATTTACCTATTATGGAATTCCTAAGCATAATAGTTCAACCGACACCAGCTCGGGCTGGTCTCAACAGGGACAAAAAATTTTATTGACAGGAATAGTATATCAGCAAGACGGTAAAACGCCGGCCTCCGGTGTTCTCTTATATTATTATCAGACAAACACAGACGGTAAATATTTACACAAGCCTGAAGAAAAACGAAGCATGCCTCCAAATGAACTTGGGCAAACACATGGGTACATTCGTGGATGGGTTGAAACGGATACCACAGGGAAATACTACATATACACGGTAAGACCGGGGACGTATCCGACAAATGATGAACCTGCTCATATTCATGTAACGGTAAAGGAACCCAATGAATTTAAAGAATATTATATTGATGACTTTGTTTTTGACGATGACAAATTGCTTACTTCAACCAAAAGGCAGCGAATGGAAAATCGTTGTGGAAGCGGAATACTAAGGTTAGTTCAAAAAGGAGATTTACAAATTGGTGAACGAAATCTGATACTTGGTTTAAATATTCCTAACTATCCGAATAAACCGGTAAATGAACTTAGGTCAGGAAACAATGTAGGTGAAGATGTTTTTTCATTTATCCCCTTTCATGCCTGGGGTCCGGACAAAGGTTCAAAAACATGCCCGATATGCAAATATGGCTGGTATCACGGTATTTTATATTTTGTTGGAAACAATCCAAATTGGACTGAAATAAATCAATGGCTGAACTTTTTAGAGTCAGAAAGCAATCGAAGAGAAAAATATTTGAAGGTTTATTTTATTTACGGAAATGAAACTGAATACAACAAGGTCAAAAGAGAAAATCAATTAGAGAAAGTTGGTAAAGATTTAAAACTGGAAAAGGTTGCATTAACTTTTGTTCCTTCGTTTTCTGATACACACTCAGATATTAACCTGAACAATATTGATCAATCGGTTGAAAACACATTCATACTTTACAAACGCAGCAGGATTATTGCCAAGTTTGTCAATTTAAAACCAAGCGAAGCGAATTTCGATTTGGTTAGTGAGTCATTTGAAAATTCAATCAATGAGTACTTTGATTTGGATAAGCCCGGGAAGTAATTACGAAAAAGGCAGTAGAGGATGAATGGATTTATTCGATTAACATGACGTTTAAGCAAGTCAGAAATTTCACACACTCAAATACGCTATGCAAAACATGACAATAAGAGAAGCAAATATTAATGACATAAACAACTACATGGTGGTAAGGATGGCAGTAAAAGAAAATGTCCTGAGTAACCCTGCTTTAGTTACACGAAAAGATAATGAAGATTATTTAACGCTTCATGGAAAAGGCTGGGTGTGTGAAACGGAAAATCAGATCGTTGGTTTTTCAATCGTTGGTTTAACGCAAAGAAATATATGGGCTTTGTTTGTGCATCCTGATTTTGAAAAACAAGGCATTGGAAGAGGACTTCACGACATCATGCTAAACTGGTATTTTACTCAGACCAATGAAACCGTTTGGCTGGGAACATCACCCAATACCAGGGCCGAGGCATTTTATAGAAAGGCCGGCTGGAGAGAAACAGGAATACACGGCAAGGGTGAGATTAAATTTGAACTGACTTTTGATGTGTGGTCAAAGAGAACAAGTAAATACATTACCCGGATATAACTAAACCAAAAAATAAATGCGGTTATTGAAAAAGATTTTAAGCACAAATTTTCTAATCTGTATTATCACTTCATTTACATCCTGCGGCGGACAAAATCGAACTCCGGAAAATATTGCGGTGCGAGCTGTTTATGGTTGTGGGCCAGCGCCTCTTATGGGCATTAGAAAAATCTGCAACGAATCAACCATATACATCTCCCTAAATTAACTCTTCCTCATCCTCTTCATCGGCAATCGCCTCCACGGATTTTATCTCGGGCACCATGCGTAAAATGGTTTGTTCAATGCCTGCCCGCAATGTCATCGTGCTCATGCTGCATCCCCGGCAGGCACCAAGAAAGCGCAGTTTCACAACCATATCATCTGTTACTTCTACCAGACTTACATTGCCATTGTCTGCTTCGAGATAAGGGCGCAACTGATTAAGCGCATCTTCAATGCGGGTGAGTAGCTGAGTATTTGTATCTGAGGACATTTTTTTTATCTGGAGAACGAAAATACAATTGAAGAAAGAAATGTTGATTCGCTGAATGGTTTATTAAGTTGACTGCAAATCCTCGTCGGCTGCTACCAATCAAAGATTCAACAAATCAACCAACCCACCGGCTGCTCCATCAATGCGCCATCGCTTCAACCTTTTTTGTTGCCGGTTTCGTCGCGTTGCGGATGGAAATCTGACGCACCAGGTGATCTGCAGCATTCATGAATGCATCCGAAACAACAGTGTTGTCGTCGAGTGCAACCGGAATTCCTGTATCACCGCCTTCGCGGATACTCTGCACCAATGGAATTTCTCCGAGGAAAGGAACCTTTAATTCTTCAGCGAGTTTTTTACATCCTTCCTTTCCGAAGATGTAATATTTATTTTCCGGTAATTCTTCCGGTGTGAAATAAGCCATGTTTTCTATCAGTCCCAGAACGGGAACATTAATCGCATCAAGCATAAACATACTCACGCCCTTCCGTGCATCTGCAAGTGCAACGTGTTGTGGTGTACTTACGATAACAGCTCCGGTAACCGGAACTGCAGAAACTAAAGTAAGATGAATGTCACCCGTTCCCGGAGGAAGATCTATCAGCAGGTAATCCAGCTTTCCCCATTCAGCATCAGAGAACAATTGCTTCAGTGCTTTAGATGCCATCGGTCCGCGCCACGGAATGGCACGATCAGGGTCAACTAAAAAACCAATAGACAAAACTTTTACTCCGTATTTTTCTACAGGAATCATAAATGTTTTTCCATCGCGCTCATTCACAAACAATCGTTCGTGTTCTACGCCAAACATAATATGTTGTGATGGACCGTAAATGTCGGCATCTATCAGACCTACTGTAGCGCCTTTTTTTGCAAGTGCAACAGCAAGGTTGGCGGCAACGGTAGATTTTCCCACGCCACCTTTTCCTGATGCAACAGCAATAATATTTTTTACTTCCGGAAGCAGTACGTCTTCTTTTACCCGGCCGCTGGTAGTGCGTGCGGTCATGTTCACATTTACAACGGCGTCTTTGTCAACAAAATGGATAATGGCATTCACGCATGCATTGTGAATCATGGTCTTCATGGGGCATGCGGGTGTAGTGAGTATTACAGAGAAGGAAACGTTATTGCCCTCTACAACAATGTCTTCCACCATCTTAAGGGTGATGAGGTCTTTGCCGAGATCGGGTTCAATTACATTTCCAAGGGCTTCAATAACTTGTTCTTTGGTAATCATTTTTCTGTTTTTAAATGTTGCTGAAAAAATCCCCTGCCGGATTCTTTCGCCTGTCTTCCGCAAAGGTAATGTTTACACGCGTTATCCCGAATTCATCCTTCTACATTTTAAGTTCTTCCATCGGATCCCAGAAATGTTTTTTGAAATCAACAACCTGATCTTTTTTCACTTTTATACCTTCTTTTTCAAGCAGTTCTTTCATCATGTCAGGGGATCCGAAATGGTGTTTTCCGGTGAGAAGACCGGTTCTATTTACTACCCTGTGAGCCGGGACTTTCGGTTTTACTTGATGTGCGCCATTCATTGCCCATCCCACCATCCTGGCGCTTTTCGCCGTCCCAAGATATTTTCCGATGGCTCCATAAGAGGTTACCCTGCCCTTGGGAATCAATCTCGCAACGGCATATACCTGCTCAAAAAAAGAATCGAGTTTATTGTTATCCTTTTTCATCAGAGGGTAAATTTCAGGTAGCAGATCTTTGATCCTTTTTCCAGAAACATCTTTTCATAGGTGGTTTTAATTCCTAAAATTTCATCTTCGGCATCGGAATGGTAAAGATCGTCTGTTGCATACAGGTTCTTTAAATTATTTTCTGTCACCACGCCAAGCGTATAATCATAAAAAAATTTGTTGTCCGTTTTCAGGTGAATGATTCCGCCTTCAACCAAAATCTGTTTATACTGATTAAGAAACCGGAGCGCAGTAAGCCGTTTGCGTTCGCGGGTTTTTTGTGGCTGCGGATCAGGAAAGGTGATCCATATTTCACTGACCTCGTCCTTAGAAAAAAAATTGAGGATATTCTGAATCATAATGCGCAGAAAAGCAACATTCTGCATCTTGTTTTCCTGTACCGTTTTGGCACCCCTCCACAACCGCGCTCCCTTCCAGTCGACACCAACAAAATTCTTCTCCGGAAATTTCTCTGCAAGATTCACGGTGTATTCTCCGCGACCGCATCCGAGCTCTAATACAATGGGGTTCCGGTTTTTAAAAAAATCATTGAGCCACTTCCCTTTCAGTTCATGGTCAACGGGCGGAAACATTTTAGGTTGAAACAGGTGTGGAAACGTGTCGTTCTCTGCAAACCGGGCAAGCTTTCTTTTCATGGTGCGAATAACCAATCGATACGAATATGCGAATGGGGGTGCAAAGCTAATTCGTATATTCGGATTCTGATTCTAAAATTCTCCTGAACTTTTAATGGTGCGAAAAAAGATTCTTGTTGCTCCCCTCGACTGGGGCCTTGGTCATGCCACGCGCTGCATACCTGTGATCCGCGCATTGCTGAATGCCGGCAATGAAGTGGTGATTGCGGCTGACGGAAGAATGGAGCACCTGTTACGGGAAGAATTTTTCGGCCTGAAATTTATTTACCTGAAGGGATACCGGCTTACTTATTCCTCTGTTTTACCCGCATGGCTGAAAATAATTTTACTGCTTCCGAAAATATTATTCCGGATGATGGCCGAACATCATCAACTGAAAAAAATAATTGCCGACCACCATATTGATGTCGTCATTTCCGATGGACGATTCGGGTTGTGGAATAAAAAAATATGTTCTGTTTACATCACGCACCAGCTGATGATTAAATGTCCGAAGGGTTTAAAAATACTCGAACCGCTGCTTCATTATCTACATAAAATCGTGATTAAAAAATTTAATCATTGCTGGATTCCTGATTATGCAGGGCAAAAGAATCTTTCAGGAGACCTTTCCCATAAATATCCGCTTCCGGAAAATGCGCAGTTTGTCAATCCGCTATCGCGATTTAAATTCACGGGGATTGAAAATAAAACGGAATATGATTTATGTGCCGTCATCAGCGGACCCGAACCTTCACGGACAGAATTTGAAAAAATTATTTTATCGTTCTTAAATAATCATCCGGGGAAATCAATTTTAATCGAAGGGAAGCCGGGAAATAAACGGGATGAATTAACGGGCAACGTCAGAATTGTATCGCATCTGAATTCCAAAGAGTTGGAAAAAATAATTTCCGTTTCCCGATTGGTGATTTGCCGTTCAGGATATTCAAGTATTATGGATTTGGCAGCACTAAAAAAAAATGCGCTGCTGGTGCCTACGCCGGGTCAAACAGAACAGGAATACCTTTCTGAATATTTGACGTCTGAAAAAATATATAAAAGCACATCACAATCGTCCATCAGCATTGAAGGCCTCGGCTCACTCGTAGATTACTCTGTTCTAAATATCGGTGCAGAAGAATCTTTCAATGCTCCACTTTCCGAAGCGATAAATAAAATTAAGGTGTGCGGATAAAATATCCCGGAGTAAAAATCTCGTTACTCTTATGCAATGCGCGGTCGTAAATAAATGCGCGGTACCGTATCGTATCCCCGGATAACGGAATAGGTAAAAAAGCCGTTTTGTCAATGTCTCCCTTTAAGCCTTTGTTCTGTCCGTCCTGGGAGATGAACGGGACTCTTAGACTAATAAGATCATTGTAAAGCGTATACGTAGTGTCGTTATCCGCTTCTGTCGTATCCGATTTAAAATCTATCACTGTGTAAACAATTGATGAGTCAATCCAGACTCCGTTTTTCATTACCTGCAATCCCATTACAAAATTATAATAGTAAGGGCTAAGCACGTCGTCAAATATCGGTTCATTGGGCCTGTCCTGGTAATATCCGATGTCTCCGTCTCCGTCAGTGAATGTGGTGATCAGCGTAAAAGTATATGCCCCATTGTCGCCAAACGTAATTGACTTAAATTCCAACGTAGGAATATCCGGATAAGGATTATTTGTAACGCATCCTGAAAAAAGCAATCCGACAACAAAAGCAAAAAATAAATTCTTCATACAATAAAAGATGAGTGAGTAAAATTAAGGAAAAGAAATCAGAGTGCCATAGGTCAGAATGCTCTCCTTGTGCATCTTTGCCTGCAAATCAGAAAACGATGGCTCATATAATTCCTGTAAAGAATATCGCTCCGGCTTTTGGAAAAAATTGTTTTCTGGCGGTGAATGCAACCATTGTCGGGAATGTAGTTACCGGCGACGACTGCAGCATCTGGTTTAATGCAGTGGTGCGTGGGGATGTAAACTCGATCAGGATCGGCAATAAAGTTAACATACAGGACGGGGCCATTATTCATTGTACGTATGAGCGGGCCAAAACAGAAATCGGAAATTTTGTAAGCATCGGGCACCGTGCAATAGTGCATGGATGTACGCTGGGGGATCACACGCTTATCGGAATGGGCGCCATAATTATGGATCATGCCGTGGTTGAGCAATACACGATTATCGGCGCAGGTGCCTTAATCCCGGAAAACACAATTTGCGAAAGCGGTTATGTATATGCGGGGGTGCCGGCGAGGAAAATCAAGCCAATTAGCGAAGAACAGCGTAAATTACTCGATGAATTGCCTGATCGCTATGTAATGTACAGCGACTGGTTTAAGTCCTGATCAATAATCTTCGGATTTCGCATATAAAAATTACTTTTGCCATCCTTTTTTACAGACGTGGCGACAGAAAAAATATACCCCGAATTCAAACAATTGAACCTTTCACAGATTGGCAACGATATCCTTGCCTTTTGGGAAAAGGAAAATGTTTTTGCAAAGAGTATTTCTTCGAGACACGGGAATCCGGCATACGTATTTTATGAAGGACCTCCGAGCGCAAATGGACTGCCCGGTATTCACCACGTTATGGCCAGGGCCATTAAAGATATCTTTTGCCGTTATCATACCCTGAAAGGTGAACTGGTGGAACGCAAAGGTGGATGGGATACACATGGATTGCCGATAGAGTTGAGCGTAGAGAAAACGCTTGGGATAAAGAAAGAAGACATCGGTAAAAAAATTTCCGTTGAAGATTATAACAAGGCCTGCCGTACCGAAGTAATGAAATACAAAGAGCGGTGGGATGAGGTTACACGCATCATGGGTTACTGGGTGGACCTGAAACATCCTTACATCACCTATGAAAACAGCTACATCGAATCAGTGTGGTGGATACTGAAAGAGCTTTTCAATAAAAATCTATTATATAAAGGGTTTACCATTCAGCCCTATTCTCCTGCGGCGGGTACGGGACTTAGCTCGCATGAACTGAATCAACCCGGTACGTATAAAGCGATTAAGGATACGAGTGTTGTTGCCCAATTCCGGATCAGCGATGCGTCAGTAAAAAATATTCCTTCTCTTAAAGATTCATCCGACGATATTTACTTTTTGGCCTGGACAACCACGCCATGGACCTTGCCTTCAAACACTGCGCTTGCTGTTGGCGAGAAAATTAAATATGTGGTTATAAAAACGTTTAACCCATACACATTTAAACCGGTCACAGTTATTCTTGCAAAAGATCCGGCAGTAAAATATTTTCCGGAGAAGAATGCAGAATTAAAGCTCAAAGATTACAAAGAAGGAGACAAGCAGATTCCGTTTCATGTTGTTTCAGAAATTACAGGAAAGGAACTTGTCGGAATAAAATACGAACAGTTGCTCCCTTATGCACAACCCGATGATGGCGATGCTTTCAGGGTTGTTTCCGGTGATTTTGTTACGACAGAAGACGGAACAGGAATCGTTCACATCGCTCCGAGTTTCGGCGCAGATGATTTTCGTGTTGCAAAACAAAATGGAATCGGTTCATTAACGCTCGTTGATAAGCGTGGAAAATTTTTACCCGGGGTAACTGATTTTGCAAATGAATATGTGAAAGAACAATACCTCACCGAACAGGAGAAGGCGGAGGAGAAGGAAAAACAAGGCGGCGAAAAATATTTGAGTGTTGACGAGCGCATTTCAATTAAGCTGAAGAAAGAAAATAAGGCATTTAAAGTAGAGAAGTTCGAACACAACTATCCGCATTGCTGGCGCACAGACAAGCCCGTTTTATATTATCCGCTTGATTCATGGTTTGTACGTACCACTGCTGCAAAAGCGCGGATGATTGAGCTGAACAATACCATCAACTGGAAGCCGGAGTCAACGGGTACGGGAAGATTTGGAAACTGGCTGGAGAATCTTGTTGACTGGAATCTTTCGCGTTCACGGTTTTGGGGAATCCCTTTGCCGATTTGGAAATCAGAACCCTTAACCACGAAAGAGGAACAGAATCCAAATCAGGAAAGCCCACCGGTTGAAATAAAATGCATTGGTTCGGTCGCCGAATTGCATGCTGAAATAGAAAAATCTGTTACAGCGGGATTTATGAAATCAAATCCGGTTTCTGCTTCAGACATTAATCAATTCGATTTGCACAAGCCGTTTATTGACGACATCATTCTTGTTTCAGCAACAGGAAAAAAAATGGTGCGGGAATCCGACCTGATAGATGTGTGGTTCGACAGCGGGTCAATGCCGTATGCGCAGTGGCATTATCCGGTCGAAAATCAGGAAAAGTTCCGGGCCGCTTTTCCTGCTGATTTCATCGCTGAAGGCGTAGATCAGACGCGCGGATGGTTTTTTACACTGCATGCCATTGCAACAATGGTTTTCGATTCTGTTGCATTTAAAAATGTGGTGAGCAACGGACTGGTGCTTGACAAGTCGGGCAATAAGATGAGTAAGCGGCTTGGAAATGCTGTGGATCCTTTTTCTACAATTGAGAAATACGGTGCAGATGCTGTGCGCTGGTACATGGTTACCAATGCGTCGCCATGGGACAATCTGAAGTTCGACCTTGAGGGTGTTGCAGAAAAACAACGTTCGTTTTTCGGAACACTATATAACACCTATTCCTTTTTTGCGCTCTATGCAAATATTGACGGGTTCAGTCCTTCGCAAAAGGGAGCCACAAATATTTCAGGATCTGTAACAGAACTTGACCGGTGGATAATTTCAAAACTCCATTCGCTCATTGAAACCGTTCGCGGGCATTTAGATAATTATGATCCGACTCCGGCCGGGCGTGCAATAGAAGATTTTATCACCGGGGATCTCAGTAACTGGTACGTGCGTTTATCCCGAAGGCGATTCTGGAAGGGCGAGATGAGTGATGATAAACGCGCTGCATATGAAACGCTTCACGAATGCCTGCTCACTGTTTCTCAACTGATGAGTCCGATCGCGCCGTTCTTCGCAGACTGGCTGTATAAAAATTTATCGGGCAACAAATCGGAGCATATTTCTGTTCATCTTTCTCATCTTGTAAAAGCCAATTCTAAGATCATTGATAAAGCGCTTGAGGATAAAATGGAGCTGGCGCAGAAGATCACCTCTATGGTACTTTCCATCCGTAAAAAGGAAAATCTGCGTGTGAGGCAGCCGCTGCAGCGCATACAGATTCCGTTGCTTGATGATTCGTTTCGCAAAAAAATTGATGGCGTAAAGGACCTTATCTTAACGGAGGTAAATGTAAAACAGCTTGAATACGTGGATGAAAAAACAACGAGTATTACCAAAAATCTGAAGCTGAATTTTAAAACCCTGGGGAAAAAATATGGCAAGCTGATGAAGGCCATTCAGCAACATGCAGCCGAAAACCCGAATGATGTGATTGGCGCAATTGAGAAAAATGCGCATTACGAAGCGGTGATTGAGAACGAACCCGTGGTGTTACTGCCTGAGGACGTTGAAATTATCCCGGTTGATTTGCCGGGGTGGAAAGTTGCGAATGATGGCGCCATTACGGTCGCTTTAGATGTTACTGTTTCGCCTCAGTTAAAGGAAGAGGGGTTGGCACGGGAATTTGTAAACAGGGTCCAGAACCTGAGGAAAGACAGGGGTTTTGACGTCACTGACAAGATCGCAGTTTCTGTATTAAATCACGACGGAATCAAAAATTCCCTCATTAACAATAAAGAGTATATTTGCGCGGAAATTTTGGCAACCTCCCTGGAAATCGTAGAAACGATGCAGCCTTCAGGGGCTGTTACAGTTGAGGTTGACGACAATATATCCACTCTGGTTACTATTAATAAAAATTAATCCAACACGGATTATGGCTAAAAAATCTATCAAAAAAAGCACTAAAAAGCCGGCGAATAAGGCGAAGGCAAAACCTGCAGTGAAGAAAAAACAGGTTAAGAAAGTTGTTGCAAAAAAAGCGAAACCCACGAAAAAGAAAGTAGTGGCCTCTAAAAAAGTTGTTGCAAAAAAAGCAACGCCGGTAAAAAAGGTCGCTAAGAAAACACCCGTTGCAAAAAAAGTTGTTGCAAAAAAAACGGTGACGAAAAAACCGGTCATTAAGGCAACGGTTGAAAAGGAAGAGCCGGTGATGAGTGTATTATATGCACCGAAAAACTATCCCGACAAACCGGTGAAAAAAGTAAAGCCGGTAAAGGACGAAGAATCCAATAGGTTAGTAATTCCAAATGCTCCATTAATGCCAATCAGAAAAAGAGAAGAGGTAGCCAGGACTCCTGTCATGGGAAATGTGCTTCCTGAACAAGCAAACCGCGCACGCTATTCCGACAAAGAACTTGAAGAGTTCCGCGAGATTATTAACAAGAAAATTGCAGGCGCGAAAAAAGAACTGAATAACCTTACACAGCAGATTACCAATGCCAACGATCATGGTACTGATGATACTGCCGGCTCATTTAAAATGCTGGAAGACGGAAGTGAAAGCCTTGCAAAAGAAGAGGCCGGACAACTTGCAACACGTCAGAAAAAATTTATTGAGCAGCTGGAAAATGCGTTGGTCCGCATTGAAAATAAAACCTATGGCATCTGCCAGGTCACCGGTAAGTTGATTCCAAAAGAACGGCTACGCGCAGTGCCGCATACAACGAAGAGTATTGAAGCAAAGCTGAATCAGTACCGGGACTGAAGGCTAACGGAAACACAATCGCCACAACCAGCTGTTGTGTTTTTGTTTTTTATATCAAAGTGAAAAGATCGCTCCTGTTAATTTTTTTGGTTCTGCTCATTGACCAGTATTTAAAATTCTGGATCAAGACGAATATGTTCCTCGGACAGGAATACCACATTGCGGGGAACTGGTTCATTATTCATTTCACCGAGAACAACGGTATGGCTTTCGGGCTGGAGTTTGGCGGCTCCTTCGGGAAATTATTTCTCAGCATCTTTCGCATTGCTCTTGTAAGTGGTATCGGATGGTATTTATGGAATCTGATCCACAACAAAGCTACGATGGGTGCAATTACATGCTTCTCGCTCATCTTTGCCGGCGCCATCGGCAACATCCTCGACAGCGCATTTTATGGTTTAATTTTTTCCGACAGTGCCGAGGGCATTGCAACTTTGTTTCCTGAGTCTGGTGGTTATGCGGGGTTCCTCCACGGACGCGTAGTGGATATGTTATACTTCCCTATTTTCTCCGGACAATTTCCCTCATGGATTCCGTTCTGGGGAGGTGAGCCATTCCTGTTTTTCCGGCCCGTGTTCAATGTCGCCGATTCAAGCATCAGCGTAGGGGTTATCCTGTTGCTGATCTTTCAGAAAAAATTCTTCCCTCACCACCATCGATCGGAGGAAGAAGTTCTGCAGAACGCAACACCGGCGGAGGCCAATCAAACAGCGGAATAGGGCCTTTGGTTAAATTACTTCTTTTTCTTTCTGGCGTCAGGAAAAATTTTAGTCCACTTCACCTCATTGGTTACGTGAGTGCCTTCTTCATACGTGTCGGCCAGTTTAAACTGAAGGTATTTGTCGGGGAACTCATATTTGTATTCCATACTTCCGTCTTTGCTGATCACAGCATCTGTTTTGGAGTGTTCCTGTGTTTCAGGAAATGAAATCGTATAAAAATAAACGCCCCTTACGTCTGTGACGGTAAATTCCACGTCGTAGGATTCTCCGGTAAGATTGTACGACTCATACTTGCCATCCTTTTTCATGACCGACACTTTTGCGGCTTTGGGTAATTTGATGACATCGTACATGGTATCGTACCGGAAGAACTCTTGCGTAGTGCTCACGAGCCAAATCCCCTCGATTTCATCTAGAGAATCCAGGTGCTTAGAAAAATATTCCTGGAACATATACTCCGTCGTAAACTTCTGTGCACTTGCAGCAAGCGAGACAATTAAAAACAATCCTATTAATACGGCGCCCTTCTTCATGCTACGAAAATAGGGAATGGCTGAATAGGATTCAAGAAAATTTTAGTCCTCCCGCCTGACGGGCATATCGCTTTCAACGTCCACTTTAATACGATCTTCGCGATTTACAAGTTCCCAGGCCGTGAGAAAAATAAGTTGTGTCCGCTTTGCCAGAAGATCAAACTGTATCTTATCTATGGTATCTGAGGGTTTGTGGTAATCTGCATGTGACCCGTTAAAATAAAAAATCACCGGTATATTATTCTTTGCGAAATTATAATGGTCGCTCCGGTAATAATACCGGTTGGGATCATCGGGATGATTAAATGTATAGTCCAGCTTAAGCTTTGTAACCGATGCGTTTGCGTTTTCATTAATTGAATGCAGTGTTGTGCTGAGCTTATCGGAGCCGATGATATAAACATATTCACGAACGTTTAGTGAATCATGCTTCTCGTCTGTACGGCCAATCATGTCGGTGTTGAGATTAGCAATCGTATTTGCAAGCGGCAATACGGGATACTTCACATAATATCGGCTTCCAAGCAATCCTTTTTCCTCACCGGAAACGGTCATAAATAAAATACTCCTTCGCGGAGGATGGCCCGCCTTTGCCGCTTCAGAAAAAGTTTTTGCCATTTCTAAAACAGCTGATGTCCCACTGCCATCGTCATCGGCACCATAACAGATTAACGAATCGCGCTTACCCAGGTGATCATAATGGGCCGTCAACACGAGTACTTCATCCCTTTTATCTGTTCCGGGAAGAAATCCACATACGTTTTCTCCGCGAAGCCCGTCAGTATCTTTAACAAAATTCAATTTGATTTCTGATTCTGTTGTTATACCTCCGGGCTTTCCCTTTTTTTCTATCCGGCCTGCATTCCTGGTGAACATGTCTTCTTTGCCTTTCAGGAAAATATACTTTGCCATTTCTCTGGTGATGTATGCGTAAGGCAATTCTGATTCTAATGGCTGCCGGTTCTCGTATGTAAATTCATCAATGATTTTCTGAATAGAATCGGTAATTATCAAAATGGACGATGCGCCTTTGATTTTTGCTGTATTTATCCTCGTGGAAAGTCCCGGAAATGAACCGGTTTTTGTTTGCACCCTTTTATTCTCCGGCGCACCCTCAAAAAAAATGACGGTACCTCCGGCTATGTTAATTCCTTTATAATCATCATAAATAGTTGTGCTTAATCCGTATCCCGCAAATGATACCGTTTCTGACATAATTGTTGAATCAAGTAACCCCGACGGATAAAAATAATCTTTCATAAAGAGAAAGTACTTGTCCCTGACCTGAAAATTCTTTCCCCTGTTTGCGTTCGCCGACAAGTATGTATGCTGAAAATACCCGCCATGAACAATGGGCTCCAATCCGCACGACCTGAATTCTGACGCAATATAAGATGCTGCCTTTTTCTGACCGGGCTTCCCTGTTTCGCGTCCCTCCAGCGAGTCTGATGTTAGTACTTCCAGGTACGGATACATTTCTGAGGCGGTAATCTTTTCTGAAAAGCGAATAGCGGTGGTGTCTTGCGCAAACCCGGAATAAAAAATAAATAACAAAAGATAAAGCGTCCGGGCGAGGTGATACATGATAAAATTATTGTCCGGAAAGCTCTATTTTTTCCACTCGCGTCTGATGCCTGCCGCCTTCAAATGTGCTGCTTAAAAAAGTATTTACAAATTGATTGGCTTCCTCTATAGTAACAAAACGAGCAGGGATACAAATCACATTTGCATTGTTGTGTTGCCGCGCCAATGCCGCTACATCATTTCTCCATGCAATTGCAGCGCGTACGTGGCTATGCTTGTTAGCGGTAATGGCCACCCCGTTGGCGCTTCCACAAACCAGCACCCCTATACCGGCGGTTCCTTTTTCCAGTGCCCCGGCAACTGCGTGGGCGAAGTCGGGGTAATCAACAGAATCGGGAGAAGATGTTCCAAAGTCCTCTACCTCATAGCCGGACTTCAGCAACATTTTTACAATGGCATCTTTCACTTCATAGCCGGCATGATCACTTCCTGCGGCGATTTTTGGTTTTTCCATTTTAGCTGTTTTTGAAATACAGACTTCAAACCTACGTGTTTTTTACAAAATCAGAACGTAACATTAAAAATCGTTTTTGGAGGACCTTTTGAACCGATTGGTAAACCGGGTAGGTGAAAAACAATTTCAGAGTTTTCAACAAATTCAAAACCGATAAATTAAACTCCCTGACTATCAGAATACATTTTAAACATTTTATCAACGGTATTTCAGTGCATAAATTTTATTTTTGTTTCAAACTACTAACATCTTTTCGGCGATTGTTCATTACTAAATTCCGTTAACCCATTAATTTCAGAAAGCAAGAGAAAGATTTTACAAGTTGTTACCACTTGTGAACTGATCTATCGAAGAAATGAACAAAAAAAACGAAGTGTTTTTTCAACAACACACCTTATACACACATTGTTCATTACTGCGGATAAATGTCGGCGTCAAACACTTACCATAAACAATGGCGGTTGATAAAGTACGTCAGGAAAACGGTAACTCGCTCTGCAAGTAAAAATGACAATAGTTGCTAACCATACTAACAGTATAGTATTAGTAGTAGATTTTTTTAAATAATATATAATACTAATACTATTATGTGTGAAACGATTTCTCGGAATCCGGGGTTGTGTTCAACAGTTGAATTTATTCCGACATTTGCACTCTGATTCTCAGAACCCGATGTTCAAGCAAAAATTCCGGATTTTATTTCTTTGCCTGCAGGTAGTTGTTTTTGGTGTTTTCGGCCAGCAACACGGTGACGGCGAAAAAAAATTTTATTTCCCTTCCGGTCAGCTTTCCAGCGAAGGAACGATGGTGAATGGCAAACCCGACGGTTACTGGAAAAGTTATTATGAAAACGGCCAGCTAAAAAGCGAGGGCAACAGGGTCAATTTCAAACTGGAGGGGGAATGGAAATTCTATACCGATTCAGGCGTAATTTCTTCGTTGTACAATTATCACGAGGGCATTAAAGACGGATTACAGAAAACATTTCATCCGAACGGAAACATTCAAAGCGAGGAAACAGATTCTATGGCCGTGAAAAATGGCTTGCAAAAATTTTACAGCGAAGAAGGAAAATTAATAAAGATCATCCCGTTTGTAAATGGTGTTGAGCACGGTCTTTCGAAAGAGTATAATTCATCGGGTACGCTCATCACCATTACAACCTATCGCAATGGTTATTTTCAGAAGGAAGAAAAGATAAACCGTACCGACAAGTTCGGATTGAAACAGGGAATTTACAGGGAGTATTATACCAACGACATTCCAAAGAGCGAAGGGAATTACAAGGACGATAAGAAGGACGGGACATTTAAAGAGTATGATCCTGAAGGAAGGGTAATAAGCAAAGAAGAATACCGAGACGGAGAATTAATAATTACTGCAAAGAAAGAAGAAGATAAATTTGAAGTGAAGCGACAGTATTATAATACCGGTGTTACAAAAATTGTGGGGACCTATAAAAAAGGTGTTCCCGAAGGAACATTCCGACAGTATGATGAAAACGGAAACCCGGAAGGAGCAAAAATTTATAAAGCCGGCCGCGTATTGAGAGAAGGAAAATATGACGGTCAGGGCCGCGAACAAGGCGAGTGGAAAGAATTTTATGAAAGCGGACACCAAAAGTCGGTGGGAAATTATGTGGATGGAAAACGCGAGGGCGAATGGAAGTTTACTCATGAAAACGATTCCCTCGAACAGATTGGAACCTACGTCAATGGCAAGCCCAATGGAAACTGGTTGTGGTATTATCCCAACGGTGCATTGCGCAGGGAAGAAACCTATGATAATGGAAGGGAGCAAGGCCTCATGAAAGAATATGATGACGAAGAAAATATTATTGCGGAAGGAAAATATGTGGATGGAAAGCAGGATGGCGCCTGGAAATACAGAATGAACGGATATACTGCAGACGGAAATCTTGTTGAAGGAAAGGAAGACGGAATTTGGAAGCAGTTTTATGATGATGGAAAGCCGGCCTTCGAGGGTGAGTTTTTAGATGGCCAGGAAACAGGCGAGCATAAATACTATTATCCCAACGGAAGAATAAGCGAGATCAGAAATTACCGCTTCGGAATCCCTGATGGTATCTGGAAAAAATATGACGCAGGAGGCTCTTTGATTTTACAGATTACCTATCAGGTAGGGGATGAAAAAAAATGGGATGAAACAAAAGTTCCTGAAGGAGACGAGAGCGCACAATGAAGTGTGTCGTGAAATTTATACTGCGATTCATTTTTTTCTGGCTGATCGTATTTCTTCTCAACAGAATCATTTTTCTTTTTAGTGCGACCGCGTTTATAAGCGATGCCTCAATGGGTCAGATACTCCGCTCACTGGTGAATGGCTGGGCTTTGGATCTGTCAACAATAGGGTACCTGCTTCCTTTACCCGGGGCGCTGTTCACGATCTTAGTTCTTTTTCCTTCGAAGCACATTCTTCGGATAATTAATATTCTCGTTTCGGGTTTCATCATCCTTTACTGTCTGATCTGTTTCGGAGAACTATTCCTTTACCGCGAGTGGACCACTAAACTCACGATGCAGGCGCTGCTTCACTTTGAGCACCCGTCGGAAGTATTTCGTACGGCACCGCTGTATGTTACGTTTCTGTTTTTCATTCTCAGCACACTTTTTTCTATCACATATATATTCATTTACATAAATAAGATTTCGCCGGTTGATGATCGTGGCGGGAGCAGATTGGCTTCGTCAAAAAAATGGCCGGTGGTTGCGATTTCGCTTGTTGTACTTGCGCCGCTCAATTTTCTCATGATACGTGGTGGGTGGAGGGCAATTCCGATTTCAGACAGTGACGCATATTATTCACCGAACCATGTATTGAACGATGCAGCTGTAAATCCATTATGGAGCCTGGCGCATAATATTATTGAGTACGCATCGCATCAGGAAAACAACCCATACCAATTCATGAGCGATGTAGAGGCTGACGAGGGACTAAAAAAAATGCTTTCTGTTGACAAAGACACTACGGAATATTTTCTCACCACAAAAAATCCCAATATTGTTTTTCTGATTCTCGAGGGCTTCACAGCTTATGCACTTCCAAATTTCGGCGGAGACAATTTTGCGCCATTCCTCGACAGCATTTCCCGAAATGGAATTTCTCTTACCCGTTGTTATGCTGCCGCCTACGCATCTGACCAGGGGATTCCGGCCATTCTCAGCGGTTACCCGTCAACACCAAAAGTTTCAATTACAAACCAGTCGAGCAAAACAAAAAATCTCCCTTCGCTCAGCCGCGACCTGAAACAACGCGGATACCAGAGTGGATTTATTTTCGGCGGACAACTGAATTATGGAAATATTAAAAGTTATTTATACAACACACAATGCGATGTTGTACTCGAGCGCGGAGACTTTCCCGAATCAACTCCGGACGGGCATTTGGGAATTCACGATATGGATATAGCCCCACTTGTAATTGCAGAATTAAAAAAAGCAAAGCAGCCTTTTATATATTCATGGTTTACTGTCAGTACGCATTCGCCTTATGACATTCCCGTACCGATGAAAAAGATTTCTGATAGCAGGGAGAATGAATACATGAACACGATTGTTTATTCTGATGGTGCCTTGCGTGAGTTTTTTTCGCTTGCAGAAAAACAGCCGTGGTACAGCAACACATTGTTTGTAATTGTTTCAGACCACAGCCATTTTTGTCAGCGCGAATTTGGTATCGAAGACAAAGAATATCACCGCATCGTATCGTTTTTTTACGGCGACGTCATCAGGCCGGAATTCAAAGGAAGAAAAATTGAAACAACGAGTTCGCAGCTGGATATGGCGCCAACGGTGGCGGCGCAGTTAAATCTTCCCACATCACAATATGAATTCGGTAAAAACATTATGAATCCTTATGCCCCGCACTTCGCATATTTCGACTACCACTACGGCAGTGGATTTGTGACGGACAGTTGTTACATCTCGCGTAAACTAAATGACAACGGCATTTTTTTTAGTTCGTGCAGCGACTCTTCGGCGACTATAAAACACAGTAAGCTGCATGAGATATTTTTGCAAAGATCATTTCAGGATTATCTTTCGCGATGAAAAAGAAGAACGCAACTACCTTCCGAGCCGTTCTTTCCAGAGCTCATTGAAAGATTTCGGAGCCACCTTTGGCAATTCGCGTCTTGCGCCCCACGACTTCTTGAAAAAATTCTGAAGCATAAAATTTTTCGTGCTTGCTCCGCCGCGGTTCATAATTTTCCTGCTCATCATTGCTTTTTTCCAGAAACCGTAAATCAGTTTTTCGCTTTTGGTATTTAGTTTCTGTTTAACAGACTCGCTCCTGTTCAATAGCAAGAGTTTGTGCAGATCGATTTTTACGGGACACACCTCGGTGCATTTTCCGCAAAGCGACGAAGCAAAGCTCAGGTGTTTGAATTCCTTCATGCCGCTCAGGTATGGAGTGATCACTGACCCTATAGGGCCGCTGTATGTGGTACCATAAGCATGTCCGCCAACGCCTTTGTAAATCGGGCAACCATTGAGGCATGCACCACACCTGATGCATCCAAGCGCCTGGCGCTGATCCTGCTGAACAAGTAAATTGGTGCGGCCATTGTCGAGAAGGATGACATAAAATTCTTCCGGGCCGTCATGTTCGTCACCTTGTCGCGGACCGGTGGTAATGCTGTTATAGGCGGTGATATTTTGCCCGGTTCCATGCGTAGCGAGCAAAGGCCAGAACAGGTCAAGGTCGGTAAGTGAAGGAATTATCTTCTCAATGCCTGCAATGGCGATCTGCACCCTTGGAAAAGACATACTCATCAACGCATTGCCTTCATTCTCTGTAACCGCAACGCCACCGCAGTCAGCGATTAAAAAATTTGCACCCGTTATTCCTGCGTCGGCCTGCATGTATTTTTCACGCAACGTTTTTCTGACGTAGGCAGTAATTTCTTTTGGCGTACTTTCGATTGGTAAATCAAACTTTTCATTGAAAGTTTTCGCCACGTCTTCTTTCGATAAATGCATGGCAGGGGTTACGATGTGGTACGGCGCCTCATCCCTGAGCTGTACAATGTATTCCCCCAGATCTGTTTCAATAGATTCGATGCCCTCTTCCTTCAGCCGTTTGTTGACATGAATTTCTTCAGTGGTCATGCTCTTGGCTTTTACAACGGTGCGTGCATTGATGCGCTTAAGGATATTCACTACTTCATCCATAGCTTCTTTGGCATCCTGCGCCCAGATCACTTTTCCGCCACGCTTCGTTACGTTCTGATCAAACTCATGTAGGTATTTATCCAGGTTTTCGATCACCTTCCACTTGATGTTTGCCGCGCGTTGCTTTGCCAGCTCCATGTCAGCATACTGGTGTTTGCCGTGCTCAACTTTTTTGTCGTACTGATGAATATTGAAAGCAAGCTTGCGCCTGTGTTCCTTATCGAATACAATAGTTTCGGCGTCCTGTAAAAATTTTTCGCTTTGATCGCTCATGGTTTGCGTTGGCGAAAGTACGCAAGTTTGTTTGTTGGGGGAAGACAAGACCTTCCATGGCCCCCATAAAATAAGAAACAGCCTTTATCAATGAATTTTCAGTCGGAATGATACGGGCTCAGGCGCACATATGATGAGCGATGCAGGTGGAGCATTATTTAAAGGCTCGCGAACACAAGCGTGTCGGTAAACACATAAGGAGCATAATGCTAGTGACTAATCACCATCTTTCCGCAGACCGTTTGTCCGTTTATGGTAAGTGACAGCAGATAAATTCCATTGCTCAGCGAAGATCCGTCAAAGGGTAAAATAATTTTTCCGGGAAGAATATTTTGAGACTCAAACGAATGCACCATGCGTCCTGAAACATCCCGGATTTCCAATAACACATCAGAACGGGTCTCAACAACAAAACTAATCTCAGCGCTTGCGAGAAAAGGATTTGGAAAAACATTCAGTTTAAAATTGTCTGCCGAAACCTCATTAATTCCAACGGTTGTGACCGCCCATGATCCGGAACTGAAGGGGAGGCCGCCCTGAAGCCCGGTTGTATATTCTGCCAGAGGAAAATGAACATCGGGTTTCCAGTAACTGTATTGATCGAATGTCTGAACAATCGGACCATAATGAATGTACGCATAGGTTTCATTGTACTGGGCATGGATCCGAAGAACATTGGTAAAAGTACCTGACGGGGTGATCAGTGTTCCCCAGCCATCGGCTGTTGTAACTACTGAGCCGGTAAGGGCTGCGGTATCGGAAGGAACAATAACGGTGGATGCATATGAATCATTAAAAGTTCCGTTCAGACTAAAGGGATACTTCACTAGCTGTGTGCTGTTGCTGTAAATACTCGAAATCCCTGCTGCAGTGCTTTGTAATCCAATCCTGAAAAGTCCGGCACTGTTTCCAAGCAGGTATTCATACGAGCCATCAGAACCCTGAAAGGAACATGTGGCTGTCGGGTAACTGGAACCGAATGGAGTACTTGCAGGGTTAACAATATTTGCTGTTCCGGAGTTGACTTCTGCCACCCCCGACCAATCCCAGACCTGATTGGCGCCCGCATTGCCCTGCTGGTTAATGACCGGATAGAAAATTTTTCTCGAACATTTGACCTATAACAGGATTGGAGTTGGCAGCTGTAAGTGTGGGCTGTGCGACAGAGATTCCATAAGGAATCAGCATCATAAGGAACAAGTAGATTTTTTTCATGAGAGGGGGTTTTAGATTGTCAAATATATTACGAACCCCGATGCCGACAAATTTTTTTAATAATATTGGTGAGCTATAAACAAGGTATTTGGAACCCCATTACTCTGCAAAAGAAAACAGAGACATAAAACAACGACACATTATGAAAAAGGCAATTTCCCTGCAAATTCACGGCAAGGTTCAGGGTGTATATTTCCGGCAAAGCGCCAGGCAGAAAGCGCAGGAGTTGAACATCAGCGGCCGGGTTCGCAATTGTGATGACGGAAGCGTTGAGGTGGAAGCAGAAGGGGAAGAGGAGGACATGAATAAATTTATTGAGTGGTGTCATAAAGGCCCGGCAGCCGCACTGGTGGATGCCGTGGAAATAAAAACGACGGCAGAGAAATTTTTTAATGGGTTTGAAGTGAGAAAATAATATTTGTGCGAATTGAATTGAAAAAATTTGCGATTCATCAGGTTAAACGAGTAACAGGAATGGAATAGTTTTTCCCCACAAAAAATGCGGGCAAATGTTTTTGAATTATGACCAACCCAATAGCACTTACCCGCATTTAAAAGAAAAGAACAACTCGTTTGCCTACCACATATCAATGATTATCAATACGTGTTGAGCGACCGACAAAACCAAATTGCAGATCTGCGCGGAAATAATGTACGCTCAAAAAACGCAGATAGAAAAACCATCAGCTACAAAGCGCCCGGTGGCTAGATGGTCTGATGCTCAAGTTCAGAAAGTACGCCAAGCTGGCTTACCAACGAAAGCCGGTCGGGGTAATTGTTTAATTCAATCACCTTCTTGTTTTTGAATTTAGCGACATAGCATCCATAGGTAGTCACTTTTTTATGAGTGGCAGATAATACAGGCATGTCAGGACTCAAACGAAAACTTCCATTATGGGTGCCGTTAAATTCATACTCAACAAGAATCTGATCTTCGCTTACGAACTGGTTTTTGATTTTTAGATTTACATCCGGGAATCCTGTTTTCCAGTTATTGAAAAAATCCCGCACTTCGTTTTTACCTTTTAACGTTTGTGATGTGCCGCTGATGTTCCAATTAATGCCATCGTCGCACAACTCAATATACTTAACGGCATCATGCATATTCCAGGCATCAATAGCCTGCTGATTCAATTTAATTAACTCTGAATTTGTCATAATGATCTCCTTTTTTAAAATGTAAAAAATAACTAATCAATAATAACCACGATCCGAAACCGGAAATTAAGGCGCCTTAATAAAACCTACTCCGTAAAAGTGATCGGGGAAAAAAGTAAACTGAAATGACTCTTGAAAAAATGCGCGCGGTCAATAAAAATGTTGATTGTGATCAATAGGGGTACGAATAACGAAAGGATACGAATATGCAAAAAAACGAATCTTGTAGAAATCAGATTCGTTTTTCGCATATTCGAAATGATTGGTTATTCATACAACGCTGCGGAATAAATTTCCTGAATCTCCGCTAATAATGAAAGGATCTCCTCGAGAGAATCCGTCGTCACCAGTTTCAACCGGTAATCTTTAATGTTGTCAAGGCCCTTGAAGTAATTTGAATAATGCCGCCTCGTTTCAAGAATACCCCCCTTGGTTCCTTTCCACTCAACGGCTTTCAGTAAATGTGTGCGGCATACGTCAACGCGTTGTTCAATGGTAGGGGCGGAAAGTTTTTCACCGGTTTTCATAAAATGCGTGATCTCATTGAAGATCCATGGATAGCCGATGCTTGCACGACCGATCATCACACCATCAACACCATAACGGTCTTTCATTTCTTTTGCACGTTCAGGTGAATCCACATCGCCGTTTCCAAAAATCGGAATGCGCATCCGCTGATTATTTTTTACGGCGGCAATCAATGTCCAGTCAGCCGGACCTTTATACATCTGCTTGCGCGTGCGGCCATGAATACTGAGCGCAGAGATGCCAATATCCTGTAACCGTTCTGCAACGTCAACGATATTTTTGGTGGTCTCGTCCCAGCCCAGTCTCGTCTTTACAGTAACAGGGAGCTTAACGGCTTTTACGATTTCTTCCGTCATGGAAACCATCTTCGGAATATCCTGAAGCAGTGCAGCCCCCGCCCCACGACAGGCAACAGCTTTTACAGGACAACCATAGTTGATGTCAATAATATCCGGTCGGGCTTGCTCAGCAATGAGTGCAGCTTCCCGCATGTGTTCAATGTCTCCGCCAAAAAGCTGAATACCGATAGGGCGTTCATATTCGAAGATGTCGAGCTTCTTCATGCTCTTTGCGGCATCGCGGATGAGACCTTCGCTGGAAATAAACTCCGTGTACATGAGATCGGCGCCGTTCTGTTTACAAACGTAACGGAATGGCGGATCGCTCACGTCCTCCATGGGGGCGAGGAGAAGAGGGAAGTCGGGGAGCTGTATGTGGGCGATTTTGGCCAAGATATATTGTTGATTTGTTGAATTAGTTGAATATGTAGATTTGTTAACAGCCAATATCGTTGAGATTCGACCAATCAACCGGCTGACTATTTCAACTAATCCCTACTTTCGCGGCTGCAAATATAACCCGCTATGCAACTCAAGGCAATGTGGGCGAACAATTCGCCTGCTTCTAAGTTTTTACTGGCCATTGGAATGGTGATCATTGGGGCTTTTCTGTTCTCCCTTGCCGCATTGGCCCTTGCATCAGCTATTTATGGGATAGGAGGGACGGACATAGAAGCATTGCTGAATGACCTGGATAATCCCGTTACGATATCGGTTTTGAAGCTGATTCAAACGGTGACTGAGATCGGAACGTTTATTCTTCCGGCAATATTTCTGGCATATACCTTTGACAGAAGCGCCTCGGGTTACCTGTTTCTGAACAGAAAACCAGAGCCTGTTACCGTAATAGCCGTTGCGGTATTATTAATCGCCGCCGTTCCCACCATCAATTTTATTGCTGAATTAAACTCGCGAATGGTGTTTCCTTCCTGGCTTGCGGGCCTTGAAAGACAGATGAAAGAATCGGAAGAACATGCAGCGTTGCTCACAGAAAAACTACTGGTAATCAATACTCCTTTTCAGTTTGCTTTTGCGATGTTGATGGTCGCCGTCTTGCCTGCTTTGGGAGAAGAACTATTATTCCGTGGAATATTGCAACGAATTTTTTCGGAGTGGTCGGGAGGAAAACACACAGGAGTATGGGCAACGGCGATTTTATTTTCTGCCATGCACATGCAGTTTTATGGATTTGTTCCACGTATGTTGCTTGGCGTCATGCTCGGTTATTTACTGGTGTGGAGCGGATCTCTATGGCTACCCATCATCGCACACTTCATCAACAATGGCGCAGCAGTAATTGCTTCTTACCTTTACAGGCAGAATGCAATATCTGTGGACCCTGACAAAATCGGAACCGAAAATGATTATGCCACGCTGATGATAAGTGTAGTTCTGACGGCCGGGTTGCTTTGGTTTATTTATGAACGAAGGCAAAAAGACGTCCCGCCGGAATCATTGATTACATAGCGGGTTTAATTATCATTTGTATTTCTTCGGCGCGCTTTATTTTATTGAATGGTTGTAAAATCGGATTTTTGCAATGTAATTTTGCAAAAGTGATTATTAAATAAGACAACATAAAAAAACAAAACTCACCCCGAACAATATTTGAAAACAAATGAAACCACTCCAAAACCTTTTTTTATCAGCGCTGATACTTCTGGCATCGTGCAAAACCGAGAAGAATAATTTTGATGCAACAGGCGCTTTTGAAACGGAAGAAATCATCATTTCCGCTGAGGCCTCGGGCACAATCAATCAGTTTAATATTGCTGAGGGACAAACATTAAATGCAAGGCAGATTATTGGTTCCATTGACAGCACGCAACTGTATTTGAAAAAACTACAACTGGAGGCGCAGATAAAAGCAACACTCAGTCAAAAGCCCGACATCGCTTCGCAGCAGGCATCGCTGGTTGAACAGCTGAATGCTGCAAAGGTGGATCAACAGAGAATTGTAAATCTAATCAAGGCAAATGCGGCGACAAAAAAACAGCTTGATGACATCAATTCACGCGTGGATGTTTTGCAAAAACAAATTGACGCACAACAAACGTCATTGAATATTTTATCGGGAAGCATTACACAACAAACAGCGCCATTGCAGGTTCAGATAGAACAAATAAACGACCAGCTATCAAAATGTGTTTTGATAAACCCTGTGAACGGAACAGTGCTTACAAAATATGCGGAGGTCAACGAGCTGGCAGTAACCGGGAAGCCGCTTTACAAAATTGCGGACCTGAGCTATCTTTTTCTCCGCGCATACATAACCGGCGATCAGTTTTCTGAAATAAAATTAAACCAAAAGGTGAAAGTATTTACTGATAGCGGCGCAGATGCAAGTAAAGAATACGAAGGAACAGTAACATGGATAAGCGACAAGGCAGAATTTACCCCGAAGACCATACAAACCAAAGATGATCGCGCAAACCTGGTTTATGCAGTAAAGGTCAAAGTTGTTAATGACGGCCTTTTAAAAATCGGAATGTATGGCGAAATGAAATTTCATTAATAGGCAGTAAAGCACAAATGATTTCTGTTACTGCTATCAACCTGAAGAAAACATACGACAAGGGAACTGTTGTCGCCGTTGACGAAATTTCTTTTTCGGTAAACCGGGGGGAGTTGTTTGGCTTGATCGGTCCTGATGGCGCAGGAAAAACAAGTATTTTCAGAATGCTCACAACGCTTTTGCTTCCGGATTCAGGCACCGCTACTGTTGATGGGCACGATATCGTAAAAGACTACAAAGCCATTCGCGGAAGCGTGGGTTACATGCCCGGGCGATTTTCTCTTTATCAGGATTTAACGGTGGAGGAGAACCTGAGTTTTTTTGCTACTGTTTTCGGAACGACGATAAAGGAAAACAATATTCTCATTAAAGACATTTATTCTCAGCTCGAGCCTTTCAAAGACAGAATGGCGGGACAGTTATCCGGGGGTATGAAACAAAAGCTTGCGCTTTGTTGTGCGCTCATTCATAAGCCATCCGTTTTATTTCTTGATGAACCAACAACAGGCGTTGATGCGGTTTCACGAAAGGAATTTTGGGAGATGCTGCAACGATTAAAAAAACAAAACATCACAACACTTGTCTCTACTCCATATATGGACGAGGCAACACTCTGCGACAGAATAGCGCTCATTCAGTCGGGAAAAATATTAACCATTGATACAACGGAAAACATTGTGAATGCCTATGCGGGGAATTTATTTGAGATCCGGTCGGATGATATGCACGGTCTGGTTAAAGATCTTCGCGCATACGAACAAACACTTAGCTGTTTTGCATTTGGAGAATATCTCCATTTGTCAATTAAGAAGGATGGAGAAAGCGAAAGGAGTGAGGTAGTAAATTATTTAAAGGAAATTGGACAAACCAACCTGGAAATGAAAATCTGTACGCCCACAATAGAAGATTGTTTTATTAAAATGACAGGCCACTGATGGGTATTCGCAAACCATATGAAATTGATCTGAGCCGACCGGTTATACAAACGGATAAGCTCACCAAGCGCTATGGCGATTTCATTGCTGCGAATGCGCTCACATTTGAAGTTTATGCAGGTGAGATATTCGGATTTCTGGGGGCGAACGGCGCAGGGAAAACGACGGCGATGAGAATGTTGTGCGGACTTTCGTCTCCTTCATCGGGCAAGGCCACTGTTGCGGGTTTTGATGTGTATAAGCAACCGGATATGATCAAACAAAATATCGGATACATGAGCCAGAAGTTCTCCTTGTATGAAGACCTCACGGTAATCGAGAACATCCGTTTTTTTGCGGGCATCTACCACCTCAGCAATAAGGAAATAAAACAAAAGAGTGGTGAGTTGCTGGAGCAGTTGGGCCTTACAGATTCGGCAAATAAACTCGTAAGTGATCTGCCGCTGGGATGGAAACAAAAACTTTCATTCTCCGTGGCTATTATTCACCAACCGAAAATTGTTTTTATGGATGAACCAACGAGCGGCGTGGATCCTGTGGTAAGAAGACAATTCTGGGATTTAATTTATGATGCTGCTGACAAGGGAATCACAGTTTTTGTAACAACGCATTACATGGATGAGTCTGAATACTGCAACCGCGTGAGCATTATGGTTGATGGGAATATCCGTGCGCTGGATACGCCGTCAAATCTGAAAAAACAATTTGGAGCAAAGTCCATGGATGAAGTATTTTATGCTTTGGCGCGGGAAGCAAAAAGAAAGGCCGATTGAAATGAAGCAACTGTTCTCTTTTATCAAGAAAGAATTTCTTCACGTGTTCCGTGACAGGAAATCTCTGCTCATGCTTTTCGGATTGCCTGTTGTTCAGATTGTTCTTTTCGGTTTCGCAATGACAAATGAAATCAAGAATGCAAAAATTGTAATCGCAGATTATTCCAAAGACGCAGCCACGCGGCAGATCATTGATAAAATTGAAGCGAGTGAATATTTCGATATAGATAAATCACTGAAGAGCCGGGACGAAATAGAAGGCGCATTTAAAGAAGGAATAATAAAACTGGCAATTATATTTCCTGACAACTTCAATAACGATTTAACACATTTAAACAAAGCACAGATTCAGATTATCGCCGATGCATCTGATATCAATACGGCAAACACACTCACCAATTTGGTCAACGCCATATTGCTCGACTATCAGAAAGAGAGAATGGGGAATGCACAACTGCCGATAACGATAACTCCCGAAATCAGGATGCTCTACAATCCGGAACTGAAGGGGGAATATAATTTTGTTCCGGGAATGATGGCCATGATCATGTTGCTGGTTTGTGTGATGATGACTGCCGTTTCCATCGTGAGGGAAAAGGAAATGGGAACGATGGAAGTGTTGCTCGTATCGCCATTTAAACCATTGATGGTAATCATTTCGAAATTTATTCCTTACCTGATTATTTCTTTATTCAACATTACCACGATACTGTTATTGAGTTATTATTTACTTCATATTCCATTAAGAGGAAGCATTCTATTGTTGTATGCCGAGAGTTTTATTTTTATCTTAACCTCATTGGCGCTCGGGTTGTTGATATCAATCTCGGCAAAATCGCAACAGTCGGCCATGTTCAGCTCGCTGATGATTACAATGCTGCCCACCTTGCTGTTGAGCGGATTTATGTTTCCGATTGAAAACATGCCGTTACCGCTTCGTGTCATTTCCAACATAGTACCGTCAAAATGGTATTTTACAATTGTGAAGTCAATCATGATCAAAGGGCTTGATATTACATACATCTGGAAAGAAACGATAATTCTTACAGGCATGACTTTGATTTTACTGGTCATCAGCATGAAAAAATTTAAAATCCGTTTGGGATAAAATGAGGACGCTGAAATTTTTATTGCAGAAGGAATTCCGACAGATCTTCCGGGATAAAAATCTGTTGCGGATGATGCTCCTTGCGCCGGTGATGCAGTTGATGATACTTCCATGGGCTGCGAATTATGAAGTTAAAAATATTTCTGTTGCCATCGTTGACCACGACCATTCCCCGTACACACAAAAACTCACCTCGAAAATTTATTCTTCGGCTTATTTTATAAATCCCGGTTATGCGGCATCTTATAAGGATGCTTATAAAATGATACAAAAGGAAAAGGCAGATATCATCCTTGAGTTTCCTAAAAACTTTGAGCACGACCTGATCAGGAATGGTAAAGATAAAGTGTTGATGACGGTCAATGCCATCAACGGAGTGAAAGCACTCGTAGGATCGGGTTATCTGAATAGCATACTCAGGGATTTTAATTCGGGCATCCTGCTGGAGTGGGCGCCGGCGGCTAAATACAGCCCTGCGCCAGTCGTGGAAGTAACTACATCAAATTGGTTTAATCCATTGATGAATTATAAGATGTTTATGGTTCCGGGCATTCTTGTTTTTCTGGTGACGTTAATAGGGGTAAGTATTTGTGCATTGAACATTGTAAAGGAAAAGGAAATCGGGACGATAGAGCAGATCAATGTTACGCCGATAAAAAAGCACCACTTCATTATGGGAAAACTTATTCCATTCTGGATTATGGGTATGTTTGTATTCAGCGTCGGCCTTGTAATATCGTGGCTGGTTTATGGCATTGTTCCTTTGGGAAGCATATTATTGCTTTACGGATTTTTATCTGTGTATATGGTTGCCGTATTGGGACTGGGATTACTTATTTCTACTTATTCCGATACGCAACAGCAGGCATTTTCATTGTCCTTCTTTTTCATCATGATTTTCAATCTCATGAGCGGACTGTTTACGCCGGTGGAAAGCATGCCTCGGTGGGCGCAGGTGATCACTGACTTTAATCCGTTGAAATATTTTATCGAAGTGATGCGAATGGTCGTATTGAAGGGAAGCGGATTTAGTGATATCAGTCACCACTTATTGATCATCTTTTTGTTTGCCTTGGTGTTTAATTTGTGGGCAGTGATTAATTACAGGAAAACGAGCTAATCTGAAATAGTGCTTTATTATAGGATAATAAAGAAACAGGAATGAGTTTTAATCACGCCCGGTCCACTTTGATATCCGAAGAAATTAAAATGGGTTTGTTGCGACGAAAAAACAAACACGACTACTTCAGCCGAATTAGTGTTTTATCAATCTCATCCCTAAGCCCCGGAGAAACCCGCGTTTCATCTGCAAATTTTTTCCATTGAGATACGGTATCATTTATTTCCATGATGACCGCTTCCGCTTTTTTATTTTTTATGGATTTGCCGATGATTAAAAAATCTTCCTTGGTAATATTGTTTCGTTTACCGTTAATGCTTAATGAATGTTGACTTACCCATTTGTGTCCGGGTTGATAAGCGTGACACATATCGTAAGCAGGAGCCAGTTCCCATTTGTCATCCTTCTTTAGTCTGAAGGAAAAATTCTTGGTATGATCATCACAATTGCGGGCCAGCACATTAAATACCATTCTTCTGAACATTTGCTCTGCAGCCGGATAAGGCAATTGAAGTTCGCGCATGGTTTGAAAAAGTTGTTCGTAGCTGAAACTGTTTACTGCATTGAAGTCAAAGTGCCTGATGGCACAGAATGTTTGAATGTGATGTTTGATTGAACCGATATCGCGGTCAAATCGTTTGGTCATAAAATGCGCCCTGTCATTCTCTTCCAGTAATCTCGACGGCATCATTTCTATTCCGCAAGCAATGGCCATGTTGTAGTAAGCCATCTCTACCCTTCCATAGCCGATGCTTTTACCCAATTGCACATCGCTGACACCATCAAGTTTTATGAGCCAGTGTTCATAGTCTTTCGGGGCAGAGGTCTGTCCTGACCTTACATCTCCGGTTTTTGTGTTGTATGCAATCACTGCTTTGGGGCGCGCACCTCCTGCCGATGTACCGATTCTGAGAATCTCCATCATTGCTTTTGTCTCATCCTTCGCAAGGTTTGTGATAAACGTTTCTTTTTTGGAAAGCATCTTTTTTGCAATGTCAACCAGGCTTTCTACTTCAACAGAAAAAGAATTTTTTATTTCTTTCAATATGACAGGCTCAAACTCCAGCGCACCCATTCCTCTCGTGCCGATAAAACAAAGCACCTCAACAGGGTTCATACTTTGCGGGGCGCGCCCCTGACTTGCCACCCACACATTGATCAGATTATTTCCATATCTGTCGGGAAGTACGTCTGCCAATAATCCCGGCAGTCCTTTAAAAGTATCGAATTCGCTGTCGGCTTTTTTTCTTAAGGAAGGAAATTCAAATTTATTTTTTCCGGAATGAATGGGCATCAGCAATGGCGCCAGATCCCAATTCAGATTTTTAAATTTGGAATCATATTCAAAGGCAGCAGTTCCCTTGTCGGCATCCCATGCGACAGCACCAACCAGTTCGCCCCATATTTTTACGTAAGCGGTATTCATATTTTACCAATCACTTTTTTCATTTTCATTTCCTTTTTTACCGCTTGCCCGCTTTCTTTTTTCCTGTTCTATTTTTGCAAGTGCCAACGGACTGATGGTTTCCTGCACAACAAATGCTTCCATCAATTGCAATTGATCGAGCACCCTTAAAACCTGTATCAAAGTAGCAAGTGTTACCGATTCTCCCCTTTCGAGTAAACTGAGTGTAGAGCGACTAATGCCTGCGGCAGTTGACAATGCATCCTGTGTTTTGTTCTGCTCAAGGCGATGGTGTTTAATAAATGCACCGATCAGTTCTGCCAGCGCTTTATCGCTCATTGAATGCCAGTTTTTGTGTGATTTATCACTCATAGATCGCTATTTTAGTCATTAACGCATGAACCATCATGCAAATGTAAGGAATATTTTTGTATAAAATAAATATTCGTATGAGTTATCATACATTAATAGCGAAAATTGACAATAGCGAATGATTTATCATTCAAAACGTAGAAATAGATTCACAAAAACTGTTTCACAATGCTATTCGGGGGGGGGGGGGGGGGGTAAACCCCAAATAACCCCGGGAAAACGGGCCCC
>JBBRAY010000030.1:0-47902 GCA_038206355.1 Bacteroidia bacterium
CCGGATTGCCTATTTCTGAGTTGAGGTTTTCTATTCTCTTTAAAATTCTATTTTTGCCAACCTTTCGAGGATCATGTGGGTCTTTCCAAATCAACTCAATCAACTTAATTAACTTTATTAACTAAATAATAATGAAAGAACTTCAATTCCGGGAGGCGCTTCGCGAAGCAATGAGCGAGGAGATGCGCAGAGATGAGCGTGTATTTTTGATGGGTGAAGAAGTAGCCCAATACAACGGTGCGTATAAAGTGAGTCAGGGAATGCTTGATGAATTCGGGGAGCGGAGAGTTATCGACACACCTATTGCAGAGCTTGGATTTGCAGGTATCGGGGTTGGCGCAGCGATGAACGGACTACGCCCCATCATTGAATTTATGACATTTAATTTTTCACTTGTGGCCATTGACCAGGTGATTAACTCCGCTGCAAAGATGATGAGTATGAGTGGCGGACAATATACCGTGCCGATTGTTTTTCGCGGACCGACAGCTTCTGCGGGCATGTTGAGCTCACAGCATTCGCAGGCATTTGAAAACTGGTATGCCAACTGTCCGGGTTTAAAAGTGGTAGTGCCTAGCAATCCTGCCGATGCAAAAGGATTATTAAAAAGTTCGATCCGTGACAATGACCCGGTTATTTTTATGGAGAGTGAGCAGATGTATGGGGAAAAAGGAGAGGTTCCTGAGGGAGAATATTTAATACCAATAGGAGTTGCAGAGGTCAAAAAAGCCGGCACCGATGTCACCATTGTTTCTTTCGGCAAGATGATGAAAATCGCATTGAAAGCAGCTGAAGAACTGGCGAAAGAAAATATCAATGCAGAGGTGATAGACCTGCGTACTGTTCGTCCGATTGATTATACGACTGTTATTAATTCGGTAAAAAAAACAAACAGGCTTGTTATTGTTGATGAAAGCTGGCCATTGGCATCGTTAGCGTCAGAGATTGGATTCAAGGTACAGAGAGAAGCTTTTGATTACCTCGATGCACCAATAAAAAGGGTGATGGGTGGTGATGTACCACTACCTTATGCTCCTACTTTGATTGAAGCGTATCTTCCGAATCCCGGACGAGTTATAAAAGCGGTGAAGGAAGTGATGTATCTGGTTTAGGAACTATCCCAATTGTTTTAGTATTTTTTCAACTTGCTGTTTTTATTAAAAGTCAGGCAGATGTTTTAAGTACGCCCTTTACAAGCATGCGCAATCGGAATTTGCCTGTTTGATGCCAGGGGATATCGGGCCTAATGGCACAAAGTATACATTTCGATATAGCGTGCCATAAAAGCGATTACATTAGTCCTGACTGTTTACTTTTCAATTTACACGTACACAATTTATAATTTTGAGACTCTTTAAAATAATTTTGATTGCCTTATTTTTTCTTAGCTCCCTGGTTTGTAATTGCAACGGGCAAATGTCTGTACATGGAGAAATGCTGTTAGACAGCGCCCGCTCTGCAAGGCTTTTATTGTCAAAAACTCCCAAACCATTAAGACAAATAGGATTTTCATTTCAAGTACGAGGAATATTTTTTTTCCAAGTGGTGACATTAAAAAGCTGGGAGGATATTTTGGCCTATTGCTTGAACCCGGAGGAAATCTCAATTTCAGGAAATATCATTTTGGGCTTAGCACTAATCTGGGTATCCGTTCTATTCTGCTAAATGAATCAAAAGCTGACACGTATTTCAGAAACAAATTTGATACGATACATTCATTTGACAAAGGCTCTCCTGCCTTTACATCAAACGATTTTATGATCTACTTCGGGCTTTATTATGATTATGAATTGTTCGACAATCTCTTCCTTCGTTTTGTTGGAAAAGTTGGCGCCACCGAGCTTTCAAATATTTGGATTGACTTTAAATATGCTGACGTGAAAAATATTAATTACAAACTTAATTCTTCCCCAAAAAAAATTAACTCATTTAGCACTTCTATTGAATTACTGAAAACCCGGACCGGAAGATTTATTTACGGATTGGGAATCGGTTTTGTACATGCGGAATATGACGTAAGAATTACGGAAGAACAGATAGTTTTGTTTAAAAAAATTAAATCGTCCAACCATTATTCCGATAGCTTTGTAGATAATAGTATTCTGTTTCAGTCCACCATTATTCTTCAGAAAAGGAAAAGACAATAAATATTGTATTTGATCAGACTCGTCAACGTTAATTGGTACAAACCTTCCCAACCAGGCCTGAATGGTAAAAACAGTGATGGGGCAACGAATTCCTTGAGCTAAATCCAGACCATTAAAAGGCATACTTAGTGGAAATGCAAAACTATTTCATGTACGTCAAAAGATACATTCAGTACATTGATGTTGGCGGCAGAGAAATGCCCACATTCCAATATAAATAAATAATAAATCAGGGAGATTAATAATTACAAAAGTTTAAACCCGGATATGAAACTACCGGTCAGATGATTTCATCAAATCCCTCAGGGAAAAGATTTTTGGCATGTAATGTTTTTTGATTTTTAATATTCTGGTAAACAAATTCCAATTGTGATTCAGATACAGAATAAGCAGAATAACCCTTATGCCATGCAAATTTTTCTGTGATTAAAGCATCGAGATTTATGGTATTTGAAGTACAACCTTTCACCATTTTTATTATTTCATCCAATGCTCTTTTGGGGTTCATTTGAAAAAGGGCGTGTACATGATCCGGCATCCCATTGATGGCTTTCACGGTGCATCCGCAGGCAATGAATTCAACTTGTAAATATTTATAAATTCTATCTTCAATTTCGGGAAGAATAAGAGAAGTTTTCTTGTGGGTTGCCCAGATTGAGTGGATCCAGATTTTGTTGATGGAGTTTGGCATCATGATCTTTGAATTTTAAATTTTTTCGCAGCCCACGGTTTAAACCGTGGGCTGAAAAACTTATTTTTTATTTTTCAAAGAAATGACCTTTTTATTCTATTTGCATCCTGCAAACTCAGTATCTTTTTAAATACCTGATTAAATCAGTATGAAAAATCAGAAAAGGATTTGTAAAGATTTTCATATACAATAATATCAAATACCTCAATATCCCAATTCAGTTTCCTGATACCCTTTACAAATAAATTCAGGCATCTCATGCCTTACCTCCTACTCTTTCACAAACTTCGCGCGAAATATTTTGTCGCTCGTTCGCACATCAATCCAGTAAATTCCGGAAGCCATAATTCTGCAATCGATGGACATCATCCGGCGATCTATTGCCGGATAAATTACCTCACCCAAAATATTACAAACAGAAAAAGAAACTATTTCATCGCTTGAAAATACCGAACTCTTAATACTCAATTGATCTTTCACCGGATCAGGAAACAGGATTAATGACGATTGATCAATAAACGATGACTGAACATTTGCAACCACATCAAATAAAACCGCCTCCACTTCACAACCATTTGCATTTGTTGCCACAACATTATAATCACCGGATTGTGTCGCAACATAAAAATAATCTGTAGCCCCGGGAATTAATATTCCGCCAAAATACCACTGGTAAGAAGTTGCCCCTGTATTTGCATATAATGTATCTCCGCCCTGCGATATTCCCTGCGGAGCCGGAAATGGATATACAGTAATGTAATTATTTAACGTCAATGTGTCAACACCGGTAGAACTTGTTGCAATCAACTGAACCGTATAATTTCCCGGTGTATTATAACAGATATTGTTCGGACTAAAATCAACACTCGTAGAAGGATTCGCACCGGTAAAAGTCCAGAGATAAGAAGTCGCAAATTGTGAAAGGTTATTGAAACTGGTGCAAGTACCCGGACAAATATGATTAGGTGCAGAGAATAATGCACTGGGTACAAGCGCACATCCACTGCATACAGGATCAGGAACATATTTC
Organism: Bacteroidia bacterium; assembly: GCA_038206355.1. Classification (GTDB taxonomy): domain Bacteria; phylum Bacteroidota; class Bacteroidia; order AKYH767-A; family 2013-40CM-41-45; genus JAPLDB01. The sequence goes on from JBBRAY010000030.1 coordinate 3,869, forward strand.
CACATGACAGAATTTGTGGTGTGATTCAAAAAATACATCGCTCCGCTTTTGCTTTTCCAACTCACCGCACCATTTACTATTGCAGGGTTATTCGCAGGATCTGAAATACCTTTCACACCATAATTAGTAAGTACTGACGAGTTCGCATTCCCTTTTACAAGACTCCATTCCCCTGTCGTTGTTCTATAAGTCCAAACGTTATTATACGTTGCTCCGAATACCCACCCGTTACCACAGTAATCCGTCCAGCAACATTTGTTTTCAAATTCACTTGATGGTGTATTGGCGGGTGCAAATGAACAATTCGCAGTTGCAAATCCGGGAGCTGAAGTTCCCGTACTCCCATTTTTCCATGTCCATTCATTTGTGAGTGGATCATATTTCCAGGTATCATTCTTATATGCGGAAACATTACCTGAGCCACCGAAAAGATAAAAATTTCCTGCGTAATCTGTCCATTTACTATATACCAGTCGGGCGCCGGGAAAATTAGTAGGAGCAGAAACATTCTGAATGCCATAAACCGGTAACGCAGTTTGAGTCGTATCTCCATTCATCCAGGTCCATTCTCCTGTTGCAATATCATAACGCCAGAGATCTCCTATAGAAGTATAACTGACGGCCCTGTCGCCACCAAAAAGCCAAAGATCATTGTTGACACTATCAACCCAAGCGGTGTTTACCTCACAACGCCCCATTGGATAATTATTTACTGATGGAACACCCATCGTTCCATAAACTCCCATATCATTCTGAATATTGGAACCACTTACCCATGTCCACATGTTGGTGGCAATGTTATAGCGCCATAAATCTGCGTAGGTGATTCCTCCGCGATAGCCTCCAAATAACCAAAGATCCCCTGAGGCATCTGTCCAGGTAAGCGCGCCAAATCCCAAATGCCCCGGCTCATTTGTTACTGAAGCAACTCCCTTCACTCCAAATACCGGCTGCGCACTGGCACCACTCCACACAAATCTCCATTGTTCAATATTGGGATCATACTCCCATAAAGTACCGCTGTTGGCCAGGTACCAGAAATGACCCTGGTTATCAGTCCAGCCATTACTTTCATACTCAGGCGCAGGATGATTCAATGAATCGTAAACACCCTGAATTCCAAATACAGCTCCGATGCTTGTTGCGTCGCCATTCACCCAAGTCCATTCATTTAATTGTGCCCTGGAAATAAAAAAGGAAAAAATAAAAACCATTAGCAGAAAGGATTTCTTTTTCATGATAAAAATATTTATTGTTTAACAAACTTACTACGCATTATTCTTTGTGCCGAAACCAATTCAATAAAATAAATTCCTGCCGGTAGCTGACTGCAGTTTATTTCAAATATACCGGTGCCTGAATTTAAAAATTCCAGATCTGAAGAATTTACCTCTGAAACCTTTACTCCCGTTAAACTGAAAATTGAAATTGCCCTGAGTCCATCCCGACCATTATTATTAATTTCTCCTACATTCATATAATCATGTACCGGATTCGGGAACAACATCATTGACAAATGATCAAAGTCGGTCGAGGGACTGCTTGATATTATATCAAATATTACAGCCTCTACTTCGCACCCATTTCCATCCGTTGCCACTACGCTATAATCTCCGCTTTGCGTGGCAAAATAAAATGAATCAGTTGCTCCCTGAATAATGACTCCGCCGAAATACCATTGATACGAAACTGCTCCTGCGTTGGCAAAAAGAGTATCTCCGCTTTGTAAAATCCCCTGTGGAGAAGGGAAAGGATAAACTGTAATAAAATTATTCAACGTAAGGGTATCACTGCCAACAGCATTCGATGTGATCAGCTCTACAGCATAGGTACCCGGTGTGTTATAACAGATATTTGTCGGATTTACATCAACACTTGTACCCGGATTGGCTCCCGGAAAACTCCATAGGTAGGTTACACCATTAATGGAACTGTTAATGAAATCTGTACACGTCCCCGGACAAATATGACTTTGAGGTGCAGTGAAAAGTGCAGTGGGTGTTGCCGGCGCTTCTGTAAAAATCGACTGAACAAAATTAGGCAATCCTTCAATACCTGCATTCGGCGAAATACTAAAACCATTGTCAACATAATTACAGCCTTGTCCCAATGTACCCGGATTGTTAATTACACCTACAAAATTTGAACTGTTTTTAGCTACATAAATTTTTCCGTCCGGCGCCATTTGCAATGCTCCGATTTCAATTCCCGCGGGCGTTGGAAGCAAAAGCAACTGAGACGCAATTATGGCTGCTGCACTTCCAAGTGAAAGGTCATACTGGTAAATTTTGTTCTGGAATTCTGCAGCATATAGAATCTTACCATCACGCGAAAATTCTATCCCATAGGTAAAAGCTGTGGCTTGAAGAATAATTGGATTGGATACATCTCCTGTAGCAGAATTAAAATCAAACAATTCAAAATTATTATTCCGCGATTGTGCAAGACAAAGCTTGTCACCATTAGGCGACATTTTCATATAACCGATCGCATTGCTTGGACCGGTATGTATTTGTCCAACCGTTGAGATTACAGGCGGGTCAATACCGGCAGCAGTAACCAGGTAGGCATAAAAATTAGCCGTCCCCCATTCGTGCGTCAATACCCAGATGTCATTACTACCGGGTTTTTGAAAGCCTGTTAATTTTTCTCCGACAGGATTTACGAGGGGTGTGTTGATGGTTGTAACATCACCATTGCCACTGTTCAATGTCATGTCAACCATTGTATAATTGAGCCCACCCAATGCATCGGCGGCAGTGGTAAAGATATAATACCGGTTGAAATTTCCGGGATCAGGAACTATGAGTGCGGCCTGACTTGATGAACTTCCTCCCATTAATCCGGTACCACCCGGCATCTGTATGTGATTGCGATCCCATACGCTGAAACCATTGGTGTAAAACATCAGACTTCCACTCGTGTCACACATCGTTGCACAACCCTCGGTAGCGTTCATCGCGCTGTTATTCAATGCTACTGCGCTGCCTGAATTGAAATCTATTCCGGCCTGCGTACCGAAATACCAGATGTTGGCGCGCTTATTCTGAGCATTTGCAAATTGAAAAGACAGGAAAATAACGAGCAGAAGTAATTTTTTAATCATGATGATTTTTTATGAAATATTAATTTCAATTTATTTTAATGAAACTTCCGTTAAATATTTTATCAGCCGATATAATTTCAATACCATAAACTCCGGACAACAAATGGCTGCAATCAACCGACATCCGTTTCCGGTCAAATTCAGGAATAAAAATTTCGCCTACGATATTAAAAACAGTAACCTTAATTATTCCATCTGCATAAATTTCCGGATTCAATATAGTGATTTCATCAACCACAGGATTAGGAACAAGGACCAACGACTGTTGAATTTTGGCCGGCAGCGTCATATCTGCAACTACACCGGATAATACCGCCTCCAATTCACACCCATTTCCATCCGATGCTACTACATTGTAATCCCCGCTCACAGGAGCTACATAAAAATAATGGGTCGCACCGGAAATAATATTTCCACCCAAATACCATTGGTAGGAATTTGCTCCCGCATTTGCAAATAATGTATCCCCGCTTTGAGTGATACCTTGCGGAAGCGGATATGGATAAACAGTAATATAATTTGGAAGCAAAAGAGTATCACTTGAATTGGCATTGCCGGCAATCAATTGTACTGAATAAGATCCAGGGGTATTGTAACAGATGCCTGATGGATTTACATCCGTACTTAAAGAAGGATTTCCTCCCGAAAAATTCCACAAATAAGTAGTTGCATTTGTAGAATGGTTGGTAAAATCGGTACACGTTCCCGGACAAATGTGATTCGGAGAAGTAAAAATTGCACTGACACCGGCGCTGCATGGAGTTACAGAAGAAGATAATTCCGCAACTGAATAAAGGCGGACTTGATCGAGAACAACTTCCGTACAGGTAGGACAAATGTGGCCCCAGTTGGTGAACTTAACGGTATGAGAAACCGACGTTGCACGGAACTCAATTATATACCTCGTGCCAACACCTGTAGTATATGGCGTTTCATGACACCTTAATAAAGTATTACCAAAACCTACGTCAATGCCAAACATCCCGGGGTTTGAAAATGTAGTTCCATTACTTTCTCCTCCGGCCCAGAATTCAAGGATGTAAACATCTCCCGGAATCATTCCATTCACCGTTTGCTCAATACTGACTCCCGTGGTTCCTCCAAATGTCTGATCATTTACGGGATATCCTGCAGAAATACCCGAGATTTCGCAATTGGTCATTACCAGGCAAGAGGTATCTTCAGGTATTGCTGAGCATGGATTTGCCAATGAGTTACCCAGATAAACAGCACGTATTCCATCAACCAATGTTGCACGCGAAGAAGGTAAACTGTCGAATACACATGCATAAGTGCTCGATCCTCCTCCTGTACAGGTCCAGTTATTTACATCACAGGAATAAAAAATTGAATTCGGGCAAAACATTTCAATCGTATATCCGGGGGTACAATTGCTGTTTTCAAAACTTCCATTCAGCAAGAGGTTATTGACGTTGCTGCTGATGGAATCATTCTGATTGTAACAAAATATGCAAATGATCTGACCCTTTGCAGTTGTTAAAGTGAAAATGAGGAATAAAAAAAGTATTGCAATTTTTCTCATGATAAAAATTATCCGTTATGCCATTCCGAAAATAATATTTCATAATCTGCTCAACAGAAAATATTTCCTAAGCCCAATAATGAATGTGAGTACATTCATTTAATTGTGAAGGTCAGCATATCAAATTCCCGATTCCGATTTACAGATAAAATAAAAAATTGCAAAGAATTTAGAATCGGATTTCTCCTGACCTGCTCCTAACGGTTATCTGCTTTCACAAATTTTACCCGGAACGTATTTTCAGCCGATCGCATTTCGAGATAATAAATACCTGAAGCAAGTGAAGAAACATCGAAAACTGTTTTTTCATTTCCTGAAACAATTTCCGCTTTAAGTGCCATAACATTTTCACCAAGCAGATTGAAAACGTAAGCATCTCCAACTTTTTCCTTCAGATTTTTTATTGAAAGTTTATTGATCACCGGATTCGGATATACACCCAACTGATGAAGCCCGTCAGGAAACTGAACGGATGCAATTACATCAAAGATGACTGCTTCCACCTCGCAATTGTGATTATCTGTTGCCACTACACCATAGTCCCCAACACCTTGCGCCACATAAAAATAATCCGTTGCGCCCGGAATAGCTACTCCCGACTGATACCATTGATATCCAATTGCACCAATATTCGCAAACAATGTATCCCCGTTCTGAGAAATTCCCTGTGGAGCCGGATAAGGATAAACAGTGAGGTAATTATTCAGTGTAAGTGTATCGGTGCCTGAGATATTACTTACAATAAGTGAAACCGAATAGCTGCCGGGAGAATTGTAACAGATGTTGGACGGATTCTCATCAACGCTTACATTAGGTGACGCTCCGGGAAACGACCAGAGATAACTGGTGGCATTAACGGACAGGTTATTGAAATCAGTGCAGGTACCGGGACAAATATGATTCGGCGCATTGAAGATGGCGACAGGAAGTGGCGGAACACATAAGTTCACATTCGGATTAATCTCTGACGCCGGATATAACCTGACATTGTCAAGAATCAACTCAGTACAGCCAAAGCACATATGACCCCAATTCGTAAACTTGATATTGTGCGTCGTGGAATTGGCAATGAATTCGACAATAAAATAAGTACAGGTATCAGTAGAGAATGTGGATGACGGTTTGTTCCGTAAATAAGTATAACCAAAACCTACATCGACTCCGAATAATCCCGGACTGAGAAAACTCCACTCTCCGCCGGCCCAGAATTCCAGCACATATGCCGCACCGGGAGTAAGTCCTGTTACTGTCTGCTCCAGACTGACTCCCAGATTCCCTCCAAAAGTCGGATCATTGTTTGGGAAACCCGTTGGGATGCCACCCACTTCACAGTCAGTCATTGTTATACACGATGTATCTCCCTGGGTTGAATTACAGGTTTGAGAAAAATTATTCCCGAAGTATGCGGCCTTGATGCCCTCCACTATATATATGTACGTACCATCCATAAGGCAGGCATAAGTTCCTGTTCCACCACCTGTACAGGTCCAGTTTGCAATATCACAGTTATAAGCAGAAGAATTCGGACAATAGCGGTCAGCAGAAGGCCATGGAGCACATGTTGTGTTTTCCATCCCGCCATTCACAATATAGTTGGTTACATTTGAACTGATGGAATCATTTGTATTAAAACAGAGTACGCAAACAACCTGCGCTGAGGACTGACAAATGAGAAATAAAGAGAATACAATGAGTGTAAAATATTTTTTCATATTGAATTTAAATTGGGTTCCCAAAGCTAATCAACTATTTATCCCGACAAAAGATGTTTTTGGCCGATGAAAAAAAATTAACACCTGAATATTCGTTTGTCTAAAACCTGCAGATTACCCTATTTCTTAGACAGTGCCTCACTTTTAACCACTTCGAGATTAAAAATCAGCGTTGAAAAGGGTGGAACTTTGTAAGTAAGATTGCCGGCTCGCTTTAGACCCTCTTCGCCATATCCAAGCGCAGATGGCACAATCAATAATGCTTTGTCTCCTTCATGGAGCTTTTGAAATGCAAGGTCCCAGCCTTTGATAACATTCCCCTCACCTACAACAAATGCATAGGGTCTGCCGGATTTTGAATTGCTGTCGAACTCAGCGCCATTTAAAAATCGCCCGGAATAGTTCACAGAAACCGCATCCCCTGTTTGAATCTGTTTTCCCCTGCCTTGCGCCTGGATCATCAGGTAATATCCATCTTGTTTTTCAACTTCAATATTCTTCTCTTTCAGATATGCCTCCAGTGCATTCCGCTCCGCCCGTTCCTGCCTGCTTTCTTCCATTGCAATTTCCATCTCCGCCTCTTTGAATGGCTGAACCCGAACCAATGAAACATCAAACTTCAGCATACTACCTGCTTCCGGACGCCGGCTCACCAATCCTTTGGCTTCAACCAAAATTACTTTTTCAAACATGCTGTCTGCATTGATGAAAAAAGTTGCGCTGTCACCTTCACACATGTACAAAAGCCCCTCTTCAAAGCTGCCGGTAAATTTTGGTTCAGGCAATGCAAAGCGTAACGGCTTTCCATAAGTTCTCGAGTCGAAAAGCGTGCTGTCATGCTCATCCTTGTAAACCATATTCACTGTTACCCAATCTCCGGCATGTGGTTTTACACCATTCGTCTCACGGTAAATAATGTATTTCATTCCCGACTTTGTCTGCTTCTCCTTACCGCTATGGCAGGAAAAAAACGCAAGGATCACGATTAAAAATAAATAGAGATTTTTCATTTTGACGGTTGAACTGTTTCGATTTTTAATAGGTGAACGTCATAATATAGTGGACTCGCCGGTGGAATCTTATCCTGGTCACCGGTAATTCCGTATGCCAGATGGTTTGGAATTACAAATCGTGCATGCATGCCTTCATTCATCATCATCAGCCCTTCTTCCAGCCCATTTATCTGTATTCCTTTACCTGTCATTAGATGCTGCGGATGTGATTCATCTGCTTCATAACACAACGTACCATCAAGGAGGAAAACTTTGTAAGCAATAGTAAGTAAACTGTTGCTGTTTGCTTTGGATCCGCTCCCTTCTTTATATAAATCATATCGCAGTCCGGTTCCTGTCATCTTCATCTTCCATTCATGACGCGTGATGAACTCCTCAATCAATTTTGCTTCGTCATGAACCACTGCACGGTTCACATTCACTAACTGTTCCTTATCCTCTGAACCATTTCTATTTTTTGATTCAGGATATTTTCTGTTGCAACTAATGGTGGTCAGAAAACATAAAAAAAATATTACAATCCGGATATTCATTTATGCCAGCAACCGGGATTTATACTCAGGTAAAATATCAATAAATTTTTTCAATGTCTCATCCAGAGACAACAGCGACCTGCCTCCGGCTGCATTTTTATGCCCTCCACCCTCAAAATGTTTATGTGCAAGTTCATTGGCAGGGAAATCATCTTTGGAACGGAATGATATCCTCACTTCACCATGACGTGGAGAGAAAAAAGCAGCAAGCATGATATTATTAATGCTCAACGCATAGTTTACGATCCCCTCCGTATCCCCGCTTTCAAAATGATAAAACGCCAGTTCCTCCTCAGTGAGAGAAATGTAAGCCGTATTCATTTCAGAAATCACAACCAGTTTATCTTTCAGGCAGTGACCCAGCATGCGCAACCTGTTTTCAGTGTTGGTATCATAAACATGTTCATGAATTTTATAATTCACCGCTCCCGCTTCCATTAATTTCGCAATAATGCGATGCGTCTCCGCTTTCATCCCTGCAAAACGAAAAGATGCAGTATCCGTCATGATACCGGTATATAAACATTCAGCAATATTTTTATTCAGCAATGAGTTGTCATCCATGGACATGATGAATTCATAAATAAGTTCAGCGGTAGCGCAGGAGTCAGGGAAGGAAAACGAATGATCAAATGCATTCTCGGGATCCAGGTGATGGTCAATCAGAATCTTAATCGCTTTGGAATCCCGAACCGGTTTTTCCATTTTGTCAATACGCTTCATGTGGTTGAAGTCAAGACAAAAAATAAGATCCGCATCACTGATTAACTGATTGCTTTTTTCAGTTTCCTTTTCATAATTTATTACAATGTCATTTCCCGGCATCCATTTTAAGAATGAAGGATAATCACCGGGAACAATCACTTTTACATTGTGATTTTTCTGAATGAGGTAATTATAAAGCCCCAGGGATGAACCAATGGCGTCACCATCAGGCCGTTGGTGGGTCGTGATGACTATTTTTTTTTCCTCCCGGAGAAGTATTTTAATAGGTGCTGTTAGCTTAACCTGAAAGCGTGGTTCCATTGTGAGGCAAAGTAAGTGAATTCTGCGAAGAAGTGTTGAATGGTTTATTCAGTTAATTAAGTTGATTCGAAGCAGACCCGGCAACCTGATTCATATATTCCTGCCTCACTACATTTATAATGTTTCCGGGGAGTAAACCCGCATGCAGGAAATCAACTAATTAACTACACAACTAATCAACGATTCAACAATTCCACTATTCAACCATTCAACAAATTTCCTACTTTCGCAGCCCGTTTAAATAATTCCCTACGGACCCTAAAATATGTCAAACAAAACATTTACAATGATTAAACCGGATGGCATCGCCAACGGACATGCAGGAGCAATTCTTGATAAAATTATTAAAGCCGGTTTTCGCATTTCGGCTATGAAATATATTCAGCTTACACCGGAGCGCGCAGGACAATTTTATACTGTTCATGCAGCACGTCCTTTTTACAATGATCTCGTAAAGTATATGAGTTCGGGACCTGTTATCGCAGCAGTACTTGAAAAAACAAATGCCGTTGAAGAATACCGAACCCTCATTGGCGCTACCGATCCTGCCAAAGCAGCACCGGGAACAATCCGTAATTTATTTGCAAAAAGTATTGATGCCAATGCCGTTCATGGCAGCGACAGCGACGCCAATGCAGACATTGAAGCGAATTTTTTCTTCTCGGGGTTTGAAAGGTTTTGATTACGAAAACACAATCTCCTCCACGATCTCCGCTCCTGCTTCTTCATTGAGCAATGATTTAATTTTATCCCTTGAATTGAAAAGCTCCTGACGAAGTGATGCCGAGTTGAGGTAAACGAATAATTTTTTCTCGCGGAAAATAATCTGTGTGGTGCGGTGTGCAACGGCTGCGCCCATGATTGCCTCCCATGAGTTAATCATTTTCTTCTGCATGAATTTCTGATCGAGGCGAAAAATATGCAGCATCTCCTGCAACGCTTCTTTCAGTGACTGGTCGTTGTATTTACGCGGGCTCATGGGAAGTGGCAACAAGATTGTTTTTTACTGCTCCGTTTTCAACCTCAACAACACTGATGGGAATACCGATGTTATTAAATATTTTTCTCACCCGCTCCGGATGTGCATCACTGATGAATAGCTGTCCGAAAGTATGATGGCTTACGAGCTCCATCAGTCGCATCACGCGCGAGTCGTCAAGTTTATCAAAGATGTCGTCAAGAAGAAGAATAGGTTTAATGCCTGTAATCTCCCTCATAAACTGAAACTGCGCCAGCTTCAGCGCAATCAAAAATGATTTCTGCTGTCCTTGTGATGCAAATCTTTTTACGGGAAATCCGCCAAGTGTAAATACGAGCTCATCTTTATGAATGCCCTTGCAGGTATATTGCAGCATTCTGTCTTTTTCAAGAGACGACTTTAATGTTGCAGCAAAATTTCCCGGCTCGAGGTGCGATTCATAGGCAACTGATACTTCTTCCTTTCCGTTCGTAATGAAATGATAGTGCTGATGAAAAATCGGGCTGAAGCGGGAAATGAATTCATGCCGTTTGACAAATAATTGATCGGCCAGCGGAACCAACTGATCGTCCCATATTTCAAGTGATGTCCGGTCGAAACTGCGAGTAACTGCAAATTGCTTCAGGAGCGCATTGCGGTGTGCAACTATTTTATTGTAGCTGATGAGGTCGTCGAGATACCGTTTGTCGTATTGAGAAATAATGCTGTCAATAAATTTTCTGCGCTCTTCACTGCCTTCAGTGATCAGCATAGAATCTACAGGTGAGATCATCACGACAGGTAACAAACCGATGTGATCGGCAAGTCGCTCATACTCCTTATTATTTCTTTTGAAAACTTTCCGCTGGTTGCGTTTAAGCCCGCAGTAAATATTTTCATCCTGGCTGTTGAGGTCATAGCTTCCCTGCACCAGTAAAAATTCAGCACCATGTCTGATGTTCTGGTTATCAGCCGGATTGAAATAACTTTTGCAAAGTGAAAGATAATGAATGGCATCGAGCAGATTCGTTTTTCCGGATCCATTATCCCCCACAAAAGCATTCGCTCCAACAGAAAAAGATAGTTCCGCTTCAGGGTAATTTTTAAAATTAAGCAAGGAAAGCTTGTGGAGATGCATCGGATGCGAAGATAACAAATACAGGGGGTACGAATCACGAATCAGTGCGATTTTACAAAATACGAATTTGTCACTCTTCGCAATTCCACTTTTTGTTCAAATTAACAATTTAATTAATTCGTAATTCAGATATTCGTAAGCATTCGTTAATCGCACAATTATATTTTCGTTCTTTGAACAATATATCAGCATTGTGAATTTCAAAATAACAGGTTTCATAATAATTATTTTATTCAGTTTTTTCAAAGGCTTCTCACAGGGAAATGCGCAGGCACTTGTTGCTCAGAATAAAGATTCACTAAATACCCTTGCCCGCATCATGCAACGTGGTGAAAATGACTCATCAAGGTTTGCTGCTGCTTCAGTTTACTATTCCATCCTCAATTTTATTCTTGCCGACTCATCGAGTTTCACTGCATCCTTTGATTCCATTCCCAATTTATCAGTAAAAACTTCTCCCGATTTTACTTTCCGGATATATACATGGGTTACCTCAAACTATGCAGGTTCTAATTACAGGTATTTTGGAATGGTACAGACCAGAAAAAACAAAAAAACTAATTTATTTCATCTCAGCGATTCTTCAGACGTAATTGAAAAACCACTCGGTAAAAAGCTGAAAGCCGATCATTGGTATGGTGCGATTTACTACAACATCATCATGAATGAAAGAAAGGGAAAGAAGTATTATACTTTACTCGGATGGAAAGGAATAAATGAAATGTTTACCCAAAAAGTTATTGATGTCATCTCATTTGATAGCGGAAAACCTGCATTCGGACTACCGGTTTTCAAAGCCAATAATATTTATAACAACAGAGTAATTTTTGAATTCACCTCACAGGCAGTGATGAGTCTGAAATATGTAAATAACAAAATGTTGTTGTTTGACCACATCAGCAGCTCAACAATTACAGGCGTGACCGGCCCTGACGGAACTTATGATGCTTTCAAATATGTAAAAGATCACTGGGAGTATATGGAAGATCTCGATGTTGATAATGGCTTTGTACCTAAAAAGAAAGTGGTGAAGCTATATAAAGATGATGAATTGAAGAAGTAGGTGGCAGAGAGGTTGAATGATTTATTTGTTGATTAGTTGATTGTGTTCCTCGGTTATATTTATGAATCCGGTGCTATTTTTAACCCCTGTCAATCAACTTAATCAACCACTTAACTTTTCTTCCGGACTCAGTAGAAAAATTCAAAAATGTTACTCCCGTACTTTCAAGATGAATTCACCGAAGCCGGATGCGATGAAGCCGGTCGTGGATGCCTCGCAGGTCCTGTGTTTGCTGCAGCTGTAATACTTCCAAAGGATTTTCATCACCCTGTTCTGAATGATTCCAAACAGCTCACACATAGTCAACGGGAAGAACTTCGTCCGCTAATTCAAAAAAATGCAATTGCATGGGCTGTTGCAAAAGTTGAACACACTGAAATTGATGAGATCAACATCTTAAATGCATCATTACTTGCTATGCATAAAGCACTCAATAAACTTTCTTCTCGACCACAATTACTCATCATCGACGGAAATCGTTTTAAGCAATATAAAAACGTCCCTCATCAGTGTATTGTGGAAGGAGATTCAAAATATGCAAGCATTGCTGCCGCATCAGTTTTAGCAAAAACATACCGCGACGATTTCATGCTCCGCCTTCATAAAAAATTCCCTGTTTATCATTGGGATAAAAATAAAGGCTACGGAACTGCTCTCCATCGCCAAGCCATTGAGATACATGGCGTAAATGAATTTCACAGGAAGAGCTTTCGGCTATTGCCGCAATCTAAAATTTCCGACAAAGAAGAATTTCAGATTCCGGTGTAATTAAAAGGAGTAATTGCCATCAGTTCTTTTTTCACGCTTTCCTTTACATCAAGCGTTGAAATAAAAGAATGGATTGAACCTTTTGAAATTTTTTCATTCGTGCGGGTAAGTTCCTTTAGCTTCTCATACGGGTTGGGATAATTTTCTCTCCTCAAAATGGTCTGAATCGCTTCTGCCACTACAGCCCAGTTATTTTCCAGATCGGCATCAATGGCCGAAAGGTTAACTTTTATTTTCTTCAAACCTTTGAGCAACGATTTCATTGCAATCAGCGTATGTGCAAAAGGAACTCCGACATTTCTGAGCACAGTGGAATCAGTGAGGTCTCGCTGCAAACGGGAGATCGGGAGTTTGGCCGACAAGTGTTCAAACAATGCATTTGCCATTCCCAGATTCCCTTCAGAGTTTTCAAAATCAATCGGATTTACCTTATGTGGCATCGCCGATGAACCCGTTTCACCTGCTTTGATTTCCTGCTTGAAATAGTCCATGGAGATGTACGTCCATATATCTCGGTTGAAATCAATCAGAATATTATTGATCCGCTTCATCCCGTCAAAAAGTGCACATAGATTATCATAATGTTCAATCTGTGTTGTGGTCTGCTGGCGATCAAGTCCGAGTTTGTCCTTTACAAAAGAATTCGCAAATTGTTTCCAGTCAATAGCCGGATAAGCAACCTTATGTGCGTTGAAATTTCCTGTTGCTCCGCCAAACTTGGCAGTGAAAGGAATTTGCTTCAATAAAGAAACCTGGTTGTTAAGCCGTTCAATAAATACATTCATTTCCTTTCCAAGACGTGTCGGTGAAGCCGGCTGTCCGTGGGTACGCGACAACATTGGAATATCATTCCACTCTTCAGATACTTTTCCAATAGCCATGATCACTCCTTGCAACATCGGATGGTAAACTTCCTCCACGCTTCTTTTAATAGCAAGCGGAAATGCTGTATTATTAATGTCTTGTGAAGTAAGGCCGAAATGGACAAATTCCTTTAAATGCCCCATCCCTTCTTCTTCAACTTTCTTTTTAATGAAATATTCAACCGCTTTTACATCATGGTTAGTTACCTTTTCGGTTCCCTTTATTTCATCCGCATACTCAGATGAAAAAGCCAGATAAATTTTTCTCAGGTTGTCAAACTTTGTCTTATCTGCCTTGTTAAGTTCGTCAAGCGGAATTTCGCACAGGGCAATAAAGTATTCCACTTCTACCAGAAGGCGGTATTTAATAAGTGAAGATTCGGAAAAATAGGCAGAAAGTTCCCCTGACTGACTCCGATATCGGCCATCAACCGGCGAAATTGCATTGAGTGAATTTATTTCCATCCTGAAAATGAGCCGCGAAGATATACCAATCGCGCCTTAATTTCAGATAATTCAGGAAATTTTATGGCTGATAAATACTTGTTGAATTAATAGTTTATATGACTTCAGAATAGTTTCTCTGACCATACAATATAAAGAATTAGAATTCGTCTATACGTCCATTAAAATCAAATCCCGGCCATTTTATAGCCGGAATTATTTTATCCAATGCAAAGATTCAATAGTTTTGCCCCCCGTTTAAGATTCTCTGAAAAAGAACAGGGAAATAGTTAATATCCGGACAAAAACCACATATATGAAAAAGATTATTTTCTCAGCCTTTCTGCTTTTTACAACATCGTTTTTCACCGTCGCACAACAATCAGGAAGTACAACAACCCTCACACTCCAGCAAGCAATCGAATATGCCTACACGCATCAATCAGCTTACCTGTCTGCCGTTCTTGATGAACAAATTTCGGCAGCGCGTGTAAAAGAAATAGTAGGTATCGGACTTCCGCAGGTGAGCGGAAGTTTTGATGTTAAAGACTTTGTAGAGATCCCCACCTCCTTTATTCCCGCAGAATTCTTTGGCGGAAAAAGCGGCGAATTTATTCCGGTAAAATTCGGAACACGGTACCAGGCAGCTGCAGGAATATCTGCGTCACAACTGGTATTTGACCCTACATACCTCATCGGTGTTAAAGCGACCAAAGGGCTCCGTGAGCTTGCATCAAAAAATACCCAGCGGACAAAAGTTGAAACTGCCGTTACAGTGAGCAAGGCTTATTATAACGTACTGGTTAGCAGAGAAAGGATGCAGTTGCTTGATGCAAATATGATCCGTGTTAAAAAATTAAAAGACGATACTCAGGCATTGTTCGATAATGGCTTTGTAGAAAAAATTGACCTCGACAGAATTGTACTTGCATACAATAACCTCACTTCAGAACATGAAAATGTTTCCCGCCTGCTCGTCCTCGGTGAATACCTTTTGAAATACCAGATCGGGATGGATATTTATTCAGGACTAAACCTTGCCGATACTTTGAATGATGAAGTGGTACAAAACCTTACTGTTCCTGCCGAGAAACCTGACGTTACTAAAAGAATTGAATATTCTCTCATGCAGACCAACAAAGATCTCCAGGGACTCAATGTGAAGCGTTACAAAGCAGGATACATTCCCAGTCTTTTTGCTTACGGAACTGTAAGTGCAAATGCCTCACGATCCAAGTTTGACATTTTCGATACCGGTCAGCGATGGTATCCTATTGGTATTATCGGCGGAACCCTGCAATGGAATCTCTTTGACGGATTTCAGCGGGAGAAAAAAATGAAACAGGCAAGTCTGGAATTGAAGAAAGCCGAATTGGGTTTGCAGAATACCGCCAATGCGCTTGCCATGGAAGCAGAAAGCGGAAGAACAAACCTGATGAATGCAATTTCATCTCTCAATGCACAGAAAAAAAATCTTGAACTGGCCAATGACGTCGTACGCATTTCAAAGATAAAGTATGACCAGGGTGTTGGCTCCAATCTGGAAGTAATCAATGCTGAAACATCTATGAAAGAATCAATGACCAATTATTACAATGCCTTATATGATGCCTTGATTGCAAAAGTAGACCTCGACAAGGCAATGGGAAATATTAAATAAACATTCACACAATAAATGTATATCATCCACAATCAAATGAAAAAAATAATAACATTATTTATCGTTGCTGCTGTCGCTGTTTCTTGCAATAAATCCGAATCGTCAGATAAAAAATCTGAACTTGAAGACCTGAAGAAACAGCAGGCAGAATTAAAAGAAAAAATTTCCGCCATTGAAGCAGAAATTGCACTCACTGATTCTTCTAAAGACAACAAGGGGAAAATGGTTGCAGTCACCAATATGCAAGCCACTACTTTCGAGCATTATATTGAAGTGCAGGCCAAGGTTGAAGGTGATGAAGACGTAAATCTGAGTCCTGAGATACCGGGAACAGTAACAGCAGTGCTCGTAAAAGCCGGCGACAAAGTTTCCAAAGGACAGGTACTTGCAACCCTTGACGACCGCGCCATTGTCCAACAGGTAGAAGCAATGAAAGCACAATTGGACATGACTGTCACGTTATACAACCGCCAGAAAAATTTATGGGACCAGAAAATCGGAAGTGAAATACAATTCATGCAGGCAAGCACCCAAAAAGATGCGATGGAAAAACAGTATGCTGCTTTACAGGAACAATGGGATATGACACGTATTAAATCTCCATTCAACGGTACTGTTGACGAAGTGAGTATTAAAGTTGGCTCTTCCGCAGCACCAGGCTATACTGCCATTCGTGTCGTGAATCTCACTAGCCTAAAAGTGAAAGGCGAAGTGGCAGAGTCATTTATCAGTAAAGTAGAAACCGGTAATGATGTCGTACTTTATTTTCCTGATGAGGGAACCGAAGTAAAAACCAAACTGAGTTATTCCGGACAGGCAGTAAATAAACTGAACAGGACTTTCAATGTTGAGGTAAGACTCACTCCTAAAGACGGAGATTTTCATCCCAACCAAATCTGTGTCCTGAAAATTGCAGATTATACTTCATCCAATGCATTCGTTGTTCCTGTAGGCGCAATTCAGAAATCTTCTGATGGTGAATTTGTTTACGTTGCCGCTGAAGAAAACGGATCATCTGTTGCAAAAAGAAAAACTGTGGAAGCCGGAATTACTTATAACGGTATGACTGAAATAAAAGGACTTGTGGCAGGCGACCGGGTAATTACACTGGGGTATCAGAATGTGATTGACGGTGATCCGATAAAACTTTAAACAGCCGCTGCTGGCGCCTAGCTGTCAGCTTCTGGCCAATTTGAGTTCGATTAAAAGTAATTGCTCGATGATAGATTATTAAAATATATAGGATGAGTTATCGTAATCTGGAAGTTTGGCAATTGGCACGAGAGGTTTCAATCGAGATTCATAAAATGACATTGAATGATTTGCCGAAATTTGAGATGTATGAAACCGGCGCACAAATTAGAAGATCAAGTAAATCGGTCAGAGCGAATATCGTAGAGGGTTATGGGAGAAAAAAATACCAGGCGGAATATTACAAACGAAATACAAGGTACAATTTGAAAAACTCTCAAAAACAATCCAGCAACTTGGTAAAAAATTAAATTCTCTGATTCAAACTATTGAACAGGGAATTAGAACTGAACAAAAATCAGCCATAAGCAAGAGGCAAGATGCCAACAGCAAGTAGGCAATGCGCAACCAATAAAAGTAAAGAATAAACATTGTAAATCGAGTAGCCAGGAGCCAGGAGCCAGAAGCCAGCGGCTGGTATCTAATTGTCAGTAGCCAATTCTAATAGTTTCCGGCATTAAAAACATACACAACATATGAAAGATTCGAATAAAGAATTCAAACCCTCCAGTTGGGCAATAGAAAACCGGACCGCTATTTTTATCATTACACTGATCCTCTCGATAGCGGGAATTTCTGCATACAACAATCTGCCAAAGGAAAGCTTTCCTGATATCTCACTTCCCAATATATATGTGAGCGTGGTTTATCCGGGTACTTCACCTAAGGACATGGAAAATCTGATCGTCAGGCCGATTGAAAAAGAATGCAAGAGCATTGCCGGCGTGAAAAAAGTAAAGAGCTCTTCGCTTCAGGATTATTGTAACGTGGTTGTTGAATTCAACAGCGACGTAAATACGGAAGCAGCGAAACAAAAAGTCAAAGATGCAGTTGATCGCGCAAAGAATGATCTGCCGCAGGACCTACCCAATGATCCGCAAATCATTGAAGTGAATTTTGCTGACTTGCCAATCATGTATGTAAATATCTCCGGCAACTATGACCTGGCAAAACTGAAACGATACGCTGATGATACCAAAGACCGCCTCGAAGAAATGAGGGAAGTGAAACAGGTTGATATCATCGGAGCATTAGAGCGTGAAATACAAATCAACGTGGACATGCTGAAGATGCAGAGTGCGCGCATTACAATGTATGATATTTACAATGCCGTTAGCAATGAAAACAGAACCATTCCCGGCGGAACGGTAAAGATGGAAGCTGAACGTAGAAGTATAAGTGTGAGCGGAGAATTTAAAAGTCCTGAAAAGATTGGCGACATCGTTATAAATTCTATTGATGGCAAAGCCGTTTATCTGAAAGATATTGCTGAAGTGAAAGATGCTTTTAAAGAGCAGGAATCTTATGCTCGCCTCGATCATAAAAATGTAATCACTCTCAGCATTGTAAAACGCAAAGGCGAAAACCTGATTGAAGCTTCCGATAAAATTGTTGCGCTGGTAAATGAACTGAAAGAAACTACATGGCCAAAAGATCTTATCGTAACACTCACAGGCGACCAGAGTGAAATGACAAGAAGTACGCTCCACGACCTGATCAATACAATAATCATCGGTTTTATCCTCGTGTTTCTGATCCTCATGTTTTTCATGGGAACAACCAATGCATTCTTTGTTGCGATGAGTGTTCCACTAAGCATGGCGCTTACCTTTATTGCAATGCCTAGTATAGGGGCATTCATCGGTGTAAGTATGACACTGAACATGATTGTCTTGTTCGGAATACTGATGGCATTGGGAATTGTGGTTGATGACGCCATTGTGGTAATCGAAAACACACACCGGATTTTTGCCAATGGGAAAGTTCCTATTTTAAAAGCAGCGAAACTGGCAGCAGGAGAAGTTTTTCTTCCTGTATTGTCAGGAACACTAACAACACTTGCTCCATTTGTACCGCTGTTATTCTGGAAAGGAGTGATCGGAAAATTCATGTTCTTCCTTCCTGTTACACTCATCATCACACTCACCGCTTCACTTGTGGTTGCCTATATTATCAATCCGGTATTTGCAGTCAGTTACATGAAACCACACGATGAAAAAGATTATGATCCGAGACGAAAACTGAAAATGTCGGTGATTCTTTTCGCAGTTGTAATCTTCCTGAGTTACATCACCGGAAATATTGCATTTGGAAATTTTGCAGTGCTTATGCTCATCCTGAATTTATTCAATCGTTTCTGGCTGCATAAAAAACTCGTGGCCTTCCAGGAAAAAACATGGCCTGCATTTCAAAATAAATACAGACAAATGCTGGTCTGGTGCCTGAACCGTCCATATAAACTGATGCTGGGAACAATTGCGGTTTTTATTCTATCCCTCGTCATGCTGACTATTCGCAATGGAGGCATCAGCTTTTTCCCTATGGCAGATCCGAACTTTGTTTTTGTTTATACTTCTTTACCGGTTGGTACCGATCAGGCATATACAGATTCAATCACAAAGATTGTTGAGGACAAAGTTTACAAAGCCATTGACTGGCCAAACCCGATTGTAAAATCTGTAATCGCCAATGTAACTGTAAGCGTAACAGATCCTCAGGACGAAGACCAGGGTAGTTATCCGAATAAAAGTAAGGTGGCTGTAGCATTTGTCGAATATGCAAAACGAAATGGCAAATCAACAGCAGTTTACCTCGATAAAATCCGTGAAGCAGTAAAAGGAATTCCCGGTGCTGAAATAACAGTTGCTCAGGAACAGGGCGGACCTCCCGTTGGAAAGCCCGTCAATATTGAAGTTGCAGGAGACAACTACGAAGACCTCGTACTTACCAGCAAAGCTCTCAAACGACACATCGACTCTTTACAAGTGGAAGGAGTTGAAGAATTGCGTAGTGACCTTCAGGACAAGAAACCACAAATCACTTTCATGATTGACCGTGAACGTGCAAACCGCGAAGGCATCAGTACAACACAAATCGGCAGAGAAATTCAAAGTGCCGTACTTGGATGGGAGGTTTCGAAATACCGTGACGTTGATGACGATTACAAAATTCAACTTCGGTACAAAGCATCACAGCGAAACAATGTTGACCTGCTGAGTAACCTTCATATCCTCTATCGCGACATGGCCATGAACGGAATGGTGCGCGATGTACCCATGTCGGCATTTGTAAAAATAAAGTATGAGGATACTTATGGTGTGATCAAACGAAAAAACCAAAAACGCATTGTTACTTTATCTTCGAATGTATTGGGTGGATACAATGAACAAGCCGTAGTGAATGAAGTACAGAAAGTAGCAAAAGATTTTTATCCGCCCGAAGGTGTAACTGTAAAGTTTACCGGCTCACAGGAAGAACAGGCCGAGACCGGTGCTTTCCTCGGTTGGGCGATGATGGCCAGTATCATGCTCATCGTACTTATTCTTGTTATACAATTTAATTCAGTAAGTAAACCATTGATCATCCTTGCAGAAATTTTATTCAGCATCATCGGGGTATTTATCGGGTTCTCTGTTTTCAAAATGGAATTCAGTATTGTAATGAGTGGGGTCGGTATCATAGCACTGGCAGGAATCGTTGTTCGAAATGGAATCCTCTTGGTGGAGTTTACCGACTTGCTTCGTTCACAAGGTGTACCTGTATTTGATGCCATCGTTGAAGGAGGAAGAACACGGATGACGCCGGTAATCCTTACTGCATTTGCAGCGATGTTAGGATTGTTGCCACTCGCTGTCGGATTAAATATTGACTTCAACACATTGCTTACTTATGGAAACCCGCACATTTATTTCGGAGGTGACAGCACAGCATTCTGGGGACCGTTAAGCTGGACGATGATCTTCGGATTGGGGTTTGCTACATTCCTTACGCTTATTATGGTTCCCGTGATGTATTTAATAACTGAAAGAATCAGAAATCGAATACGCAAGTGGAGAGGAAAACCGATTGATACAGGGGTGCATGCGAAACCGTTGGCGGAGTTGGTGACAGCGACGATCTGATATCTACGAAGTACGAAAAAGAATACGAAATTACGAATAGAAAGAGCAGCCTGAGAGGTCGCTCTTTTGTATTCTGTATCAATTAATAAATCGTAAATTAGTATGCAGTATTTTCGTACTTCGCTGAAGTCATGTATTTGCTTTATTTATATTCCCCAAAAACCCTCCTCATCGCATCAGCAACTTCACCAAGCGTACAGTAATTTTCTACTGCTTCAATAATAAATGGCATGAGGTTGGAGTTATTCTTTGCGGCTGATTCAATAGCAGCAATGCATTGATTAGCTTTTTCAGAATTACGATCCGCTTTTAGTTTCTTAATCTTCGCAATCTGCAACTCACGAATAGAATCGTCAATCACAAGGTGCTTGTCAAATGGAGGTTCCTCCATTTCAAAACTATTTACTCCAACAATAATTCTTGTTCCGTCTTGTACGGATTTCTGGTAGGCATAAGAAGCAGAAGCAATTTCATTTTGAATAAAACCTGATTCAATGGCTTGTACCGATCCGCCCATGGCGTCAATTTTTTTAATGTACTCCCATGCTTTGGCTTCCAGTTCATCAGTGAGTGATTCAATAAAGTAAGAACCGGCCAATGGATCTACAGTATCCACTACACCGCTTTCATATGCAATGATCTGTTGCGAACGCAATGCAATACGTGCAGCTTCTTCTGTTGGTAAAGTCAGCGCTTCATCGTAACCATTGGTATGTAACGATTGCGTGCCGCCCAATACAGCACTTAGCGCCTGCAATGTTACACGAACAATATTATTTGTTGGTTGCTGCGCTGTTAAAGTTGATCCGCCCGTTTGTGTATGAAAGCGCAACATCATGGCCTTGGGATCAGTGGCACCAATATCTTTCATCATCTTCGCCCACATCCTTCGCGCAGCGCGAAACTTAGCCGCTTCCTGAAAAACATTGTTGTGCGCATTGAAAAAAAATGAAAGTCGCTTTCCAAAAACATTGATATCAAGTCCTTTTTCAATGGCTGCTTTTACATATGCTTTTCCATTTGCCAGCGTAAATGCAAGTTCCTGAACAGCAGTTGAACCCGCTTCCCTGATGTGATAACCCGAAATAGAAATCGTATTCCACTTCGGAACTTCCTTCGCACAAAATTCAAAGATGTCGGTGATGATGCGCATGGAAGCTTTCGGTGGATAGATATATGTTCCGCGTGCAGCATACTCCTTCAACAAATCATTCTGAATGGTACCGGAAATTTTTTTCAGATCGGCACCCTGCCTCTTTGCAAGTGCAATATAAAACGCAAGCAAAATGGAAGCAGTGGAATTAATCGTCATTGAAGTGGTGATTCCATCCAGTGGAATTCCATCAAACAAAACTTCCATGTCGCGTAATGAATCAATAGCAACTCCTGCCTTCCCGACTTCACCTTCTGATAATTCATGGTCAGAATCATATCCAATCTGTGTTGGCAAATCAAATGCAACCGACAATCCCGTTGTTCCTTCTCCCAGTAAATATTTATATCGCTTGTTGGATTCTTCCGCGGTAGAAAATCCTGCATACTGCCGCATTGTCCACAACTTCCCGCGGTACATATTGAAATTTACGCCGCGTGTAAAAGGATATTCACCGGGTTTCTCCTCTTTAGTTTGACGAGAACTATAAACGGGCTTTATCTCAATTCCGCTTTCTGTAAATATTTTTTTTTCTTCACTCATTTTTAAAGTAAAAAATTCGAATTACTAAATCCTATCCCGATAGCTATCGGGACGAAAAAATAAATAATAATTAAATTCAAATCACTCCATTCAATATTTGGTATTCGGTATTATTTCGTCCCGATAACTATCGGAATTCGATATTTAATATTCGAAATTATTTACCCCCTCATCCTATCAACACCCTCGCTTCCCTCTTCAATCCCTCTATCGCCTTCAGGTGCGGATAATTTTCATCCTTAATCATCAAATCAAAGATCTTCGAACTCAGATGCACTCCCGTTGCCTGCTGTCCTGTTTCACTGGCTGCAGTATTAATAATTTTCAATAATTCTTCTTTTGCTTTTTTTACTTCATCCCACACTTCATTGCTGAGGTAAACCTGTTGCGTAAGGTTGTGCTCAAACTCAGACCTTATTGTCGCAAGTAAATCACTGTGAAGCTGTCCGGAGGAAATTCCTCCCCGGTGCAAACGAGGCAATAAATTATCGGGAGAAATTCTTTCAAGAAACAAAACCATTCTTTCAATGGCCTGCAACTTGAGCGGAAGTGAATCCTTGTGCATTGCCTGTTTCATCTCCATCAACCTGATTTGCCTGTCGCGGTCAATAAATTTTTTGATGGTAATATACATTCCGCCCAGTATCAATGCAGCAGGAAGAAAATAAAGTAATACGTCAGTCCAGTTCTTTTCCATAATTACCACGATCTGAATTTAGTTGCATCGTTAAATAAATGTTTCAGCATTTTTTGTTCCCGTTCATCAAGTACTTTTCCCCGTCTTTCAAATACCCTGCTTGCGACTTCAACGGCTTCTTCGAGTCTATAAGTTTTAAAACCCTCCGATCCTCCCCATGAAAACGACGGAACAAACTTCGGAGGAAATCCCGTACCAAATATATTGGCGCTTATTCCGACGACGGTTCCTGTATTAAACATGGTATTGATACTGCATTTGGAATGGTCGCCCATCATCAATCCGCAGAAAGTGAGCCCTGTGTTTTCAAAGCTATCGCTCTTATAGTTCCACATCTTCACCTGCGAGTAATTATTTTTCAGATTGGAATTATTACTGTCGGCACCCAGGTTACACCATTCGCCAATTACAGAGTTGCCAAGAAATCCATCGTGTGCTTTATTGCTGCAACCAAATATTACCGAGTTGCTGACCTCCCCTCCTATCCTGCATTGCGGGCCGATCGTTGTGGCGCCATAGATCTTCGCACCCATTTTCAATTGTGAATGTTCTCCCAACGAAAACGGACCACGCACCATCGCGCCCTCCATCACTTCGGCATTCTTTCCGATATAAATTGGTCCATCTGATGCATTCAGGATCGAACACTCAGCTTTTGCACCTTCTTCGAGGAAAATATTTTCAGGATTGATCACCTTATTTGATTCACTGATCGGTTGCGATTTTCTTCCCTTCGTCAATAGTTTAAAATCGTCTTTCAATGCTTTTTCATTCTTCGAAAAAATATCCCAGCAGTATGATATCTTTAAAGCATTGCCATATTTTTTCGCCCCGGATAAATCCGCTTTTATCATTGAGTCAATTGACTTTAATTCTTCTCTTGATATCCTCATTGCAAGCAGATATCCTTCACCCGAAATCTTTTCACCTTTTTTTATTGCTTTAATTTCATTGATCAATGCATCATCAGGAAGTACTGACCCGTTAATGAGTATGTTATCATCCATTGAATTCACCGGAAATTTTTCCTGTAAAAATGTTTCAGTTAAAAATGAAACAGACACACCCAGATGCTTCTCCCACTTTTCCCTGATGGTAAGAATACCAATCCTGATTTCGGCAACTGGCCGGGTAAATGCAAAGGGAAGTAAGCTCAATCTTGTTTCGTCATCAAATAGGATATAGTTCATTCTGTAAGATTCTGATTAGGTGTTCAAAAGTACTCAAGTTAACCGTTAACATTTATAGGTCGTCCACAAAAGAAATCAATACAACTTTGTTCCAAAAAAAAATCCTCTCCGCAAAAACGAAAAGGACTTGAAATAATTTTTGTGAAATTTATTTTACCGGTTGCTTCTTAGCAAAACGTGTTTTGAATTTATCTACCCGTCCTGCTGTATCAATCAGTTTCATCTTACCTGTATAGTAAGGGTGAGACATGTGCGAAATTTCAAGCTTTACCAGCGGGTATTCGTTACCGTCTTCCCATTTAATGGTGTCCTTGGTTTCAACTGTACTGCGTGTTAAAAATGCATAATCACAGGATATGTCCTTGAAAACCACCGTTCTGTAGTTTTTTGGATGGATGTCTTTTTTCATTGTAATCTTATTTTGGGGCTGCAAATGTAAGCGATTTTATCAAATACGCAAGGGTAATTTTAATGTGATCCGGAAGGAAAAACAACGTGAATTTTATTGCTGATCACAGTTAATTGTCAGTTTGGTACCGGCCACTAGCGTTTGGCTTCTAGCCTCTTGCCGCTGGCTATTCATAGTTAACTGTCTACAGAATGATGATTGTCTATTGTCTATTGTTTATTGGCTGTTCATTGCCAAATGCCAATTGCAAACTATTTTCAGCTGCTACTTACTACTGGCCGCTTACCTCTGGCTACTCCCTTTTCATGGTTAATAATCTACAAAATGCTGATTGTCTATTGTATATTGGCTGTTCATTGCCAATTGCCAACTATTTTCTCCGCTGCCTACTGTCTCCCGGCTGTGCATTGTGCATTGTACTTTGTGTATCCGGCTGCCCATTGCCCATCCGCCAAATGACGGATTCGCCTCTGGTGAATTGCCCAATGTCCGCTGCCCACTGGCTTCTTCCATCTTGCATTTTGCATTTTCTATCTTGCATATTGTTTCCTACAACTTTCTTCCTACTTTTGAAAACTAATTTCAATTTTACTCCTTTACCGGTCTCACCGGAACTCTCAATCAGATAAATATGAAACAAGCGATCATTGATCAACTGGAAACGCTCATTAAAGAAGAACAAACTAATGAGCTCTTTTCGAAAGCCGAAGAACTGGGTAGTGAATACCTCAAAGTTTGTGATCAGGTGAATCACGAATTACTTGACAAATTTATTTCTGAAGGAGGAGTTGCTGCCGAATTTGAGGCGCCGAAAGATCCGCTTGACGGTCATTTCAATGAACTCATTCATATATTGAATGACAGGGAAAAGAAATTCAAGAAACAACATGCAAAAGAAGTTGCTGAGAAACTTACAGGCAAGCAACAGATCGTTGACGATCTTGAAAAATTAGTCGCCGAGGAAACCAACATTGGACGTGCCTTCCAGCAGTTTAAAGAATTGCAGACAAAGTGGAATGACATCGGAAATGTTGGACTGAAAGAATACAAGAATGTGCAGGCCGCTTATCACCGCCACGTGCACAACTTTTATTATAACATGAAGCTGAGTAAAGACCTCAAAGAGCTCGACTTCAAAAGAAATCTTGAACACAGAACAGCACTCCTTAGCAAAATAGAATCATTGAACCAAATGGAATCAGTGAAAGGTGTTGAACGTCTGTTCAATCTGTACCGCATGGAATGGAGTGAACTCGGCCCTACTGCGCCTGAAACCATTGAACCACTTCGTACAAAATACCGTGAACTCATTGCACAGGTCATACAGAGAATCCGTGAGTTTTATAATTTGAGAAGAGAAGATGAAGTCAAACACCTGGAAGAAAAGAAAATTCTGCTTGAACGGGTTCAGAAAATAAGTGAAGAGACTTTCGACAATGCACGGCAGTGGCAAACAATGACGGATACCATTGAAAAAATTCTTGAAGACTGGAAAAAAATCGGCTATGCGCCCAAGGGTGACAACGACAAAGTATGGCACGACCTGCGCAGCGCTATCAATCAGTTTTATACTAAGAAGCGTGGCTTCTTTGGCGAACTGAAAAAATCTTACAAAGAGAATAAAGAAAAGAAGTTAGCATTGGTTTCAAAAGCTGAAGTCATCAGTAAAGAAGCCCATGAAACATGGGATGAGCCGACACAGAAGGTAATCCAGCTTCAACGTGAATGGAAGGACGCCGGACATATAGATTACGGGGATGAAAATAAACTCTGGAAAAAATTTCGAGAGGCATGTGATCAGTTTTTCAATGCGAAGAATGATTTTTTCAAATTGCGTGATGCTGATCAGTATAAAAACCTCGAGCTGAAAGAAGAGTTAATTAAACGACTCGAAGCTTTTCAGTTATCAGGTAATTCAGATGACGATTTAAAAACACTGAAAGATTTTTCTTCAGAGTGGAAGGACATCCCTCACGTTCCGTTCAAGGAAAAGGAACGCATCTATACCAAATACAAAAAAGCGCTCGATGCAAAATATGATTCGATGAAACTTGAATCGGGCCAGATGCATTTGCTGAAATTCAAAAACAACATAGACATGCTTGCCGGCAGCGACCATTCCGACAGACTGATCAGCAAGGAAAAAAACACCATTAAAGAACGCATTCAAAAATTACAGGGAACTATAAACCAGTATGAGAACAACATGGGCTTTTTCAGGAATTCGAAAAATATGGGAGGACTGCTGAAGGAAGTGGAAGACAATATCACCAAAGCAAAAGAAGAAATGGAATTGCTGAAGAAGAAATTGAAGATGCTGAGTGAAACAAAACCTGCGTAGGAATTTCGAATAAAAACAAAATCGAATTTCGAAATAAACCTTGACCTAAAGAATTTCTTTTTTCATTTGTTTACATTATTGTTTCTTTTTTCGTCCCGATAGTTATCGGGATCGGATTTTTATATTCGAAATTATTTACCACTGTGTGTGCTGAAGAAAACATCCCATCATCTGAAAATCCATCTCGCTTTACGGGCTTAACGCTTGCGAAACCCAAAACAGTAGCCGCCGGAATTCCTGCTGTAATAGTAAGCGCCTCACATATTCTCTCCGAAATGAGACCAATGCGCGGATGGAATGCATTGAGCAAACTCAACCAGAAAGATGGCTATGATTGTCCGGGTTGTGCATGGCCTGATCCGGATGACGAACGTTCCAGCATCGCTGAATATTGTGAGAACGGTGCAAAAGCCATTGCAGAAGAAGCAACAACAAAAACACTGCGCGAGGATTTTTTTGCAAAGCACTCCGTAGTTGATCTTTCTTTACTGAATGACTTTGAAATCGGAAAAAAAGGAAGGGTTGGCATCCCTCTTTATTTACCGAAAGGAGCTACGCATTACCAACCCATCAGTTGGGAAAAAGCATTTCAGAAAATTGCTTTCCAATTAAATGATCTTCAATCACCTGATGAAGCAATCTTTTATACTTCCGGTCGAACAAGCAATGAAGCAGCTTTTCTCTACCAGCTTTTCGTTCGGGAATTCGGCACAAACAATCTCCCTGATTGTTCGAACATGTGTCATGAGTCAAGTGGCGTTGCCTTGACGGAATCCCTTGGAATCGGAAAAGGATCTGTAACCCTTGAGGATTTTTATAAAGCAGAAGTCATTATCATTCTCGGACAAAATCCCGGCACCAATCATCCCCGCATGTTATCTGCATTACAGAAGGCAAAAGCAAACGGATGTAAAATAATATCGGTGAATCCGTTAATTGAAACAGGCTTGATAGGATTTAATAATCCACAAACAATCAAAGGAGCATTGGGTATAAACCCTTCCCTTACTGATCTTTTTCTTCAGGTGAAAATCAATGGCGACATGGCATTACTAAAAGCCATTGAAATCCTTTTGATGAATGAAGAAGAAAATAATTCGGGTTCCGTTTTCGACAAGGAGTTTATTACAGAACATACAATAGGGTATGAAGAATTAATCTCACATCTCAAAAATCAAAACCTGAATGAGTTGTTAATTCAATGTGGACTTTCTTTAAGTGAAATTAATGGTGCAGTTGAAATATTAAAAAACAAAACCAGAATCATTGCATGCTGGGCCATGGGATTGACGCAGCATAAAAATGCCGTGGATTCTATTAAAGAAATTGTGAATCTTCTCTTATTAAAAGGAAGTATCGGCAAACCCGGAGCGGGAACATGTCCTGTGCGCGGACACAGCAATGTACAAGGCGACCGCACCATGGGAATCTATGAAAAGCCGTCAGAAAAATTCTGCGACTCCATTCAGAATGCTTTTGGATTCAACCCACCACGAAAGCCCGGTTATGACACCGTTGAATCCATCTATGCCATGCATGAAGGGAAAGCAAAAGTTTTTATCGCCATGGGCGGCAATTTTCTTTCTGCAACACCTGACACAAATTTCACAGCTGAAGCTTTGCGAAAATGTAAACTCACAGTTCATGTTTCCACCAAGCTAAACCGCAGTCATCTTGTACATGGAGAAGAAGCCATTATACTTCCCTGCCTTGCAAGAAGCGACAAAGACATTGTAAATAACGAAGAACAATTTGTAACCACAGAAAACAGCATGGGTGTGATTCAGTCGTCAAAAGGGAATTTAAAACCTGTGAGCGAAGAAATGCTCAGTGAGCCTGTAATTGTCGCCCGACTTGCAAAATCAGTTCTTGGAAACAAATCAAAAGTGAAATGGGATCAATATTTATCCCACTATGATTTCATCCGAGATGACATTGAAAAAACAATTCCCGGCTTCGAAGATTATAATAAACGCGTACGCAAACCCGGGGGATTCTATCTACCCAATTCGTCAAGAGAAAAATCATTTACAACATTAACAGGCAAAGCACAATTCAATATTGCTGAAGTAATTCCTCATAAACTTGCACCTGACGAATTCCTGATGATGACGATCCGCAGCCATGATCAGTTCAACACAACAATCTATGGCTTGAATGACCGGTACCGTGGAATCCTGAATGAGCGCAGAGTTCTTTTTATGAATGTAAAAGACATTTCTAAGCAAAATCTAAAAGCAGGCGATGTAGTAAACATATATAATTACGATGGCGGAATTGAACGCATAGCAAATAAATTCATTGTTGTGGGATACAACATTCCCGAACAATGTGTAGCCACTTATTTTCCTGAGACCAATGTGCTGGTCCCAATAAATATTACAGCAGACAAAAGTAACACACCTGTTTCCAAAAGTGTTGTGGTCAAAATCGCAAAATATTGACCCGAAATAAACAGGTAAGGGTGCTGAAAATTTTACTTGCTTTTAAATAATTTCCTACTAACCTTTGTGAGTAGTTTTTTATTTTCATTCACTTCAACTCTTTTCTCATGAAAAAAATTTTTAGACTTATTTACATTTTCTTTTTCTGTTTTTCAACCTCATTGCTTGCTTCTAATTACTATTGGGTTGGCGGTACCGGCACTTGGAGCGATTTTGCTACGCACTGGGCTACAACCAGCGGTGGAACAGTGTTTCATGTAACTATTCCCAGCCCGAATGATGATGTGTTCTTTGATGCGAATTCTTTTCTATCAGCGGGAGACACGGTGTATATGGACACTACCATTACCAATTGCAATAACATGGATTGGAGCGGCGCTATCAATGCTCCTGTTTTTTCAGGCAGTATGAATCTCAAGATATACGGGTCCTGTATCCTTAACCCCGGCATGATCTGGAAGGTTGGTGGAGGAATTACTTTCAAATCTGCCACTGCAGGAAATATTATTGACTGTGCAGGCTTACAACTTTACAATTTTAGTTCACACGTAGATATTTCTTTTGATGGTACCGGAAGCTGGCAGTTATTGGATTCGCTGAATATCGGAAGTGGTATCTCTGGCGGACGGGTTACTCTGGTAAATGGAGATTTTAAAACCAATGGCCATGCAATTACCTGCAATGTCTTCCGATTCATGAATTCCAATCCCTGCACATTACTACTTGATAATTCAATCATCACTTGCGAGCATTGGAACTTAGATTTTAGTACTCATTTAACTCTCATTCTTGATGCCGACAGTGCTATTATCAATGCCAGTCAGATTGACGGTGGATCCGGGTTTACTTATTATAATGTTACCTCCGGCGATATCCGTTCCGACAGTTGTTCCTTTAATGATGTAAGCTGCTTCCGGACAGACGGGAATGTAAACACATTTCACAATGTGATTATGCCGGCATCCGGCAATTATGTTAATGGGAATGGAAACATATTCAACAAATTAATTATGCCTGGAAACCTTTGCGCTTTTGGAGGGAACATCCAGATTGATACGCTTATCTTCAACAATCCCGGACAAACAATTAATTTTGGCAGCGGTAATGTTATTTCTGTAAATGATTTGCTGCTTCTTCAATCCGACCCCGGCTTCCCCACCAGTATACAATGCAACATCGGTTCAGCAACCATTTCAATACAAACCGATACCCTTTGCACCGACTTCATCTACCTTAAAAATATTACAGCCACCGGTGGCGCAGTTTTTTTTGCCGGCGACCACAGCGTTGACCTTGGCGGCAACACCGGCTGGAACTGGGTTCGTTGCGCTCCACTCATCAGCAATGTGTGGCCCGGAGACTGCAACTACGATTTGGTAACAGATAATTTTGATTTGCTCAACATCGGTGTTGCATTTGGTGATACGGGTTATGTGAGGCCGGGCGCTTCAACGAGCTACACCGCACAACCTTGCCAGGACTGGTACTATCAGTTTATCAATGGAACAAATCTGAAGCATGCCGACTGCGATGGAAACGGAATTGTAGATGCAAATGATACAACAGCAATTTCACTCAATTATGGCCTTACCCATCCTGCACGTCTTTTACATCAGGATGAAAATAACAGTACCGGGACAAAACTCGATTTTGTTTTACCCCCTGTCATTGTTCCCGGAAGTGCAGTATCAGTTCCGGTTACGTTGGGCACGAGCGTTGATCCTGCCGGTGCAGTTTATGGAATTGCATTCACTGTCAATTACGATCCGGCATTTATTCAACCCGGAACGATGAGCGTGGACTATACAGCATCATGGGTGGAGAATACAGGAAACCACTTACACCTTGAAAAAGATTTTCCCGGCGCCGGCAAAACTGATGTTGCGTTCACCCGGATTGACCACAGCGATGCATCAGGTTACGGAATAATTGCCACGTTGAATTTTACTGCTTCACCAACGGCAAATGGTCCGTTCAATTTATCATTCAGTCATGTGCGGGTAATCTCACACAATGAAATTGAAATACCTATTCAAACCGGATCTGGCACGACCTGGATCAATATTGTTGAAAACGAAAATGAAATCGCTTCATCCGTTTTTCCAAATCCAATGTCTGATAAAGCAGTCGTCACATTTTCCAATCCAAATCATGAAGAATACTCATTCTCAATGGAAGATATTACAGGTAGAATTATCTTCCATGAACAAACCACACTCGGAAATTCATTTTTAGTAAATCGTAATAACCTAGGCAATGGCCTATACTTTTACATAATCAGAAGTCAAAATGGTAAAACAAGCCATGGTAAAATTGTAATGGAATAACAAAATTACCATCACCTCCTTCTCTAAGATTTCGATAGTAACTACTAGTAATTTGCAACCCCTAAATTACATCTTACATCTTACATCTTACATCTTACATCTTACATCTTACATCTTACATCTTACATCTTATTTCTTATTTCTTCCCCTACTTCCTCCCAAACCACCACGCAAGCCACAATCCTACAATACCCCAGTTCAAAAAAACATCCAGCACCATATCCATAGTAAAATTCCATGGCGATCCCAACCAGTTATAATTGATCAACGGGCCGCAGGCATTTACTATTAGCCCGATTACCAAAGCAAACCACCATCGTTGAAAGAAAGATTTGGTTGTGGTATAAGCAGGGACTAAAATAATGCAGGCGGCAAAAACCGCTAAGAAGTTAAAGAAAAATCCGCGCGGGATATTCATCGAATAACCTTCCTTTACATAGTAAACCGTCGCCATTGGCTTGCCTTCATTTTCTTTCATCACCTTTTCCATTTCTTCCTGATACTTCGGATCGAAGTTGGAAACACTTCTGTTGTCTGCCATCGGCATCCAGTAAGCGCCGCTTTCCAGATTATTATCTGCCATAATTTTCAGCAACGTATCCTGTGCGGGCGTATATCCAAGCGTATGATGATGCAGCGGCAAGACCGACCATGCAAGAAAACTCCAGATAAAAAGAATGACAGCTCCGACAATTGAACCGATGAGTAGCTTTTTCATAAGATGTGGTTTTGAGAGTTAGTGATAGTGATGACAGTCTATTTTCGGAATTTGAAATCCGAAACAATATTTTCAACTAAAGTTGAATTATCAAATATGCAATAATTCTTTCGTCCCGATATCCGTCGGGATTGAAATTAGGATTTCGGTCTTTTACAGATTCACTTTTTTATAAAAGAAATCAATCTTTGTCACTTCCCCATCCTCCTCACCTTCTATCCATGCATGACATTCATGGTCATTCAGCTTTTGATATACTACGCGTTGTGGAAAATCATGCGACTTATTTTCAAAAATAAAAGTGTTGTTGTCTTCAGAAATTAAAACAAAGTTCACCGGCTTGCGGTCATCTCCTGCATCTTTCAGTACAGGAAAAAAAGTAAAGACCAACTTACCTGCAATGCAACTCATGGATGAAGTCTCTGATATCGCTGTATCTTTTCCTTTCACTTCATAACTCTTGCCGGCCAGAGTAGATCCTTTATCTGTCCACTCTTCCACAATAACAGTTTCATTATTCTGCATCTTCCATGTTCCGGATAACCATGAAATTTTTTCAACGCAACCACCATTTTGGGCAACGCAATATGTTGTACCGGAAAGAATAATTGCAACAATTAAGTATGTAATTTTTTTTATCATAGCCGTGATTTTAAGAATGCATAAAAATGAAAAAGTTCTCTTGAATAAACAAGAGAACTTTTCGATTCACTAACTAATATTATTTCGCCGTTTGAACCCTTCACCCTTAGGGGAAGGGAAGGGTTGGGGCCGATTCGCCTATGCCTCCGCTACTACCGCAGGAACCACAGAAACGTAACTCTTATCGTTTGATTTCTTTCTGAAAACAACTGTTCCGTCAATCAAAGCAAATAAAGTATGGTCCTTTCCGATGCCTACATTAAGTCCCGGATTGTGAACGGTGCCGCGCTGGCGAACAATGATATTTCCGGCAATGATCTTTTCACCACCATATATTTTTACTCCCAGGCGTTTGCTGTGCGACTCACGTCCGTTCCTGGAACTACCGACTCCTTTTTTATGTGCCATTGTATTTTACCGTTATCAGTTATTAATTATTCGATTACGCTTTAATGCCTTCAATCTGAATCTTTGTCAAATCCTGACGATGACCTGTTTTTTTCTCATATCCCTTTCTGCGTTTCTTCTTGAAGATAATAACTTTATCGCCACGAAGATGATTCAGGATTGTTGCAGAAACTGAAGCGCCCTTAATTGAAGGAGCCCCGACTTTCACCTTACCTGCATCATCAACCAGGAGAACGTCATTAAAATCAAGCTTTTTGCCTTCTTCGCCTTCCAAACGGTTAACGATGATTTGCTGGTCTTTTACAACTTTAAATTGTTGTCCTGCGATGGTTACGATTGCGTACATTTCTTGAATTACTTTAAAAAGGGACGCAAAAGTAACAATTCATTTCTTTCATGCAAACAATCGGGAAAGAAAAAAATGAGATAATGCGTAAAAACCGATTCAATCAATGAACAATAAATTTCCCCGGAATAACCTTTCCGGTTTCTGTGATTAGATTGCAGAAATAAACCCCTCTGTTTAATGCTGCAACATCTATTTTAACCTGATTTTCAGGCATCTGTAGCTCACTGACCTGCCTCCCCAACGCATCTGTTATTATTAATTTTGCCGGTTGAAACCTGCCTCCATTGAAGCCAGCCCATATGAATTCCCGGGCCGGATTAGGGTAAAAACTTAATTCCATGTGGTTTTGAAAATCAGGGTGATTCAAACCCAGCGTTATGCCACCTTCATTGTAAACGGAAATTCCTGCCGAAGTCGCGATCCACTTATTATTTAATACATCAACTTCAATATCACTGATG
Source organism: Bacteroidia bacterium (assembly GCA_038206355.1). GTDB lineage: Bacteria > Bacteroidota > Bacteroidia > AKYH767-A > 2013-40CM-41-45 > JAPLDB01. The sequence continues at coordinate 38,531 of JBBRAY010000030.1, forward strand.
TAATTGGCTGTGAGTCCTGAGTTGCTCACAAAATAATTAGTGAACCCTGACCCATCAAATTTACTCAAACCATTCTGCGTACCTACCCATAGTATATTATTGGTATCAACAGACAATGCCGTAACGAAACTCCAGGGAAGACCATTTGCAATTGTATATGTAGTCCATGCGTTGCCATCCCATTTATAAAGATTATTTCCGCCATACCATACATTTCCATTTTTATCCAGCGCACCCGCATGGCATCCGCCGGCGCCTGCAGGAAGATAATTTGTCCAGGTATTATTTCTGTCGAAACGGTTTAGTCCATACCCGGGACTCGTCATCCATACATCACCATCAGCAGTATTGAAAATATGCTGTATGTGTGATCCGGCATTTGAGAAATAATTTGTCCACGTTGCTCCGTCGAATTTGAACGGACCTGAATTTGTTCCAACCCAAACAGAATTATCAGCGTCAACATTCACAGCATTGATATACTGATCCGTCAACCCTGAATTTGAAGTATCGTAGCGCGTCCAGTTTATCCCGTCAAATTTTATTAATCCTTCACTGGTGCCGATCCAGGTATTACCGGAATGATCCTGCGCAATTGAAAAAACATTGCTGTTCAAAAATGCCGAAGATGAAGTATCGTACACTTCCCAAACCTGTCTGTCGAAATGTGTAAAGCCAAGATAATTTGTTGCCCGGACATCTTGCTGATCATCAATAAAAATTTCATTGCCGCCATAAATATTAATTCCGGAATTTGAAGTTGTGATTTTAGAAAATACAAAGCCGTCATACTCATAACACCCGGTTGTCATCGTTCCTGTGAAAAATCTGTTGTTGTTGTCAATGTTTAAATGATTGATAATTCCCGGAAGTCCTGCTGAAGTTATTGACCAGTTTATGCCATCATACATAACAATGGCATTCGCTGAGCCAAAGCTGTCGAAATTCCCCATCCAAAGATTTCCTGAATTATCACTGTCCAGGCATTCAACTCTTGAATATGGTAGTCCGGAATTGAGCGGTGTGTAATCCGTCCACATATTGCCATCAAATTTTACAAGTCCTTCTCCCTGACTGAAGTCACCATGCGTGGCAACAAAAACATCATTGCCATTGAATTCAACATCTGTCGCATTATAAAAAGAATATGGCGCAACATTATAATCATAAAGAGTCCAGTTCGTTCCGTCAAATCTCTCCATTCCGGCATAAGTCGTCATCCATTTCTCTCCCGTGGGTGAAATAAAAACACGCATAACAGACTGACTGCTTATGTTTGAATTGGAAGTGTCGTATACATTCCAGAAATTTCCATCGAAAGTAATAAGACCAAATGAAGATGCAATCCATTTCATTCCATTCTGATCAATTGCAACATCGTGTATACTGATGTTCGGAAGTCCGTTCGAGGTATCATACAAACTCCAGTTCAAACCATCATATTCATTTAGGCCGGCTTCAGTCACAATCCATAAATTTCCGGTTGGATCTACATCAAGTGCCATCATTTCATTTCGTGGCAAACCTGAATTTCCCTTATTGAGAAAAATAGATTGCGTAGTCAACTTATCGTACTTTACAAGTCCACCGGAAGTAGCAATCCATAAAATATTCCCTTTGGAAGCAATGTCCGTTATAACGTTTCCGTTTGTAAAGTTCATCCAGTTGGGAGTCGTTGCCTTCAGAGGTATTGAAATAAATAATACAAACACTAAAATAGATCCCGGAATAACACATAAAGACTTTTTCATAATGATTAAAATTTTTAATCCGAATAAAATATTATTAAATTATTTACCAAAGATAACCATGCAGCGCCTATTCCGGCAATGGACGAATTCGGGTAATGCTTGTAAATTTACAAAACGAATAACTTACATTTCATATATTTTTATGCTGACCTTCGCGAATATTAGTTGCAGTCAGCCAACATCACACACTATGGAAAATCATCCTTTCACAAATAACCTCATTCATGAAACCAGTCCCTACCTGTTGCAGCATGCGCACAATCCTGTGCACTGGTATCCATGGGGTGACGAGGCCTGGAACAAAGCAAAAAAAGAAAACAAACTTGTTCTTGTCTCTATTGGCTATTCGAGTTGTCACTGGTGCCATGTTATGGAACATGAAACTTTTGAAGATACCGTCGCTGCCAAAGTGATGAACGACCACTTTGTATGCATTAAAGTTGACCGTGAAGAACGCCCTGATGTGGATCAGGTTTACATGAGTGCTGTTCAATTGATGACAGGGCAAGGCGGCTGGCCGCTGAATTGCTTTTGTTTGCCAGACGGGAGACCGTTGTATGGTGGCACCTATTTTCAGAATGCCCAATGGCAAAGTGTGCTCAATCAACTTCATGATTTCTATTTAAAGGATCCGGCAAAAGCAGAATCGTATGCGGAAGAACTGAAGCTTGGAATGAGCAAGTCAGAAGTGGTTTCAATCAATAAAGATGAAATGAGTTTTTCAAAAGAAGACCTAACCGCCGTTGTTGCAAACTGGAAAAAATATTTCGACTACACCGACGGCGGGCCCAACCGTGCGCCGAAGTTTCCGATGCCTAACAATTATGAATTCCTGCTGCATTATGCTGTTGCAACAAAAGATGAATCGCTGAAACAATATGTAATGTTGACGCTGGATAAGATGGCAATGGGCGGAATATATGATCAGGTGGGTGGTGGTTTTTCGCGCTATTCAACAGACACAGACTGGAAAGTTCCGCATTTTGAAAAAATGCTTTATGACAATGCGCAACTTGTTTCACTTTATTCGCATGCCTACCAGCTCACAAAAAACTCGCCTGCCGGAGCCTCAACGGAAGCAGGAGATTTGTACAAGCAGGTAGTTTATGAAACTTTGGAATTCATCGAACGGGAAATGACTGCTGATGACGGAGGATTTTTTTCAGCGCTCGATGCAGACAGCGACGGTGAAGAAGGAAAGTTTTACGTCTGGAAAAAAAGCGAACTGGAAACGCTTCTCGGGGATAAATTTAAAGTATTTGCAGAATATTATAATGTTAACAACAAAGGATTCTGGGAGCATGAGAATTATATTTTACTGCGAAATGAAACGGCTAAAACCGTTGCGAAAAAAAACAAACTCACTGAAGAACAATTCACAAGACTGATTTCTGATTCTAAAAAAATATTGCTTGAAGCAAGAAATAATAGGGTGAGACCGGGACTTGACAACAAGCAACTCACCTCCTGGAATGCATTGATGATAAAAGGATATTGCGATGCTTACGAAGCATTCGGAGAGAAAAAATACCTGGATGCAGCGATTAAATCCATCTCGAACATTTTAAAAAACAAAAAACAGGACGGCTCCCTTTATCATGTACTACCGAAGAGCGGGGTTTCCTCCTCTTCCCTTCGGGGAGAGGTCGGGAGAGGGGCTTTTGCCTTTCTCGAAGACTATTCCTTCACCATTGAAGCATTAATCCGTCTTTACGAAGTCACTTTCGATGAAAAGTATCTAACCGGCGCGAAGCAATATGCAGATTATACGATCAGACATTATTTGGATCCTGAAACGAAAATGTTTTTTTACACTTCAGATGATGACCACGAACTGATTGTCCGTAAGAAAGAAATTCACGACAACGTAATTCCTGCTTCCAATTCAAGTATTGCAAAAGGATTGTTTCTGCTAAACAAATACTATGACGATAAAAATTATTTGTCCATTTCTCAAACCATGCTCCACAACGTAAAACCGGAAATGTCAGCTTATGGTTCATCCTTCAGTAACTGGTGCGAGTTGTTGACATGGAATGTTTTTCCGTTTTATGAAATTGCCATTGCGGGAAAAGATGCAGAGAAAAAAAGAAAGGAACTTGGAACAAACTATCTTCCGGATAAAATTATAGCCGGAACTGTAAATGGAATCTCTGCTTTTCCACTTTTAGAAAACAGGTTCGTCGAAAATAAAACACTGATTTATGTTTGTGAGAATTATTCCTGTAAGTTACCGGTGGAAGAAACCGGATTAGCTATAAAAAAAATGTTGAAATGAAACTTCTTTGAAAAATCAGGATGCCCTGTTTCGATTAACTTTGCTCCATCACTCTTAAGCAAACTATTTTCCGGGATACAATTTTTGATAGCATTGATTGGCAGAAACAATAAAGCGACATCATAGATTTGGTTTTACATTATGGAGACATTCACGACTGGAGAGAAACTATAAATTTTGTTGATGAGTTACCTTATTTTGCTGATGCGGAGAATAAATTGTATCCCATCATGTTGAAGCATGTCTATTGGGAATCGGTAAAGATTTTTTTGAAAGAGGTTGTGAGAAATTATCGGTAAGGTTTACCAACAAATATAGAAAATTGCAAAGAAACAGATGACTGACTTTCCCAAACTTCACACACAACATTTATCATTGAATATTCAATATAGAAGCATTTCCCATCCACACTTTTCTGTTTAAAAATACATTTCAAAATCCTGTCAGGGCACGCATCTTTATACATCTTTGATCGCATCTAAAAGGAACGATCGGGATGAATAAAATCAAAAGACTTCTTGTAGCTAACCGTGGAGAAATTGCCATCAGGGTTTTGCGCGCCGCATCAGAACTGGGAATACGTACGGTGGCAGTTTTCACCTATGAAGACCGATACTCTTTACACCGTTTCAAAGCAGATGAAGCTTACCAGATCGGTGAAGACAATGATCCTTTAAAGCCTTATCTGGATATTGAGGAAATCATACGCATTGCAAAGAAAAATAAAATCAGCGCCATTCATCCCGGCTATGGATTTCTTTCGGAGAACGTTCAATTTGTAAGGCGGTGTAAAGAAGAAGGGATAATTTTCATCGGACCTTCTGCTGAAGCAATGGATGCACTGGGAGATAAAGTGCGATCAAAAGAAGTAGCACGTTCATGTGGCGTACCGGTGATTGAGGACAACAAGGAGAAACTGACTTCATCTGCAAAAGCTTTAAGCGAAGCAAAACGGATTGGCTTTCCTGTCATCTTTAAAGCCAGCGCAGGAGGCGGCGGCCGGGGTATGCGCGTCATTCATGCGGAAGAGGATCTTGAAAAATCATTTAATGAAGCACGACGCGAAGCAGGAAATGCATTCGGTGACGACACCATCTTTATCGAAAAATTTATTGATGATCCTAAACATATAGAGGTTCAAATTTTAGGTGACCAGCAGGGAAACATTGTTCACCTCTTTGAGCGCGATTGCAGCGTTCAGCGCAGGTTTCAGAAGGTTGTTGAAATTGCTCCCGCACCCAATCTGCCGCAGGAAACAAAAAATAAACTGTATGAATATGCATTGAAAATTGCACGTGCAGTAAAATATAACAATGCAGGCACAGCAGAATTTCTTGTTGACAAGGATTATAATATTTACTTCATCGAAGTGAATCCGCGCATTCAGGTAGAACACACTGTTACTGAAGAAATCACGGGTATTGACCTCGTGCGTTCTCAGATTTTAATTGCTGACGGAGAATCAATCAGCGCTAACGGTATTGATATTATTAGCCAGGAATCTATTCAATGCAATGGATTTGCTATTCAATGCAGGATAACGACAGAAGATCCGCAGAATAATTTCAAGCCCGACTACGGGACGATCATTGCCTACCGCCATGCCGGTGGTTACGGAATCCGACTTGATGAAGGAAGTTCTTACCAGGGCGTAAAGGTTTCTCCGTTCTTCGATTCCATGCTGGTGAAGATCACCGCCAAAGGCCGGACATTGAAGGGCGCCATCTCCCGCATGAACCGCGCATTGATTGAATTCCGGATTCGTGGCGTGAAAACAAATATTTCTTTTCTTGAAAATGTAATTCATCATCCGGTCTTTGAAAGCGGAGACGTAACAGTCCGCTTCATTGAAAAGCATCCTGATCTTTTTGACATTAAAGCAAAACAGGATCGTGGAACAAAAATTCTATCCTACATCGCCGACGTACTCGTAAACGGAAATCCCGATGTAGGAAAAATTGATTCGTCACGAATTTTCCAGACGCCAAAGGTGCCTCCGTACAATCCGGATAAACAGGCCATGACAGGTACCAAGCAATTGCTCGATCACCTTGGCGCGGAAAAATTTACTGCATGGCTTAAAGAACAAAAGAAAGTTCAATTTACTGACTGCACCATGCGTGATGCACACCAATCGCTGCTGGCAACCCGCGTCAGGACAATTGACATGCTTAAAGTTGCCGGAAGTTTTGCGCAAAATCATCCTCAGCTTTTTTCAATGGAAGTCTGGGGTGGTGCTACTTTCGATGTTGCGCTTCGCTTTTTACACGAAGATCCATGGAAACGTTTACAAATGTTCAGGAGCGCTGTGCCGAATATTCTTTTACAGATGCTGATCAGGGGATCAAATGGTGTTGGTTATGCTTCGTATCCCGACAATCTGGTTGAAAAATTTATTGACAAAAGTTTTGAGAACGGAGTGGACGTTTTTAGAATTTTTGATTCACTCAACTGGGTAAAAAGTATGGAGGTCAGCATTAATGCCGTACGCAACCTTACAGGAGGAATTGCTGAAGCCTGCATCTGTTATACGGGCGACATCATGGATCCGAAACGAAAAAAATACTCTTTAAAATATTACCTCGATCTGGCCAAACAACTGGAGAATGCCGGGGCGCACATGCTGGCTATCAAAGACATGGCCGGTTTGCTCAAGCCTTATGCTGCCGAGATTCTTATCAAAGAATTAAAAAAGACGGTAAAAATTCCAATTCATCTTCACACGCACGATACTTCCGGAATTCAATTGGCGACATACCTGAAATCTATTGAAGCAGGCGTAAATGTTATAGATGTTGCACTCAGTTCAATGAGCGGACTTACTTCTCAACCCAATTTCAATACGCTGGTTGAAGCATTGAAAAATACAAAACATGAGGTTGACTATAATATTGATTCGTTGAACAAGTTCAGCAATTACTGGGAAGACGTACGTGATTATTATTATCCTTTCGAAAGTGGCTTGATGTCGAGTACAGCGGAAGTGTACAAACATGAAATTCCGGGCGGACAATATTCTAATCTGAAACCCCAGGCCATTTCACTCGGACTCGCAGAGAGAATGGATGATATTAAAAAGTCGTATGAAGAAGTGAACCAACTTTTTGGTGACCTGGTAAAAGTTACGCCATCCTCAAAAGTCGTAGGAGATATGGCCATGTTTATGGTAACACAAAACCTGAGTTGTGACGACATACTCACAAAAGGAGAATCGATTTCTTTTCCTGAAAGTGTGAAGAGCATGTTCAGGGGTGATTTGGGTCAGCCGCCAGGAGGATTTCCTGAGAATCTTCAAAAACTGATACTCAAGGATGAAAAGCCATACACTGATCTTCCGAATGCACACCTCACCCCAATTGATTTTTTGCAGGAGTTTGACCAGTTTCAGAAAAAGTACGACAACTATCAGTCAATGCTTGATTTCCTGTCATATAAATTCTATCCGAAAGTTTTTGATGAGTACTATCAGTTTAAATCAAAGCACGGCGACGTGAGCATGATTCCTACACCAACGTTTTTTTATGGAATGAAGTCGAACGAAGAAATCATGGTCAACATCGGTGAAGGAAAAACATTGCTCATCCGCTTGCTTTATGTTGGCAGCCATATTGATGATGAAGGAAGACGTAGTGTTTATTTCCGGTTGAACGGGCAAACACGGCAGATTGAAGTTGTGGACAAGAAAGCGGCAGTCAAGAAAGTGCAGAATCAAAAAGCATCCGGTGAAAAACAATTGGGAGCACCTTTGCAGGGACGACTATCGAAAATATTTGTAAAGCAGGGCGAGTCAATAAAAAAGAATACACCGCTTTTCACTATTGAAGCCATGAAAATGGAAACAACAATAACAGCTTCAAAAGACATTGTTGTTTCTCTTGTAACGTTAAAGGAAGGCGTAATGGTAGAAGCCGAAGATCTTGTAATTGAAACCAATTAAAAAAGCCGACCATTTCTGATCAGCTTTTTCAATTTCAATATCGCATGATTATTTTTTGCCCTGAATAGAAATCAGTTCAAGTTCAAATACCAAAGTTGAGTTTGGTTGAATTTTCGGACCTGCAGCGCGGTCACCATAAGCTAGTGAAGGAGGAACAAAAAGTTTCCATTTACTTCCGACCTTCATCATTTGCAGTGCTTCTGCCCATCCTTGAATATATTTCCCAACCGGGTAAGGACTTGGACCCCCGTGATCGTTGGAACTGTCAAAAGCAGTACCGTCGATTAAAGTACCTGCGTAGTCAACGACAACTGTATCTGTAATAGCCGGCATTGGACCCGTACCCTCTTTAATTACCATGTACTGAAGTCCGTCGGGAAGTTCAATTACGCCGGGTTTCTTTTTATTTTCCTCTAGAAATTTTTTCCCTGCAGCAATATTTGCTTCACCTTTTACTTTTTGTTTTTCCTGGAGATAAGCCTGAATCACCATTTGACTTTGCATTGGGTCAATCAGTTCACTGTCGCCGCGCAGTGCAGAATTCAGTCCTGCTTTAAGGATATCCAGATTTAAAGAGTCGAGGCCATCTTTTTTCATACTGCCTCCAATGCTGGTTCCGATTGCATAAGCAACAGAATCAGCTTTAGATTTGAGATCAACATTTGTTTTTCCTTTTTGGCCATTACATGCAATCAATACAGAAAGGCAAAGGATCGATAGGATTGAAAATACTTTTGAATACATTTTATTTTTTTTAGTGGCCGCGAAGATAGAAAAAGACCTATGTGATTATGTAAATAACAAATGAGGAAATAAATATTTCTTTAAAATAAAAAGAGGCCGGATAGTATTGAACTAAACGACCTCTTAAAATAATTTACGGCAACGACATACTCTCCCAGCTGTTACACAAGTACCATCTGCGCTAAGGGGCTTAACTGCTCTGTTCGGAATGGGAAGAGGTGGACACCCTTGCAATAGTCACCATAAAATTCTTAAATATTTTGACATATAAATGAAAGAAAACACAACAGACTTCAACGAATAAGATAAGCATACACAAAGTCTACAGGTAATTAGTATTGCTCAGCTATGACATTGCTGCCTTTACACTTGCAACCTATCAACGTGGTAGTCTACCACGACCTTTAAAGGAAGTCTCATCTTGAGGCGAGTTTCGTGCTTAGATGCTTTCAGCGCTTATCTCAACCAAACATAGCTACCCTGCGGTGCCACTGGCGTGACAACAGGTACACTAGCGGTTTGTCCGACTCGGTCCTCTCGTACTAGAGTCAGGCCCTCTCAAACTTCCAACGCCCACAACAGATAGGGACCGAACTGTCTCACGACGTTCTGAACCCAGCTCGCGTGCCACTTTAATGAGCGAACAGCTCAACCCTTGGGAC
>JBBRAY010000031.1:0-47629 GCA_038206355.1 Bacteroidia bacterium
CTTTTGCTACGCCTCCTCCTGCAGGAAACTCAGGATATAGCATCTGCAGCTTTGCAGGAAATGCTTGCGGACAAAGCAATACCATCTGCACATGGGTGCGCGCAAAAGTTACGCAGCCGGGTGTGATTGCAGGAAACCTTATTGGTTGTGCAAACACAAGCAGCGCATATAGTATTGCTGCCATTACCGGTGCTGATACTTATACATGGACCATTACCGGTGCTGCCGGAATTAATGGTGGCGGCGCTACTTTGACTACTGCTTCAGCAAGCATCAACGTGGACTTCCTTGCCGGTTGGACTAGCGGAACACTGAGTGTTTATGCTTCGCTTAACTGCGGCTTCAACAGCGCAGTACGTAATCTATCCATCAGCAGCACGCCAACGATTCCTGGTATTGTCTCCGGACCATCGGGTGTATGTCCGAATTCTTCTGCAAGTTTCTCTATTGGTGCGGTATCAGGTGCTGCCAGTTATAACTGGACATGCACAGTACCGGGATCAGTAGTAACGCAAGGCGGAACAAGCTGCAGCATTGCATTCCCTGCTGTGATTCCATCGGGATCAACAGTATGTGTAACAGCAATCAGCAGCTGCGGAAATGCAAGCACTCAACGTTGCAAAGGAATCGTGAATGGCATTCCGAATGTACCGGGTAATATCTCAGGACCTGTAACAGGTCAGTGCGGTCAAACCGGAGTATCATACTCAATCACTCCTGTAGCAGGAGCAACAGGATACCTCTGGACAGCAACAGCAGGTGCTACCGTTCAGGCACCGAATAACCTGAGCGCAGCAAATGTTGACTTTACTTCTGCTTTCAGTTCAACTACGATTTCAGTAACTGCAAGCAACGGTTGCGGAAGCAGCGCTGCACGTACACTGAGCGTTCTTGGATTCCCCGGATTGCCTTCAGCAATTACAGGCAACAATGCACCATGTGCAGGAACTGTTGAGTCATATTCTACAACTGGATCAGGCGGTGCAACATCTTATAACTGGTCCGTACCTTCAGGATCAAGTGTTATTGGCGGACAGGGTACTGCAAATGCGTTGGTATTGATTGGCAATGCTGCAGGAACGATTGCAGTTACTGCATCCAATGATTGCGGTGTATCCGGATCACGCACATTTGCCATCACCATTCCTTGTCGTCAGGGACAGGTTGAAAGTTCAATTGGCTCTACAAATGCTTCATTGTATCCGAATCCGACAAGTGGCAAAACCACTGTGAAGTTTGAATCGGTACAGTCAGCGAAGTATGTGATCAGCGTGGTTGATGTAACAGGCAGAATCATCATGAGTGATGAAGTGACTGCAACAGAAGGCATCAACATGCATGAACTTGACCTTACCACTGTTGCAAAAGGAATCTACCTGGTGCGCATGGAGACTGAAGGTTCAGTTGCTGAATTACTTAAAGTAACTGTTGAATAATTCAAAATAAATTAATCAGTAATATTCTAAAGCCAAAAGCCCTGCAGCAATGCAGGGCTTTTGGCATTTACTTACTTCAGTTGAAAATAAAAGTGTTGAGCGGAATTCTCCAGATCAGTATAATAACACCACTGATAGCAACGACAATACCCAATAAAGATCTTATTGTAATTTTCTCCCTGAAAAATAATACGGAAATAATCAAAGCACTTACAGGCATCAGTGAGAAGATGGTTTGTCCGACACTTACATCTAAATTGCTGATTGTATAAAGCGACAAACACACACCAAGGAATGGGCCGAAGATGGTTCCCATAATGGCAAATTTGATTCCGCCATTTTGATTCCGGATAATCGGCTTAATAATTCCGGCCATCTTGCCCTGAATTATTGAAAATAAAATTAAAGAAAGGAAAGCAATCAAAATTCTCATAAATGTTGCAGGGAGTGGTGACACAATGAGCCCTTCATGTACCATTCCTTTTTTAGAAAGCACGAGTCCAACGCCCTGGCAAACCGCAGATAAAATTCCGAATATAATTCCGGCAAAAATACTTCCGTGGCCATGATCAGGAATTTTCCTCCGCTCTATCCTTCCAAGTGAAATACTCATCACTCCGATCATGGTAATGATCATTCCTAAAATCCCGATTCGATTTATTGATTCACCCAGTAAAAGAAATCCGGTGACCAATGTAGCAGCAGGTGACAATGTCGTTAGCACACTTCCTATTCTCGGACTCAGGATGGCATACATTTTAAAAGCAAAGAAATCACCAATCGTAAGCCCTATTATTCCCGAAAGCCCAAGCCATAACCAGGAATATGAATAAGTGGTTGAAAAAATTCCAATGAAAAAATCCAGGTCAACAAAAAGGTTGGTAATGACCAGAAAAAAAACGGCAAGAAGCAGTCTGAAATGGTTCAGGGTATTTGAACCCAACCTCCTTGCAGCCTGTGTAAATGGAAAAATGCAGATGCTCCATGAAAGCATGGTAAGCAAGGCAAATAAAATTCCTGTTGATTGTGTCACAGCGGAATGAAAAGCAAAGAAAAGAAATTACCTACAATCTAATGACTAATTGCGATCACCGAAAATTATAGAGCCGATCCTGACCATCGTACTTCCTTCAAGCAGTGCAATTTTAAAATCACTGCTCATTCCCATTGATAAAGTATCAGGGATAAGGCCGGCGTTCCTTTGTGAATCTGCAGGAGGATGTATTGTTTCTGCACCCAAAATAGATTTCAATTCTTTACTGCCTGAGATCAGGAGGTGAGGTTGCTTTCCATTTAGTTTTTCTGTCTTATAAACCCTTGAACGAAGCTGTTCAAAGTAAGCGCTAAGCGAACTGAATTCCTTCCGGATCTCATTTTTATCTCCCGTCAATGTTGCCATGCCCATCAGGCCCTTCACACAAATATTTTTCATGAGGTGAAACTCAGGATGAGAAAGTAGTTTATCCGCTTCAGAAAAACTGAGCCCGAATTTCGTTTCCTCTTTTGCAATATGGATCTGCAGCAGGCAATCAATGATCCTGTTACTTTTCTTTGCTTGTTTGTTAATTTCCTTCAGCAAGCCAAAACTATCTACGCCATGAATCATTGTAACAAAAGGTACGATCAATTTCACTTTATTGGATTGCAGATGTCCGATAAAATGCCATTGGATATCAGCCGGAAGCACTAATGCTTTTTCTGTTAATTCCTGAACATAATTCTCCCCGAAAATACGATGCCCGGCGTCGTATACTTCCTTGATGGCTGCAACCGGTTTTGTCTTTGAAACCGCAACAAGCGTGGCATTATATTCCTTAAGCTCCTTTAGGATTTTATTGAGAGATAACTGATCAAATAGCATGGTGCAAAGTAATTTGAAATTGTCGAAAATGAAATTGTATTTTTCGTGACCAATACAAAACTCAATGAGAAAAATAATCCTGCTGATTCTCATCCTCCCCTTGTTTTTTATGGCCCACGGTCAAAACAACTTCATCACCGACAGTCTTGACATTTATATCAACAGGGAAATTGCCAGGTGGAAAATTCCCGGACTTGCCATTGCTATTGTGAAGGATGGAAATGTTGCTGTGATGAAAGGATATGGCGTAAGAGAATCGGGAAAGCCCGGAAAAGTGGATGAGAATACACTCTTTCAGATCGCTTCCAATACAAAATTATTTACTGCCACCTGTGTTTCACTCCTAAACTTTCAAAAGCGACTATCGCTTGACGATAAAATAAAAAAATGGCTTGGTGATTTCCAATTGTATGATACGCTTGCCGGTAATGAAGTAACACTTCGTGATATGCTCTGTCACCGAATCGGCTTTCTCACTTTCCAGAGTGATTTTTTAAACTGGAATTGTAATCTCTCCCGTCAGGAACTTATTCAAAACATGCGAAATGTAAAACCCTACTATAGTTTCAGAAGCAAATGGGGATATTGCAATATGGGATATGTTACTTCCGGTGAAATAATAAAACATGTCACTGATACGACGTGGGAAGATTTTGTAAGGATACACCTCTTCGAACCGCTGCAGATGAATAACACCTCAACGTCTTTTTCGTTTCTAAACAATGATACAAATGCTGCGGTTTCGCATACTGTGGTTAACGATACGCTTCTGAAAATTCCATATGCCAATGTTGAAAATATTGGCCCGAGTGCATCCATTAATTCCTGTGTGAAGGATCTTGCCAACTGGCTACTGATGCATCTTGACAGTGGGAAATTTGAAAACAAGCCGGTGATTCCTTTTGGCGCCATTAAAGAAACATGGAAATCACAGATGCTGATTAGAGACGAGAACGACCCTCTCTTTCCGATGAAACACTTTTCTACTTATGGTCTCGGACTTGATCTCAACGATTTTGCCGGAAGAAAAGTTATGAGTCACAGTGGAGGCACAAATGGTTTCGTAACCCAACTGATGTTTGTTCCTGAAGAAAGACTGGGAATTGCTGTCCTTACCAATACCGATGCGAATAATTTATACGACGCCCTCTGCTATCAGGTGCTTGAGGCGTACTTCAATCTGCCTTACAGAAATCTGAGTGAAATTTACTATACTGATTATAAAGAAAATACTTTCGGACTGGATTCTGAAATAAAATCCTGGAGAGAAAAGATTGCAATGAAACCGGAGGCCGCACTTCCCATTGACAGGTACAGCGGCAAGTATTTCAATTCAGTTTATGGTGCAATCGAAATCAAAAAAGAAAACAACAAGCTGAATATTTACTTCTCCCACCATCCGCAAAATACCGGCCGGCTTGAGGCCTATGGTGGAAATGATTTTGTATGTACCTATTCTGATAAAACCTGCGGAGTTAAAATGATTTCATTCACTGCAGAAAACGAAAAAGTAAAATCGGTAATCATTCGCGTAAATGATTTTATAGATTTTCTCCCCTACGAATTTGTAAAAATTAACTAATTCGCAAATCGCTAATTTGAAAATGATTTGTTATTCGAAGGAATAATGTAATGAAATTACTCAATCGAATGCAAAACCAGTCCGCTTCTCAGCTTCGGTTCGAACCACGTAACCTTGGGAGGCATAATAAGATTGTTGTCGGCAATATCCATCAGTTGCTTCATTGAAACAGGATACAATGCAAAAGCAACTTTCATCTCACCGCTGTTTACGCGCTTTTCTAGTTCTTCCAGTCCACGCATACCACCAACAAAATCAATTCTCTTATCGGTACGTAAATCCTTAATGTTGAGTATCGGAGAAAGTATTTTTTCGGAAAGAATAGTAACGTCGAGCACGGCAATCGGATCGCTGTCGTTATAGGTTCCGGCTTTTGCGGCAAGCGCATACCATTTCCCGTCAAGGAACATGCTGAATTCATGCAGCTGCGCCGGCTTATAAAGTGATCCCTTTTCAGTCACAATAAAATTTTCTGAAATCTTATTAATTAAATCAGCAGATGAAAGCCCGTTGAGGTCCTTTACCACGCGATTATAATCCAGGATGGCAAGTTGCGTATCAGGAAAATGAACGGCAAGAAAATAATTGTACTCTTCATTACCTGTGTGGTTTTTATTCGAATCCCGTTTTTCTTTACCAACCAAGGCAGCAGCAGCAGTGCGGTGGTGACCATCTGCTACGTATGTAAATGGGATTTTTGAAAAATGAGACGTTATTTTATTGATTGTATCGTCATCTTTCACAACCCAAAAAGTATGACCAATGCCGTCTTCAGATACAAAATCATATTCAGGTGTAGCTTTGATCAGTTCAGATACGAGATTCTCAAGAGCTGAAACTGAACGGTAAGCAAAGAATACAGGTTCATAATTCAGGTTGCTGAAACGGATATGATTTTTACGGTCTTCTTCCTTGTCCGGGCGTGTAAGTTCATGTTTGCGGATCACATTATTCATATAATCATCCACCGATGCACATCCAACAATTCCATTTTGCTTCCTGCCATTCATCGTCTGCTGATAGATATAATAACAATCCTTTTCATCCTGAAAGAAAATACCTTCACGCATCATGCGACTAAAATTTTCTTTGCCTTTTTTATATACATCGGGAGCGTAATGGTCAAAGTCATCAGGAAAATCCATTTCAGGTTTGATCACATGGTAAAAAGAATTCAGATTGTCACCGGCTTCAATGCGCGCTTCCTTTTCATTGAGCACATCATATGGACGTGAAGCAATACTTTTAACTAATTCTTTTTTCGGGCGGATGCCACGGAAGGGTTTCAGGGTAGCCATATCATTTTATTTTGCGGGTGCATAATTCGGAATAATATATTTAATGAGAAACAGTTTTTTCAATGCTTTTCAGGAATAAATCAGCAGACTTGTCCCATGAAAAAACTTTTACGCGATACAGTCCTTTTTCAATCAACTCGTTTCTCAGCAATTCGTCAGTAGAAATTTTTTTTATTGCATTGTAAATGGAATCAATATCATCAGGATCAACAAGCAAACCGGCGTCGTCCGCCACTTCCGGCATGGAAGAAGTATTGGAAGTGATTACCGGTACGCCGCATTTCATCGCTTCAACAATGGGTATTCCAAAACCTTCAAACCTGGATGCAAACAGAAGCGCAAAGGCAGCACCGGTCAGCTTCGGCAATTCATCGTCATTCACACGTCCGGTAAAAATGATGTCGGACTTATATTCAGATTGCCCATAAGCATTTTCCATATCATCATTCCACCAGCGTTTTGCTCCGGCAATGATGAATTTAATTTCTGACGGGTGTGATTTTCTAAACCTGGTAAATGCATTCATCATGTTGGGAAGATTCTTTCGCTGATGAATACTGCCGACAAATAAAAAATACGGCGATGATGAGGCATATTTTTTTCGTGTTTCAGCTTTCTCATTTTCAGATAGCATTCTGAACTTCTCCCCTACCCCATTGTAAACCACATCAATTTTATCCCGACGAACATGATATGTTTCCTCCAGATCCGTCTTCGAAAATTCCGAAACAGTAATAAGTCGTGTCGCCTGCTGCGCAATTCTTCGGTAATAAAACCGATAATAATTCCCTATACCTTCGGGCAGATCTTCCGGAAAATGCTCAAAGTTGAGGTCATGTATCACTGAAAGTGTTGGCGTACTTGTTTTTAGCGGGATGCCGCCATCAGGAGAAACCAATAAATCAGGTTTATGCTTTTTTAAAAACCAGAGCAACCTATACTGATACCAGAATATCAGAAGCCTCGGATGAATTGCCGGCGGCGGTAAAACAAACGGCTTTACATTTTTTCCGTAAATAAATTGTGAGTCATATTTCCTGTCGAAAAGAAAAAGAAATTCATGCTCCGGATGCGCCTTCACCAAACGTGACATGATCTCATTGGTAAACACCCCGAACCCTTCGAGCTTATCCTTACGCAACATGCGGGTGACCACAGCAATTTTCATGGGCGCGAAAGTAGAAAATTGTTGCGGGTAAATCGAAATAACCATCCTGACAATGCTTCATTCTTCATACCTGCTACTTCTAACCCACGGGATATGAACAAAGAAGCATGGGGTATTCCGGTAGCTTCATCGTTATCCATTCATGGTTTTCTTTACTTTTGGCATCAATGAAATTTTCAGTACCACAAAGACTTTCCGACTTAGCGAAACTCACCTCCTCCCGAATTATTGGTGATGACCAGAAAATCGTTTATGGAGTCAATGAGATCCACAAAGTAGAAGAAGGCGACATCACCTTTGTTGACCATCCGAAATATTATGAAAAAGCACTGAACTCTGCTGCTACTTTTATCATCATCAATAAAGATGTTCCTGCGCCGGCCGGAAAGGCATTGCTTTTTCATGAAGATCCTTTTACCGTTTATGTCGGAATCGTTTCTCATTTCCGTCCTTTTCAGTACTCATCAAAATACATCAGCGAAACCGCTGCAATAGGCACGGGCACAGTTATACAGCCGGGAGCATTCATCGGCAACCACGTAAAGATCGGGAGCAATTGTGTGATTCATGCAAACGTCAGTATTTATGACTACACTGAAATCGGTGACAACTGTATCATCCATTCCAACAGCGTACTTGGCGCCGATGCATTTTATTTTAAACGACGACCTGACCATTATGACAAAATGTTGTCCTGTGGCAGGGTGATCCTTCACGACAATGTCGAGATCGGTGCATGCTGTACGATTGACAAAGGCGTTTCTGCTGATACCATTATCGGCAAGGGAACCAAACTCGATAATCATGTTCATGTAGGTCACGATACCGTGATCGGTAAAAATTGTTTGTTTGCTGCTCAGGTAGGTATTGCAGGAGTTGTTACAATTGAAGATGACGTGATTCTGTGGGGCCAGGTTGGTGTTCAAAAAGACCTGACCATAGGAAAAGGAGCTGTTGTACTTGGCCAGTCGGGCGTGGGAAAAACACTGGAAGGCGGAAAAACTTATTTTGGCAGTCCGACACAGGATGCGCGGCAGAAAATGAAAGAACTTGCATTGGTTAAACAACTTCCGGAAATATTTGAAAAGATCAAATCCATTTGATGATGAACCAGCCATCCTCCTGAAAAAAGAAGCGGGAAATATTTTCCAAAAAATAAACTCCAAAGAGTAAACGCAAGAAGATTTTGTCAATCACACCCAAACATATCACCGGCATTCCTGAAACAACGGAACAACTTGCCTCCGATTTACAGGCGAAAAAACTTCAGCTTCACTGGTTGTTGCAGATTACCAAAGCAATCAATTATAATTTCTCCAATAAGCAGCTGCTGGATGTATATGAACACGTTTTACAGGCGCAACTGAAAGTAGAGAAACTAGCATTGCTCATCTACGAAGAGAAATGGAAATGCTTTTTACTTTATGGTACTGAAATCAGTTTTCAAACCATTGACCTTGAAAAAATAATTGGTGAACTGAATGCCCTTCACAACCTTGAAACGGAAAAAGAATTATGGGTGAACAATTTCGAAACAATCATACCTGTTTATCATAAAGAACATTTGCTTGCTTATGCGCTGGTTGGCGGAATTAAGAACAGTCCGATTGTAAAAAGAAATGAACTGATCACCTTTATTCAGACCATCACCAATCTCGTTGTAGTAGCCATTGAAAATAATCATACTGCACAGGAACGCATCAGGCAAGCGGCGATGCGAAGGGAACTGGAACTGGCAGCGCAGATGCAGAATATGCTTTTCCCCGTCTCGCTTCCCGACAATGACAGGATTGAATTTCATGCTTCATATCTTCCACATCAGGAAGTGGGTGGCGATTATTACGACTACATTCCGCTGAATGAAAATGAATTTGTTTTCAGCATGGCCGATGTGAGCGGCAAAGGAATTCCTGCGGCGCTGCTGATGAGTAATTTTCAGGCGAACGTACATGCGCACCTGAATGAAAATACTTCGCTTATAGACCTTGCGAAACTCCTTAACGCAAAAGTTTTTCAAAGTGCAAAAGGTGAAAAGTTTATCACTTTTTTTATAGCGCGATATAATTTTCTCACCAAGGAATTGCATTATGTAAATGCCGGCCATAACCCGCCATTTCTCATTCATGATAAAGTGGTGTATATGCTCAATGACGGCACCACCGGATTAGGCATGTTTGAAGAATTGCCGTTTATCAATGCAGGAAAACTGTATATCCCCGACAATGCACTCATGCTTTGTTATACTGATGGGGTAACCGATACGGAAAATGACGATGGTGAAGATTTTGGGGTTGAAAAACTTAAATCTTTCTTGATTGAAAATATTTCTGTTAATAAAATTGAAAGCCTACACACCAAATTAATCTCAACACTCACCAATTATAAGCAGTCTAAAAATTTCACTGACGACATTACCCTGTTGAGCTGTCGGTTCAAGAAAAGGATCTGACTTTTGTCAGGTATCGTGATGATAATTATCACACTTCATCAAATCTAAATTGATACATTTGCGCGATCAATGATTAGATTCATTTTTTCCGTACTGCTCTCTATAACTGTGCTGCTGCAATCATCCGGCAGAACGATCATTGCGTTTAATTTTAATATACATCAAAAGGAAATTTCGCAAACCCTTTGTGAAAATAAAAACAAACCTAAGATGCATTGCAACGGACATTGCCAGTTGAAGAAGCAACTAGACAAAGAGGAAAAAAAAGAACAAAGCACTCCCGCCGGTAGTTCAAAAGACAAGACAGAGCTTGTGTATTTTTATGAATCACCGGTTCAGAATAATTTTTTAATTTCAGAAATCACAAATAATTATTTTTCCTTCTCAAAAACAGCAACCATCGATTTTTCCAGTTCTGTTTTTCATCCCCCTTCCTGCTGAATTTTCACTTCAACATTAATAATTATTCGGTTAGCGGCTGTCAATGCTTGCCATTGCTCAAGTACTTTAATATGAAGTAGCCTTCGCGTATTGACTCTATGCGCCGCATGAATGCTTATTTAACCGGGAGTATTTTCAAAGAATAATAATTTATCAAAATGAATGTGTCTATGAAACTGGTAATCATTTTATGTGTCGTCAACATTTTTATAATTGTACAGATTGCAAGTGCGTGCGACTTTTGCAATTGTTATCTTGGTTTAAATCCACATTATAAAAAGAACAGTATCGGTTTGCGGTATCAGTATATGTCATATTCCGGATCGCACATGGAACAATGGCAGATGCAAAAATTAGACTACGCTGAAGATGATTTCCTGGAGCTTCGCACAGTAACCGAACTGCACGCCCAATACTATCCCGTTCAGAAACTTCAGCTTCTTGCCACCATACCTTATATTTACAACAGCGAAAGAAATACTGTTGGATACATTCATCATCACGGAAATGACGGAAATTCCTCTGTAGTTAATATCAATCAGGGTATAGGGGATCCGTATTTACTCGCACACTATCAGGTATTCAATAAAGTCCCTATGGATACTTCTCTTTATGGCTACAGTCAACGCCTGATGGCCGGTGGCGGAATTAAATTTCCCGTTGGTCAATGGAAAATTGCTGATGGTGTTGCAGACAATGAACGCATTCACTTGCCGGGTTCCGGGAGCTGGGATTTTATTGCAAGTGTAGTGTACCTGGGAAAACTTGGCCGACTTGGCTTGAACATGAATCTATCCTATATGTTTACGACTGAAAACCGACAATCGTTCAGTTATGGCAACCGTTCGAATGGTAATGTAGTATTATATTTTCAATCAAAGTTGAAACAGGTATCTGTACTTCCGAGTACAGGCATTTATTATGAACAGGCAATTTCTGACCTTGCAAATGGTTATGAACTTCAAAATACCGGCGGGAGAATCCTGTATGCACATTCGGGTTTAGATTTGTATTATCGAAGAATTTCATTGAGTGGCACCATTCAGATCCCATTCAGTCAAACGCTAAACAAACCGCAACCTGCAATGAATTACAGAATCACTACCGGTATCAGTTACATTTTTAATTAATTAAATCAATAAAAAATATCAAAATGAAAAAAAATATCGTCTATACCGTAATTGCTGTTTTTATTTCCTTCTCTTTAATGTCAACATCCTGCAAAAAGAAAGACAATTGTAATGCAGGAACAGGTGGCAATCTCACGGTGGTTGCATACTTAAAACACCACGGTCGCGTCATCGTTAATCAGCCCGGCCATCCCGATACCGTTTGGGTAAAATACAATACACTCAATGCTCCCGGATCAGGTACTTCCGGATATGATAAATTCTTTATCGGGGAAGAGGGAGAGGATCATGTACACCTTTCCGGTTTGCAGTGCGGAGATTATTACTTTTATGCAACAGGCAAGGATACTACTATTCAGGAACCACATGTAGTCGGAGGTACACCCTTCTCAACCGAAAAAACAAGCGGAGAAGTCGAACTTAACATTGCCGTTTCGGAATAGCATTTACAGGTTGTTATAATTTATAGATGAAATTGCGGATTCATCATCTGAATTCGCAATTCCCTTTGTATCTTTATATTTGCATTTCTGACTTCCGGATTTTATTTATTTTCTTTATAAAAAATGAAACTTGTCATTAATCTTTTCTTGTTGACTTCCATTCTTTTTGCTGCGTGCAAGAAGAATGAAGAACATAATGATTCGGGACAGGTTGTAATAAGAGGAACCAACAGATTAATTGTTTCAGTCATGCACCATACATGGGCCGTGACAAATGCAGATTTATTCTTAAAAAATAATGCTGTAGAATTTCCCGGAACTGACACCTTGTTATATAACTGGAAAAAAACAAGTGACATTTCAGGAATTGCAGTCTTTGATAATCTTTTTGAAGGAAACTATTTTCTATATGCCAAAGGATTTGACCAGGTATTTGGCGCCAATGTCATCGGCGCTTCCCCGGCTGTATTAAATTCTTCCACATTAACGAACAATGAGATTTATGTCACCCTATACGTAACTGAATAAGGTGTATTCCTGTTAATGATTTTATAATTTTTTATGATGAAAAAAATATTTCCGGTTTTATTTCTTCTCTTTATTGCATCCTGTGTAAAAGATAAATTCGCATTACCTGACAATTCCTGTTACCCGGAAGAAGTTGGGAAAATCCTGGTAGACAAATGCGCAACTTCAGGATGCCACAATACTCAGAGTGCCGGCAATGCTAATGGCCTTGATTACAGCAGCTGGGACAACATGTTTAAAGGCGGAAAGAACGGTAGCTCTGTAATCCCCTACTCGACTGATTTCAGTTACATGCTCTATTTCTGTAATGTGGATTCTACGCTTGGCATTGCCCTGGAGCCTACCATGCCCTATAACAAAGATCCTTTATCACGCGAAGAATATCTGGTGTTGAAAAACTGGATCGCAGCCGGCGCTCCCAACTGCAAAGGTTATATAAATTTTTCCAACAACCCCGACAGAAAAAAATTTTATGTATGTATGCAGCCATGCAACAAGGTAGCCGTGTTTGATGCGGAAACAAGGGTGATCATGCGTTATATAGACGTTGGAAACGGAAACGGCGGTCCTCACCAGGTGCGTATTACGCCGGATGGAAAATACTGGTGTATTGTTTTTTACCAGGGGAATATTTTACAGATTTTCCGAACAAGTGACGACACAGAAGTAGGTAGTATTACATTGAACCAAGGAATCTCCGCAAACTGGAACACCGTTTCATTTACCTCTGATTCAAAAATGGCTTTCGTAAGCAACCTTTCATCTCCCGGATTTATTTCTGTTGTTGACCTTACCGCCATGGCTGAATCATTGCTTGTTGGTGGGATGAACAATCCCCATGGCACTGCTGTGTCGAATGATGACTCCACCTTGTACGTTACATCTCAAATTGGAAATGTACTTTACAAAATTCATTTAAAGGATACGCAGAATCCCTGGTCCATAGATCCCGTTAGTCTTGGAAATCCCCCCGGTCTTGATCCACATGAAATTATTATATCTCCGGATGGAGCAAAATATTTTATCAGTTGTCAGAAATCAAACGAAGTAAGGATGTACAACATATCAACTGATCAACTGCAGGCGATTATTCCTGTTGGCGTAAAACCGCAAGAGTTTTCATTTTCTGAAAAACGCAAATGGCTTTTTGTTTCATGTACAGAAGATTCAGTGAGTTCCGGAAATTCACCGACACAAAAAGGGTCCGTTTATATTATTGATTACACAACAAATACTGTTGTGAATCATTTATATCCGGGGTTTCAGCCACATGGTATAGCAGTGGATGATGATCATGACGTGGTATATGTTGCCAACCTGAATTACGATGGCGGCCCTGCTCCCCACCACGTTTCAGGATGCGGTGGAAGAAACGGATACGTCACCGTGATAGATATGAAGACACAGCAACTTTTAAAAGTTTCACTTCCCGATGGCAGTATCTATACCTATAAAAACGAAGTGCTTCAGTTTCCGTATTTTATTTCATACAGAAAGTAATATTTACTTTTTCCAGCGGAGTTTCAATTCCTTTTTTCTGTAATCAATAACTGCATGATGTTTTACCATAAGGTCGCTTCCCAAAACACCGTCAATGGCGGGAAGGTCGAGTTTTGCATAGGTGAGATTAACATGAGAGAGGTCGATGACGATCGTCTCATAATCGGTGATGAGTAGTTTTCCGATTTGGAATTTTTTCAAATGTGTCGATTGCGTTTCCATCATTGAAGTCCCGAGTCCCGTTGATAATTTGTCAAGCGTTTCAAAATTATCTTCATCCGTAATTCTAAGCAACCTTCCTTTATCAAAAACTGTTTTTGATGCGCCTGTATCAATGAGCATGGTCACTGTCTTGCTGTTCACTTTGGCTTTGATGAGCAGGTGATAACCGGCATCCTCTATAAAAAGTAATTGAATGGGCAGGATCGTTTTATATATCATCAGTACAAAAAATTAAAGGCATCCGTACCCGAATGCCTTTGCGAATCGTTTCATTTCGAAAAATCTATTTTACAGCCGCCTGCATTCCATCAAGTACGTTCATCACTTCTCTTACTGATTTTGCAGAAGACGTCAGCAATTCCATTTCATCATTGTTCAGTTTTAGTTCAATGATTTGCTCTATACCTTTTTTACCGAGCTTGGCAGGAACACCGAGGTAAATATCTTTCAATCCATATTCTCCCGTCAGCCATGCGCAACATGGAAATATTCTCCTCTGATTTTTTACAATCGCTTCCACCATCTGAGCTGCTGCAGCGCCGGGAGCATACCATGCAGAAGTTCCCATCAGGTTGACGAGTTCACCTCCGCCGGTTTTTGTACGCTGAACGATAGCATCAAGTTTTTCATTGGAAATTAATTCAGTGACAGGAATTCCTGCAACTGTTGTGTAACGCGGGAGTGGAACCATCGTATCACCATGACCACCCATAAGTACAGCCTGAATATCTTTAGGAGAAGTGTTCAGTTCTTCAGCAAGAAAAGCGCGGTAGCGGGCAGTATCTAAAATACCTGCCATTCCGAAAACCCTGCTTGAATCAATATGCGCAGTGAGAAAAGCACAATAGGTCATTACGTCGAGCGGATTGGATACCACGATAATAATGGTCCCGGGAGAATATTTTATTATGTTCTCTGTAACGCCGCGTACAATACCTGCATTGGTAGCGATCAGGTCGTCACGGCTCATGCCCGGCTTGCGTGGTAGTCCTGATGTAATAACAACAACCTCAGAACCTGCAGTCTTTTCATAATCGTTGGTGGACCCTGTTATCCGTGTATCATAAAGATTGATGGGTGAGGTCTGCCACATGTCGAGTGACTTCCCTTCAGCAATGCCATCTTTAATATCAAGCAATACTACTTCATGAACAAAATCATTTGAAGCAATTACATTGGCGCAAGTTGCACCTACATTTCCTGCGCCTACAACGGTAACTTTCATAGCTATAAAATTTATTTTTTTTTGAGAGCGCGAAAGTAACAAAGCATGTTGAGATATGAAACCTGTTTCCGGAATAAAGTTTTACACCGAAAGCTTAAATATCCTGTTGCAAATAGTGAAATGTTCACAAATTGTTTTCTATGTATAAATAACGTGAACAGCTATATTTCTGTTGTGAATGAACTGAAATGATGGGTGAGCAAAAAGTAGAGCTGAATGAACAGAAAGTAAACTAATTCGCATATTTAATTAGTCCCAAAATGCTTGTTTTTATCAGAAAACATGTTTATTTTTCGAAATGAATTATTTTATCCTTTTCAATTCAGGATCATAAAAGTTACAACTAACAGGCAATTCAGAAAATGAAGATTAGTCTTTTTACAATTGTAAGATTTTCAGGAAGATTTATACCTCAATTCATTTCATTTTTTTCCAAATCCTTACAGAATACCTTGTATTTTCAAACTGTAACTTCCCGTTTCAGTATAATAATACCTTCAGAATATAATAGGTTAAACGAAACAATTAATATTTTATCAGGATCTGATTTACTATTTCTCAAAACCAACACACCATGGTTGATTCTACAAAACGAAAATTCATTCTATCCTTTCTACGATGTGAAGTTGTAGCAATTATAGTTTGCATTCTGAGTGCCCTAGGCAATGCACAAGCTTACAATATGGGCAATGGAACCATTAACACCTGTTCCGGATCATTTTATGACAGCGGAGGTGCGGGTGGCAACTATGCGAATAACCAGAACTTCACATACACCATCTGCCCTAATGCTTCAGGCCAGTGCGCGCGCGTAACTTTTACGGCATTTAACATTGAAGCCAATTATGACTTTCTTTCCATTTACAATGGACCTTCCAGCGCTTCACCGTTGATCGGGACCTATACCGGAAATACAAATCCCGGAACAATAACAAGTACCAACGGATGTCTGACATTTGTTTTTACCTCTGACATATCCATTAATTCCACAGGTTGGGCAGCAACAATTTCTTGCGTAGCATGTAATGCAGGCGGAGGCCCTTGTGCAACCAATTGCGCAGGCGCTCCACCGGCAAATGACGCATGTTCAGGGGCTCAGAATCTGGGAACACTTCCTGTTCCTGCTCCTTGTCCCAGCGGAGTTGCAGCCTGGGCCACATTCAATACAACTAACCTTTGCGCTACCGCTGAAGTACCTTACGTTTCAGTGATCGGTTGTCAGCCCGGTGGAAACATGGCCAACCCTGCTGCAGACGTATGGTATCAGTTTACGATTACTGCACCAACATTAAATGTTCAGATTTCAGGATTGCAAATTCCGCAGTGCGCGATTTACCAGGGAACAAATTGCAATAACATGATACCCATGGGATGCGCCATAGGTGCTGCCGGGAATCTTACCACTACTTTCGGCGGACTTGCCAACGGAACATACTATATGCAGGTAAGCGGAGGAAGCCTTACTGACCGCTGTGCATTTACGCTTCAGCTACAGAATAATTTTGATTGCCAGGGCTGTGTGATACAATCCTCTTTGACTGTTAATCCTCCTCCATTCAATGGTACCTATCAACCCGGGCAGACCGTAAATTTTTGTTATACGATTACAGATTACAACCAGGCATCCATTAACTGGTTGCATGCAGTGTGTCCTAACTTCGGACCGGGATGGGTTCCGGGGTCTCTCGTTACCGTGAATCCGGCCAACTGTTCTGGTCAGGGACAATGGAATTATTACAACGCTCTCATTACAAGTACTGCAACCGGACTCGTTACCGGCCCGGGTTGGTTTTATGATTCTCCTTTAGGTGATGCCAATGGTGGTTATCCTGATGGAAATCCGGGAGATAATTTCGGTGATAATAATCCAAACAATTCCTGTGACTGGACTTTCTGCTGGAACATCACTACTGTTCCTGCCAATCAATGCGTCAACGGTACATCTCTTAATATCGCCATCGATACTTATGGTGACGGAGAATCAGGATCATGGACATCCTTTGCATGTAACCTCGATCCGATTACAAGATTTTTTGCAACACTTGCCTGCTGCACACCGCCGACAGTAAACGTGACGAATATAAACTGTGCAACGGGTACTGCTTCAGCAACTGCAACAGGAACCAGCAATGGTCCCTGGACCTACGTCTGGAAGAACGCCGCAGGTACTACGATTCAACAATCCGCTGCCATCAACACTTCGAACACCATCAATAACCTTCCTGCCGGAACATACACTGTCATCATTGTTGACAATGCAAACTGTGCATCTCAGCAAACTTTTACGGTGACAGCTCCGAACTCAATGACGGTTACGCCATCGCAAACAAATATTTTATGTAATGGTGGTGCAACAGGTTCTGCAACTGTAAATATTTCAGGTGGAACAGGGCCCTACACCTACTCCTGGGCACCAAGTGGTGGCGCAGGCGCTACGGCCAATAATCTTGGAGCAGGAACTTATACGGTAACTATTCATGACAATGCCGGATGCGTAACAACGCAACAGTTTACCATCACACAACCCACGGCACTTACTGCATCAGCCTCCGGGGCTAATGTGAATTGCAATGGCGGAAATAATGGAAGCGCTACTGTAAACGCAGGGGGAGGAACTGCTCCTTTCACATATTCCTGGTCACCAAGTGGTGGTTCAGGTGTAACCGCATCCAATCTTACTGCAGGCACCTATACAGTAACAGTTACAGATGCAAACGGTTGTACAATACCTGCTTCCTATACTGTAACACAACCGCCGGTGGTAACTGCAGTGATGGGTGCACCAACAAATGTGAATTGCAATGGCGGCAACAACGGTTCTGCAACTGTAACTGCCGGTGGAGGAGTCAGTCCATATACCTATGCCTGGTCACCCTCAGGTGGATCCGGCGCAACAGGCACCGGACTTGCTGCAGGAAGTTATACTGTAACAGTGACTGATGGAAACGGATGTTCTGTGAACTCAAATGTAAATATCACGCAACCTACACTTGTTACGGCAAACATTAATGCATCATCCAATGTATTGTGCAACGGAGGAAATACAGGTTCAGCATCTGTAACTGCAGGTGGTGGTACTCCGGGATATACCTATGCCTGGACACCAAGTGGAGGCACAGGATCTGCAGCAAATAATCTTACTGTCGGAAATTATACGGTAACCATTACCGATACACGTGGATGTACGCAAACTGCAACTGTAAACATCACGCAGCCGCCGGCATTAACTGCTTCAACCACTCCAACAAATGTTTTATGTAACGGAGCTGCAACAGGATCTGCTACAGTAACACCGGGCGGGGGAACTGCAGGATATACTTATTCATGGACCGGTGGCGGTGGTACGGGTGCAACGGCATCAGGTCTTTCTGCCGGCTCATATACTGTAACGGTAACAGATGCAAACGGATGTACAACAACTGCGAATGCAACAATCACACAACCTGCGGCAATCACATCCACAACATCATCTACTCCTACAAATTGCGGATCAAGTACAGGTACTGCAACTGTGAATCCGTCAGGCGGAGCCGGTGGTTTTACTTATTCATGGTCACCATCAGGAGGAAACGCTGCAACGGCAAACAATCTTGCAGCCGGTGCTTATGTAGTTACCATTACAGATGCCAATGGATGTAATACAACTGCAAACGTTGCCGTCTCTAACAATGCAGGTCCAACTGCATCAATTCCAGCGTCAACAAATGTAAGTTGTAATGGAGGTACAAATGGAACGGCCAATGCAAATGCTTCAGGTGGAACAGGACCGTATTCATATTCATGGACTCCAAGTGGAGGAAACGGAGTAAATGCAACAGGACTTTCTGCAGGTACGTATACGGTTACTATTCTTGATGCCAACGGATGTTCTGCCTCTACCAATATTAATATTACAGAACCCCCTGCAGTTACTGCTGCAATAAATAATTCTACCAATGTATTGTGTGATAACGGAACAACAGGAAGTGCTACTGCTGTTGCCGGTGGCGGTACTCCGGGTTATACATATTCATGGGCTCCGGGTGGAGCAACAGGAGCTACTGCATCCAATCTTGGTGCCGGCAGTTATACTGTAACCATAACTGATGCGGGCGGATGCACAAATACAGCATCAGTTACCATCAGCCAGCCAACTCCTGTGACAGCAACCGTACCACCGGTAACAAATGTTTTATGTAACGGAGGAAATACAGGTTCTGCTTCTGTGAACGCAGGAGGAGGAACAGCACCTTACAATTATTCGTGGTCGCCATCAGGAGGAAACGGTGCGACTGCATCAGGGCTTGCTGCAGGTAATTATACAGTAACTGTTACAGATGCCAATGGCTGTACATCAACCGCCAATGCTGCGATTGCAGAACCTGCGGTTGTAACATCTGCAATTTCTGCATCATCAAATATCAGTTGCAACGGATCGAATAATGGATCAGCGACTGTAAACGCAGGTGGCGGAACAGGTCCATATACTTACTCTTGGGCGCCAAGCGGTGGCACAGGTGTAACCGAATCAAATCTTGCTGCCGGAAATTATACAGTAACTGTGACTGATGCAAACGGTTGTATCAGCAATGCACCTGTTACAATTTCTGAACCTACGGTGTTGCAATCATCAACCTCAGGAATAAATGTTAGCTGCAACGGAAATGCAAATGGGTCTGCTTCAGTATCTCCAACCGGTGGAACAGCAGGTTACACATATGTCTGGACGCCTTCAGGCGGAACAGGTGCTACTGCCAACGGACTTTCCGGTGGTACTTATCATGTCACAGTCACTGACGCCAATGGATGTACGGCAACCGACAGCTTTGTGGTTGTGGAACCCGCTGTGCTCACATCATCAATTTCTTCTTCAACAAATGCATTGTGCAACGGAGCAGCAAACGGGACCGCTTCAGTGCTTGCCAACGGTGGCACGCCTGCACTTACTTACAACTGGACACCTACAGGTGGCACTGGTGCATCTGTAAGTAATCTTTCTGCAGGAGCATACACTGTTACAACTACAGATGCAAACGGATGTACAACTACAACAAACGTAAATATCGCTGAACCTTCACTTGTTACCCTGGTGACTTCTTCTACAGATGCCAATTGCGGATCAGCAAATGGTTCTGCTTCTGTAGTTGCAGCGGGTGGAACAGCAGGATACACATATTCCTGGAGCAGCGGCGGAAACGGCAGCACAGAAAATAATTTGCCAAGCGGAAATGTAACTGTGACAGTTACTGATGCCAATGGTTGCTCTGCGAACTCAGTAGTTGCCGTTGGTCAAAGCCCGGGTGTTACTGCAACGATGTCTGCCAGTACTGATGTAAGTTGTAATGGTGGAGCAAACGGAACAGCAACAATTGGTGTTGCCGGAGGAACTGCTCCGTTCACCTATGTTTGGTCACCTTCAGGCGGAGCTGCTGCAACCGCTTCCGGTTTATCAGCAGGAAATTATTCTGTTACAGTAACAGATGTATACGGGTGTAACTCTACTGACAACGTCGTCATCACAGAACCACCGGTTCTTACTTCATCCGCCGGACCAATAAACATTCTTTGTAACGGAGCAGCAACAGGATCTTCAACTGTTACTCCTGCCGGCGGTACTTTACCATATTCCTATTTGTGGTCAAGTGGCGGAACAGGAGCAACTGAAAATAATCTTACCGCAGGAAATTATTCTGTAACAGTAACTGATGCCAATGGTTGCACCTCTGTTTCCAATATTGCGATAACAGAACCAGCATTACTCACTTCCTCAACAAATCCTGCTGATGCACTCTGTAACGGAGGAAATACAGGATCTGCAACGGTTACAGCAGGTGGCGGTACTGTTCCATATACTTATTCATGGACAAGTGGTGGAACCGGAGCGACTGAAAATAATCTTGCGGCAGGAAATTATTCCGTAACAGTAACTGACGGAAACGGCTGTACTTCTATTGCAAATGTTACAATAGCTGAGCCTGTTTTGCTGACCTCATCAACAACACCTACTGATGTATTGTGTAACGGAAACAACACCGGTTCTGCAAGTGTAACTGCAGGTGGAGGAACAACACCTTACTCCTATTCATGGAGCAGTGGTGGTTCAGGTTTAACAGAAAATAATCTTGCTGCAGGAAATTACACAGTAACGGTTACTGATGGAAACGGATGTACCTCGGTAGCCAATGTAACAATTGTGCAACCTGCTCTCCTCACCTCTTCTGCCACTCCAACTGATGTATTGTGCAACGGAAATAATACCGGATCGGCTTCTGTAAATGCAGGTGGCGGCATTACGCCATACACTTATTCATGGACCAGCGGTGGAACAGGAATTACAGAAAATAATCTTGCTGCAGGAAATTACTCAGTTACTGTGACTGATGGAAACGGATGTTCTTCTGTTACGAATGTTACGATCGCACAACCTGCATTACTTACTTCATCAATCACTCCAACCGACGTACTTTGTTACGGCAATACCACCGGTTCCGCATCAGTAGCTGCCGGTGGTGGTACTGCACCTTTCAGCTATGCTTGGACAAGCGGCGGAACAGGCGCAATTGAAAATAATCTTGCTGCCGGAAATTATTCTGTGACCATTACTGATGGAAACGGATGTACATCGGTGGCAAATGTAACGATCGCTGAACCTGCAATACTTACTGCAGTTTCTTCTTCAACACAGTCAACATGCGGCAGCGCAAACGGAACAGTAAGTGTAGTTGCCGGTGGTGGTAATGCACCCTATACATATTCATGGACAGGCGGAGGTACAGGATCTAC
Source organism: Bacteroidia bacterium (assembly GCA_038206355.1). GTDB lineage: Bacteria > Bacteroidota > Bacteroidia > AKYH767-A > 2013-40CM-41-45 > JAPLDB01. The sequence goes on from JBBRAY010000031.1 coordinate 22,046, forward strand.
GGTAAATAATCTTTCAGCAGGTAGTTACACTGTAACTGTTACTGACGGAAACGGATGTGCTCAAATTGCCAATGCAGTTGTTGCAGATGCTCCGGGCCCTGCAGCCACGGCAAGCGTGAGCGCCAACGTACTTTGCAATGGAGGAAATACAGGGAGCGCATCTGTGAATGCTGTTGGTGGCACAGCACCACTCATCTATTCATGGACCAGTGGCGGAACCGGTACAATTGAAAATAATCTTGCAGCCGGAAATTATACTGTGACTGTAACCGATGCAAACGGTTGTATTTCTGTTGACAACATCACAATTACACAACCCGCTTTGATGACCAATGTCAATACTTCAGGTGATTTACTTTGCAATGGCGATGCTACAGGTTGGGCTACCATTACCGTGGCCGGAGGAACAGGAGCATATACTTACAACTGGACTCCGGGAGGAATCGGTACTGCTACCAATGCAAATATTGCTGCTGGAAATTATTCTGTAATAGTCACTGATGCAAACGGATGTTCTGTCAACGCAGCATACATCATTTCAGAACCGGCCGTATTATCTGCGTCAATGATTGCAACAGATGTTTTATGTAACGGTGGAAATAACGGAACGGCCAGTGTAACTGTGAATGGAGGAACATCAGGATATACCTACCTGTGGGCTCCCGGCGGATTTATTACTTCTTCCATTTCCAATCGTCCTGCCGGAAATTACACCGCAACGATCACTGACGCAAACGGATGTTCAACTACTGCATCTGCAAGCATCAATGAGCCTGTCGTTTTAAATTCAGGTGTAAGTACCCTCGCAGACGTACTGTGCAATGGCGGCAATACAGGAAGCGCTTCAGTAACAGTTAACGGAGGGGTTTCCCCTTATGCATACAACTGGTCACCATCAGGCGGTACAGCTTCGGCTGCAATAAATCTTACTGCAGGTAATTATACTGTTAACGTTACTGATGCAAATGGTTGTTCAACTTCAACACCTGTCACAATTTCAGAACCTGCATTACTCACCTCTTCAGCGAACGGTACCAATGTAAATTGTAACGGAGGAACCACGGGTACTGCAAGTGTAAATGTAATCGGCGGAACGGCGGGATATACTTACACATGGTCACCTTTAGGTGGCAATGGAACAACAGCAAATAATCTTGCAGCCGGAAATTACACAGTAAACGTTGTTGATTTAAACGGATGCACAACATCAGCGTCAGTCATTGTTTCAGAACCAACTGCTGTAACTTCCTCTACTTCCAATACCATTGTATCATGTAATGGCGGCGCTAACGGATCAGCAACTGTTGCAGTGAATGGCGGTATAGCACCTTATACTTATTCCTGGTTCCCTGCAGGTGGCACAGGTGCATCAGCGACAAATCTTTCAGCAGGGAGTTATACCGTAACCATCACTGATGGAAACGGATGCGTTTCAACTGCTTCAGCAACTGTAACTGAACCATCAGCACTTTCATCAGCAGCAAATAATACTAACTCAACCTGCGGGAATACAAACGGAACTGCAAGTGTTGTTGCAAACGGAGGAACGGCAGGTTATACCTACCTGTGGTCACCTTCAGGCGGAAATGCAGCCACAGCATCAGGTCTTGCTGCCGGAGCGTATTCAGTAACTGTTACTGATGCAAACGGATGTACTTCTGTTGCAAATACCACTGTTGCTAATACAGCAGGCCAGACAGCCATCGCAAGTGTTCAACAAAACGTTTTATGTAATGCAGGAAATACAGGAATCGGAACGGTGAATGTTGCAGGCGGCACTGCTCCGATTACATATGCATGGTCTCCATCAGGAGGATCAGCTGCAACAGCAAATAATCTTACAGCAGGGAATTACACCATCACTACTACTGATGCGAATGGATGTGTTTCAATTGACAACATCACAATTTCACAACCGGCAATACTTTCTGCCTCTGCAAATTCCACTCCTGCACTTTGTAACGGAGCAACGGACGGAAATGCATCGTCAACAGTGAATGGCGGAACAACGCCTTACACCTATTCATGGTCAGGCGGAGGCGGAACGGGTGCCACTGCAACAAATCTTTCTGCAGGAAATTATACAGTTACTATTACTGACGGAAACGGATGTATAACTACTGCGAATACCACCGTTGCACAACCGGCAGTGCTGACTGCAAATGCAAATGCAACGCAGGCACTTTGTAATGGGGGATCAACTGGATCTGCCTCTGTTGTTGTGAATGGAGGAACAGCAGGTTATTCATATTCATGGTTTCCAACCGGCGGAACAGGCAACAATGCAAATAATCTTTCCTCCGGATCATATATAGTTACTGTAACTGATGCGAACGGTTGCATTCAGACAGCAGCAGCAAATGTAACGGAGCCTGCTCCCATGACTACAAATACAAATTCTACTCCGGCATTGTGCGGATCCACAAATGGAACTGCAAGTGTTACTGTTAATGGTGGTGCCGGTGGTTATACCTATTCATGGTCTCCTGCAGGTGGCACCGGTGCAACAGCAAGCGGTATCGGGGCCGGTGCTTTTACAGTAACCATCACTGATGCCAATGGTTGTCAGACAACAGACGTAGCAAATGTTTCCAATACCGGAGGTCCAACAGTGACAGCAAGTGTTCAACAAAATGTTTCTTGCAGTGGAGGTAATAACGGTAGTGGTACTGTGAATGCAGCAGGCGGAACTGCACCTTACACCTATGCATGGTCGCCGGCCGGCGGCACCGGTGCGACTTCAACTACTGTCCCTGCAGGAAATTATACTGTAACAGTAACCGACGCAAACGGATGTATCTCCTCTGATAATATTACAATTACAGAACCTTCAGCACTTGCAGCACAGGCAACTCCTTCAAGCGCCCTTTGTAACGGAGGTAACAGTGGTAGCGCCTCCTCTCTTGTTGCCGGTGGTACTGCACCTTTTACTTATTCATGGAGTGGCGGCGGAGGAACAGGAGCAACAGCAAATAATCTCGCTGCGGGAAATTACACCCTCACAGTTACAGATGCCAATGGATGCATCACGACTGCAACAGCACTGGTATCACAGCCTGCAGCCATTTCGCTCATTGCCGGTTCAACTCCTGCATTGTGTAATGGCGGAAGTTCAGGAAGCGCATCGGTAGCTGTTAGCGGAGGAACTTCAGGATATACATACTCCTGGTTCCCATCAGGTGGCAGTGCTGCTACAGCAACTAATCTGGCATCAGGTTCTTATACAGTAACAGTTACGGATGCAAACGGATGTACCCAGACCGCTTCTGCAAATGTCGCTGATCCTGTTGCCATGTCTGCGAATACAAATACAACAGCAGCATCCTGTGGCGGATCAAACGGATCTGCAACAGTTGCTGTCAGTAATGGAACAGCTCCATACAGTTATTCATGGTCTTCAGGCGGAAGTAGTGTTACAGAAAATAATCTGACTGCCGGATCTTATACTGTTACCATCACTGATGCAAATGGTTGTATTGCAACTGCCAATGCAAATGTTACCAACTCAGGTGGTGCTACAGTAACTGCAAGTGTTCAGCAAAATGTATTGTGTAACAATGGAAATACCGGAAGCGGAACAGTAAATGTGGTCGGTGGCGTAGGTCCTTTTACCTATGCATGGTCTCCATCAGGAGGAAATGCTGTAACAGCGACTAATCTTACTGCAGGAAATTATACCGTCACAGTTACAGGAAGCAACGGTTGTATCTCTACTGATAATATTACAATTACCGAACCTGCTGCACTTGCGTCACAGGCATCTTCTACCAATGCAACATGTAACGGAAGCAATGACGGAAGTGCAAACGTAATAGTTGCCGGTGGAACTACACCTTATACCTATTCATGGACAGGCGGTGGTGGTACAAGTGCAGCAGCATCAAATCTGATTGCAGGAAATTATACCGTTACTGTAACTGATGGCAATGGCTGTGCAACAACATCAAGCGCTTTAGTAACACAGCCGGCTGCGATAACACTTTCAACTTCTGCAACGGCCGCATTGTGTAACGGTGCAAGTACCGGCTCTGCAACAGCAACAGCAGGTGGCGGCGCCGGTGGATTTACTTATTCATGGTCCCCATCAGGCGGAAATGCTGCAACAGCCAGTAATCTTTCTGCCGGAAATTATACAGTGACCATTACTGATGCAAACGGATGTTCAACCAATGCTTCAGTTGTAGTTACACAACCTGCTGCAATGACATTGTCAACAAATACAATCGCCGCAACATGCGGTGCATCAAATGGATCAGCATCGGCAACTGTTGGCGGTGGCGCTGCACCATATACTTATGTTTGGTCTCCAAGCGGAGGCGTTGCAGCAACAGCAAATAATCTGATGGCCGGATCTTATACCGTTACCGTAACTGATGCCAATGGTTGTTCTTCAAATTCGACTGCTGCTGTTTCCAATGCAGGAGGACCTTCCATTCTTGCTTCAGTGGGAACCAATGTCAATTGTAACGGAGCAAGCACAGGAAGTGCATCTGTAAATGTTAACGGCGGAACAGGACCTTTCACCTATTCATGGTCACCGGCCGGTGGAACAGGAACAACTGCCAATAACCTTATTGCAGGTACTTATACTGTTTCAGTGACTGATGCCAATGGATGTGCATCCACACAGACCGTTACCATTACTGAACCTTCTGCCATGTCGCTTGTCACTAATTCTATTGCAACTTCATGCGGAGCATCCAATGGGTCAGCAACTGTAAATGTATCCGGTGGTACAGGAACGTATACCTATGTATGGTCTCCGGGTGGAGGAAACGGATCAACTGCAAATAATCTTTCCGGTGGCGCTTATACCGTAACTGTTACTGATGGCAACGGATGTATCAGCAATGCCGGAGTAACGGTTGCAAATAACGGAGGGGCAACTACAGCAATTCAGTCGTCAACAAATGTAAACTGTAACGGAGGAAATAACGGATCAGCGACAGTAAGTGCGGCCGGTGGCGCAACACCTTACACTTATTCATGGTCTCCTTCAGGAGGTACAAATGCGACTGCCAACGGATTGACAGCAGGAAATTATACTGTTACTGTTACCGATGCAACCGGTTGTATCAGTGCAGCAAATGTCACCATCACTCAGCCGGCAGCAATTACTGCATCGACAACATCAACATCAGCTACCTGCGGTTCATCCAACGGATCTGCATCAGTAAATGCAAATGGCGGAACAGGCGTCCTCACCTATATCTGGAGTCCGAGCGGCGGAACGAATGCAACTGCAAACAATCTGGGTGTGGGTTCATATACAGTTACTATAACTGATGCCGGCGGATGTTCTATCACCGCAACTGCTGCTGTATCCAATGTTGGCGGACCTACAATCACTGCATCAGTCGGAACAAATGTTTCATGTAACGGAGGCAATAACGGAACAGCATCTGTAAATGTATCGGGTGGTACCGGGCCGTTTACATATGCCTGGTCACCATCAGGAGGAACAGGAACAAATGCGACCAATCTTCCTGCGGGAACATATACCGTAAGTGTTGCTGATGCGAACGGTTGTGCATCTACACAAAGTATTAACATCACACAACCTGCTGCCATCAACCTTTCCACTTCATCAGTTGCGACTTCTTGCGGATCTGCAAACGGATCAGCAGCAGTGGTTGCATCAGGAGGAACAGGATCATTTACTTATTCATGGGCACCGTCAGGCGGAACTTCTGCAAATGCAGGAAACCTCATTGCGGGTAGTTATACTGTAACAGTTACTGATGGCAATGGCTGTGCGAGCAATGCATCAGTAGTTGTCGCTAATAACGGCGGAGCAACAACTACACTTCAGTCTTCAAACAATGTTTCATGTCATGGCGGAAATAATGGAAGCGCAGCTGTTTCTGTAAATGGCGGAGCAACACCATATACTTATTCATGGTCTCCTGCAGGAGGAAGTGCTGCATCAGCTACCGGACTGACTGCAGGAAACTATACCGTAACAGTGACTGACGCAAACGGATGTATCAGTTCAGCAGCAGTTTCAATCAGCGAACCTGCTGCACTCACATCAATCACCTCCACTGTTCCTGCATCATGCGGCGCTTCTAACGGAAGTGCAAGTGTGAATGCGAATGGCGGTACCGGTGCATTGACTTATCAATGGTCTCCTGCCGGCGGAACAGGTACAACTGCAAATAATTTATCAGCGGGATCGTATACCGTAACTATTTCTGATGCTAACGGATGTACCACAACTTCGAATGCTTCAGTAAGCAATATTGGCGGACCAACAGTAACGGCATCTGTTGGAACCAATGTCTCCTGCAACAACGGTAGCAGTGGATCAGCATCTGTAAATGTAACATCAGGTACCGGACCATTCACTTACCAGTGGACACCTTCGGGAGGTACTTCAACAACAGCATCGAATCTTTCATCAGGAAATTATGCTGTTACTGTTACTGATGCAAACGGATGTATCAGCACTTCATCTGTTACCATTACACAACCGGCAGCGATTACCATTTCTACAGCTTCCACCCCCTCGAGTTGCGGCAATGCAAATGGTTCTGCTTTTGTAAATGCTTCAGGTGGTACAGGTGCATTCACTTATGCATGGTCACCGAACGGAGGAACAGGCATCTCAGCAAGTAATTTAATTGCCGGCGCATATACTGTTGTAGTAACAGATGCCAACGGATGTACAGGCAATTCAAATGTCAGTGTAACAAATGTATCGGGTGCAACATCTGTAATGCAGTCTTCCGTTAATGTAATTTGTAACGGAGGCAGCAATGGATCTGCAACAGTACAAACCTCAGGAGGTACAGCGCCTTACTCTTATAGCTGGACACCAATAGGCGGTACCGGTAGCACAGCGAACAATCTTCCTTCAGGAAATTATTCTGTAACTGTAACAGACGGCGGCGGATGTATCAGCAACGCATCAGTTGTTATCACGCAGCCGGCAGCGATTACCGCAACTACTTCTTCTACTCCGGCATCCTGCGGAAGTGCAAACGGAAGTGCAAATGTAATTGCAGGCGGAGGAACAGGTGTGCTCACATATGTGTGGAGCAATGGTGGCGGAACATCTGCAACTGCTCAAAATCTCACTGCAGGAAATTATACCGTAACGGTGACTGATGCTAACGGTTGTTCAATATCAGCAAGTGCTGCTGTCAGCAATGTTGGTGGCCCTACAGCTGTTGCATCAGTAGGAAATAACGTATCCTGCAATGGTGGAAATAACGGAAACGCATCAGTGAATGTCTCTTCAGGAACAGGTCCGTTTACTTATCAGTGGACACCATCAGGAGGCACTGCAGTAAATGCATCTAATCTGCCGGCAGGTAATTATACAATTACTGTTACTGATGCCAACGGATGCATCACAAGTGAGTCGGTGACCATCACGCAGCCGGCTTCTATCAATCTGAATACATCAAGTACGCCATCGAACTGTGGCGCTACTAACGGATCTGCAAGCGTAATCGCAGCAGGCGGTACCGGAACATTTACTTATTCCTGGAGCCCGGGGGGTGCTATAACATCATCAATCACAAATGTTGCTGCCGGTGGATATACAGTTACAGTTACCGATGGCAATGGTTGTATCTCAAATGTAAATGTAGCTGTAGTAAATAACGGAGGCGCAACAGCAGCCATTCAGTCTTCTACCAATGTAAGTTGTAATGGTGGAACAAACGGATCAGCAACCGTAAATGCAACAGGTGGCGCAACTCCATACCAGTATAGCTGGAGTCCGAATGGTGGTACTGCCGCTACAGCAACCAATCTTGCCACAGGAAATTATACCGTAACAGTGACAGATGCCAATGGTTGTATCAGCAATGCAAATGTATTCATCAATCAGCCAGTAGCAATTACTGCATCTACTTCTTCTTTACCTGCCACCTGCGGAACTGCAAACGGATCAGCTACTGTGAATGCAAATGGCGGGACCGGTGTGCTTACTTATGTATGGACTAACGGTGGCGGAACATCTGCAACAGCATCAAATCTCATAGCAGGCAATTACAGCGTTACTGTAACAGATATCAATGGATGTTCCTTAACGGTACCTGCTGCTGTAAGCAATATTGGCGGACCAACAGCTACAGCTTCGGTGAACAATAACGTTTCATGTAATGGAGGAAGTAATGGCAATGCATCAGTAAATGTTTCTGCCGGAACAGGTCCTTTCACTTATTCGTGGACTCCTTCAGGCGGAACAGGATCAACAGCTTCAAATCTTTCAGCAGGAAATTACACAGTACTTGTTACTGATGTGAACGGATGTATCTCAAGTCAGAGTATTACCATCACGCAACCAACACCTGTGGCAGCAACTACTTCAGCGGTATCTGCAACCTGTGGAAGTAATAACGGATCTGCAAGTGTATTTGCAACCGGTGGAGCCGGCGGATATACTTATTCATGGTCATCCGGAGGAAATGCAACAACAGAATCAAATCTTGCTGCAGGTGGATATAATGTAATTGTTACTGATGCCAATGGATGTGCCGCTAATGTTACTATCAATGTAAATAATACCGGTGGAGGAACTGCAACTTTACAATCGCTTACAAATGTTCATTGCAACGGAGGAGCTGATGGTACAGCAACTGTATCGATGACGGGCGGAACATCTCCATTCACCTATGCATGGTTACCGGCAGGTGGTTCAGCTGCAACCGGAACCGGACTGTCAGCAGGTTCATACACGGTTACGGTTACAGATGCCAATGGATGTATCACAAATTTACCTGTTACCATCAATCAACCATCTCCGATGGGAATGGTGATGAGCAGTACGCAGGCAGCATGCGGTGGGGTTCCTAACGGCACTGCAACTACTGTTGTTTCCGGCGGTACCGGACCTTATAGTTATCTATGGGCTCCCGGCGGTGGAACTACAAGTACCATCACAGGATTGTTTGCAGGAAATTATTCAGTAACAGTTACCGACAACGGCGGATGTACAGGCGGAAATTCCGTGCAGGTTACTTCACCTTCAAATGTAACCCTGAGTATGAATGCTACTCCTGCAGCGTGTTTCGGAGGAGCTGAAGGTACTGCAACAGTAGTTGTGTCAGGAGGAACAGCACCATTCACCTACAACTGGAATCCGGGAGGAGAAACTACTTCAACCATCACAGATCTCATTGCAGGTGGTTACGCAGTTACTGTAACTGATGCAAGCGGATGTGTAAGTGTAATGGCAGTACTGGTTACTCAACCTTCCGATGTATCTATATCAGTAACCGGTACGCCAACATTATGTATCGGACAACAGGCAACGATATCAGCGTTGGCATCAGGTGGTACCGGACCTTATGGATATACCTGGAGTAATGGCAATGCTGATCCGTCACAAACGGTCAGTCCCGCCACTTCAACAGTTTATTCGGTGATCGTTACAGATGCAAATGGTTGCTCGCCTGCAGCAGTAAATGTTCCGGTAGATGTATATCCTCCGTTAAATGTTTCTGCTACATCAACAAGTTCAATATGCCAGGGAAGCACAGCAAATATTTCTTCTGTAGCATCAGGTGGGAATGGCGGACCTTATACATATTCATGGAATAACGGAGCGATTACTTCAGCGAGTGCTACCGTTTCACCTGCAACAAATACATCATATACAATCGTAATCAATGACGGTTGCAGTCCAGCGGTTCAGACGACAGTAAATATAAATGTGAACCCGCTACCTGTAGTAAGCTTTATGCCTCATGAAATCAGCGGATGTACTCCGGTATTGGTTGACTTCCTCGATTTGTCAACTGTTCCTCCGGGCTCATTATACTCATGGAACCTTGGCGATGGCAGTACATCAGGAGAATCAAATCCTACGCACATTTACACAGTTCCGGGGAACTACAATGTTTCCCTTACGATAGTTACTTCAGCCGGTTGTCAGGGCGCACTTACAATTAATCAACTGGTACGTGTAGAAGCCTTGCCAACAGCGGACTTCGTGATGAGTACGAACGAAACAACTGTTCTGAATTCAACAATTGACTTTACAGACAAGAGTACCAATACGTGGAGCTGGTACTGGGATTTCGGCGACAGCCTTGGAACCAGTCAGGAAGCAAACCCTGTTTATACTTATTCAAATCCGGGTAATTATACAATCATGCTGATCACACAAAATCAGATTGGCTGTATTGATACTGCCTACTCCACCCTACGCGTGAAAAATGATTTTGCAGTTTATGTACCAAATACATTTACACCGAACGGTGATGGTGTGAATGATGGATTTATTCCATTCGGCGTAGGATGGGCAACATTCAGTATGGTAATACTTGACCGCTGGGGATTGGAGATTTATCATACTGACAATCCGAAAAAACCATGGAACGGAAGGTACGAGAACGACGGAAGGGATTGTCAGAGTGACGTGTACATTTATAAAATCCTGATTACGGAAGAGTCAAGTAAATCGCATGAACTGGTTGGACATGTAACTTTAGTACAATAGATTAAAAAATTTAACCATGAGAATGAAGCGGTGAACGAAAGTTTGCCGCTTTTTTTTATGAGTAATACACTCTAAAATAATTGATATATTCCATGATTTGATGGCTACCCAAAACCTTCAATATTGGTGAATAGAAAGATGGAATGATCTCATCAAGCCATTGACAGAAACCGGCACCGGAAAAAATGACTTTAGAAACAGACCGATTGAGAGAAACTAATTTTTCTCTCCCCAATCTTCACTCTCGCTTCCGGTTAGTGCTTGTTCAGTAGTCCCCGGCTTACCGATAACTTTGTATTGACCTTCTCCTTTCAGGATGGAAGTATATTTCCCTTCATCATTGAGAACTTCAATGGCCTTCTTTAATTCCTTATCGTATTTGAAATTAGATTGCAGCGCCCCGGATTCATAATAATATCTTGAAACAATTTCTGATTCCAGTATCTCCCTTATCTCCTCGCTGTTATTTTTGATGTCAAGTTTTTTTTCTTCAACCATTTTTTTCTTCAGGTTGTTGAATTCATTCTCCAGCGCCGTAAAATATTTCTCATTTTCCGCTGCCTTCTTCAGGTCATCCAGTTTACTTTCGCTTTTATTGGTGTAATCATATTTTTTATCGCCAAGCCATTTGGTGAACTGTGCAAATTCAGAATCACTCAGTTTGAAAGCACTTGCCGAATCAATGGATTTGTGCGAACGGTAATATTCATTGGCATAATCAAAAATGAGATAGTTCATCGCCAGCGCACTGCTGATGTTGCTGAACTGATCCTGCATTAGGTAAACATCAGGATAAACTCCGCTGCCGTCGTAAACGCTGCGCCCTCCTTTGGTTTTGAATTCCTGCAGCAGAGAATCCACATGATGGCCTGCAATGCCTGTATTGGAACGGTGTGCATAGTCCAGCGCCTGGATACACCGGCCACTCGGCGTATAATATTTCGCAATCGTCACCTTGAGTAATGTATTGTAATTCATCGGATACGTTTGCTGCACAAGGCCCTTACCAAAAGTACGCTGACCAACCACAATGCCACGGTCAAGCTCCTGAATTGCCCCGGTCACAATCTCTGCTGCAGAAGCAGAGCCTTTGTCAACAAGAACTGCAATGGGTACCTGCACGTCAACCGGTGGTTTTATTGCCAGGTATTCCATATTCATTTCCCTTACTTTCCCTTTTTGTGAAACAATTTTTTCACCCTTGTCAACGAAAAGGTTTACAATTTCCACTGCTTCTTTCAGCAATCCTCCGCCATTCCCGCGCAGGTCAAGAACCAGATACTTCATTGCCGGGTTTGCTTTCAACGAAGCAAAGGCGCCTGCAACCTCTTCTCCTGCATCTTCAAGAAACTGATTGAGCCGGATATATCCGGTATTGGAACTCACCATTCCGAAATAAGGTACATTCTTAAATTTAATTTCATCTCTGTAAAGATTCTTTTCTACCGGTTTCTCCTCTCCTGCCCTTTTAACGGTAAGAGAAACTTTAGATCCCTTAGCACCCTTTAAAAATTCAGTTACGTCACCTACTTCTTTACTTGCAACTGAAATCCCATTCACAGAAAGTATTTTATCACCCGGCCTGATGTCTCCTCTTTGAGCAGGGAACCCTTCATATACTTCACTCACTTCTATTTCTCCGTTGCGCTCATGTACCAAAGCTCCAATGCCGCCGTATTCAGCACTGATGTGCGTCATCTTGTAATCTTCAATATCTGATTCAGGTATATATACAGTATAAGGATCGAGTGTTTTCAGCATCGAGTTGATACCCTTTTCCATGAGTGCCCCCGGCTGAATGCTGTCAACGTAATAAATATTTACATTGCGGTAGGTCGTCGTGAAAATGTCGAGGTTTTTAGATACTTCGAAATAATAGTCCTCAACAAAACTGAAGCTGATCAGTGAAACAGCGACAATAGAAAATACAATGACAAGTTTTTTTCTTCTCTGAAAAAATGATTTAATAATATTCATTTTGATTTTATGGGATTGCAGGTTTGTAGTAGAATAAAATATTACCCTCTCATCATCCGGTCGAAACTGGAATTTCATGAATCACCGAAATCCAGTCTGATTTTTTTGAAAGGGTCCGGGAATTCAACCGTGATTAGTCTGGTTGCTTTTTGACAAAAATACAATAAGGAAACTTACAGAAAACGGAGACCATAATTTTCTGAGGTTAATGATTGTTAAGAAACCGTTTCATCCGGAATGGCGACGCTGTTATATAACGTATCCCTTTCTGCAGGTGTCCGTCCGCTTTGTGTGATCAATGCAACAATCTCCTCCGTGCTCAATGAAGGATTTTGCTCTTCTGCACCTGCCATACTGTAAATCTTTGTGGTATCATCAATGGTTCCATCGAGGTCGTCAACTCCAAATGCCTGAGATAACTGTGCTGTACTTCTGCCAATCATCGGCCAGTATGCTTTGATATGGTTAAAATTATCAAGGTAAATACGCGACACAGCATAATTCTTAAGATCTTCCACAACAGATGTTTCTGCGACGTTGCTCATGTCGTTGTCTTTGTTTCTGAATTTAAGCGGAATGAATGTGTTGAATCCACCCGTTCGGTCCTGCAGTTTTCTAAGCCTGTCCATATGGTCAATACGATGCGCGTAACTTTCAACATGCCCGTATAACATGGTAGCATTTGTATGAATATTCAGTGTATGTGCAGTTTCATGGATGTTAAGCCATTGCTCACTGCTGCATTTATCCGCAGAAATTTTACTCCTGATTCCTTCATCAAATATTTCGGCACCTCCTCCGGGTAAAGACCCGAGACCATTTTCCTGCAGGTAAGCCAATCCTTCACGTTCGCTCATTTTTGCTTTTCTGAACATGTAATCCAATTCCACTGCAGTAAAAGCTTTGATATGAAGTGATGGCCGGTGCGATTTTATTTTTTTCAGAAGGCCGGCAAAAAAATGAAGGTCAAGCTTTGGATGAACCCCGCCGACAATATGTACTTCCGTAACCGGTTTCCCGTCATAACTTTTTACGATGTCCATCATTTGCTCTTCGCTCAGCTCCCAGCCATCTTCCCTGTTCTTATATAGACGGGAGTAAGCACAGAAGTTGCAGGTGAACACACAAACATTGGTGGGTTCAATGTGAAAATTACGGTTGTAGTAAGTTGTATTTCCGTTTTTCTTTTCCCTTACAAAATTTGCAAGTGACCCAAGAAAGCCGGGTTCTCCCAGTTCAAACAAAAGACCACCATCTTCGTTGGATATTCTTTTGCCTGAATATACTTTGTCGGCAATTTTCTGAAGTGATGCGTTAGTTGAATTCATCTGAATGCAAAGATAAACCAGGAAGTTACTTCTCAGTCAATTTCTTCGTCCTGTGTTTTCGTTCACGGGCATGATATACATCAAGTGCAACCAGGATGCCGATGAATCCCCAGAAAGGGACACTTGCCTTATCGGTATCTAAAAAATTATTGAGGGCTCCATGTACCATATAGGTAACCAGGCCGAGGTAAATACTAAGTGTAAACAGTTTGATCTCACGGTCAAGTGAATAGCTGTATAACCTCGCCGTTGTATATGTTACCCCAATCAGTATCAGAATAAATGTGACCATACCAAGTACACCGGATTCTGCGAGCGGGCCAATGTATTCACTGTGTGCATTTCCACCATCGCCGGCATTCGTACTGATAATCGTCTTCTCACGGCTCTGCTGAAACGGGGCGTACTTAAACTGATAAGTACCCGGACCCCATCCGAACATGGGTTTCTCCTCGAACATCCGCATGGCGCTATGCCAACGGTTGATGCGTTCCAGATTAGAAGCATCGGTAGAAATATTAGAAATGGATTGCAGGTGTTTATTGAAATCAGTTGCCGATTGCGCCCGGTTATGCTCCAGTTTAATCATGATCTGCGTCTGGAAAGTGAAAAATAAAATCAGGAGCGTTGCGATGGTAATAAAAACAATTGAAAATTTAATTCTGAAATAAAATATCACAAATACTGCAATGGCGGCTGCAAGACTGATCCATGCTGCACGGGTATAGGAAAGTACCATGGCTGTAACAAATATAAGAGAAACCACTCCTGAAATAAAACGGATATTGGATTTTGAATCTTTGTCAAAAGCAAATCCAATTGTAAGCGGTAAAAACATGGCAATGGCGGCAGCATAAGCAGTATGGTCATTGTAAAAAGGCCACATCACTACGTGGGCAGCTTTTTGTGTCCATCCGTGTTGCTGGTGACCGATGATTGTATATGTAATTACGATCAACAATGGAATAATATACATCCAGATGAATTTCCTGATGTTTTTAAAATCACGGAATAATTGTGTACCGAGAAAATAAAACGGGCAGATAAACCAGAGTTTGGCGACAAAATGTTTTATTGATACCACCACCATCGTACTTGTAAAACACGTCAGCAGCATCCACGCCAGGTAAATCATAATCATGAGTGAAACCGGATGGTATAAAACCCTTCTGTCAAATCCGCCTTCAAAAACTATTTTAATAATAAACAATAACATCACCCCCCCCATCAGCGGCTCGGTGGGCATACTTAATGCAAGACCAAAACTTTTACCTTCAAGGTTGATCGCCAGTGGCGTGCAAAAAACAATAAGCATGAGGAGTAAATCCATGGCAAACATGGCAAGGAATACAACTCCAAGAACCACCGGAAGCAATGCAATCCAGAACATTTCCCTGGCAATAAAATAAGACCCTATTGCAATAAAAGAAATCAGGATTAAATAAAACCATTTAAGCCGAAGCGTACCGGTCACTTCCATGGTATTGAATTAATGAATGGTTGCCTTCAACTTTTGAGAATCGAGGAAAAGGAGAACGAGGAAAGCAAGGAACAATGAGCATGCTACTGATATCACCACGATGAGCCAACGGATAGGATATGACTTTTTATCAGCCGGCTCGGGGTAAGTTATGATGTTGGCATAGGTGAGCACTTTCGTGACATCATTTATAGAATTTTCGTAGTCTTGTTTCAGGTCATTGTAGGTTCCACGGATGCGCCACAGGTGCTCCATCAATGAACTGAATTCCCCGCCTTTTTCACCAAGCGTCATCAGCATTTGTTTTGTCTCTGAAATTGCACGGGGTGATCCGCTCTGTAACGCACGTCCATAAGCACGTGCGTATTCCTGTGCCTGTGTTTTGTATTCAAGCAATCCGTACTTCTGACGATAATCCTGAACGAGCGCCTCCATGGAATCCATTTCGGCCTTCTTCACCTCCATGCGGTGTTTGGCCATGAGAAGTACTTCGTAACTTTTTACACGCTGTAATGTCCTTGCTTTTTTATTCAGATAACTCATCATTGAATCAATCATATCTGAGGCATACCTTGGATCTGTATCATACACCACAATATCTACTGATTCATATTCAGTCTTACTCACTGAAACATTCTGGTCATAAATTCTAAATATATCCGAATGGTGAGCTTTGTTTTCTAATGAATCAATGTCATAATGTTCATACAGGTTAAAAGCCTTGATGACAGAATCCCTGATATCAGAAGACCCCAGCAACTGAATCATTTGTTCAGTCGAACTTTCATCGCTGTATTTTGTAAGATTGGAAGGATAAAGAATTGCTTCTGATTTATACCTGGGTTTAATAAAAAAAGGCCCGGAAAAAACAGTTGCGGCTATAGCAGCAAGTACGCCAACAATGATCAACGGTTTTTTGGAATCGCTAATGATTTTAAAAATGTCTGCCGTTTGTAAGTACGAATTCATACTGATGATAGGTCCTTAAGGATTTCAGATGCGATACGAAATTTCTTTCGACCGCTCTATAATGAGAATAGTAATAAGCGCAATAATAAATGAACAGAAAACAGAGATGATAACAATCAACCACCTGATCGGATAACTTTTCTTTTCTGCTTCAACGGCTTTGTTCACAATAAATTTGTGGGGAAGGTTTTGCTGAACATCTACCCTCAGCTTGTCATATTGAAGTTTCAGCGTATTCAGGTCTTTTTGCTCCATACCCAACTGACTACTTAACGACATATTTGCGCCACCATATTTTGCGAGTGCATCCAGTTTCGGCTGCAGCATTTTCATCCTTGCCTCAGCACCCTTTATTCTTGCCTTGCTGTTGACAATAGACGAATCATTGTCACTGCGGTATTTCACCAGCACATCCAGTGATGCCGTTTCATTATTAAATGTGCTGAAAGATTTTGCATATTCCTCTGTCCATATAATGGACTGGTTATTGTAATCCATGATTCCTTTTTCGCGCAATAATTTTAAGGAATCCTCCATTACATTGATCGTAGCAAGCTTCAGTTGGTATTCCTGCTCCACAATCTTAAGCGCCTCCACAGCCCGTTCACGCTGTATCTTTGTCTTCATGCTGTCAACAAGAGCGGCGATATCATTTGCAATACCTGCTGCAATTTTCGGGTCAGTATCAAGTACGTCAATGCGGATGGACAAATATTCTGTCTGACGAAAACTGATATTGTCTTCAAACTCATTGATCAGTTGGGTTCGCGGGTATTCAGATGTAATGTCAATGCCATAGTGGTTCATCAGGTCGTATTTGCTGATGATAATATCTCTGATTTCATCTGAATTCAGTATCTGAAGCATCTGTTCTGCTTGCTCCTCTTCTCCAAATGCAAGTAGGTCTTGCTTATCTGAGCTATTATTATCGAGAATAGCCCTGCTGATGGATGTTGATGCAGTCGGAAAAAAGATAACCGTTGACTTATATTTGGGTTTGATAAAATAAGCGCTTGAAAAAATGCAAGAAGCCAAGGTGGCAGCGAGCACAGTGATGAGCATGGGTTTACGCCATTTGACAAGCGTAACAAATATGCTGGTGGATTCTAAATAAGCTGTTTCCCGCGCTTTCTGAAACATCAAAATGAGTGTGTTTTAATCTAAAAAGGGTGTCAAAGATACATGATTCGGCGAAGGATCAAAAAAAATGAATGGGGTAAGGATGAATTTTGATTTGAAAAGGTTAATGGGTAGCATACCACACTTTCAGCCGGGCACAATTTAAGATAGAATAGATGATTTTATACCGATAAAAACAACTTTGAGATACAAACATGTACAACAAAAACTCTTCATCTATCATTATTACACAAATAAACGCCCCCTATATAATCAAAGGAAGGTTAATCATCGTCAGTCCCTAAATTTCCAAGCCTTATTGACAATGAGATTCATCACTATTTCAATGATCAATTATTCTCCGTACTTAACAATATGAATGAGGTTTCTGATGGATATCAGCCTGAATAAAAATGCAAGTGCAAAGCATGAAGATGCGCTGATAATAAATCTTGTGATCCATCCGGCATTCAGGTTAAAAGCAAAATAGTTTATCGCAACAGCACCAATGATAAAGAAAAGAAGTGCGAAAAGCAGTCTGAAATTTATTTTAAATCTGAATAAGTATTGAACCATCAGTATTTGTGCAAAAGCTGTAAGTAGCTGTGTAGACAGACTGGAAACGGCTGATCCGAAGACCTGCATTTTCGGGATGAGATACAGGTTGAGGAGGATGTTAATGATCATGCCCGAACTTGCCATGATGTTCAGTTGTTTCAGGCTGCCGTTTGCCGTAAGAAGCGTGCCGAAAATATATGTACTGGCGATGGGAACGAAACAGCACATGAGTACTCCAAACACGCGGGCAGATTCTTCAATGTGCGTAGTTCCTGCATATAACATCGTCATTATTTCCAGGCGAAAAAAGTAAGAACATGTGGCGATGATAATTGCAGGAACAACAAGTAATGAGAATGCAAGCTGCACCATCGGCTCAACAGAATGTTTCAGTTTGATCATCCTGGAGAAAATAGGAAGCAGCAAACCGGCAAACAAAAATGCTATCATATTGGTGGCATCAAGTAATCGGTATGCAGATGCATAAATCCCTGCCTGTTCAGCACCGTCGTCAAGCATACGCTCAAGCATGACGAAATCAATGCGGTTATAAAAAGTCATCAGCAGGACGAGGATGGCATACGGATAACTCTTTTTGAGAATCATCAGAAAAAACGGCCAGCGCCATGCCAGCCTTTTGATTTTCGCTTTATCTATTACGACGAGGAAGACAACAATGCAGGTAATAAGGTATGCAGCCGTTTGCGCATAAATAAACCAGTTGATTTGAAAGCTGTGGTCGTACATATGACCATAAAGCAAAAAGCCGCAAATAGCTATCATGATGGTTCGGTCCAGCACGGAAATAATGCTGTCAGTTTTAAATAGATGGAGTGCAGCCAGGTTGCTTCTCAGGTACAGAATAAATGAAATAAGTATCTGATTAAACATGAGGAGGATGAGCATCTTAAGCATGTCCCATGTATAATGAATAAAGAAACCGCTAATCAGTGTAATAACGCAGAAAGCCACGGCCAGCATCAGCCTGAGCAGGACGATACTTGCAAAGTGCTTGCTCAGCAGGTGATTATTCTGCGCAATATTTTTATTGTTGAAATTGGTAATTCCGAAGTCGAGGAGAATGTTAAAAAGGAAAGAAAAGTTAAATAGCGTAATGTAATAACCATACACTTCAGTACCTACTGCAATCTGCACATACCTGTCGATGCCCAGTATCCAGAATGGCTTGATAAGCAGGTTTAGAGAGAGAATGAGGAAGAGGTTGGTTACGAACTTTCGCTGCATGACCTTTATAAAAGGTGGTGCAAACGTAATTTAATTTCGGTTGAAGGGCAAAGGTGCTGAACGAATGAATAACAGATGTAACTTCAAAGCTAAAGTAGTCATTCAATGCTTTTCCGCAATTGAATTGCTTTTATTGTCCATTTTCTTAAACCCTGAACAAAATACTGAAGCGCTGTTCACATAAATGACTGGGCAGCATTCTTGTAAATTGATTGCAAAAATGTTAAGTTTGACAAACAAAAAACAGAATACCATTCTGAATAATCAGTTTTCAAAATTCAAATATTATGGAACAACAATTGGAAGAAATCCGCGAACAACAAAAAGCATCATGGAATAAATTTTCTCCGGGTTGGAAAAAATGGGATGAAATAACAATGGATTTTTTAAGACCAATGGGAGATGAAATCATTCGATTGATTAATCCCAAAGGTACAGATGTTGTGCTGGATATTGCCGCCGGTACCGGAGAACCCGGGCTGACCATTGCAACCATGTTGAAAGGCGGAAAGGTTGTCATTACCGATCTTTCCGACGACATGCTTGAAATAGCACGTGAAAATGCCGCATCAAGAGATATCAAAAACATTGAAACCAAAGCATGCGATGTTTGCGAACTTCCATTTGCAGACAATACATTTGATGCAATAAGCTGTCGCTTCGGCTTTATGTTTTTTCCTGATGTGCTTTTGGCAGCAAAGGAAATGGTGCGTGTGCTGAAACCCGGTGGAAGAATCGCTGTTGCTGTCTGGAATGTGCCTGAAAAAAATTTCTGGATTACTGCTACCATGGGTACCATCAATAAAAACATGGAATTGCCACCACCACCCCAGGGTGCTCCGGGAATGTTCCGTTGTGCAAAAGACGGCTTCATATCCGGTTTATTTTCTCAGACCGGACTAAAAAATATTTCTCAAAAAGAAGTTGCGGGGAGACTGAATTCTAAAACTGCTGATGTTTATTGGGAAATGATGACTGAAGTAGCCGCACCTGTCGTGACCGCGCTCAGCAAAGCTGATGATGCCATGCAGGCAAAAATCAAAGACGAAGTTTACAGTGCATTGAATCAAAAATTTCCTGATGGCAATGTCAACATTGACTCAAGCGCACTTGTGATTTATGGTGAGAAATGATTTGCAATTTGTCTTCCTGAAGATTTTCGTGAAAGGAAACACGCTCACTTTCTATGCTGATATTCAGTTCAGGAATTAGTGACAGATTTTTTTTTATCTGTTCTCATCGTTAATAAAATGGTATTAACCTCAGGGCAATCCCGATAACTATCGGGACTGAACCCAAATTTCCGGGGCAAGCCCCGGGGAATTAACCAAGCCTTCTCGTCCGCCGAAGCGGACGCGAAGGCGGATTAAAAAAAATCCTTGTCACGTTATAAAATTTTCAATCTTGCTTTTCCTGTGCATATCAGTAATTCGGATCAACTCCCTTAAAAGTTGCGGTTACTGTAAATGTAATTATCCGAAACCCGTGGTTTTCCTATCTTTAAAAAATAATTTCATTTCATGAACATCAGAAAAAGATTATTTGTAATTGTTTTCGGTACTGAAACCCGCGCCGGTAAACGGTTTGATCTTGCATTGCTGTACGTGATTCTGTTCAGCGTTGCAATTGTAATGCTTGAAAGTGTTCCTGAAATCGGTCAGCAGTACGGTAATATTTTTTCTTTACTTGAATGGAGCCTCACCATCATTTTTTCCATTGAATACTTACTGAGAATATGGGTCAGCCCCAAACCATCGAAGTACATTTTTAGTTTCTGGGGAATGATTGATTTCCTTTCGATCGTACCCACATACTTAACATTGTTCATGACGGGCTATCAGTATTTGCTCATGATCAGAATCTTCCGGCTCCTTCGTGTTTTCCGGATTCTTAAGCTGGCAAGATTTAACCATGAATCGCAGGTATTAATAAACGCATTAAGAAGAAGTGCATATAAAATCGGAATCTTTCTTGTTGTCGTTGTTGCACTGGTGACGTTTATGGGAACGATCATGTACGTCGTTGAAGGCGGAAAAGAAGGATTCACAAGCATACCACAAAGTATTTACTGGGCAATTGTTACTGTTACCACCGTAGGATACGGCGACATGGTGCCACATACCGTTCTCGGAAAATTTATTTCGTCAATTGCCATGATCCTGGGATATGCAATCATAGCAGTCCCTACGGGTATCGTTACTGTCGCAATGGCCACCGCTACGGCTGATAAAATTGCTTGTACAAATTGCAATCAATTGAACGATACAGAAGCAAAATATTGTACTGCATGCGGTAAAAGCATTTCGCAGGTCATATTGTGAAAGTTGCTACAGCCATACAATCCTAAAGGATTCCCTGATCTATCACACCACGTAAATTATCCCATCCATCGTTCACGGTAATCATTAGTTCCAAAAAATATTATTCAATATTATTGGCAATTAAAACAAGCATGACTATATTTGCAACCGATTGGTTTCATATAAAAATTTAAAACCCGATGCGAAAATTAAAACTACAGGTGCAAATAACAATTGACGGATTCATTTCCGGAGTGAATGGAGAGATGGACTGGATGACGTTGAACTGGAATGAAGACATCAGAAATTTTGTACGTCAGTTGACGGATCCGGTAGATACTATTCTTCTCGGTCGAAAACTGGCAGAGGGATTTATACCTCACTGGACTGCATCATTGAATTCCCCGAACCCGGAAGAAGGAGCAGATATATTTGTAAATACGCCAAAGATCGTTTTTACAAAATCTATGGAGAAATCAGAATGGGACAATACCATTCTTGCAAAAGGTGATTTGGCCGGTGAAATAAACTCACTTAAAAAACGCAAAGGCGGTGATATGATTGCATACGGTGGAGGTCAGTTTGTTTCCTCGCTCATCAGAGAAAAATTAATTGATGAGCTAAATCTTTTTATAAACCCCGCTATAATCGGGAAAGGAATTCCGATTTTCTCAAACATAGATGAAAAACAAAATTTTCATCTTCAGAATGCCTTGCGATTTGATTGCGGTATCATCGTACTTACGTATAATCAATCATAGAATGAGAAGAGACATATTTCAGGCCATTGCTGATCCGACCAGGCGCACCATCATCGGACTGATTGCATTTCAGGCAATGACGCCCAATGCCCTTGCAGAATATTTTGATTCCTCGCGGCAGTCTGTTTCTAACCACCTGAAAATATTAAATGAATGCAAGATCATTAAACAGGAAATCAAGGGACGGGAAACTTACTATCAGCTCGTACCAAATAAAATGAAAGAGATTGACACGTGGCTTGATCAATTCCGAAAGATATGGGAAGGCCGTTTCAACGAACTCGATAAAGTATTACTTACAATCAATAAAAAGAAAAAATGAATAAGGATCTGTTAATGGATTTTTCAATCGACAAAGCAACCAGCACTGTATTTATTAAAAGAGAATTTGATGCGTCCATTAAAAACGTTTGGGCTGCATGGACAGAAAGCGACTTGCTCGATCTCTGGTGGGCGCCTAAACCCTGGCAATCAAAGACCAAATCAATGGACTTCAAAGCAGGAGGTAAAAGATTATACGCAATGCATGGCCCGGAAGGAGAAGAGCATTGGGCTTTGGCAGAATTCAAGTCCATTACGCCTACAACAAATTTTAAATTTCTTGACGCTTTTTGTGACAGCAATGGAAAAATAAATAAAGATTTTCCGCGCTCGGAATGGGATGTTCATTTTTCTGAATCGCATGAAAGAACGATGGTGAATATTTCAATCAAACACCAAAGCATGGCAGACCTTGAAAAAATAATTGCGCTTGGTTTCAAGGAAGGTTTCACAATGGCTTTGGGCAATCTTGATCAGTATATTGAAGCACAAGAAAAACTCAGATCAGAACTAAGAACCGACAATAAACCACGGGTTTGCAACTACCTTAATTTTCCCGGAAATACAGAAGAAGCATTTCTCTTCTATAGATCAGTTTTCAAAACAGAATTCGGTGGAGATGGTATTCATCGGTTTGGAAGTTTGCCGGCAGATGCTGATCACCCGCCCATAGACGAGTCAGTTAAAAACATGGTGCTGCTCGTGGAGTTGCCAATTACTGCCAACCACATCATCATGGGTACGGATGCTCCGAAGGAAAAGGGGTTTACCGTAATCACAGGTAACAACATGCACATCAGTATTGAACCTGAAACACGTGCTGAGGCTGACAGGATTTTTAACTCATTGTCTGCCGGAGGAAATGTTACAATGCCTTTGCAGGATATGTTCTGGGGAGCATATTTTGGTTCATTCACCGATAAATATAACATCAACTGGATGGTGAACCATGTGACAAAAAAATAACAGGACATTATATCCCGTTTCATCTTTGAAATTAAATCTACAATGCCATTTGCAAAATAATTAATCCTTCGCAATTGCATTCACTCACACAAACCATTTTTTTCAGGTTAACTATTTAATAGCATATCAGATATCTAATTCTATATTTGTTGCTCACATTAATAAAAACATAATTATGGAAGAAATGCAATTCAACTGGTTCGCCTATACTACTGCTGTAGTGGCACAAATGATCTTTGGCTATATATGGTTTCACCCTTCTGTAATGGGGAAGATGTGGGCGAAATCAATTGGCGTTGCGGTTGAAGACCTGAAGCCGAAAAATCCCGGAATGGTTTACGGACTTACGATTGTATATACTTTAATTTTCACGATGTGGCTTATGATCAATGTTACCGGACCCGGACAAGACACGGCACCTGATGGCCACAGCTATCATACTTTTCAACATGGTGTTACACATGCGTTACTGCTTTCCATCATGGTTATTTTGCCCGTTATCGGAACACCTGCATTATTCGAAGGCAAACCAAAAAGCTGGATGGTCGTGCAAATGGGATACTGGGTTCTCCGATTGGTAATTGCCCAGGGGATCCTCAGTGTCTGGAGGTAATATTTTATTTTCTGAACGATTCATTGAAATTAATTTTAATAGAGCTGCCTTAAACTAAAAGTGCAAGTGATCTTACTACTCACCGTCATTTGATTTGTAATTGAACTGTTAATTGAACACACGGAGAGTCATTCACACACAAAAAACATCTTTACTTTTTATTAAATCATTTGCTTTTCCTAAGTCACTATTAGCGTTCAGCGAATAGCGCGAATTATATTTTAAAAATATTCTCTGATTGAATTTTTTAGAACATAAAACCGGTCGTGAATTTATTGCATTCGCATTTTATTTTGCCGAAGGCGCACCCATTGGATTTATTTGGTGGGCAATGCCAACCTTACTGCGTCAAAGCGGAGTTGAAATAAACACCATCACAACTTTTACTGCCATCCTCACGCTACCCTGGGTGTTTAAATTTCTATGGGCTCCATTGGTTGACATTTTTCATACTTCACGAATTGGATATACAAAATGGATTGGCTGGTCACAACTATTCATGTGCCTCACATTATTGCCGCTGGTGTTTATTCCACTTGCGGGAAATATATTATGGTGGGGAATTCTGCTACTGCTCCATTCGTTCTTTGCGGCAACACAGGATGTGTCAGTAGATGCACTGGTAATCAATGTCGTTGCAAACCGGGAAAAAGGAAGACTGAACGGTTTTATGCAGGCAGGTATGCTTACAGGCAGAAGTATTTTTGGCGGCGCTGCACTTATTTTTATCCCTGAAATCGGATTACACGCAACCATTGCTTTCATGATCGCTTTCATTGCCGGCACAATGCTCTTGCTTCCCTTTATCAAGGAACCCGATCTCATTGACATTGAAAAATCAAAACTGTCAACCTTTAAAAATAACCTCGTCGGTACATTTCGCACAAAACAAACCTGGTATACAATTGCCTTCGCACTTACTTCCGCGGCAGCATTTGAAGCAGTAGGTGGGATGAGCGGCTCTTTTCTTACCGACAAACACGTTAATATGCAATCCATCGGATTCTTCTTTGGAGTCCCCGTTGTAGTTGCCATGCTTCTCGGAGGGCTTGCCGGCGGATTTCTATCAGACAAAATGAACAGGAAAAAATCAGTTACATTTTTCCTTCTTGGTTTTGTATTACTCATTGCCGCAGTTTCAATTTTAGGAATTGTCTATCCGGAAGGTTCAGGTTTTGTCTGGATGACAATGTTCGCCGGAATTTATTTTTTTACCGGAATGTTCACTACTTCCTCCTATGCGTTGTTCATGGATGTCACCAATCCAAAACTCGGGGCAACGGAATTCAGCACATTCATGGCAGCCACAAATGCATGTGAAGCATGGGTGGTTTGGTCGGCCGGCATTATGGCTGCATCACAAAATTACAGCGCAGCATTTCTGACAATGTGCGGTGTTTCATTGATCAGTTTACTTTTTCTGAGAAAGATAAAAGATTAATAAAAAAAATCACTACTGTCCGAGTAAAAATAATTTTGCTTTGAAAGATT
>JBBRAY010000032.1:0-44188 GCA_038206355.1 Bacteroidia bacterium
AGTGTATGGAATTGCCTTCGATCAAAATAATGGAGTGTGGGTTGCCTGTAATGCAAATGTAAATTTCAGCGAGCATGGTGGCATTGCACATTATGATGGAACTACGTGGACGAAATGGGACATGACCAATTCACCCTTGCCATCTGATTTAATGAATGCAATTGTAGTGGACCACAACAACAATGTGTGGGCTACATTTTCTAATAATGGTGCACAAGGAGGTGTTGCAAAATACGATGGAACTACCTGGACCATTTACACACCATCTAATTCCGGTATCCCTACAACACAGGTAACCGACATTGATGTAGATGCT
This sequence comes from Bacteroidia bacterium, assembly GCA_038206355.1. Taxonomy (GTDB): domain Bacteria; phylum Bacteroidota; class Bacteroidia; order AKYH767-A; family 2013-40CM-41-45; genus JAPLDB01. Next base: position 317 of record JBBRAY010000032.1, read on the forward strand.
CAAAATAATATTTGGATTGGAAGTAATCTTGGTTTGATAAAATTTGACGGATTAAATTGGATTTCATTCACCACTGCAAATTCGGGAATCAGCTTTAATCAGATTAGTGATGTAGAAGTGGACGAAAGCACCAACAAAGTTTATGCTGCTACAACTATATCCATTGATATTTATGATGGAACAAATTGGTCTCACATAAATAGCAGCAATGCTCCTTTTGGCAATATCAATTTAACCGAAATTGATGCTCGAGGCGACACTGTTATTATTGGTTCGTTAGGAGGTGTATCAGGTGCATGGATTTATGATGGCACCAACTGGACATCGCATTTTTCACCGGGTCATGTTAAAGATGTTCGCATTGATAACGATGGATATTTCTGGACTTGCGGAAATGGTTTTGTAGAAAAATTTGACGGCATTAGTTGGACAACTTACTCAAGTAAAAATACCGGAAGTACTTCTATGTTAAACAACGATGTTTTTATTGACAGTAAAAATCGTGCATGGCTTTCGAGCAATATGAATGGCGGCATCAATATGTTTGATTGCCCTAAGTGGCAGGATTATAACCCTTACAATTACAATCTTTGGACTATACCCTTTAGTTATACCGGAACAGGTGCAGGTACTACAGAAGATAGTTATGGTGATATATGGATGGGATTTAATGGGCTTGCAGGTGGAGTAGTACAAGTTACTGGTGGCGATGTAAATAATCTTGCCGCATGGCAACTATGGGACAACGCTAGTAGCGGAGTGACATTGCAATTTTTAAATGTTGTTGCTGCCGACCAATTAGGTAATATATATTTTGGTCACGACAATAATTGTAGTATTTCACAATACAGCCATTCAACTAGCTCATGGACTAATTTTAGTTTATACAGTCCGGTACAACCTACATGCATTTCAAGCCAGGGTTTAAATGCTATTCGTGTTGACGATTCAAACCATGTTTGGTTTTGTGGCACTGCTGGTTTAGCAATGTACGACCAAGTCAACATAACTTATTATACTTCTCTCAATACACCGCTACCAGCAGGAAATATTGCAGATATAGCATTTGATACGCTTGGAAACAAATGGATAGCAACAGAACAAGGCGTTTACAAATTTGACGGAACAACATGGACACAATACAACTCATCCAACACCGGAATGATTGCCGATTGGGTTAATGCGTTGTTATTCGACAACAATGGCACGCTTTGGGTTGCCTGCGAAGAAGCTGTTTTCCCTCCCTATCCGGCAGGCTTGTGTTCTTTTGACGGAACAACTTGGACGCAATACACAACTTCCAATTCAGGACTGCAAGAAAAATCTGTAAGGCAATTGACATTGGATACTCTTGGTAATATTTGGGTTCTGTCGAGAGGTGCTGGAGCCGCTATATTTAATCCTAATGGTGTAATCGGATATGATTGTATTGATAGAACTTTACAAACATGTGTTCCCACAGGAATTGCCCACCCCTCTTTGGGAGAGGGGTCGGGGCTGAGGTGTTTTCCAAATCCATTTAACACATCCACAACTCTTGCTTTCATTTTAGAAAAAACAGAAACTGTAGCTGTTACTATTTATGATGTAACAGGAAGAAAAATTAAATCCGTTTTCACAGGAAAGCTTTTAGCAGGTAAGCAGGAAATAAATGTAGATGCAAAAGAATTTATGAATGGACTTTATTTCTGTGAATTAAAAATGTCGTCAAAATCATTCAAAACAAAACTCATCATTCAATAAAATCACAGTATGAAAAAAATACTAATCGCATTCGGTATTCTCAATTTAACTTTCAGTATTGCCAACGCACAGGCACCTGCAAAACTTTGGGAGAGTTTTTTTAATGGAAACCTAACAGGTAAGGATGTCGCCAATTCTGTAATCACAGATAGTATGGGAAATGTTTTTGTAACTGGATCAAGTTTCCAAACATTCAGTGGAGGAAATTTTACTACTGTCAAATACAACAGCAGTGGTGTTCAGCAATGGGCAGACCATTACAGCAACACACAAGCATCATACAAGAACTATGGACTTAAATTGGTTATTGACAGATGGCAAAACATTTATGCAGTTGGTACAACAGCAATCCACGATGGTGACCTTGCTGTTTGCAAATACAATGACACAGGAAGAATATGGGCTAAGAATTATGAACCCTATTCTTTTAGTACCTATGATGATTATGGTGTTGATATGGATGTTGACACGGCAGGTAATTTTTATGCCAATGCAAAAGTTAATTCCCCGAGCGGAAATTTATACGATATGTATATTATGAAATGTGATTCAGCAGGAACAAAACTTTTTGGAGAAAATTTCACCAGCGCAAGCGGGGATGATTATCCAACTGCAATTTCCGTTACACCCAACGGAACTCTATTTGCACTCTGCAATTCATTTAATTTTTTTGGTTCTGTCACTTACGATATTTTCACCATCAACTACCTGAGCAACTTCAACCACAATTGGGAATCAAAATACAATGGCTTAGGCAATGCAGCAGATTACGGAACATTTTTAAAAGCCGATAACAGCAACAACACCTTTGTTTGTGGTACTACTGATGGAGGACCAAATAACGATATGGTGGTTTATAAACAAAATCAATACGGCACGCGCTTGTGGGTTACTACCTATAACGGCACAGCCAACCTAAATGACACAGCAATTTCAACCGCATGGCTCCCCAATGGAGTTGTTGTTGTAACAGGAAAATGCAAGGAAATTATCAATAGCGTTGCCAAAGATGCTTTCGTTACTATGGCAATTGATAGCGGCACAATTATATGGACAAGAAAATATTTCGGTGCTGATAGTATTGGAGCCATGCCAACGCAAATGACAACAGATGCAGAAGGAAACATATATATCTGTGGTTACGAAAATCTTATTAGTGGAACAAAAAACGGTTGCGTTATAAAATATGACAGCAACGGAAATCTACTTTGGAATATTTCTTATGATGCCGGAATCAATTTGGATGATAAATTTAACTCCATCACACTTGATAACAATAATGATATTATAGTTACAGGTCAAACATTCACAACGGCAACCAATGCTAATTATGTAACCGTAAAATATGCAAATATTGAAACAGCTATTAATGAAAATAAAATTCAAACATTTTCAAATAGTATGGCATATCCAAATCCATTCACACAACAAACAAAAATCCACTTCACGCTCAATTATACTTCGGTAGTCATTATTTCAATTTTTAATTTAACAGGAGCACCGGTTTGTCGTATCGAGCCATCGGTATTTTTGAAGGGAACCAATTACATTACTATTTCAAGAAATAATCTGGCAAGTGGGATTTATTTTGCAGAATTGAAAACAAGCACAACATCACAAAAAATAAAATTGGTTGTTCAGTAAAACACTGCCATTTTAGTCAGTGCAAATATTATCCCGCCATTGGCATGCAAGTATTTATTTTTGAATAGATATTATGAAACCATGGAAAAAAATAAAATGGAGCTTGCAAGTCATTGCATTCTTTAAAATAGACCATGAAAACATTTTCGCTCAACCCTGAAGATGTATCGCCTTGAAAAAGATTTTACACTAATTTCGGAGGACGCGACTTCGTGGGGAAAGTTTGGCAGCACATAACAAAATGATGCAAATTTGCTTTAGCCGGAATAAAAATAAAAAAAAGAATTTAATAAAACTGCTTCCAAACGACAATGATTTTGAGATTCAAATATATAATAATTCCCTTGTTAGGCGGCCTGGTAGTAAGTCAATGATGTTTCCATAGCTTGTTGAATTACTTAGATCACGATTATCATGGAAGGGAAACCACCGGCAATCAGAAAGACATGAAATCATTTCACCTTAATGTCCTTTACATTCAACTGTATCGTAGTCTTTCCATTGAAAGTGTTTTCTTCCAGTGTATAACAAATATCAAAAGGAATTTTCCTCCTGATCATTTCATGATACTGCCCCATTTGAAAAGCAATACCATCAAATCCGTAACGTGTGGTTTCATCCTGCGCAAGGTTTAGTTTGAGATGGTTGTTGCCAACGATTCGCGACATACCCGTATCTCGCACGCCCTCACATTTAAAAACAGGATTCATATTGCCCGGACCAAAAGGGGAAAATTGTCTCAATACTTTAAAAAAGTTCGGTGTAATATCAATGAGATTTATTGCTGCATCTATTTCAACTTCCTGCGTAAGCATCTTTTCCTCGATGGTTGAACTTACGACTTCTTCAAAACGGTTGATGAATTTTTCAACGTTTTCCAGTTTCATCGTTAATCCGGCAGCATACATGTGTCCGCCAAACTGCTCCAGCAAATCGCTGCATGATTCAATGGCATTGTAAATATCAAAGTCTTTAACAGAGCGTGCAGATCCTGTGGCAAGTCCATTGCTCTCTGTAAGAATGATGGTAGGACGGTAATATTTTTCTGTAAGACGAGAGGCAACAATGCCGATTATACCTTTGTGCCATTCAGAATTAAAGAGCACCGTTGTTTTCCTTTTGATAAAATGCGGATCATCACGAACGAGTGCCAGTGCATGTTCGGTAATCGTAGAATCCAGTTCCCTTCGCTCGTCATTGTGCTTGTTTACAATTACGCTGCTGTCGTGCGCACCGGAATGATTGTCGGCGATGAGCAAGTCAACAGCATGCCGTGCATCGTAAATGCGGCCGGCGGCATTGATGCGCGGACCGATAACAAAAACCAGGTTAGAAATATCCAGGTTGTACTTCAAGGTGATTTCACCCGTCTCCTGGTTTACAAATTCTTTCTTTGCTATGTTGTTCGTCTTCAGAATGGCTTCAAAACCATGTCGTGGTTTTTCGTTCAGCCGTTTCAATCCATAAAAACAAAGGATACGGTTTTCGCCTGTGATGGGAACAATATCTGCTGCAGTACTCACTGCAACGAGGTCGAGGTATTGGTCAAGTTTTGCAAATGGAATGTCATGCGATTTTGCATACGCCTGAATCAGTTTGAAACCAATCCCGCAACCACTAAGTTCTTTGTAAGGGTACGGACAATCATCACGTTTCGGATCAAGCACTGCTATTGCAGCGGGCAGCGAATCTCCCGGACGGTGGTGATCGCAAATGACGAAGTCAATGTTGCGTTCATTTGCATATTCAACTTTATCAATTGCTTTTATTCCGCAATCGAGCGCAATAATTAATGTGATATCATTTGCTTTCGCATGATCAATGCCGGCAATGGAAACACCATACCCTTCTTTGTATCTGTCGGGTAAATAGAAATCAACTTTCTCGTAAAAAGTTTTGAGGAAAGAATACACGAGTGCAACAGCAGTAGTTCCGTCAACATCGTAATCGCCATACACCATTATTTTTTCTCCGGACTCAATCGCTTTGTCAATGCGCGCAATCGCTTTGTCCATATCCTTCATCAGGAACGGATCGTGCAGGTCATTGATATCAGGGCGAAAAAATTTCTTTGCTTCGTCAAAAGTGGTAATGCCTTTGTTGACAAGCAATCCGGCAAGGGTAGGACTGATATTCAGTGTACGCGACAATTCAGCGACCAGCCCCGCATCGCCCGGTTGCTTTACAGCCCAGCGTTTTTCGTTTAGTGTAGGTTCAGCAATCATTATAGTGCCGAAAGGTAGGTAAAGGGAATTGATGATTGCGTTTATTAAAGCAGTATTTTTTAATAGGAATAAATTTTTGAGAGAAGAGGATTTGCACTGAAAATTTCACCGGTGTCAGATGTTCGCACGTTAGCTCGCCCGCGGTGACATTTGACAGTTGCGTATTCACTTTACATTTTTAACGGCTCATTAATGAATATCCAATATTTTCATCGTCATAAAAGGAAATTAAAACTCACTCACTTGGTTGATGCATTGAACCGGCAAGTACGTATCGTTTTGCTCAAAACAAACAAATGATTTACTTTTGAGTAGAGTGCTATGTACCCGTCGGGTCCGATAGATTTCAGACTCGCCGCGCACAAGCATCGTGCGAATACCCGCCAGCATAAATTTATTATTCTTTGTTCGCTATTCGATGTTTGTATTTAATCAATGCCCAAAGAAATAACGAAATTTTTAATTTCTATTTCTCTAATAGCTCCAGTCCCCACGGCCCATTTGTTGAGACCTGCACTTCGGTTTCTTCTGCAGATGTAAAAGCATAATGATGCAATCCTGCAGGGTTGAGATAAAAACATCCTTCAGATAATTTTACTGCATTCACCGTATCCATCACATCACCAAAGCCGGAATAGATGGCTCCTCTTAAAACGGTGGTGCGTTCATCAACAGGATGTATGTGCGGAAGTATTTTATAGTAAGGCGGAAATTTTAGTCGGATGGTAAAATGTCCTTCGACTTTCGGATTACCTTCAACTACTGCGATTTTTGCTCCGGGAAACATGGGCAGTTTGGCATCAGTCCAGACTAAGTCGGATTCACAAACATGTTTTGGTTTTTGGGAAGAAGCAGAATTTTGTATTTGCGCAGTAGATTTAATGAAAGCCAGTGAAATGCAAATGGTGAGAAGTGTTTTCATTTATTCTTCTTTTACAGTTCTCAAAAATATGTAAAGAGATTCAAAAACCAGAAAATGAAGACTGAATATTGAACACCGAATTTCAAACTGCCTGATTTATTTCTTCATTCGTAATTTCGCATGTCTCCATTAGTACTTCGGCGGTATCATTTGCATTAATTGTGTTATCCGAATAGTAAAGAAAATACATCCTCCACCCTTGCCACCGGCGTAATATCAATTTTCTTCTGTAGCTTTTCCAGTCCCTTCATATTGTACTTCGAAACAAGGATCTGCGAAAAGCCCATCTTCTCCGCTTCTGAAATGCGTTGTTCAATTCTTGTCACCGGACGAATTTCTCCATTCAATCCGACTTCAGCAGCAAGACAAATTTTCGGATCAACGGGAAAATCTTCATTGCTCGAAAGTATGGAACAGATAACGGCAAGATCTATAGCCGGATCTTCCACGCGTATACCGCCGGCAATGTTCAGGAAAACATCTTTTGTTCCGAGATGAAATCCACATCGTTTCTCCAATACGGCCAACAACATGCTCAACCTACGCAAATCAAATCCTGTTGACGAACGCTGTGGTGTCCCGTAAACTGCACTGCTTACTAATGCCTGCACTTCAATCAGCAATGGCCTTACCCCTTCCATTGTAACTGCGATCGAAGTGCCGCTTAATTTTTCATCGCGTTGCGAAATAAGAACTGCGCTCGGATTTTCCACTTGCTGCAATCCGGTACTGTCCATTTCATAAATGCCAAGTTCAGCAGTAGAACCAAAACGGTTTTTTGTTGCACGTAAAATCCTGTACACATGATTTCTGTCGCCCTCAAACTGAAGCACCGTATCCACCATGTGTTCTAATACTTTTGGTCCTGCTATGGTTCCTTCTTTTGTGATGTGCCCGATGAGAAAAACAGGCGTTGAAGATTCTTTTGCAAATCGCAACAGCTCCGCCGCGCATTCACGGATCTGTGATACGCTGCCCGGCGATGATTCAATCTTCGACGTAAACATGGTCTGGATAGAATCAATGATGAGCAGGTTGGGATTTGTTTCTGCTGCCTGAATAAAAATATTTTCTAACGAGGTCTCAGTAAGTATCAGCAACTCTTTATTTGAATTGCCAATCCTGTTTGCGCGCAACTTGATCTGTTGTTCACTCTCTTCACCGGAAACATAAAGCACCCTGAAGTCTTTCAGTTGCAATGCAAGCTGCAGCAACAAAGTTGATTTTCCGATGCCCGGTTCTCCTCCGAATAAAATGATGGACCCCGGAACCAGTCCTCCACCAAGCACACGCGACAGTTCATTGTCAGGAATTTTTATCCTGTGTTCGTCAGCGATGGAAATTTCATTAAGCAATTGTGCCCGTGGCGCTTTTTGCTTTGCCGGAGAATTTGTTTTCCATGCAGCCACTTCTGCTTTCGGTTGAACGATTTCTTCTACGTAGGTATTCCATTCACCGCAGCTCTGGCATTTACCGATCCACTTAGGCGATTGTGCGCCACAATTCTGACAATAAAAAACGGTGCGGGTTTTGGCCAAGAGAAAATAAATAAAGTTTGTGGGACGTAATATCGGAATACATCAGGCAGAAATATTCCTGCGGCAAAAATAAAAAGAAAAAAAATGAAAGTCCTGTTAATTAGTCAATGCGCGTAAACTCGCGTTCATTGATTCCTCCGGCACTCGGATCTTCTGATGCAATCACCAGTCCTTTGTCATCCAGGGAAACAACATTCCACTCTGCATTCAGAAAGTACCATGCTGCATTATCAGGAAAATTGGATGTATTGATGAAAACTTTTGTCATTGTGGTATTGATGCTGTAGTTGCCTGAAAGTGTATCAATCGGGAGGTCATTGGACGCTTTCTTGATCACAATCGTTAAAACATCATCTTTAAAGGTCCACATCTGGTAACTGGGGAACCGCGTGGTATCACGACTCATCAATACCTGCTTCCAGGAATAAGCAAGTTCTTTTTTTACTGCGCTTTTTGACTTAAAATATTCCTGCTTTTCACAGCCGGCAAAAGCAATAACGATCAGAAAAAGAATCGGAAGTTTTGTAAAGTACTTCATGATGATGAAGGATTGGTTGCTGTAAAGATAACAGAAAATTCGACTCTGAATTACCGTTTCTGAGTTTTTTTTATTTTTTCTTCCGTCAACGTTGTGGAATACCCTGCCAATAACGGAATAGTGTGGACGAACCCTCCCTTCGCCTTTACAATATCAGCTCCTACAATGTTTTCTGGAGTATAATCGCCTCCTTTTATCAATACATCGGGCTGTATGTTGCGGATCAATTCATATGGGGTTTCTTCATTAAAAAGAATCACAGCATCAACAAAAAAAAGCGAGGCAAGCAAATGCAATCGTTGCACTTCATTATTGATGGGTCGGCCCCGGCCTTTCAAATGCTGAACTGATGAATCTGTGTTAACGCCGACAATTAATAAATCGCCGAGGTCAGCAGCCTTGCCAAGGTAATCAATGTGTCCGAGGTGAAGGAGATCGAAGCATCCGTTGGTAAAAACAATTTTCTTCGATTGAAATTTCCATACGCCGAGTTTTAAAGCGATGGTTTCCGGCGTGAGAATTTTATTTAATATTTTCTCCTGTGATGTCATGACTACTTTTTTTATTTACAAGGAACAATAGTAAGAATGATAACGATCCCAGTAAAATAACAACGAGTATTTGTGAGGTATGAAGCAGCGTTGCAAATGCAAGTCCGTCTTCACGCGTTAATCCATACAAAGTAAGCCCCTGCGAAACCAGTAGGTGGTATGCGCCGATTCCACCCTGTACCGGGGCCGACATACCAAGTCCGCCCACCACCAGAATAAACATTCCCGCACTCCACGTCAGGTTGCTCGTCACCGGCAGCGCGAAGAAAGCAAGGTATGCCATCAGGAAATACATGAACCAGATCAGCAACGAAAGGAAAGTAAAAGTCCATGGGCGTTTTAACTGGCCGATGGAAAACAATCCGTCAACGAGTCCTTTTATCATCAGAACAATTTTTGACTCAGCGCCTGACTGTTTGCTTTTTCTTACAAACCAGATAATAATACCTGTTAAAGCAATGATAACAAACAATGCGACGGAAATAAAGATCGCTGATTGCAACGACTGATGGACTTTATCACCGATTGGCGTAAGGATTGAATTCATCAGGAAATCTCCTACCCTGTCATATTCGATCACTGCGGTAAGCAACAGACATATCAGGAGGCAGATGACATCAAGTAATCTTTCCATGATGACCGTCCCCAACAAACTATTGAAAGGTACTTTTTCAACTTTGCTCAGTGATCCGCAGCGGGTAACTTCACCCAGTCTGGGAACAGCAAGATTGGCAAGATACCCGACCATCAATGAATACATGGTATTGGTAAGTTTGGGATTGTATCCAAGGGTGTCAATAAGCAGATTCCAGCGGTAAGCCCTGGCTACAAATGCAACCAGTGAAACTCCTGCTGAAGCCATCAACCAGAAAAAATTTGCATGAGAAATTTCATGAATGGTTTTGCTGATATCCACTCCGCGAAAAGCCAGGTATAAAAGTCCGACCGCAACTCCTAAAAGGATTACGTATTTGAGGATTGAGAATAAATGCTTCTTCAAGAGATGTGATTAGTTCTTCAGTTTATTTCCTGCAACAGGGAATATAATGGTAGGAGAAAATTTTTTCGCTGCTTCAAAATCCATAGTTGCATAAGAGACCACTATAACGATATCACCCACAGCTACCCGCCTTGCTGCCGGTCCATTGAGGCAGATTTGTCCGCTGCCGGCAGGCCCTTTGATGACATATGTTTCAAACCGTTCTCCGTTATTTACATTCAGCACTTCCACTTTTTCATTTTCAATGAGGTTGGCAGCAGTCATCAGCAATTCGTCAATGGTAATGCTGCCAACATAATTCAGGTCAGCTTCTGTTACAACTGCGCGATGAATTTTTGATTTTAAAATTTGTATGTCCATGCTTCCCTGCTAATGAAGTTGAACGTTGTCAATCAGTCTTATGTTTCCGGCCTGAACTGCTGCGAGGCATCTTAATGTTTCGGAATCACTCCAATGGATAACAGGAGTAAGTGTTTTCGCGTCAACTATTTCAAGATATTCCACTTTCAGGTTGCCCGAATCTTCAATCATGGCAATGGCTTTTGATTTTATGACAGATAGTTCATTTTCTTCACGGTGGTCGCGTATATAATAAAGTGCCTGCGAAATTTTAACCGCTTCAATCCTCATTTCCTTACTGAGGAGCAGATTGCGGGAGCTCATCGCTAATCCGTCCGGTTCACGAATAGTCGGGCAACTGATAATCTCTGTTTTGAAATTTTTCTGTCGCACCAGCTCTCTGATTACTGCCACTTGCTGAAAATCTTTTTCTCCGAAGTATGCTTTGTCAGCTTCGACGATTTCAAATAATCTTGAAACTACCTGTCCGACACCTTTAAAGTGGCCGGGTCTGAATTTCCCTTCCATGATCAGTTCAAGGTTTCCGAAGTCAAAATCAGACTTCGAGGGACCTCCTTCCGGATAAATCTCCTTTTCTTCCGGGAAAAATACGAGGTCGGTATCAAGGGAACGAAGCAATTCGAAGTCTTTTTCCGGCATCCTGGGATATTTTTTCAAATCCTCAGGGTTATTGAACTGGGTTGGGTTTACAAAAATGCTCACAACTACTTTATCATTCTCTTTTTTAGCCCTTTCAACCAGTGAAAGATGGCCGGGGTGTAAAGCCCCCATAGTAGGGACAAAGCCGATTTTCGCGCCGGCAGCCCTCATTTCTATTAGTTTACTTTCTATTTCTGCAACGGATTCAGTTATAATCATTGCCTTATTAATTGCCTCCAAAGGAAGCAAAAAGGAATAGAAATCAGCAATAATTCGGTTATCTGAACCGAAATTATCATTTTTAATTACATGGTGTATATATATAGTGTGTTATCAGGTTTTCAATTGCAATGTCCGGGGTGTTAATGTTTCACTGAATAATATCCAAATGCAGTCTTTTTCAATTACTTGGCATCGGGATATAGAGAATAGTTGTGATTTTTATTCCTAAACTCTTGTTTTATTTGCCACAAACTCTTAATTGGAGTATCTTTGCTAACCGATTTTTAAATACGAGCAGATGAAAAAAGCGAAGGTTCTTTTTATTTCACAGGAGATAATGCCATTTTTAGAGGCAACAGAAGTAGGCAAAATTGCCAGGTATTTACCACAAGGCACTCAGGAAAGAGGCAAGGAAATCCGGACATTTATGCCAAGATTTGGAGTTGTAAATGAGCGACGCAATCAGTTGCATGAAGTGATCAGACTTAGCGGGATGAACCTCATCATTGATGACAATGACCATCCGTTAATTATTAAGGTGGCTTCTATACAAAGTGCCCGCATGCAGGTTTATTTTATTGATAACGAAGAATATTTTCACCGTAAAATGGTTTTCCGTGATGCGAAGGAAAAATATTTCAAGGACAATGAGGACAGGATGGTTTTTTTCTGCCGTGGAGTATTGGAAACGGTTAAAAAATTAGGCTGGGCGCCGGATGTAATACATTGCCATGGATGGATGACCTCTTTAATTCCATTCTTTGTAAAGACAAGTTATAAAGAAGATCCTTTGTTTAAAAATTCAAAGGTTGTTTATTCTACGTACCTTCAGGACATGGAAGAGAGTTTCACTGCAGGACTGGCGAAGAAAATAAAAATGGATGGCATCGGACAGGAAGATATGAAACTGTTTAAAGATCCGACCATGGCCAACGTTCACATCGCTGCGATGAAGATGAGTGATGGTATTATTAAAGGAAGTTTAGAGAAGCATACAGCCATTGACAATTACTTAAAGAAATGCAATAAGCCAATGCTTGCACATCAGCCGTTCAGTGAAGAAGGATATGATACATATCTGGATTCAGTGAATGAATTTTATGACGAATTAATGGAAGAAGAGCCGGCTTTTGCCGATTAATATATCCATACACCACTTGACTTTTCACTTGCATTGAACCGAATAATTTCAGCACGCCCAAAATATTTTCATTCAGCTAACATTTCCTCTCCACATTATCCGGGGAGGAAATCGTTTTTTGCTGTAATGATAATTTTGCTTTTTTCATTGAGCAATTGTAAAAAACCGGAGGACATCGGCCTGAACACATTGCCTGCAGGTGATTTGTTGTACACGGATTTTTCTGATACTGCTACCATTTTAAGTACCACCATCAGAGAGGATTCTTTGCGTGCCGATGAGCTCTCAAGGGTTCTTTTCGGAAGCGTAAGAGATGCTGATTTCGGCCTTACCAATGCCGGATATTTCGGACAGATATTATTAAGCAGTACACCTAACCTCATTGCTGATTCAGTAAACCATACCTGGGCCGCGGATTCATTGGTTTTATCTCTGGCATATACAGGATCATATGGAGATACAACAATTCAGCAATATGTACATGTGTATCGAATGACTGAAGATATGTATGTCGACAGCGCATACTATTCCAACAAAACGTTTCTTACTGATCCGAATGATCTCGAGTATTACGGTACTCCATATACAATCCGGCCCCTGACTCCTGTGGTTGTTGGCACCGATACAAATGCAGCACCTCAGCTTCGAATACGTCTCAAAGATGCATTGATGAATGAGATTTTTGATAAAAATTCAGAACCGGAATTTGCAGGCAACGACAACTGGAAAGCATATTTTAAGGGAATTCATATAGCTGTGGATCCTGTTGCCGGTAATGGCGGTGCATTTATGTATTTTAGTCCGATCAGTGCGTACACAAAAATGACATTGTATTACCATATTGACGACACCATTTCAAAATCTTACAGTTTTACTTTATCCGGTGGCGCCAGGGTGAATCATACTGTACATGACTTCACCGGTTCTCCGGCTGAAACGCAACTGAATGATCAGTCAACACAATTTGATGTAAATTATCTTCAGTCGCTGGCAGGATTAAAAACGACAGTTTCTTTTCCAAACCTGAAACATTTTACTGATTCCGGAAGTATCCTGATCAATAAAGCTGAACTTGTGATTACCGTTTTATCAGATACCACATCATCGAAACCTGTTCCTGTTAGTGTGTTATTGTTAGCGAAAAATGAATCGGGTACATATGATTTTCCGATTGATTATTTCGAGCGCAGTTATGGCGGTACATTAAACTCTACTGACAGAACTTATACATTTGGTATAACAAGGACGATACAACGTATCATTAACGGTACCCTGACCGACAATGGTTTCTCTTTGAATATCCTTGGCAGCATGGTTGCAGGAAACAGCACCATCATTGGAAGCGGAAAAGCGGGTAACTCACAAATGAAGCTCAGGCTTTATTACACCAAACTTCAATAATTATATCTTTGTGCAATGTGTGGAATAGTAGCGTACATCGGTAATCGCGAGGTCTATCCGATTCTGATTAAAGGTTTGCAGCGGCTTGAATACCGCGGCTATGACAGTGCCGGGATTGCCATTCTCAATGGCGATCTTAAAGTTTATAAGAAAGCCGGAAAAGTCAGTGACCTTGCAGAGTCCGTAAAGGGCAAAGATTTAAAAGGTACTTTGGGTATGGGGCATACCCGGTGGGCTACGCATGGAGAGCCCAATGACAGAAATGCGCATCCGCATTTTTCGCAGACCCAAAATTTCGCAATCATACATAACGGAATTATTGAAAACTATTCTTCTATAAAGGAAGAGTTGAAAAAGCGCGGACATGAATTCCATAGTGATACTGACACAGAAGTACTCATTCACCTGATTGAGGATATCTATCAGAACGGGCAAGTGGGTATGGATGAAGCGGTTCGACTGGCGCTTGGAGAAGTAATTGGTGCTTATGCCATTGTCGTTTTGGGAAAAGACCACCCTACAGAAATGATTGCCGCGCGTAAAGGCAGCCCGATTGTGGTGGGTGTCGGAAAAGAGGCAGGAGAATATTTTGTGGCTTCTGACGCAACTCCGATTATTGAATATACCAATAACGTAATATATCTCAACGATGGAGAAGTTGCCTATGTGAAAGACGGCAAGCTTACGGTGAAGACGATTGAGAACCAGGTGAAGACTCCTTATGTGCAGGAACTTGAAATGAAACTGGAAGAACTTGAAAAGGGTGGCTACGATCATTTCATGCTGAAAGAAATTTATGAGCAACCACGCTCGATATGGGACAGTATGCGTGGTCGCATTGACTCCCAAAAAGGATTTTTACGAATGGGAGGAATGGCTGAATACGATAATAAATTCGCCAATGCAAAACGGATACTCATCATCGGCTGTGGTACTTCCTGGCATGCCGGACTGGTGGCAGAATACCTGATCGAAGATCTTGCACGTATTCCTGTTGAGGTGGAGTATGCTTCAGAGTTCCGATACAGAAATCCGATCATCAATGAAGATGATATTGTAATTCCTATTTCGCAGTCCGGTGAAACGGCTGATACGCTTGCTGCAATAGAACTTGCAAAATCAAAAGGCGCAACAATATTCGGCGTGTGCAATGTGGTGGGATCATCCATTCCGCGTGCAACACATGCCGGTGCTTATACACATGCAGGACCTGAGATTGGCGTGGCGTCAACCAAAGCATTTACTGCGCAGGTTACCGTTCTTACATTAATGGCGTTGTATCTCGCCCGCAACCGCGGTACGATTACAGAATCACGCTTTCAGCAAATAGCAAGTGAACTTGAATCTATCCCCGCAAAAGTGGAACAGGTACTCAAGCTGAATGATAAAATAAAAAATCTTGCGGCTAAGTTTAAAGATGCACACAACTTCTTGTACCTCGGTCGCGGATACGGTTTTCCTGTTGCACTTGAAGGTGCGCTCAAACTGAAAGAGATTTCATACATCCATGCTGAAGGATATCCTGCTGCAGAAATGAAACACGGACCTATTGCATTGATTGACGACCAGATGCCTGTTGTTGTCATTGCCAATAAAAATTCTTCATACGAAAAAGTGGTGAGTAACATTCAGGAGGTCAAGGCAAGAAAAGGTGTGGTGATTGCCATCGTTACGGAAGGCGATGAAGTGGTAAATAAAATGGCAGATCACGTCATTGAAATTCCTCCGTGTGACGATGTGCTTATTCCACTGATATCAGTAGTCCCTTTGCAGCTCTTGTCATATCACATCGCAGTAATGCGCGGATGTAATGTGGATCAGCCGAGGAATCTTGCAAAGAGCGTGACGGTGGAATAAAAAAAACCTATTCAGAATCAAATACAATGGCCGGCATTTGTCAGCCATTTTTTTTACCCGGAAGGATTACTTGTTTTTTCTGTTGTCCACAATGGTAAAGACCCTGGAGATATTAAATCCAAACTGAATGTCTCCCAAGCTCCAGCTTCCATTGGTCTCAGTAATAAATGCGCGTTCATTCATGCCAAGTGCATTGGTGAAGTGAAGCTGAAATACGTGTCCGCCGGTTTCAATGTCAAAGCCCAGTGAAAGGCAGTTCCGGAAATTTTCAGAAACACTTTTATTTACGACGTAGAAAAAATCCTGCGTAAGGGCAATTCTTTTTGATAGTTTAATCCTGCTGCCGATGCCGATGGCATACACATCATTCGGGTCGTTGGTTAACTGAACATAATTCCGGTGGACAAACGTGGGTGTAATCTGGAGGGAAAATTTTTCCGAAAATTTTCTTCCGAAAATAGTCTGGTAATAATATCCGAGCCGGTGTGAATAATAATGCGGCGTTTCTGAATTGTTATCCTGTTTGAGCATATTCATTGTTATTCCGCTGACCAGGACAAGAGAAATGGGAATTGATTTTTTTCCTTCTGATTGCCAGAGGAGGCGATACTTCAGGAATCCATCGAGTTCCTTTTTGGAACTGCTCCTG
Organism: Bacteroidia bacterium; assembly: GCA_038206355.1. Classification (GTDB taxonomy): domain Bacteria; phylum Bacteroidota; class Bacteroidia; order AKYH767-A; family 2013-40CM-41-45; genus JAPLDB01. Next base: position 16,747 of record JBBRAY010000032.1, read on the forward strand.
CCGATTCCAACTGTGAGCCGGTCAGTAATTCCATAGTCAAGTCCAAACCTGATCGTTGCCTGATCGAGTCCGTATAGCGTATATGCGCCTCCATTCAAACGTCCGAAGCGGTGCATGATTCTGAAATCGAGAACACCTGCGCCAACCATTTCCATCGAGTGACCATTGATCACCCGCGTACTTTTGAATGCATTCTTTACAAACTCTTTCCCGGGCTCTTCGTCTTCAAGCAGGTCAAGCAAATCCTGCGACCTGCCTGTCCTGCTGAAAACCATTCCTAAAACCAAACACAAACAGAAACGAAAAAACAAATTCATTTTTTTTTATTTTAATACGATACTGTAACGTATAATTCTTTGAGGATTTCTGACTCCTTAAGGGTTCTTTTAATATTGCGGGTTTTAATCCGCCTTCGCATCCGCTATGGCTGACGAGAAGGCTTGGTTAATTCCCCGGGGCTTGCCCCGGAAATTTGGGTTCATGGCTTGCCCTGAGGTTAATACCATTTTATTCTTATCCGGCGTTTGTTTCCTGACGACAATTTTTATTTCTGCTCCGTAGGAGCTATCGCTTGGTAAAAAATACAAACCGCTTGTGATTAAAGTCCCGTCGGGACTTCCCCCTTTATGTTTTCTTTTTGGAAAATAACTTTAATATTATGAAGTCTTCAGTGGCGCGTAATCTGATTCGATGTTTATGGTGATTGTTTTTGCAATCTTGTCTCTTACCACGCCGGGAATGGAGATGTCGAAGTCTTCGCTTGCTATGGTAAAAACGGAGGTCGCTGAAAGCACACCGTTAATAATATTGAATGTTGCCTTCGCTTCCACATCTTTCGTGACTCCATGAAGCGTGAGTTTTCCCGAAACGGATAACGGGTAACTGCCATCCTTAGACATGTCGATGGAGTTATAGTCAGTAATATTTCCCTTAAAAGTAGCTTTTGGGAATTTATCGGACTCCACATAATTTTCATTGAAGTGTTCCTGCATGAGTGCGCGTTCAAAAAGAAATGCCTTCAGCAAAACACCAAATTCAATTTGCCCCGTGGATAAATCAATAACACTTGTTCCCTTGTCATTGATGGCTTCAATTTTTTCCAGTGGAGAAGATGCATTGAAAGATACACGTCCGTTTCGGGTAAAGTATTTTGTTTGTGCACTTGCGATTAAGGTAAATGCAACGGATACAAGAATTAATATTGTCTTTTTCATTTTATATATTTTTTTTAAAAGTTAAACGGAATTATTATTTATGTTACAAGGAATAGGTTGACGGCCTGATGATCTTCTTTTTTTCTTTCAGTCATGAATCCATACAGTCCGATATAACCGGCTTCTCTGAATCCGATAACATCGAGATAAAAGACAGAAGTGCCGGCTTTACACTTCAGCTCAAAATCTCTCACCGGGTTTAGTAACGAAGGGTTTCTGTGAATAAATTCTTCGGGCAGAAAATCATTGGCAAGACAGTTCCATTCTCCAAGCAACGGAAAAGCAGCTTTGTTTGCATATAGTATCCTGCCATGGAAATCAATGTGGATCACAGGGAAGCTATGTATGTTTTCATTTTCAATGCCCGAAGAAGAAATATCCTGTGTTATTTCTGTTCCCGGTACCGGTTTGCTATGAAGTTTTCCGGAATGTAAATCGGTTTTTATTGCTTTCATTTTTTTTATTTTTTAGTTACGACTTCACAATCAACCAGAACTACGTCCATTAATATCCCGCTGCAAATACCTTTGATGAGTACTGAGTTTCCCGTTTTGATCTCAGGCATTTTACTTTGTTTTTCAAACTGACAATTCACCGAACCCATATCGTTTTCTGAATCAATCATCACATTCATCGAACCCCTGTCGTCAGTATTGACAGATTGAACGATTCCGAAAACTTCTATTACTTTACCCAGGTATTTTTTGTTGGCTGCGCCTTCGTCAGCCATGAATTCATCAAACAAAACTTTCGCATCAGCGATCTCCACGGGGTTCAATCCTGAAACTCCTTTTCTTGGCAGGTGATAGTAGTAGAATCCAAAAGATGCTGCACCGATTCCAAGTATGCAGAGGATGATGATTATTTTTTTCATGATTATTTTTTTAAGAATGAGATTAGTTATTCGGGGTTCCTTCACGAACCCACATTTTTAAAACATTGATATCACAGTCGCCTAGTTTTCCGCCTTGTGGCATGGGTGAATATCCTGCCTGATGTTCTGTTACACCGATCAATTTTCCGTTGTCAGCGTAAATTTTCAGATTTGTATATCCATCAAGGTTTACATTTCCAAGCATGTTTCCTGAACCATGACATGAGTAGCATGCAGATTGTATGATATCGAATACTTTTCCTGAGTAAGTAACAGTTGTGGTATCGCAGATTCCGGGATTCGGATATAAATCCTCTTTGTTGTCGTAGTAACATCCGGCAAGAAGGACTGTCAATATCATTATGCAGGTATTTTGTTTCATTTCTGTTTTTTAATTCTGCGGTGCACCACTTGCTATCCATAAATTCAACTCATCTAATTCACACTGCGGGAGTTTTGCTCCGCCTTTAGGCATAAAGGAAAATCCTGCAGTATGATTTACGCTTCCTGATAATCTCCCGTTCAGGGCCTCTGTTTTTACATCGATATAATTACTGAGATTAATATTTCCTGAAGTTGTGGCAGCATTGTGGCAACCCACGCATTTCGTCTGTAGCAATGGAGCAATGGTTGCGGAATAGGTGACATTTACAGTATCGCAACTACTGCATGAATTATTTAATGCGCCCTGATTGATCCATGTTGTGATCATGTTTATCTGATTTGAATTAAGCGATGTGTTGGGTGGAGGCGGCATCTTCTTGTCGGGATCGGAAGATGAGACTACATCTATAATTTTCCCTGATGATGGACGACCGGGTTCTATGTCTCCGGTGTTTATTACATGGTCGTAGGTGTCAAGGATGATTCCTTCTTCATGGCTGGCTACGTCATGACATCCGCTTTTTGCACAATTGGAAATGAAGAGCGGAAGAATATTGTTGGTGAAATAAACACTGTCGGGATCGCAGGGAATTCCATTGTAAACGGTGCTGTCATTCACCACACCTGTACCTGAGTTTTCTATAGTCAGAAGTGGAACGATCGGTTCGTGTTTACAACCCCAGAAAAGCATCATCATGATGAGAAAGACAATAAATGCCAACACACTGAAGTCGAGTATTCCTGTTATGGTTTTATTTTTTTTCATCCTGAGATTTAGATTCAGGACAAAAATGCTTCAGCAGCGGTCTTTTTGAAAGTAAAAGCGACTCAACAGGGAAGAAGAAGGGATGAACAGGAAAAAATGTTCCAAAAAAATATTAAGAATGGTCAGATTATTCTCCGGCCAGCCATTTTTTGAATTCAGGAGACCGTTCGGTGCTCACAATTGTCTCGTGGTCTGAAGGTGGCTGTAATGTTAATTTTACGCGCGACTTGGAAACGGCAAGCATTTTATCAATGGCTTCAACACCGACAATAAACTGACGGTTGATCCTGAAAAAGGATTTTGGTTCAAGAAATTTTTCCAGCTCCTCGAGTGTATTGTCCAGGGCATAACGTGCATTTTGCTTTGTGCATACATAGGTGATTTTGTTTTCAGAATAAAAATAAGCGGCATCTTTTATTTCTATGGTCTTGAAGAGATCGCCATACCTGATGAGCAAGCGTTGTTTATATTCCGTCTTTTCCCGGGACATTAGGTCAGCAATTTTTTGGTAATCAACAGCAGGATACTTTGTTTCTGTATGCAGCGACCTGAATTTTTTTAATGCAGCTGCAAGTTCCTGTTGTTTCACGGGTTTCAGAATATAGTCGAGGCTGTTCAACTTGAATGCCTGTAAAGCAAACTGATCATAAGCCGTTGTGAAAATGATGGGACTTGAAACTTTTACCTGGCGGAAGATTTCAAAACTCTCTCCGTCGGCAAGATGGATGTCGAGAAAGATGAGATCAGGCGTATTTTTTTTAAGGTAACTGACTCCTGAACGGATGCTTACGATTACATCCGTGATTTCAATATCAGGATCGGTTTGTTGAATAAGTTTTTTCAACCGTTCAGCTGCCGGTTCTTCATCTTCAATAATGAGGGCCTGTATTTTCATTTTCTTTTGATAAGTGGAACTTTCACTGAGAATGTTTTGCCGTCATTTGTAATAACCACTTTATCTTCTGTGAGCAATTTATAACGGTTTGTAATATTCTGCAAGCCCAATCCGGAAGATCTTTCATTCAAAATTTTAGGGTTCAGGTTATTCTGCACGACGATATATTCGTCTTCATTAAATACTTCAATTTGCATAGGAGATTCTTTGGATACGGCGTTGTGTTTAATAGCATTCTCAACAAGAAGCTGGAGGGTGAGCGGAGGTATTACAAAAGCTGAAATCTTACTTACATCAGGCTGTACGCTCAGCTTAAGGTGTTGACCGTATCTTTTCTTCTGAAGAAAAAAGAAATTGTCAAGAAGATTTAATTCTTCTTTCAGCGGTATCAGGTTTCTGTCGCGGTATGCAATAAGGCTTCGGAAAAATTCAGAAAGTTTTTCCACGTAGCTGACAGCTGTTTTCGGATCTTCTTCAATAATTGTTATGAGGGTATTGAAACTATTAAATAAGAAATGCGGATTCACCTGACTTTTCAGCATTTCAAATTGAAACTCAATGGCTTCTTTTTTCAACCTGTCCATATTTCGGATCCTTTTATCGCGGTACCTGATAAAAAAATACAGCAGGACGGCGATTGAAAGAGATGCAATGATCTGAAACCAGGACGTTTTCCAGAACGGAGGATGGATGACAAAAATGTAGCTTACTTCAGAGGCATTGGTGAAATCGCTGTTGAGGGAAGAGCGAATTGAAAACGTATATGATCCCGGAGGAAGTTTTGGAAAATTTATTTCTCTGTCCGCCGTGTTAACCCATTCATCATTTAACCCATCCAGTTTATACTGGTATTGAACCAGAAGGGGATTGGAATACCATAATCCTATAAATGAGAATGTAAAATTATTCTGGTTCGCATTAAATGAATGTGTGGTGTCGCCGATTTCATTTTGAAAAATCGAAATATTTTCAATAAATGTTTTTGGAAAGGGCTGGTTGTTTAATGCATCTGTGTAAAGTTGCAGGATAAATTTTTCAGTACCGATATAAACCTCTCCTTTTTTATTGGCAGAAACAGAATTCAGATCGGGATTCATGTTACTCAACAAACGGTTATTTTTCAAATAAGTAAAACGGATTTCCTTTTTATTTAATATGTCAATCCCGTTTTTATGAACCAGTAGCAAATTACCGGAATGATCAAAAAGCATTGATGAAACAGAAATGTCGCTGATGCCTTCATTCACAGAATAATTCTGGAAACGTTTTCCATTGTATTTGTATATGCCGTTATCCTGAGTGTTAAACCAGATGTTTCCTGATCCATCTTCCAGGATGGTGTAAACTGTGTTTGCATGAAGGCCACTTGCATATAAGTTTTTGAGTTGCTTCCCATCATACATATATGCACCATCGCCATCTGTCCCAAACCAGGTCCGGTTGGATTTGTCAGTGAATATACTATACACGTAATAGTTACGGAGCGAATCAGTAGCTACATTGCGTGTGAAATCTAATTCTCTGAATCCGGTTCCGCTTCCTTTTATTGTACAATGGGATGTTCCGTCAAAGCCGCCAATCCAAACATCATTTCCCTTTCCTGAGATGGTGAGTATGCTGCCGTTTAATATGGAAGGATTTTCAGTAACTTTTTTAATGATTCCGGTTTCAATTTGAAGGCGATAGATTCCGGCTCCCATGGTGCCAATCCAAAGGAAGCCATAAGGGTCTTCATAAAGCGTGACAATGTCAATCAGTTTTTCCGGTGGAGTGAGTATAAATTTTTGCGAATGAATAATTCCATTGGGATCCTGCCAGTATTTAACAAGTCCCTGGTCCGGCGAAAACCAACAGTTGTCTTTGGAATCGAACAGAATGGTATGGACAAATGAAATTTTTTCTTTCATTAGTGATTCCATCAGCCTCATTTTTTTTCCGGGTGATTTTACAAGTCCGTCATTACAAGCCAGCCATACGTTGCCTTCATTGTCGGTAATGAGATCATTGATCTTTGTATGTTTAAATGACGATACATTTCTTAAATTGAATTTAAGTTTACCGGTTTGTTCATCTGCAATAACGAGTCCCTGGTCGTTCGTAGCAATCCAGATTTCACCTCCGGTAATAGCAACTTTGTTCACCATCCCATACTTCCAGTTTTTGCTGACGTCCGGAATGATCAGGTTATTGGCGGCGGAATCAATGATGACTATTCCTTTATCCTGAGATCCTGCGATTAGATTGTTTTTGTTTTCAAGCAATGAGGTGATAATATTATCAGGGAGTCCGGGGACGGGAGAAATATTGACAACATTTTTTTTTCCTGATGAAAACCGGCATTCATTAAGTCCCTGATCAGTGGCTGCGATGACGACATCACGATTTTTCAAACTAAGAATTGAGTGTACGTAATTGTCATTCAGCCCGTCATCGGTATTGATATTACTCAAATGATTTCTGGAGTAACAATAAATACCTTCGCCGTTTGTGGCAATCCAGAGTGTTCCATCAATTGTTTCTTCGAATGCTGTTATTGAAACCTTCGGTAATCCTTCTTCAGGTTTAAAGATTAAAAATATTTTTTTGAAGTAACAAGCAATGGTGCCGTCCCGGAATCCCGCCCATATTTTTCCATCACTGCTTTTAAAGAGGGCTGTTACGTTTTCATCATTTAATTTGTCTTTACATTCAATCTTGTTGAAAATGATACCGTCATAGCTGAAAAGCCCTTTGTCCGTTCCAAAATAAAGTCTGCCGTCTTTGTCTTTCAGAATGCGTGATACCCTGACTTCCTTTCTCTGATAGGAAAATGGGACATCTTCAAATGAAGGGAGCTGCGCAGATATAGAAAGCGGAATAAGTAGAATGATTGCTGCGAATGATGCGGCGAAAAATATAGTATGTAAATTGTGTCTGATGTTCATTACCTTAGGAAATCAGCATTTACGTTCACTCTGATTTCAGAGGCAATTTTTTCATGCACGACCCTTGGAACGCGGATACTATGATCTGACAACAGAACAGTAAAATCAGATTCAATATGTACTTTATTTCCGGTGATAATTACATCACTTTTGATAATCCTTTCCTGTTCTACACCGTGAATTTTCAAAATACCTTTTGTCCTGATGGTTGATTTTCCGTTTTTGGAAAAGTCAATGGGCTCAATAATTTTACCCAAAAAAGTTGCCTCAGGGAATTGGTCAGTCTCCAGGTAGTTTTCATTGAAATGTATTTGCTGGAGTCCGCTGTTGAAGCCTTCGAAGGAACGAATCAGTACGCGGAAGGCAAAGGTGCGCTTCTCTTCATCGATCTTTCCCATGAGGTTGTTTGAAGTCGCCTTAATTAATTCGAGCGCAGCATCCGACCTGAATGAAATTGTACCATTGATGGTGCTGAGACTTTTGCTCTGGGAGTGAAGTGCAGAAGAAATGGGCAGCAAGAGCAGCAGTAGAAATATTTTCGTGTGCATTGGAGTTATCAGTGGACCCGAAAATACGGCATATTTTAAAGCTACGACTGATAAATTCCGTAACTCATCAGAAATAAGCCGCCATTAAAAATTCCACCACTCCTTTTCAGGGTAATGGCTTCCGATGATTACCTGTTCGCCGATCATTGGTGTGGTAATTTTTACATTCATTTCCCGGGCTTTCTTCACAGCTCTTTGAATGGGTTCATTCCAGGGATGCAATGACAAGGTGAACTTACCCCAGTGAACAGGCATCATGATTTTTGCGCAGAGGTCCATACCGGCCAGAACAGTTTCTTCAGGCATCATGTGAATATTTTTCCAGCCGGGGTTGTATTGTCCGCATTCGAGAATGGCAATATCAAAAGGACCGTACTTATTTCCGATAGCAGCAAAGTGGGAGTCGTATCCGGAGTCGCCTCCGAGGTAGAAGTTGTGTTTATCTGTTTTCAAAATGAATGAACTCCACAATGTTTTTCCGCTTCTGATGCCTCTTCCTGAAAAATGCCGTGCCGGAGCCGCTGTCAGTTTCATTCCCGGAAAAATTTCTTCTTCCTGCCACCAGTCAAATTCTGTGATGATGCTATTATTGATGCCCCAGTATTCAAGGTGTGAACCTACGCCCAAACTGACACAAAACTTTTTTGTTTTCCCTTTTAATTTTCTGATGCTGTTGTAGTCGAGGTGATCGTAATGGTCGTGGGTGAGAATGATGAGATCGAGTTCGGGGAAGTCGGATTCTTTGAATACATCGGTGCCTTTGTATCCATTCACCATAAATGAAAATGGTGAAGCGCTTTTGCTGAAGACGGGGTCAACAAGAATATTTTTTCCGTTCACATTAAGCAGATAGGAAGAATGTCCGAACCAGATGACGGTTGGCGCTTGATTTGAAATGGTATGTAAATTGGTTTTTACTGAAGGGATTTGCCGGGGTGGTTCTGTTGTTTTTGGTTTGCGGTAATAGTCTTTCAGTATTTTTCTGAAGTTTGTGTCTTCAGCCATTACCGACGTAACGCTGATATTCTGAAATGCACCGTCTTTATAGTTCGGACTTTGTTTGATGCTTTGCAATCTTTTGCCTGTGGGTAGTTTGCCGAATACTTTTGACATGTTTTGTGAAATGATTTATTTGGATGAACAAAAGGGCAGACGAAAAGGTTCAGGAAATATTTTTGATGCAGGTAAGAGTTACGTTACTTACGGCGCCTTCGCACAAGCAATTCCGGATTCTAAGCCGTAGTCACCGCAATCTCTTCTTTCGAAAATTTACTTTTTATCCAGCGTGGTAGAAGAATGACGCCGATAAAAATGTACGGGTAGTAGCTGATCAGTCGCCAAAGCAATCCAAGTGAAGCACTGAGTCCGAAAGGAATAAATTCACCCAGGTATTTCGTAAACATAATCTCAGCAAAGCCGCTACCTCCCGGCGTAGGGGTAAATAAAATAATAATTCCCATCACCACCTGCTTACCGAAAATGATAAAGTTTTCTGTCGGACCATTTGTAAATGCCAGCACCAGGCAGTTGACGATGGTGTAACGCGCTGTCCATGAAACAAAAGTGCCGCCAAATGATTCTATCCAGAACCTGCGGCTTTTATTTTTTAGTCCTTTGCTGGCAATGATGAGCTGGTCGCCGGTTTCTCTCACTCCGGGGCGCCATCTGTTAAGGAATGGAAGAGAAAATATTTTCAGCAGGGCCCACTTTACAAAACGCGGATTAATAAACAGTGCATAAGCAACAAAGATTTTATAAGCGAGGATGATGAAATAGACAGTCCAGAAGGTGATTAAAAAACCGCTTCCGAAATTTATGGTGGCCTGGGTACTGAGGTTCATGGAAGAAAAAAGTTTTTCTTTCCCGATGATAAAATAGACGAAAGGGGCTACCAGTGCGAGGAATACGCCGTCCTGAAAAGAGGATAGTGTGATGGCGGTGATGCTACGGCCGGTATTAATTTTTTCTTTTGTAAGAATAAAGATGGCGAAGAAGTATCCGCTGCCGAGCATACCGGGGATGATTGCAGAGCAAAATTCCCAGAGCATGATGACGATAAACGAGCGCCACCAGTTTATTTCATGATCTGTGAGGGCACGGAGGCGCACCATGTATGCCAGGTCGCGCACCACCATTGCAAGGAGGGCCATGAAAATCCAGAAGGAAGAGTTCCAGGTCCAGTTGATATTCTCAAATGCCTGCCTGTCAAAATTCTGAATAAGTAAAAATGTGGCTGTGCCAAGTCCGATTAATATCGGTAGCAGGATGCGCGTTGGACGAAAAGTCCGTAGTAATTTCCTGCTGTCTAACTCCATGCATCAGTGGGATAAAACCTAATTCGTGGAATCAGGCAGAATGATTGGTTCTTTATTTTCAGAGAGCCAGAAATTATTGAATCCGATACCCAGTGTAGCGATGAGTATTTGTTCCTGTAGCAATTCAAGGATGGCGAGAAAAGTAAAGATGACGTGTATTTTATTTTCACAGGTAAACAACAGATCGGTGAATGAAGTTTTCTCTTTGGAAGAAATAAAATCACGGATAAAAGTTTTTTGTTCCCTGATGGTGTACGGATACTGGACAACGCGGTGGCGCACTTTTGTTTTATCATCGTCGAAACGTTTCACCACTTTCTGGAATGCATTGAGGAGGTGAAATAAAGTGAGGTTCATGAGTTCTTCGTTCTGTGCATTCTCCATGGCGATGTTTGCCAGTTCGCGCTGCACATTTCCACGCTCAGCTTTTCGGGACCGGTCGTCTTCCATGGTTTTAAAATCCTCACATGCTTCTTTATATTGTTTATAGAGTAGCAGGCGTTGTACGAGGTCTTCACGTGGATCGATTTCTTTGCCCTGCTCATCGAATTCAGGTCGCGGCAACAGCATTTTAGCCTTGATGCGCATCAATGTAGCGGCAACAAGAATAAATTCGCTGGCCACCTCAATGTTGAGCTCACTCATCTGGTGAATGTAGTCGAGAAAATCGTTGGTGATTTTTGAGACGTGGATGTTCTGCACGTCAATTTCATCACGTTCAATAAAAAACAGCAACAGGTCGAAGGGACCTTCAAACTGAGGCAGTTTAATTTCAAATTGCTTTTCCATTACCGGGAATTAAGTTTTCAAATATAAGGGTAACTCTCTATTCATGAAGGTGTGAAATGAAATAAATTGTACGTTGTAGTTTTAAAGATTAGAATATATTTGCAGCCCTTTTTGGGGCGGTTGATTGGATGATTAGTTGAAAAGTTGATTGGTTGATTAGTTTATTCATTGGCAGCCCTTAATAAATGTCTCCGTAGCTCAGTTGGTAGAGCAAATGACTCTTAATCATTGGGCCGTGGGTTCGAATCCCTCCGGGGACACCACAAAGCAGACCCGAAGCGAAATCAAAGATTTCTGCTTCGGGTCGCTTTATGGTCAGTATGAGCTGAAGCAATCCGTAAGATTCGCTTCAGTTCTGCTACAGGTATGACTCCAATTCCCTTTCCCATTTACTGCTGTTAGGTCTTCGGACGGAGCCTGTGTGGAGCGAGACCTCACAGGAAACGGTGCTTTTTTATACCAGTCTTAAGTGAATTTTTAAGTTGTTCCATACACAAATGAAAATTGTTATGTCTCTGTGAGCAGGTCGAAAAGATCAATGTTTAAATAAACTGTCTCTTTTCCTATCTTTTTTGGTGACATCACTTTTAGGCTACTAAGGTCTTCAAGAAGTTTTTTCGCTGTATTTAAACTTTTCATATTTGTATCAATTAATTTTTTGGGTCTTACATAAGGCTGCTCAAAAATCTTTTCAATAGTTTCCTTCCTTACCTTTGGAAGATTTTTATTAATAAGTTCGGTAGTTTTTACAAACAGCCTATCTATTTCATTAATCTTGCTGATTGTAAAGAGAGAGGTTTCTTCAATAGCCCGCAGCATATACAATATCCAATCATTCCAACTTCTCATTGTTGTTACTTTATTAAGTAATTCGTAATACTCTTTTTTATTTTCAATAATAAAAGCACTTAAATAAAGGATTGGCACTTCAAGAAGATCTTTTTGAATCATGATTAGCGTGTTGAGTATTCTTCCCGTTCTTCCGTTACCATCACGAAAAGGATGAATAGCTTCGAATTGATAATGGGATATGGCTATTTTTATTAATGGATCATCCTTGAATTGCTTATCATCATTTATATATTGAAATAAGTTTTCCAACTTCGATTCAATTATTTTTTCTCCTCTTGGAGGAGTATACACAACAGTTCCCCCCAGCAGTCCTGTACCATATTTTTTTATTACTGTCTCTGCCTGGGCTGGCCGAATTCCGTCATTTAATTGCTTTATCTGACGATACAGGTTCAGTATTATTTCAAGTGAGATGCTGCCTTCTTTTTTTACGTGAGCAAAACCTTCCCATAGAGCTTGCCTATATCGTAAAACTTCTTTTGCATTTGAATCTAAATTGCTATCGCTTACAGACAATGCCCGATACAATGCGTCATCTGTCGTAATAATATTTTCAATTGCAGTGCTGGCTTTAGCTTCTCTCAACGCAATGGTGTTTACAAGAACTGCTTGATTCGGTAATTTTTTTGCAAAGCCCTTCAATTCGGCTAATGCACGAGTTGTTCTATTAAGGGCTTTCAGTATTTCAATTGTCTGTACTTTATCTTTTGAAGGAGGTAATAATGGCAAGTCATTAAAAGGTATTGTTCTATCAAATGGCCTATTTTCCATTATTTTTTTTGTCAAAAATAGTAATAATTTGACATTTCTAAATCTTTTGTGTCACTATTTGCCATATTTTGACATTTGAATACAATGCATATATTAAATTGATACTTGAAATCAGTATTGTCAAATATAGTCAATTTTTGACAGATAGACCTATACAATGGCATTAACTGACAGCTAATTGGTGATTTGTCAAATTTGAGGCATTATTGACAGTGATTTCCGTGCTTTTTTTGCCTCTTTTGTATGGTCAAGGGCGGCATGTGCATAGTTGAAATTCTTAATCCAATTCCTGCATCGTTGCTTTAATGCTTTATCGAAATAGGCATCGAAATAATATGTATGCCTCATCATTGCATAACGGTCGAGATAAACCTTGATATACTCATTAAGACCTTGTCTGTAGAACTCATTTTTGAGTTTTTAATATCTTCTCTTTCTCCAATATACTCTATAAATCGTGCGAGGTCAACTTTCCGTTCTTTAAGCTGTTTACTCAACTCCTGCAGATTATGCTTGTTATAAAAATAAGCATTCCCCTTTTTAAAATAATTGGTGAACCGAAAATACTCCGAAGGAATTTTCCCACTCCGTATAGAATCTTTTTCTCGTGAACAAGTCAACCCAATGCTCCACCTGCAAAGTAAGATGACAGCGATATGGTCACCGGAAAGATGACCCGGAAATTATATCTGATGTTTGCTCAAATGGAAAATGAGCAACGTAGAGAAAAAATAATTGAGGCGCTGAAAAATAAGAAAGTTTAATTTTTCTCTCCGATCATTTCCCGGAAAGAGACGTGTTCAATTTTGCTTTTGCACCAGGCGATAAAATCAAAGTACTCGAATACAGTTTTTTCAAACGGATCTGAGGAGAGTTTTTTAAGATTACCGAATAACTTTTTATAAATCACCTGACTCTCATCACTGAGATAAACGCGTATCAGTTGTTCGATGAATTCAAGAAATACGGTTTCAAATTTATAAACGCGGTTACGGGTTTTAAGGTAGCGCGAAGTTGAAGTCAGTATGTATGGAATTACGTCATCATTCTTGAGTTCAATGTGAATAATCAGATTCAGTATTCTTGCAAAACAATAAATGTCCTGGTTCTCGTCAATATTGGGTTCACTGAAAAGTCTGTTCGTCCAGCGCAATGCAGCAGAATATTTTTCAGCACCAAAATATGCGACGGCAATGTTGAAATAAAAATATGCTCTGCGAAGGCGGTTTATTTTATCACCGAAACGATCAAGTCCTTTTTCAATGGACGGAACCAGACCAATTGATTTTTCAAATTCACCGACTGTATTATAAAGTGTAATTTCAATACTCAGTGCGCTGGAAAACAATTTTATCTCGAGATCTTCATTACGGGAAGTATCGAGGGTTTCAGGTACAGCCTTCAGTTTTTTCATCAGTTCGAACACTTCACTATACCTTTTTAAACTTGTGCTCACATATATCAGATTGGTGAGTACTGAAAAATAGATGTTCGGTTCTTCCTTAAAGGCAGAAGGATGCAATTCAATCAGCTCAACATTTCGCTTTAAAAACCTGTAGCTGCTTTTATAATCCCCTGTTCCAAAATGGTAGGCGCTGTAAATATGATTGAACAAATAGCGTGATTCATGGCTCTGCGCTTTTCCTTCATTCCTAAGTAAGGTATTGTCGATGATCTTCTTAAAACTATTCAGCTCCTTATTGTTGCGGACTTTTCCCTGTTTATTCAGCAATAAAAACAGGCGGCTCTTAATATTCCAGTATTCATTAAATTCTTTCATCCTGTCGGCAATAATTACGTCTTCATGCAACATTGCTGCAATGGAATCATCATTCTGTCCGAGGTAATTGTCCTTTTCAATCAGCTTTTTTTGCCAGTGATGAATTTCAGCGAGTGACGAATACTTTTCATGCTTCAACGCTGTATGTTTTGCCGAGGATAAAATTTTTGCGCACTGGTTATACAATGACTTCTTGTACAGGATTTCTGCGAAGTGCAATTCTCTTTTCAACTCCGCATCCGTTGAACTCTGAGAATGAAAAGCATCAAGTGAGCGCAGCACTGTTTCGTATAATCTTTTTTTGGTAATCGGAAAACGATTGGTGAAAGACTCTTTAACGAATTTTTTCAGGATGGCTCCCTCATCATATTTTTTTTGTCTGTCGATGGCATCGAACAACTTCAGGTAATTGTTTTCCTCTACGGAATGCCGTCCGGCATAAATTTTAAAATTCCGTTTCTCACTCTTGCTCATGGCACGGATGAGCATGAATAAATAATCTGATGGTGTTTTAGACATGTATACTTTTACAAAAATTTATTACGGTGAAATCTTTTCTGACAAAGGCAGTTTAATTCATTGTTCTGTTGTATTGTGGTAAAGCGCATCCGGGAATCACTCCGATCTTACAAGCAAATTCTAATTATTCCAATGGACCGGATTAAAGATCACAACTTAAAAATAGAGTGAATAAAATGAATAAGCAAGAACATGGACGTTAATTGATTGATATACACATCCGTTAGAGATGTGATTATTCGCCATCTTTAATAGACCCCGCCAATTTTCCTGCTGTTGAGTTCTGCATCATTCGGAAATGACGGGAGCCGGGTGGGAATGGATGTCAGACCTGAAGTATCGGTGAGCGCCATTAAAAAAGAGATGATCTTTTTACGCTCATCTTTGGTGAGATGCAATGAATCGGATGACAATGACTGATTGGGAACTTCAATTCCCCAACCTTTTCCACCGCCGGTATTGTAAAAATCCATTACTTCCCCGAGTGTATTAAAAACTCCGTTGTGCATATATGGCGCTGTGAGTGCGACATTGCGCAGGCCGGGCGTTTTGAAAGCGTGACGATACAAATCTGTTTTATGAACTCCTGCCCTGCCCGGGTCATCGTCCAGTTCCGGCTTTGTACGGTCATTAACCTTAGGTGTGCCGAGTACTTCCCAGTCACTGACTTTATAATCAGGCGGCATCGTTCCGCTGAAGAGTGGCAGGAAATGGCAGCTTGCACAATTGCCTTTGGTAATAAATAAATGGAATCCGCAGCGTTCATCCAGCGACAATGCGTTTTCCTCTCCGCGAATTGTTCGGTCAAATCTTGAGTTGAATGAAACGAGCGTCCGCTCATATTCAGCGATTGCCAGCAACATGGAATGGGCTGAAATAAAAGTATCAGCGGTCCCTTTGAATGCATCTTTAAAAATTGAAACATATTCAGGCGAACGCTTTAATTTCTTTATGCTGGATGAAAGATCATGGTGCATCTCCAGCGGATTACTCAGCACTTCGTCGGCTTGATTTTCAAGATTCATGGTACGTGCATCATGAAATAATCGTCCCTGGATAGCTGCATTGATCAGTGTTGGCGCATTCCTGCTTACGATTTGCTTGCCATCCATTGCTAAACTTTTCGGCAGGCCATCAGTAAATGCTTTTTGAGGCTGGTGACAACTTGCACATGCACGCTGATTATTGGCCGAAAGCGCAGGATCGAAAAACAGTTTCTGTCCCAATGATGCCCGCTCAGGCGATCCTGTTTTTGTTTGTGAAGGATTAAAAAAAAATGTGTTGAACGCAGACTTTTCAAATACAGAGGAGGCATTCAAATCAATGGCTGTGGTACTCCCGTAATTATCAGACGCCATGTTCCCTCTTGCCGTGCGAAGCTGGTCGCTCAATGGAATATAAAACTTTGAGTAGAGTTTGATATAATCTATTTGGTCGATCGAAGTATATGCAGAAATGTAACCGGCAGTTGATTCAAGCGTCTCAATAAATACCCGCAACACCATACTTCTGCCTGTGTACTGCATCGGGTAAGCGCGGTGGATCACTTCCTTCATCCCGTTAAAAGATGAAATCAATTCTTCAGAAGCATGTTTGCATAGTGGTGTTTCCATGTTAACGGCTGTAATCATAAACAACCGGATAAGTTGCAACTGCAATGCTTCAAAGAAAACACGCGGACCCAAATTCATGGTTTGTATGGCCTGTGTGCATCCTTCTAAAAGCACTGAAACCGAATCTGTCTCGTTGAGCAATTGCTGCTTGTGGTCCTTCACATCATCGCCGTAAAGAACACTCTCTATGACCTGGAAGCCATGCGGGTAAATAATAAAGTCAGGTTCATCATCGTCTTCTATTTCCGATGCTGTTCCGCCATTGATAAACTTTGCATCTCCGGGAAAAAAATAGGCGACAAACGCCTCCGTCTTTTTATAGCGCGACCTGCACTGAAGAAAAACATTTTTTGCAGAATCAAATTGTTCTCTCTCCAAAACAGATTTCAGCAATGCAAGTTCATTAAATAATGAATCATGCTGCGACCGGATATATGTAAAAACCCTTTTCTGAATTACTTCTTCTTCTGAATCAGAGTTCACAAATGAAAATTGCCCAAGACAAACAAATGTGATGATCAGAAAAAAAAATATCCGTCTCACGATTAGCAACTGTTGGTCTGAAAGCCGGTTAAGGAATAATTATTTTGCGCCAAAGGTGATGGCAGCACCCAGTTCAAAAGTAAAATTCTTTCCTTCGTTGCCGTCTTTAAGAATAGTTTTATCCTTTTGAACTTTTCCAAATCCTGTAGATGCCCTCAGGTAAACGAGCAATAATTTCGGAAACTTATATCCGACTCCGGCAACTAAAGAAACGTCGGCGGGATTAAATTTGAATTTTGTTTCTGACTCAGGGTTCGTCGTCTGGGGTGATCCGCCATTGGTACTAACCGTTGTAGAGCTTGTCGCTACTGACTGATTCGTCATTAATATGGAAAGCTGCGGCCCGGCATTCAGCATGAATCCTTTGTGGTCGCCGAAATAAATATTCAGCAGGATGGGTATATCAAGGTAACCGAGTGCTGCGTCAACATTGGCACTTGTATAGGTTGTAATAGTGGTATCAGATGATATAATTGTTGTATTATAGGTATCGTAATCATATTTATATCCACGTTTTGAATATAACAATGATGGCTGCAGTGAAAAGTGTTTTCCAAGTCCAACATCAAAAAGTAAACCTGCATGCCATTCAGGTTTTGGGTTTATTGATAAATCGGTACCGGTGAGGGTGGAATAATTGAATCCGAATTGCGGGCCAAAAAGGATCTGCGCTGAAATTTTTTCATGCGACATGATAACTGCGGCAAGCACAAAAATAATCTTCTTCATAGTTGTTAATTTTTTACCGGATAAAGATACTCGTTTTCCATGCCATTCAACTAAAGAAATACGACATTCACCAATTGTTTCTCACCGCGTGATTGTTTCTGCCTATATTTAACCCAGAAAAATATCTGATATGAAATGCATATTCATCGTCCTTACTTTTTTTATTACCTCCATAGTTTCGGCCCAGGATAGGATTATCCTCATTAATGGAAATGTACTTGAAGTAAAAAATGTGGAATTGAAAGACAATAAAGTTTCATTTCAAAAATTCAAAAAGGAGAAAAGAAAACAAATTAATCCTGACCGCGTATTCTCGGTACAATATGCCAGCGGTGAAGAACAAATAATTTTTGTAAGCGATCCGCTGGACCCGAGTGATTTCAAACCGGAGGAAATGAGGATGTTCATCAAGGGTGAACAGGATGCAAACATGTATTACCACAATACCGGGAATAAGATTGCTTCAGCCGCAGTAGGTGCAAGTGCGGGGCTTCTTACGATTTATGGCCTTGTGGTACCGGCATTGTATTCTACGATTGTAGGAAGTTTTTCGCCGAATGTTCAAAAACACAAAGTATCAGATCCTGTCCTACGGGATAATCTGAATTACAGAGAAGGCTATGAAAAAAAGTGCCGTGATCGTAAAATCCGCAATTCTTTGATTTATGGTTTCAGCGGATTCGTTGTCGGATTTACTGCATTTGCATTATTTCTCCCTGATTAATTTTGTTTTGTCAGACGTAGTTCAAAAAATTTTCCGCTTCATCGTTTTCAGAAATGTTTTTATTGCCATTTGCGCAGTATTCATGGTGTGGGAGACACAATGGTTTTTAGGAATCCCCCTTCAAATAACTCCGCTGATACTCTTTGTTTTCTTCGCAACATTTTTTGAATATAACCTGCACATTATTGCAGGTCGCTTCTCTTTTATTCATCCATTAGAATCATTAAGCCATTTATTTAGTCCTGAAGTTTCACCCACATTAAAGTTTTGCATTGTCTCCGGCTTCCTGGGATGTGTAGCTACTTTTTTCATGCTGGAAAAATTGATGATGGCGGGGTTTATCATATCAGGTCTGATTACTTTATCATATTCCCTTCCCATGGTGAAAAGAAATGGTAAATTTATTCGTTTGAGGGAATTTACTTATTTGAAAGTCTTTACGGTAGCGATGGGGTGGACTTTAATTACAGTAGCAGTCCCATTGCTGCCTTATCTTCAAACATTTTCAAAACCGGAACTTGCATTAATTCTTATCAGGCGTTTCCTTTTTATTTTTGCCATCACCATACCTTTTGAAATACGTGACATGGAACGCGAAAGAAAATTCGGAAATACCAGTTTACCGATGTTGTTTGGAATAAGGGCAATGAAATCAGCAGGTATTTTAATGCTGGTATTGTTTTGTTTACTCTGCGGACTCCAGGAAAAATTTCTACTGTATGATGTTGCTTCAGGGAAAACTTTTTTTTATCCATTTACGTTGTCTGCCATAGCTGCAGCGTACCTGATACTAAATGCTTCTGATAAAAAATCAAAATGGTATTTTAAGTTTTGGACTGATGGTACGATGATTCTGCAATTTCTTTTATTACTTTTATTCAATCATTGAAAAAATCTCATGACCCGGGACTATGAAATTAAAGAGTTGCAAAAACTCAGCACTGCCATCCGCGGAGAAGAAACTGATCAGCACTGGCTAAGGGTGAATGGATTTCCTGAACTTGCAGAATTCCGAGATGCATTCCTTGATATTGAAAAATCATTTCAGTGGCTGAAAGAAAACGGGTTCGTTCATCTTGCCGCACTTACCGATGCACTTGGAGGAAATGAATCTGCCAAGGCATGGCTTATTAAAAATCAATTTGTTGCAATGGGGATTATGGTAGATGCGGCAGCGGGAAATAAATCTGCTGTTAACTGGCTGATAAAGGCCCATGAACCGGGATGGGTACTGGTTGCTAAAGAAATTTATGAATTTGAAAAGAAGAAGAAAAAAGGGTGGTGGAATATTTTTAATTTCGGGAATCCTTACGGGTAGTACGAAATACGAACAGAAACGAATTTACGAAGTACGAATCGGGGTGGTACGAATAACCAATGAATGCGAATATTCGAATAACGAATCAAAAGAACTTTCAGGACCCCGGATTACGCTCGCTTCAAACATTAATTTTGAAATACAGATTTAAGAGAAGCACAGATTCTTTCAGCGGCATCGTCTAAAACTTTTTCTGTATGTGCTGAAGAAATAAATCCAACCTCATAACCTGAAGGTCCGAAGTAAATTCCTTTTTCGAGTAAGTCGTGGTAGAGAACATTAAATCTGCTCATGCTATCTCCATCAATCTGATCGGCACACTGAATTTTATCTTCTGTCGTAAACGCAAACCAAAAAATGGATCCGATAGAAAATACTTTAAACGGGAAATTATTTTTTAAGGAGAACGAATTCAACGAGGACACAAACTGAAGTGTTTTCTTCTCCAGCGATGAATAAAAATCGTCCTTCAGACATTCAGTAAGTGTTGCAATTCCCGCAGCCATGGCAACGGGGTTTCCTGAAAGCGTGCCGCCCTGGTAAACATTTCCTTCGGGAGATATTTTTTTCATGATCTCCGCACTTGCACCGTAAGCACCAACGGGCATTCCGCCCCCGATTATTTTTCCGTAGGTAAGGATGTCGGGATTGATAGTGTAGTATCCGGCAGCACCGGTAAAGCCAATACGGAACCCGGAGATGACTTCATCGAAAATCAGGAGGATATTATTCTTGCTTGTTACCTCACGAAGAAATTCGAGATAACTTTTATCCTGAATCAACAAACCGTTATTGGCAGGAACGGGTTCAATAATTACTGCGGCGAGATCATCCTTATATTTTATAATGGCTTCTTCAAGCAGTTTTTTATCATTGAGTGGAAGTACGATGGTATCCTTTGCTACTGCATCAGGCACACCTGCTGAAGATGAAATTCCGAATGTGGCCAGTCCGCTGCCGGCCTTCACCAGCATCGAATCAGCATGTCCGTGGTAACAGCCATCAAATTTGATCACCAGATTTTTACCCGTATAACCCCGTGCCAGACGAATGGCACTCATCACCGCTTCTGTCCCTGAACTGACGAATCTCATCTTTTCAATGAATGGATTGTTAGTCAGGATTAATTCCGCCAGTTCGTTTTCAAGTCTGGTAGGTGTTCCAAAACTGGAGCCCTTTCGAACCGTTTCATTAACTTTATCAACAACTGCTTGATTGGCATGACCAAGTATGAGTGGCCCCCATGAGCAGCAGAAATCGGTAAATTTATTTCCGTCTGCGTCATATATAAAGCAACCCTCTCCCCTTTCAATAAATAATGGCGTACCCCCTACTGACCGGAAAGCCCTTACCGGTGAGTTAACACCACCGGGGAAATATTCCTTTGCTTTGTTGTAAAGTTTTTCTGATTGATCTTTTTTCATTGACTTACTTTGTACTTCCATAAAAATAATTTAATCTCGCAATGGCGCAAAGATCGCAAAGAATATAAACTGATGAAGTTCGAAAACTCAATTGCTTTTGCAAAGGATCTGGATGAAAAAGATCCCCTTCATGCTTTCCGCAGCAGGTTTTATTTTCCATTGATGGATGGAAAAGAGGTAATTTATTTTACCGGTAACTCCCTCGGACTTCAGCCCCGTCAAACGCAGGACTATGTGCTTCGTGAACTGGAAGACTGGGCATCATATGGCGTGGAGGGACATTTTCATGCGGGAATTCCGTGGTATCATTATAAAGATTTCCTATCAGACTCTGTTGCGCGATTGCTCGGTGCAAAAAAAGAGGAAGTTGTAGTGATGAATTCGCTGACGGTGAATCTGCATTTGCTGATGGTTTCCTTCTACCGTACGGATGCAAAACGAAATAAAATAATCTGCGAATACGATGCTTTTCCATCTGACCTCTACGCTGTTCAGTCGCAGGCAAACGTTCATGGATTTGATCCTGACCAGACAGTCATTTATCTCAAGCCCCGCTCAGGTGAATATTGCCTGCGTACCGAAGACATTATAAAAGCAATTGAAGATGCCGGTGATACCCTCGCAACGGTAATGCTCGGCGCAGTAAATTTTTATACAGGACAATATTTTGAACTGGAGAAAATTGCTGCCGCCACACATAAAGCCGGCGCCACTTGCGGATTTAACCTTGCACATGCCGCAGGAAATGTACTGATGAAATTGCATGAATGGAAAATTGACTATGCCTGCTTTTGCAGTTATAAATACCTGAATGCAGGACCGGGAAGTGTATCAGGAATATTTATTCATGAAAAACATTTTGGAAAAAATATTCCTCAGTTTGCGGGATGGTGGGGCAACGATCCGGAGACCAGATTTAAAATGCCAAGAAAATTTGAGCCGGTGAAAGCGGCTTCTGCATGGGCACTCAGCAATGATCCCGTTTTGACAATGGCTGCGCTGAAATCTTCACTGGATATTTTTGATGAAGCGGGAATTGAAAACCTCCGGACAAAAAGTGAAATGCTTACTGCTTATTTGCAATTTATTATAGAGCAACTGAACGTTAAACTCCATTCAGGTACCAATCAGGAAATAAAATACAATCTTGAAATCATTACTCCTGATGATGCTGCAAGGCGTGGATGTCAGCTCAGTATTATCGCGCATGGAATGGGAAAAGATTTATACAACAATTTGACTGCTGCAGGGGTAATTTGCGACTGGCGCGAACCGAATGTGATCAGGATGGCGCCGGTGCCCTTGTATAATTCATTTGAAGATGTGTTTCTGTTTGGGGAGATAATGGGGAAGATATTGATGAAGAAGGGGGAGTGATTGGATTTGAAGAATAGGGGCCCCGACCTGAAGGTCGGGGGAATGAGACGGGTGGAATGAAACGGGGGAGTACGAAATTAAAAATTTAATAATTTTTCCAACTAGTAAGTAAAATCATGTCACAGAAGAATATCTCCATCATCGGATCCGGATTAGTGGGAAGTTTGCTTGCGATATATCTTGCAAAGCGCGGACATAAAATAAATGTGTTTGAGAGAAGAGGTGATATGCGCCAGGAGGATCTTATTGCGGGACGGTCCATCAATCTTGCGCTGAGTGACCGCGGATGGAAAGCACTGGAAGCTGTAGGTATTGGCGATGAGATCAGAAAAGTAGCGATACCGATGCGTGGGAGAATGATTCATACCCTATCCGGCGAAATCAATTATCAGCCCTATGGAAAAGGTGAACAAGCAATCTGGAGTGTGTCGCGCGGTGGATTGAATTGTGAACTGATGACACTGGCGGAGAGAAATGAAAATGTAAAAATACGTTTCAATGAGCGGTGTGCACACATTGATGTACGATCGGGAAAAATTGAATTTGAAAATCAGCATACTTTTCAGAATAGTTTTCATGAATGTGATCATGTAATCGGTGCAGATGGTGCATTCTCTGCCGTGCGATTGAGCCTGATGCTGCAAACCGACCGATTTGAATATTCCCAGCATTACCTTGACCACGGCTACAAAGAACTTTGTATTCCTGCCGGGGAAGGCGGAACATTTTTACTTGAAAAAAATGCGCTTCACATATGGCCGCGTGGTGGTTACATGCTTATCGCTCTTCCTAATATTGACGGAAGTTTTACGTGTACATTGTTTTTCGCTTATGAAGGTGAAGCCTCCTTTGCAAACCTGACCGACAAGAAAAAAGTAAGATCATTTTTCGAAAAAATATTTCCCGACGCACTGCCATTGATGCCTACGCTTGAAGAAGATTTTTTCAATAACCCTACCGGGTCGCTGGTTACGGTGAAGTGTTCTCCATGGAATTACGAAGATAAATTGCTATTGATTGGTGATGCTGCACATGCAGTGGTTCCGTTTTATGGACAGGGGATGAACTGCGGCTTTGAAGATTGCAGGGTGTTTGATGAAATGATGAATGATGAATCAAATTGGACAAAATTATTCACCGAATTCGGAAAAATACGCAAGCCGAACAGCGATGCCATTGCAGATATGGCGGTAGATAATTTTATTGAAATGCGTGATCTTGTGGGGGATAAAAAATTCCTACTCCGAAAAAAAATAGAAGCGCGTATTAATGAAAAATTTCCCGGTAAATGGACGCCTCAATATACGCTTGTTACTTTTTCGCCGGAGGTTGATTATGCTGAAGCGCAGCGCTTAGGCAATCACCACAATAAAGTGATGGACAAGGTGATGGAGATGCCGGGCATAGAAGAGAAGTGGGATTCGATGGAAGTGGAGGAGATGATTTTGAAAATGCTTTAAGGAGCTGTGATGGCGAGTGTAATATCCGCCGGCAATGAATTTTGTGTCGGATTTTTCAGCGCGGTGTCAGGCAAACCGACTTAATCTCCCTCATGCTTTTGCCGGATCTTCGCTTCGGACTGAAAGGTGTAATCATCCGCAACGCCGCCTGTCATTTAGCCTACACCAGATTACTGCCGCTAAACTTAATTCCAAAATATCTACATGCATACTTTGTTTTGACAGGATCTTTGACGATATCTATGTTTTAACGGTAATGTACTTTTGTTCAGCTCTCATACTCGTACCTGACGAATCTTCTTCGCCTTTTCCTCAATCGCTCAGCACCTTTGCCTTTCGGACACAAGCACCATTGAGTGGTTTGTTAGCTCTGTCTGTCAGCGCTTACGGTGGGGCTGCCACCATCATTTTAATAGCATGCATTTTTTTTCTTTAAAAAAAATGCGTCAAGGCACACACTGTGGTTCACCGGAGGGATACCTTTTATTTTATTGAGACCCCGCGAAAAGAAAACAAACACATCGCCGCTAAGCGGATCCATTCTATATTCATTGCGCACGATCCCGCTCAGTCCATCATAACCTTTACGCATGTCGCATCCGGCGCGGTAAACAAAATAACGCAACCGATCGCTGAAAAAGAGTTGCACTTGTCCATCGGAGTTTTAACGCAGTTGGATCTACTTTAAGAGAAACTGAAAATGTTCCAGGGGCAGGATCTGGTAAAACCGGAAAGTCTTGTCTCTTATTACAACCTCCATAAAGAGTTTGTCGGTTGAAGAAATTACCACTTCTGAAAATTCCGGTGCCAAAGTTTCCTTTTTACTTCCCTGGAACCAGCTAATAAAGGTGCAGTATTTTAATCCTTGTTGTTCTGCAAATTGCTTCTTTGATATTCCGCTCAGTTTCCAATCTAAAAGAATTCTTTCTTTTTCCTCGGACATTAATTTCTTTTTCTCTAAATTGCTCATGATATTTTTTTGAGCAAAGTAAAATGATGTCAATAGCTAAATCAAGATGTACTTCACCGGAGCCTTACGTTGTTCTGAAGGCTCCTAAATGTTCCACTTGAAGAAAATTTAGAATTATATAGCAATTTAATTTTTTTTTGAGATGCTTTCAAAGTAATAAATATAAGAATAAAAATGGAATCTGAAAAATATAAAAAGGCTTGAGACTCTTCACGCAAAATTTAATACTGATATTGATGGGGCGGTGAAGACTGGAGAGAGGTGAAAAGAAAATTGGAAGGGAAATCGTTATGCGCCTATCTCGGTTTTACGAAATTGATTCTAAACTACTTCTGAAACTATGGTTGATAGACCGGATTCTAAAAGCCTGCCATGGAGAAAAGGAAGTAATCAATGCTTTGGAGCTTTCTTTGAAAATAGTCAATGGTGGTACATTAAGTACAAAGGATTATGAATAACTTAGAGCTGAAGAATTTTCCCACAAAAACGACCGCTTCACACCCAAGAACTTTTGTCTCCGGTACAAGCAATGTTTATTGTTTTATAAATTTATTTGAAATTATTCGGTCATTAATAATTCCTTGCATTATATAGATGCCACCTGGGATATTAGAAACGTCTATTGTAATTATATCATTGTTGTTTTTACTGAACGTCTCTATGACTAATTCACCTAAGCAATTATATATATTCAGCTTCGATAACCCGTGAACCTGGAATCTTAAAATATCAGTACACGGATTCGGATATAAATCAATTGCTCCCTTTTCCAAGTTTAAAGTTGTTAAGAAAATTCCTGTTGTGTCGAAAGAAAATTCATCAACAATTGTAAACAGTTGAATTGTCCCTGGAAGACCTTTAATAGTAATATAGTCTGCGTCGAACTCAGGCCGTATACGTACAAATTCCTTTGTCCATATGGTATCAGGTAAATCCGTTGTATCCACTGGCGCACCAAAAGAGGCATTATCATTCGAATAACCAATAACAAGCTTAATCGGGTAAAACTGGCTTATGTTCTTTACAGACTTTGCATAGAATGAAATAATGTAAGTATTATGAGTGATTAGCGGCTGAGAAAGTAAAAATGAAATCGCAGTTGTATTTATGGTATCCCAGCCACTCTCTAAGCTTGAAAAATAATGTCCGTCCTTTGGTTCATATATAGTTTGGTATAAAGTACAGGAGTCAACCATAAGGTCAAGTCCAGGTAAAGTCCCAATCCCATAAACACTATCCATTAATGAATTGTAAACGCTATTAGTAAGATTGAAGCTATCGCAATCATTTAATCGATTTTGCTCGAAACTTCCATTAAGGAATTGCTGAGAAGAAGCCTGGATACTTATAACAAACAAGCATAAAATAATACATATTAATTTCATGAGAATTAGTGCTAAGAACTAAATGTTCTTAGCACTTTTTATAATTATTTTATGATTATTAATTTTTGCTTAAAGACAGTTGAATAATTACTATTAATTTCTGAAAAATATACTCCCGATGGAATATCAGATACATTGATTGTAATTGAATTTTGCTTATCATTTAATATATGTTGTTTTACTATTCGATTAGCAATATCCCTAATAATAAATGTATTGGATGTATTAACAAAATATTTCACTTCGATAAAATTAGTTGCAGGGTTAGGAGTTATGGAGTAGTTGTCATTTATAACTGCTTCGATATTCTTACCCTTTCTCATTGTAACTCCGTCGCAATTATGTGAATAATCAATAATTTCGCCATCAACTAAATTAAGAATATTTTGAGCTGTATAAACTGCATTACCATCATGATAAGAACATAAAGAAGCTAAATATTCCAAGTCGGAACGCTGCTGAACGGTGAGCGCTAAATCTCCACGGGCAATAGTGGATAAATAAATTGTATTTACAGCTTGTAAATTTTCTTCAGAATTTCTTTCTGGAATAATAGCGGAATTTTGTGTGTCTAAGTTATCAAAAATTATTGCTTTGAGCGAATCAATTCCATCCTGATACAATGTGTCACCGGCAAATTGCCCCAAACTATCTTCAGTGGCAATAATAGAATCATCAATTGTTTTAAATGATGCAATAGGTCCATCGTCCAAAGATGTTTTTAAAGATGAAAGAGTAGCATCTTCCAGGAGTTCTGGTTTTTCGTTTAAAAGATTAAACAAATAATTTCTATTAATCCAGCTTAGAGCGTTAAAATCATCATTTTCTTCAGGTTGACCCTCTGATGCTATTCGTAAAGCTTCATCCATATTGTCTTTTAGCTGTCTTATTTCAGGAATCAATACGCAAATATCATCAAGCCCTGTAAATGCAGGATATGAAGTAAAAGTGCATGGATTAGAAGGCGGGAGCGCCCAAGTGTTTATTGTTGGATTGTAATTTGCGAGAGTTGGTCTGGTAACAAACTCGGTTGAGCAGGCTGCGCATGGGGCATTAGAAGTTAATGCTAACGTTTGATTGCTTAAGAACGTTCCATTCCATTTATTATCCGATGGGAACGAAGCCCCACTGTCTCAGCCCCCAATAAGTTGGACATTTTTTTCGGATAAATTAGTGTAATTCTCCCCACTGACCTGATCGGCCATTAAGCGAAGATAGGCCACAGAATTACTCGTGTCAAGGCTCAGGCCTGGCGGCAAATAATTTAA
>JBBRAY010000033.1:0-43858 GCA_038206355.1 Bacteroidia bacterium
TCGCCCCTCCCCCGCCCCCCCCCCCCCCCCCCCCCCCCCCCCCCCCCCCCCCCCCCCCCCACCCCCCTCCTTGCAAACACCCGATAACATTGTCATTCAGAGCGTAGCGATGAATCTTTCAAAGCAAAATTATTTTTAGTCGGACAGTAGTGATAAAGTTTAATTTGTCAAATATGCGACTTGACGGGATTCGCAGATTGGCTTTTGTGATTGATAAAATCTACGATCTGTGGCAATTTGGTTTTCATCACTAAACCTCCTGCAGCTTTCTTTAGTGTTTTTTTATTTCTATTGCCTGATAATTTTCCCTTCAGCTATTACAGCATTTTTATTCTGCACCCGATAGAAATATATTCCTGAAGGAAGATTTTCTGTTTCCATCGTCACCGTTCCATTGAAAGATTTTACCAGATGTATTCCTGAGATGGCATTGAACAAAATAATTTCTGAAGTTTCGTTGTTGTCTGCCATTACATTTATCTGATCAGTGAACGGATTCGGATAAAGCACGGCATATTTTTTTACCGGTAGTTGTTCAATTCCATCCGGCGCAGGGAATTCATAAGCGCCGATGTCAGGAAAAATTCCACGAGCAAATCCAAGAATGTCAGTAGTGACCCAGGCAATGGGTGTTCCGATATTGTCAGCAAGTACATTGGTTGGTTGCGGCAACGTTGCTGAAACAAGGAGCGGATCAATAGCTGATGAGTTTGCATCCTGTGTGCTTGCCGATTGCCAGCTGGTGAGGGTTGGGTAATAGACCGGCGTAGTTGCATCCTTCATGGCCACATTTCCACCGGGAACCCATACGAGGTTGTAATTGCTGTTGAACGCAGAAGTTACTGTTGCAATGGCTCCCAATACAAGTCCGGCTTTCGTTCCGGTAGTCGGTTGTGAAATACTGATCATGTTATTTCGCAGGATAGCATTTGTATTGGAAAGCTCTTCGGATATTCCAAACAAGTTGCCTGATGAGGAATTGGGATTGTCAATGGAAATCGTGTTGAAGTAAATTTCAGGTGTTGTTGCTGCTGTGCGAACTTCTATGGCCGTGAAATTCCCTGACGTCAGATGTATGTCGTAAATGACATTGTTATAAACTTTATGACCTGTTCCATTGAAAAGATAAATTCCCCTGAAGGTCATCGTACCATTTGCCGTTTGCGAAACGGTGATGTAATTATTAAAAATGTTTGCATTGATATTGGCGGCCTGCGCAATCTGAATGGCATTGCAGGAAGTGACCTGTGTTGTTCGCTTGTCGAAATGGTTGTCGCTGACGATGGCACCATTCGTTTCGCGCAGGTAAACGCCATTGGAATGAAAGTCATAAAATGTATTTCCGGAAATTACAATGTCCGTTGCCAGCACGGACGCTTTTCCAAAAACCGATGCGCCGTACCCACCGCCGGTTGCCATGTTATTGATGATATTGATAAAATGAAAATTACCACTATCGAGAATGCTGGTGAATGAGCCGGAAGCGATGTATGCGCCAACAAGCGTACTGATGGACCCCGGCATATCAACAGCGCAATTGCTGATGGTAATGTGATTTCCGGACTGGAAAATGTGAATGCCATAGAAGCCGCTTGTGGAAGCCGTATCCCTTAAAACATGAAGGTTATTAACCGTAAAATATTGGACGTTTGAAAGGCGCAGTACGTGTCTGTCTGTGGTATTTGTTACAGCGGTAATGGTTTCGCCGCTTCCTTCAAGTGTTACGGTTGCTAATGGACCGGAGCCCGGAATATTGGCAATGGTAATTTGTTCGGTATAAGGACCTGATCCCGGTGTAACGGTTACCACAACATTTCCTGAAACGCCATCCGCTGTGAGGTCGCCGGCAAGATCAGTGAAGGTTTGATAATTGGTTCCGCCGGTTACCTGGGCTGAGTTTATGGTGTAGTTGCCGTTCAGTGGCTGCGCAAAACTGTTGAGAGAAAAAAGTATAGCGACAACTGAAATTGTAAATCGTAATTTTGAAAACATGAGATATTTTTTTTGTATGGCGAAATTAAAAATTTATCCTGAAGATGTAAACGGAATTTTGGCTGCTTTGGCCGAGCTGATGAAAGGTGACGTGACCTCCTTAGCCCCGACAGCAGCGGAAAGCGCTCGCGCCGCAGGCGTGAGACTTGCAGCGTATGGCGGGAAGGCCGTTAAATTGAAATGTGCAGATCCGCTCCACACCCGGTGTTTACACTTTTTTCAAACCTGCGGATTTGCTCCCTCTCCTTTGGAAAGGGCAGGGGTGAGGCCATGTCTTAAAATAAACTCCCATCCGCAGTTCTCCCTTTTCTTCCCAAATGGGTATAAGCAAGTTCAGTGGCTTCACGTCCGCGTGGTGTCCGTTTCAGGTATCCTTCCTGAATTAAAAATGGTTCATACACCTCTTCAATGGTGCCTGATTCCTCTCCTACGGCCGTTGCAATGGTGGTAATACCTACAGGACCGCCTTTGAATTTATCAATAATACAAAGCAGAATTCTGTTGTCCATTTCGTCAAGACCGTGCTCGTCAACATTCAGTGCTTTCAATGCATGGTGTGAAATGGCGAGGTCAATTTTACCTGTTCCTTTTACCTGCGCAAAATCCCTGACTCTTCTCAGCAGGGCATTTGCAATACGGGGCGTACCGCGGCTTCTGCGGGCAATCTCAAAAGCAGCATCTTCATCAATTTCTATTTTTAATATTTCCGAAGAACGTTTTACAATTTTTTTCAGCAGCGTAGAATCATAATATTCCAGCCGTGAAGTAATTCCGAATCGTGCGCGCAGGGGAGAGGTGAGCAAACCGGAACGGGTGGTGGCGCCAATGAGCGTGAACGGATTGAGTTTGATTTGTACCGACCTTGCATTGGGTCCGCTTTCAATCATGATGTCAATCCTGAAATCTTCCATGGCTGAATAGAGGTATTCTTCCACGACAGGACTGAGCCGGTGAATCTCATCAATAAATAAAACATCGTTTGGTTCGAGGTTTGTGAGTAGTCCGGCTAAATCTCCCGGCTTATCGAGCACAGGTCCGCTGGTGGTTTTAATTTTTACTCCCAATTCATTGGTGAGAATATAGGCCAGGGTTGTTTTTCCCAGTCCCGGCGGGCCATGCAGGAGCACATGGTCGAGCGCTTCATCACGCTGGCGGGCTGCGCTCACAAATACCTGAAGATTCTCGATCACCTGTTTCTGTCCTGTGAAATCCTCAAATCCCTGTGGCCTTAATACTTTTTCAAGCTCCTTTTCAGCGGCATAAATACCGGTAGCATCGGGATCGAGGTTGGGATTGCTCATGGTGCGAAAATAAACAACTGTTGCGAGTAAATCGAGACTGGTAGTATTTAATTCAGAACCTGCGGGAGTGTAAAAGACCGGGAACGTAGTACCTATAATGAGCAGGGTAAGGAGATGGTTGACAATTTTTACTTAGCATCTCAGGAATAAAAAAAAAGAGTTCCATCATTTTGACGGAAAAATATTTTTGATAAGAGGATGATTTCCTTTCTTTGCATGCTTCCATCACTTTCATGCGTATCAGACAGCTCTCCATCATTTTATTTGTATTTCTACACTCCTGTTCCGGGAAGTACACGCCGAACATTCTCACCATTCCTTTTTCGCGGGAGCTTTCTCCTCCGGCGCCTGATTACAATGATACTGCTAACTGGGCTGTACTTCCTGATAAAGTTGACAATGCAGACCGTGTTCCGCGCTGCAAAGGTTGCAAAGATGAACAGGCATCGGCTGACGTGGACGTTTTTTTTATTCACCCCACATTGTATCTTGATACCACAGCAAAAAGCAATCAATGGAATGCAGATGTTGCTGATGAAGTGATTAATAAAAAAGTGGATGGCACGACAATTCTGTATCAGGCCAGCGCTTTCAATGGCTCAGGAAAAATATATGCTCCACGTTACAGGCAGGCTCATCTTGCAGCTTACTACACAAAGAGTAAAACAGATTCCATTCAGGCCCTGGATTTTGCTTATCAGGATGTAAGACGTGCTTTTTTGTATTACATGGAACACTGGAATAACGGACGTCCGATCATTCTGGCATCGCACAGTCAGGGTACCACGCATGGCATACGCTTACTGCAGGAGTTTTTTGACGGCAAGCCTTTAACAGATCATCTTGTCGCAGCATACCTCATAGGAATTCCTGTATATGATACTTTATTCACGCACCTGAAAATATGCAATGATTCTTCGGAAACCGGATGTTTTGTATCCTGGCGTACGTTTGCGCAAAATTATTTTCCTCCGGGATATGTAATTCCTAAACATGATGCCGTTTGTACCAATCCGTTAACGTGGAGGAATGATGACCGCTATGCTGGTTATCGTTTGAACAGGGGAGGCATACTAAAAAATTTCAACCACATCTTGCCACATATTTCTGATGCACAGGTTAAGGATGGCGTGGTGCGTATTAACAGGCCGCATTTTTTTCTGACGCCGTTTTTCAGATACACGAATTACCACATCGTGGATTATAATTTATTCTATATGAATATCAGAGAAAACGCGCAATTACGGGTAAGGAAATATCTGGAAAGAAAAAAGGAAGCAGTTGGAAAGTGATTTCCTAGTCTTTGTCTGAACTTATTTTTTCCCTCGCAGCCATGGAACGGTTAGCATAGATGGCTGCAAGTTGTTTTTTACCGTTCCTCATATATGCATTCGACAACAATTCAAATGATGGAAGTGAGTTGGGGCGGGCTTCAAGGTTCAGCTTTGTAACGGCTATGGCATCATCAAAGCGTTGCTTTTTCATGAGGCGTCCGGCAAGGTTTAAAATTTGCTGTTCACCGGCAGGATAGGTATTGATGACTACGTCAATATTTTCTTTCGCAACTTTCGAAGCAACTTTTTTCAAATCTGTCCGCACCTGGCCCACGCGTTTCATAAAATAATCGTAAGGAATGGTTCCGTCGACTAAATCATTTTCATAGCTGCTGAGGCAAATGTTCAGGTATTGAAAAGCATCCCACGGTTTGAAGTTTTTAGAATTGAATTTCTTGAAATTTCGATCTCCTGATACGAGGTAAACGGTGTCGCCGTCACTCTGGATGTAGTCATCAAATTTTGCGAGTGACGCAAGTGCGATCTGGGAATAATTCTGAGACTCATTCTTAAATCCTCCGCATTCTGTCTGCCATATTTTTGTGAAGAGATCAATTCCACCTTTTTGCGGCTGCAATTTCTGCAATACACAGTGCACATTTCCCGCTCCCGCATGATAAGCATGCAGCACAAGCAAACGAAACCACAGGTCTGTTTCATTGTAAGTAAGGTTCAGTTCACCGAGGTATTTTTTTACGTTGTTAATACATCCGGCCTGCAACAGCTTCGCTGCTACCTTTGCTGATTTTTCAAGATCCGTCCTGTCATCACGGGTATTATTGATTACCATTCCGTATTTTTTTCCAACAGCGCGCATGAGTTGAAACGGGCCATTCGCTCCTACAGAAGATTTTACTTTCGTTTTGCCCGGACTTTCAATCAGCATGATGGTTTGTGCATACCACGGATCAACGCCTGCTTTTTCAAATATATGAATGGCTTTACTTATTTCAGGAAGTACTTTTTTCAGTTCATAAAATTCTTCTTTCCCCGTTGTAACAAATAGAGTTGAGTTTGCATCGAGCAGGTTCGTACAACTTAAGCTGTCTTTGATGAATTTTTTTTCATCTTCAGAGAGTGACATCCATTCGCCGCGACAAACTTTTTGAAGCGGGAGACGACAAGAGGCAACGTTGATAATGCACGTATCGCTGCTGAGGTTGATGACTTCTCGCCAGAATTTCGTCTGACCGAGCTTGTCCCAGCCCTGCGCATACAAAGAAGGATCGTGCAGGAAACTCAGGTGAAGGGTATCGTTATAGCTGATGACGGTTTTGTCAACTACCTGTGCAGCACCAATGACCTGAGAAAATGACTTTCCCGGAAGTATTAAAAGGGCTAAATAGATATTTCTGATAAATGTGTTCATATGTATATCCAACAGAATACGATATTATTCGTGCACCGTTGTACAAAACTAAATGTTCTCTTACAAATTAAGGGTAAATTATTGGCAAATGTTAAATCTGAAGGGCTCAATAACGCTCAGGAATAGGTAAGGTTACAATTCAAGAATAGTGGGTTTGAAACTTAACCCCGTAATTTTTCCTTATGCCTTTTTATCTGGTTGGATAATACTTCAACGCAAAGGTCGGTAGCCTCTTCAAACGTACGGCATTGCTGTTTGGTGATGAGGTCATTTCCGGGAATCTGTAATCTGATTTGCACGATTTTATTTTGTGCATCGCTCGACTTATCCAGTTTTAGAGAAACTTCTCCGTCAATAATCTGGTCATAAAAATGTACAAGTTTGTCAACTTTATCATTGATAAAATCCAGCAGTTTTTGATCTGCATTAAAATGAATAGACTGAACTCTGATTTTCATATTTAACCTCCTTCTTATTTATGCCCTTGGATGAGCTTGTTTATATACTTTTTTTAATTTTTCTATTGTGTTATGGGTGTATACCTGTGTGGCGGCAAGGTTGGCATGACCAAGTAATTCTTTAACTGAATTCAGATCGGCGCCGTTATTGAGCATGTGTGTTGCAAAGGTGTGCCTCAGTACGTGCGGACTTTTTTTGGAAATGGTGGTTGCCAGTTTTAAATATTTGTTCACGATGTAGTAAGGCTTTTTCGGACTGATGGCCACACCCGACTCGTCAACAAAAAACTGATCTGAATGTTCAGTAAAATGTTGCTCCTCTTTTAATTTCAAATACGATTTAATCATCACCTTCAACGGATCTGCAAAAGGAATGATTCGTTCTTTATTGCGTTTTCCTAAAACTTTTACATGACAATTTCCAAGATCAAAATCTTTGTTTTTCAGGTTCACCAATTCAGAGAGACGCATCCCTGTTGAATAAAATACTTCCATTAAAAGTCTGTCGCGCAGCCCGATAAACCCTTCCCCGAAATCAACTTCAGAAAAAAGTATTTTCATATTCGATTCTTCAACATATACCGGAAGCCTTTTTGATATTTTCGGTGCCTGAACTTTCTGCATCGGGTTCAGGGTGATGTCACCATTCCGCAATAAAAATTTATAAAAAGTTTTTAAAGTGGTGATCTTACGTGTAATGCTTCTCGGCGTAATTTTCTGCTCCATCATACTTACGATCCAGCTCCTTACCATCGGATGATTTATTTCCTCCGGAGCTTCTGTTTCGTATGTGACTTTGGCGTATTTGAAAAACTGATCAAGGTCGCCTTCGTAGGCAAGCACCGTATGCGGTGAAAAACGTTTTTCGAATTTTATATACTGTATGAAACTACTGAGTGCCTTCATTGAACAAATAAAAAAGGAGAGAAACCAACCTGCGTTTTCTTCTCTCCTTTATGTCTTACCTTTCGCATTCATCGGATTACGATCTGCGAGGTAAAGATATAAAATGATTCAATAAAAAGTACCGTCTAGAGAATACCTTCTCTGCGGATCTTACTGATGTATTTTGCTTTGATAATTTCCTGACGCCTTGTAATGGAAGGCTTTTCAAAGTTTTTACGGTCGCGGAGTTCACGTACCACACCTGTGCGCTCAAACTTCTTTTTGAACTTTTTAAGCGCTTTATCAATGCTTTCGTTGTCTTTTACTGCTACTATTAACATGCTTATAATTGAATTTTAGAGGCGCAAAAGTAAAGTTATTTTTTAATCTGGCAAATCTGCCTTTTATACTTATTTTCTGATGAAAGTTTCAGTGCCGGTAATTCCGGTTGCTTTATCGGTAAGCAACAAATAATAGAGTCCCGGGCGGAGGTCCTCTACTGAAACTGTTGATTCCTTAATGAAATTAGCTGAATAGACCCTTCTACCAAAGGCATCAATAATGGCCAACGTGCCGTTCACATTATCATTCTGAATATTGATGACCTCACCGGCAGGATTTGGATATAAAACTGATTGATGCTTGCCGATTTCCACTGTTCCTACACCGGAAAAGTCGAGACGTGCATTGCTGCGAAAAGTAGTTGTTTGAAGATTTGTACCACTTGAAATGGCTGCACTTCCGTAATACCGCCTTGCCGGTGTCCCTGTCACTGCCGTATAATACCATCGCGGCGATACAGGAGTATTACCTACTGCGGGCTGATAACCCTTAACCACAAGAACAAGAAGGTTGTCAATTCCATCATATACATAAGGATTGTTAAGTGCAACTTCACGCCATCCGGAACCTGCGTCGTTTGGAAATCTGCCACTATATACAATCGTGTATCCTGTTGTCGAAAATGTTCCGGCAGATAAATTGGTTAATGTTGTATGCTGCATATAAATAGTTACACTGTCTATTGGATCTACGTTGGTTCCGTCCGTGCGCTCAAATGCGAGTTGATTTATCGTTCCCGCCATGCCTATTTCTGCCGCCGGATAAATGACTTCATACACACAATAATCGTATGAGCGTATAATCGGACTGAAGGCTGATATGGCCGTTCCTGTCCCGAGAATTACTGTTTGTGAAAATCCGTTGAGGAAAATGCAAGACAGAAAAACCAGTAGAGATAATGTTTTCATAATTGAAATTTCAGGAGTTTAATTTCAAACAAAGATAATTTTTTTTGCAAAGAAAGTAATCCTCCCAAACAGAAAAGTTATACGGAATAAGATTTGTTACCTGGCCGCTACATAACAAAGTAGTTACAAATCAAAAACTATATCCGAAGCCAATATTAAAAAATCCATTGACAGCGCTGAATGGCGGTGCTTGCGGCGATGTATTCAGGACAAGCGCAGGATTGGGGTCTCCTGTTTTTTTGTAAACATAATCTGCCTTAATTGCAATCCCATGAACAGGTTTATACGTGAGTCCTGTCGAAATAATATCTTTTTTGTTCAGGCCATTTTCAATTCCGTTTTTAGGAATGGATTTATTGAGGTCCATCGTTTCGTAACGTGCGAAAAGCGAAAGTGTCTTTTTAGTTTCTTTATTGAAAATGTAGAGCAGATTCAATGAGGCTTCTGCATAAGCCCCGAAAAATGATTCGGGAGTGTTGCTTGCATAGGCCCTGTTGATGCTTGCTGCATCAGGAATATTTACCTGCGAAAATAGCGCACGGAATGAAACCAGTCTGCCGTTGTATTGTACATCAGCTTCTACCAGCGAAACCGGAGTTCCGAAAGGACCACTTTCCAATTGAAGACTGTCAGCTTCTGTTTTATTCAGACCAACCGTACCACCGTAATAACCACTGACCTGAAATCTCAGATCCCTGAAATAATAAAGAAGTGATCCCGTGGCGGCGAGGTTTGATGCTGTGGCATCCCTTCCTTCAAATCTTCCATCCCTGATTCCTCTTCCGTTTTCGAAACCTGCCGAGTTAAGCCCGTTCACAAGAGCAAATGAATAATTAAGCCCGGAAATTTTATTGAAGGAACCATAAATTCCTATTCCGATCTCGCGCCAGGTTGAAGGAATGACAAGTCGTTCAACAACCGGTCTGTCGTTGCCATTGAATGTCGTCGGTAAATGATTTTCATTGATGATGCCCAGCCGCGGGATAAACAATCCACCAACGAGGTAAGCATTTTTACTAATGTTAAACCGCAGGTAAAATTGTTCGAGGGATATTTCTCCACCGGCTTCTCCACCCGCAACCTTTGCATCTTCCAGTTCCAATTCACTGAAAAAGGAAATCTTGTTGCTGAAGCGGTGCCCTACAAAAAGTACATTGCGGGTTAGATTCGCATGTGCCGTTTCATCGGTAAAATCATATTCGTACTTGAGTTCTCCGTATCCCGAAATAAATGTGTTGGCTTCCCGCGTTTCAAGGTTGGCATTTAAAGAGTCTTCATGCGTGAGAATCTGCGCACTTGAACTCATGACAGCAATTGAAAAAAGTGTAGATAAAGCTAATATTCGCATATTTTTAAGGTTTTTATCTTGATTTAGCTATTTAGAATGATTCTAAAGAAGCGACAAAGATGTAAATTAATTTGAATAACGTGCTCATGATTTTTCACATGTTAATAATTAACCGGCCACGGTTTTAATTTCAGTAGACCCTACATTTGCGGGCGTTAATATTAACTGTAGATAAATCATATATGATTATTGCAAAAACAAAACGGCTTATAATAAGAGCGTTTAATGCCGGCGATTCGGAATTTATTCTGGAACTTGTAAATACGCCTTCATGGCTGAAATATATCGGCGACAGAAATATCAGTACTGTTGAGGATGCATGTCATTACCTGGAAAAAGGTCCGGTGAAAAGTTATAGCATGCATGGTTTTGGACTTTACTGTGTTGTATTGCAAGAAGGAAGCATCCCTGTCGGCATGTGCGGATTGATAAAAAGAGAAACGCTGGATGACGTTGACATTGGCTTTGCATTTCTGCCGCAGTATGAAGGAAAGGGATTTGCAACTGAATCAACGAAAGCAGTTTTAGATGTTGCAAAAAAAATAAATCTGAAACGCATTGTGGCGATTACCCTTCCGGAAAATGAACGGTCAATCCGATTATTGAAGAGTGTAAATATGAACTTTGAAAAGATGATACAGTTTCCGGATGACAAAAAAGAACTGATGCTTTTCTCCATTGATTTAACAATATGAAAATTGCAATAACCGGGATTGGCGGAGTGGGCGGGTATTTCGGAGGAATGCTTGCAAAAAAATATTTTTCCGGTCCTCATGAAATATTTTTCATTGCCCGTGGAGAAAATGAAAAAATAATCAGGGAGAACGGATTGAAGATGCAAACGATGAATGGGGAATTTACGGTTCATCCAAAAATGGTAACCCATGATCCGTCAAAAACAGGAGCCGTTGATTTGCTGATTTGCTGCACGAAAGGATACGATTTAGAGGAGGCAGTGATTCAATGCAAACCCTGCATCACATATAACACAGTTATACTTCCGCTGCTGAATGGCGTTGATGCAACAGAACGGATTTCAAAAATTTATCCTGAGAATGAAGTGTGGGAGGGATGTGTATATCTGGTTTCCCGGCTGGCAGAACCCGGAGTAATAATGGAAACGGGCAATGTCAGGAAATTATTTTTTGGTTCCGATATCGGACAAAAGGAAATGATGCACTCATCGGAAAAAATATTCAGTGATGCCGGTATTGATGCGACATATTCAGAAAATATTACGGAGACCAAATGGGAAAAATTTCTTTTCATTTCTCCCATTGCAACACTCACTTCATTTCTCAATAAAAACATTGCATCACTTTTTGCTGATGTGGAAAGCGAAAAATTACTTCATCAGCTTCTGTCAGAAATAAATGCAGTTGCGATTGCAAATGGCATCATCCTCCCGGAAAACATTACCCTCATCAACATTGATAAGATGCGATCACTTCCTCCGGAGACGACGACATCAATGCACAGCGATTTCAAAAAGGGCGGTCGTACTGAACTGGAATCTCTCACAGGATATGTGGTTCGGCTGGCGAAATCTCTCGAGGTCTCAGTTCCTGTATTCAATATGATGTATGGCAAACTGAAGTCTTAACATATTTTCAAAATCGGGCCTTTTTCTTTTTTATATACTTGCCCTCTCAAAATTCATATTCAAATGAAAAAAGTATTCGCCATTTCAATTTTAGCAATGTTGTTTTCTTCCTGCACTACAGAAAAGGAAAAGCACCAAAAAGAAGTACAGGCCTATCTTGATGTTTACAATCAGAATTACAAAGACCTTTATACTGCATCCAGCGAGGGACAGTGGATGGTGCAAACGCACATTGTAGAAGGCGATACCATGAATGCATACAATAGCGGAATCGCTGATGAAGCAATGGCAAAATATACAGGCAGCAAGGAGAATGTAGAAAAGGCCGCTGCATATTTAAAATGGGAATCTGATCTTTCTTCACTGCAGATAAAGCAACTGGAGAGAATTCTATTCATCGCTGCAGGAAATCCGGAGAGCGTTGCTGATGTAGTAAAAGACCTAATTAAATCAGGTACGGCGCAAACGGAAAAAATGTATGGCTTCAAATTCACCATTGATGGCAAGGAAGTCACGCCGAATGACATCAATAAAATTCTCGCCGAAAGTAAAGATCTGAATGTCCGGCTCAGGGCCTGGCAGGCCAGTAAAGAAGTAGGAGCTGCATTAAAAGATAATCTGGTTCATCTTCGTGACTTGCGCAACAAGGTCGTACAGGCACTCGGCTATGACGACTACTTCTCTTATATGGTTTCCGAATATGGGATGAAACGCGAAGAGATGATGGACCTCCTTCAGAAATTTAATAAGGAATTACATCCGCTCTATCGCGAGCTGCATACCTATGCAAGATATGAGCTGGCAAAAAAATACAACGTAAAGAATGTTCCTGATTTTATTCCCGCGCATTGGCTTACCAATAAATGGGGACAAGACTGGAATGAAATGATCAGTGTGGAGGGGTTGAATCTTGATAGTGCTCTGATGTCAAAGAATGCTGAGTGGATTGCACGTCAGGGTGAAAAGTTTTATGTCTCCATCGGATATGATTCGCTGCCAAAAATATTCTGGGAAAAATCATCGCTCTATCCTGTTGCAAAAGATGCCGGGTACAAAAAAAACACGCATGCATCAGCCTGGCACATGGACCTGGATAAAGACGTTCGTTCACTCATGAGCATTGAACCCAATGCAGAATGGTATGAAACTGTTCACCATGAATACGGTCACATTTATTATTACATGACGTACAGCCGCCCTGAAATTCCTTACCTGATGCGTGAAGGAGCCAACCGCGCATATCATGAGGCGCTCGGAAGCATGATGGGACTGGCAGCCATGCAAAAACCATTTTGTGTGGGATTGGGACTTGCGGATTCATCAGCACACATTGACATGATGAAGCAGTTATTGAAAGACGCCATGAATTATGTTGTTTTTATTCCGTGGAGTGCAGGAACGATGAGTGTTTTCGAGCATGATTTATATGCTGATAATCTTCCGGCGGGCCGGTTTAATAAACGCTGGTGGGAAATCGTAAAACAATATCAGGGAATTGTTCCGCCTGCGGAAAGGGGAGAGGAATATTGTGATCCTGCAACAAAGACACATATCAATGATGATCCTGCAGGTTACTATGATTATGCATTGTCATTTGTGTTGTTGTTTCAGATTCATGATTATATTTCTAAAAATATTTTGCATGAAGACGTGCATGCAACAAATTATTATGGCAATAAAGAAGTCGGTAAGTTCATTCAGGAAATAATGGCTCCGGGAGGAACCGGCGACTGGAGGAAACTATTAAAAGATAAAACCGGTGAAGACCTCAGTGCGCGTGCCATGCTTGATTATTTTTCTCCATTGATGAGCTGGCTGAAAGAGCAGAATAAAGGTCGGGTGTATTCATTGCCGGAAATGAAGTGAGTCTTTTATTGTAAAGAAGAGGAAGAGGAAGGTGAAACAAGAAGAAAGTGGGAAGGGGAGAAAGGGAGAAAATATGGGTTCGATTGAGGTTGTTTTTTCAAATGGACGAATGAACTAATGAACTATTGAACCCTTGAACCAATCAACTATTGAACTAATCAACTTCTCAACAACTCCCCCGATAACCTTTTCTAATTCCGTTTCGTTACAGACATCCGTCTCTTACTAAACTCAACTTTCTGAATGAACCGGAATTTTATTTTCGCATCATTGGTGCTGGCTATTGTCCTGAATATTGGAATCATCGGATGCCATAGAAAAGGAGATAATGAATCTAACATTCACCCTGATTCAGCACGCGCTCAATTTGTATCCAACACGGATACTTTTACTGCAACGGGTGACTCTATCAGGAACCCGTATGAAAATTCCAATGTCGAGATTAAGGTTTTTGCAAATGATGACGTGCTGAAAGGTTTCGGATATGATGTTTATATAGATAAGTCACCATACGTACATCAGCCACATATCCCTGCCATTGCGGGGAACAGAGGTTTCTCTTCGTCGGAGTTTGCACAACGAACAGGTGAATTTGTTGCGTATAAAATAAAAAACAATATCATGCCGCCAAGTATAAGTCCGGCGGAACTGGATAGCCTCGGTGTATTAAAATAAATTTTTAGAATATTTTTGATCCGGATATAACCGATCCCATTTGGATAAGTGGCTACTTTTTATTTCCACGATAGGATGCGTCACTGGAAACTATTTTTTCTTTTTCGTCATGCCATGCCGTATAGCCTGCGTTTTTAAAAGCTGCAATAAGTGAATCATTAGAAACTTCCTGGCGCAATCTGATCAGGACTTCTTTGCGTTCGAAATTAATTTTATGCGAATGCACTTTGTAGCCAAATGTGCGCAGTACCTCCTTTACTTTATCCATGTCTTCTTTTGCTCCGACCTCATTCAGTTTGATGATGGTCAGAAATGAAAACGGATTCTGAGTTTTTGCAATCGGTTCTTCCGGTGGTTGCGCAAATGGTTTTACTGCGCATATAAACAGGAGGAAAATAAATACGGAAAGGTCTGTGAGTATCGTTCTTTTCATTACCGGTGTTAAAGAACGACGGCGAAACACAAAGGTTTGTTAAGTGTAAGAAAGTGCTGAAAATTGACTAAAACATATATCCGATTGTACTTTCGAGGAAATCTGCTTTTCCGAAATTGGTCTTAATAAAAATGCCTGCAAAGAACTGATGGTGTGAGGTTAAAATGGCATTTTTAAAATAATAATTGACCCCTATTCTCGCCAGAAAAAGTGATTCCATCTTTGTTAATGCATCAGTGACATTTTTTATTTTCTGTATCTCACGGTGATAAGGATTATAAATAAAAATACCGCCCTGTGTACATAAACTAAAATGTCCGATCAGGAACTCATGTCCGAGGATGAACAAAAAAGAGCTTGATTTTAATTTCTGATTTACAGGATAAAAATCAGTTGATTGAATGGTATCAAATACCCCCACATTATAATATGCTTCCAAGCCGATCTGATACCTTGTTATTTCATGGTAGTTATGAGAGACATAAGTCTGCAACAGATAAACCGGAAAGTGTTTGTCGCCCACATAATCTGTCGTTCCTCCGCGCTGATTAAGACCCAGTGCCGCCCTGATATTTAAATGGTATCGTTTGTCTCTTTCAAAGGGCTCTTCATTTATTATGGTTTCTTCTTTCTTCAGGATATACCGTATACCAAATCCTGCCGATGGGATGTTCGCACCGAGGTTCGGAAGTTTGTAGTGCGAATTGGATCCATGATGAATGCTTACCCGCGTGAACAATGAGAGGTTATCTGATAATTCATAACCAATGCCGAAGGAGGCTGTTGGCATAAAAGTAATCCGGCTTCCGGTAAGGGTGTTGGTCGGATTGCTGACGGGGTCAAATGGCTTCGTAAAAAAAGCAAGGCCCAATCCCATACTTTCTTCGACATGGAATTTTTTGCCGGCTTTTTGGGTAATTGCCAGTTCAGGAATTAAAAAATAGTTGTCACCAAGCACGCTTTTATTTCCGAGATTGATATACCCGGCCTGCACAGAAAATATAGGGTAACGGTAATACCGGTGCCAGAAACGGGAACCATTCAGCCGTATTCCATAACGTCCTGTAATCAGATAAGGGTTTTGAATCCGTTCAGGGAAGGCAGGATAATTTTTAACAAGGTAACCTGCGTTGAAATTTACTTCAACTATGTTTTTGCTGATTGTGTGCTGTCCAAAACCTGAAAGTACGGAAACAAATATAAAAATCAACGCAAGAAAATGTTTCATTCAGAATATTGGTTTTGAAAATGTAACGGAATGAAAAACTTGATTGCAATAATATCTTCTGCAAACAGATAAGAGAAGGTAAGTATTATTAAGCAATATAATAATTCTGAAAACCGTGGTAAGGAAAAAAATCATTCGACAAGTAGCAGAAAAAAATTACAATGACGCTGACCTCTTACTTCATTTGCAAACAAAAATTCGTCAATAAAATATTTTAGTATCTGCTTTTTCCAATTGAATTATTGATTCCTGAATCCTGTAAAAAAATCGTATTTTTTTTTGCTCCAATCAATATAATTCCTACTTTGCAAAACAAACCCCAAAAATTATTACTCCTATGAAACGACTCTTACTTACAACCATCACAGCACTTCTTTTTGCTTCCGGCACATATGCCGGCAGCGGAGGACCGGATACTTACGGTTATGTTTGGCGCGATAACTTTGAAGTGAACGGACCGGTGTACAACTGGATTGACATCATCAGTCGCCCCGGCGCAACGCTCGTGGAAAACCTGAGCGATGACAATACCGAAGGCCCCTTCCAGACCACCTTTCCATTTCATTTTTACTGGTATGATATTAACCAGTTCTGGATCGGAAGCAACGGCTATATTATTTTTCAAAGCGGACAAATGTCAGCGCCATTCCCAACCATCCCTTCTGCATCGCAACCGCAGAATTTTATGGCAGCAATGGCAAGTGACCTGAACTTTGACGGACCCGGAAATCCGGCGCAATGTTTTTACTGGAGAAGTCCTGCGCAGGATACCGTTGTAATTTCCTGGATCAATGTTCCTTTCTGGGATCCGACTCCACCAAATTATTACCAGGGTACCAATACTTTTCAAATCGTATTATCCACCGTAGACAGTTCCATCACATACCAGTATGCAGCTCAAAACGGTGTTTATGCCGGCGGTGCTGCCGTGTATATTTCTGCAGGCATTGAAAATAATTCCGGTGCAATCGGTTTGCAAAGCATGGTGAACCCGCCAAGCCTTGGTACATATTATTTCAATACACCTTATGCCGTGAAATTTTATTACCCTTCGAATTCTACCTATCAGGTGGATGATGCTGCTGCAGTATTTAATAATAATCCTACCAACGGCGGAAGGTTTCTTTCAAATGCATCGCCAGTACCATTTGAAATGTCGGCAAGCGTAAGGAATACGGGTAATACCAGTTTGCCATCCTTTAACGTAACCAGCAGGATTGTAAATAACCTTAACCAGACCATTGTATTAGACAACTTGCAATCCGGCGCACTTGCTGCCGGCGCATCTTCGAACCTTACTTTTACCAATACTTTTTCTCCGACGCTTACCGGAACATACGTTCAGCGCACACGGACTTTTTTGCCGGGCGACCTCGTACCGGCCAATGACAGCATTCCATTGGAGCTGGTGGTTGTAGACACGACGAGCATGCCGTTGCGACTCACATTTGACGATGGAGTAGCTGACGGAGCAGGTATCAACTGGCAGGGTGGAATTGGCGGCTGCGGAATGGAATTCACTCCCCCGTTTTATCCGTGCAAACTGACTGATGTACATTTTTATATTCAGGGAAATCCGAATCTCGTTGGATTTTACGCCACCATCTTCGACGACAATGGTGTGC
The DNA here is from genome assembly GCA_038206355.1 of Bacteroidia bacterium. Taxonomy (GTDB): domain Bacteria; phylum Bacteroidota; class Bacteroidia; order AKYH767-A; family 2013-40CM-41-45; genus JAPLDB01. The sequence continues at coordinate 17,368 of JBBRAY010000033.1, forward strand.
AGGGCGCGCCGGGAACACGACTGGATTCAATTTACGTTGATGCATTCAGTTTTACAGCACCGGGATGGGCCGACGTTCAACTCACCACGCCGATTGTGATCAACAATGGAAAATTTTATGTGGTATGGAACATGGACGGCGACCTGCTTTCATTGGGACAAGATCTTAATTTGCCGATTTCAAACAATGACTATGAAGTATTGGGAAATGCTTTTGCCATCTATCGCAGCAGAGAATTTGAAGACCTCATGATCAATGCGACAATTGATACCGTTCAAAATACAGTCGGGTTAATTGAAAATGATAACACCGAAGTATTCGGAGAATTTTATCCGAACCCTGCAACACAATATGCGGTTATGAATTTTGAACTTCCTGCAAGTCAGGATCAGCTTTCTTATGATTTGTATTCTTCTGCCGGTCAGTTGATACATTCTGAAACGCTTAAGCAAAGCAGCAAAGGTGGAAACAAACTGGTGATTGATATTTCGCAACTGCCTTCAGGAATATATTCCTGTTCACTGAAGAGTGGAAATATTTCTGCGCAGCGCAGAATGCTGGTGACACATTAATAAAAATATCCGGGGGATATGACAAAGCCGTCTCATACAATATGAGGCGGCTTTTAATTTGCAGGGAATGATAAATATTTTCAGATGGCTTTATACCAGTCGCAGTTGAATTTCAATATTATTTCGGAATTCTTCTGATTGGTTTATCCCGGTTAAACTTAAAATGTTATTTGTGTTCGGGATAATTCCTCTTTTTCCAAAATCTCATTCGCATACGTGAGGAAAAGTTCCATGGCAAATTTCTTATGCTCATCAAAAGCGTAGCTGATTTTATTTTCGAGGTAGTCCTTCACGTCAACGTCCATGCCCGTTTCATTTTTGAATTCAGTAACCACTTTTTCACTGTTCATCAGTCCGAAGCGAAGGGCCTCATTAAAACGTTTTACAAAATTTCTGTCAATGTCTTTATTGGCCACCCAGCAGGCAAAAACAAATGGGAGATTGGTAAACAATTTCCATTCATGGGCCAGGTCGTAGATGTATTTGAATTTTGACTTCAGTTCAAATGTACGGTCGCCGATGATGATACCGGCTGTGGTTCCTCCAATAATGGATTCATAGTTCTGTCGTGTATCATGAAACTGCGGCTGTATCTTCCAGAATTTTTCCGCCAGTACCTGCGCCAGTATGACAGACGTGCGGCTCTGGTAGTCGAGCAATATATTCTGTATGTGGTGCAGCGGAACATCGCTTGCAAGCACCACCGATCCCACTTCTCCGTCGGCGCCGATGCAGTAGTCGCTGATGATGTGAAAATCATCTGATGCGCTAAGTGCGGCTACAGGAACGAGGCCGATATCCACAACACCTTCTTCGAGTTTTTGGGCGCACACAGAAGGGATGTCAAGTTGCAGGTCAATTTCATTTTTGATTTCCGCATTTTGCAAACCAAAAATAAATGGCTTGCTGTTGAGGTAGCTGACGCAGGATATCTTAATCATATCGAATTTGTTTTGTGGTTAGTGAAAAACAATCCGTAAACGACGAGCAATATTACTCAATTTGAACAGGTGATTTCAACCAATGCAATTTTTTTTTAACAGGAATGGCATCCCTAATTGTAGTGATAGGGGGCCGTTAATATGATGTCTGGTCGAACGAAGTCTTTGTGATGAGAGACAGGAGTTGCGCTCTTAAACAATTGTTATAAAAATCATCAATCAACACACGTACTAAATGATGTGTAGTCCCTCGCCGGATGTAGCATGTTGCTACATCCATTACCTGAACGCTAAATGTGGATGTACCATAACAACCGGAACCAATCCTTCTTTCCCGGAATAATTAACAGCGCGGCTATTTTAATCCAATCAAAAAAACCAATCTGCGATTTCTAGGGCAATTTTTTTTTTAACGCACACCTCTGCTACTTCTGTATTTCTCCCTTCCCAATCCTCCCCAAATGCGTATGCTGAAACGCATCAGGATATTTTAACCCATATCCCATGATCCTGTCGAAACTGGAATGACTGAATAATATGATGCCTGTTACCTGAAGTGGGACTGAGATTGCAATTATTCCTGCCACCCAGAATCCCACAGCAATTCCTTTGTGGTGAAATAAATTATAAGTGATGGATCCTGCTTTTGAATTCAGGAGATAACCCAACATGCCGATATCAGGAGCAAGAAACAATGCAATGAAAATCCACCATGGAAGATGGAGTTGTGCGTAAGCAATGCACCCAAACAGCAACATGCAGGTTTCTTCCAGGCGGATCAGGTTTTTCATAAGTGGTCTTTTTACAAGAGTATATTAAAGGGTTCGAATAGTAAATTAAAGAAAGGTGAGTGCGATCATCAAGGATGCAACAATAAGGAATCCCTGCCAATCATTAGCCAATCTTTTCACTCCTTTCACATACCGTATCATGGCTGTTTACAAAAAGTAGTCAGGTGTATGCAACTTTTTGAAGGCCAACAGGCACTTACTGCTGCCATTCCTGTTGTCCGGATTTAAAGTTTTTGAAAAATGAAAACAGGTAAGTGAGGCTTTTGAAGAAAAGTATTTTTATACACCACCTTCTGAACCCCTTTCCTGCATTGCGTTGTACGGGATAGATAAAAATGATTTCTTCGTTTGACTTTGTTCATAAGCGTGTTGAAAAATGAAACTGCCCCAATCATTGCCTCGATTCATCCTGGTTTCCTTTGCAGGTGAAATTTGAGAATCTACCGATCATAATAATATTGTGCATCAGGCATAGAGTTAATTGCGCTGGCATATATCACATAGCTGAACTATTGAAATAAATCTACATGAGAAAAAACTTTTTTTTAAATTCTTCAGCCATTCGCAGGTATGCATTGGCTGTTTTAATGATTGGCACACTTCCGGGTATGCAAAGTGCTTATGCTACGCATGCCGCAGGTGCCGACCTTACCTATCGTTTCATCTCCAGAAATGGTACCGGTGATACTTATGAAATAACAGGATCTTTCTACCGCGATTGCGGCGGAGTAGCAGCGCCTACAACACTGGCGATTACCATTTCATCAGTGAATTGTAATTATACCAATTCAACATATTCACTTCCTAAAATTGCAGGAACAGGACAGGAAATTACTTTCCCTTGTTCGACTTCTCAAACGAAGTGTACCAACGCTGCAAGTTCAACACTTGGCTTTCAAAAATATGTCTATCGTGGTAATGTGGTGTTTCCTTCGCAGTGTACCGACTGGCGCATTAGTTATTCAGTACTTGCGCGTAACTGTGCAATTACCACCATGCAACAGGGAAATCCGTGCGGACAAACGACACCTATTTATGTTGAAGCCACTTTAAATAACCTGAACTTCACCAGTAACAATTCTCCTACATTCAGTAACAATCCCGTTGCATTTATTTGTCAGTACCAGAGTTTTATTTTCAACCACGGCGTTACTGATGTTGATGGTGACTCACTTTATTTTGAATTGATAAATGCACAACAATCGCAAAACGTATCTATTCCTTATGTAACACCATTCTCCGGAACAAATCCACTGACTTCAATTCCTGCGGTAGCGATCAATTCAACAAATGGTGACGTTAGTATGAATGCGCAAAATCTTGAAATCGGAGTCATCGCCATTCGGATCAAAGAATTCAGAAATGGTGTACAGATCGGAAGCATCATCCGTGATATGCAGTTCATCGTGAACAACTGTTATCCAAACGTATTACCGACAGCTACGGGAATAAATGGTACCAATGTTTTCACTGCTGTAGCTTGTCCCGGCGTACCGTTCAGCTTTTTTATTAATTCAAATGATACCAATGTTGCAAATATTGTAACCATGACATGGAGTGCTGGAATTCCGGGAGCTACATTTAATACCGCAGGAAGTCCGCATCCTACAGGAACTTTTTCATGGACACCAACACTGGCACAAGCCCGCCCGCAGCCCTATAGTTTTACCGTAACGGTGAAAGATGATAATTGTCCGGCCAATGCATTTCAGACGTATTCATATTCTATTTATGTTCCCGATATACAATCCACTTTTACCAAAAGCAGTCACAATGGTTTTAACATCAGTTGTTTTGGCGGAAGTAACGGCACAATAACGGCCACACCTTCGGGTGGAACAGGACCTTATACTTACAGCTGGTCTCCGGCTGGCGGAAATGCAGCAACCACTACGGGTCTTCCGGTTGGAACTTATAACGTAACAATTACGGATGCCAGCGGATGCGCCAAAGTGTTTACACAGTCGTTGACACAACCTCCGGATCTCATTTCGTCATTGGGCTCGCAGACCAACGTGCTTTGTAACGGAGCCAGTACAGGTGCCGGAACAGTAACAGTTTCAGGTGGAGTACCCACATATACTTATGCATGGTCACCTTCAGGTGGAACTGCAGCTACAGCGTCCGGTTTAGCCGCAGGAAGTTTCTCCTGTATCATTACTGATTTGAATGGTTGCCGCGATACTGTTCCATTGACGATATCTCAACCGAGTGTAATCAGTACCGTAATTGATCAGGTAAATAATGTATCCTGTTACCGGAATGCAAACGGATCCATTTCAATCAGTGTAAGTGGTGGTACGCCGGGTTATACGTATTCATGGAGTCCGGGTGGTTATACTACAGAAGACATTACCGGACTGGATACAGGAACATATGTATGTACCATCACCGATGCGAACGGATGTATCAAAACTGTTTCTGCCAGTATCACTGAACCCGGATCTGTAACACCGCTACCGGGACTTCCAGTTTCATCTACTGATCTTTTATGTAACAATGATTCCAGCGGAACGGCAGCAGTCAATACCGTATTACTCGGAGGAACACCGCCATATAATTATTCATGGAGTACCGGTGCAATTACTTCATCTGTTTCCGGATTGCATGCCGGAACTGTTACAGTAACCATAACCGATGCACAGGGTTGCACGGCGGATACGACGATGACGATCACTGAACCGCTTCCTGTTGTAACAGCTATTACTAACCCCGGCGCTTACTTCTGTGGTTTCGACGTGAGTTGTAACGGAAATACTGATGCAAGTATTGACCTGAGCGTAGGCGGAGGAACTCCTTCTTATACTTATTCATGGAATGCAGGAGCATATACATCAGAAGACCTTTCCTCAATTGGCGCTGGTTTATATAGTGTGACTGTAACAGATGCCAATGGCTGTGTTGCGAATGATTCATATACGGTTACTGAACCTGCTCCTGTAGTTGTAAATATTTCAAGTCCTGTTAATGCAGGCGGATTTAATATTGCCTGTAAAGGTGAAAGCTCCGGTAAAATATTCACTGGCGTAACAGGCGGTTGTCCGCAATATACTTTCGACTGGGGCAGTGGTCCCGTTCCTGAAGATTCTCTGATCGGTTTGCCTGCAGGATTTTATACTGTGAATGTGGAAGACATGAATGGATGTTCGATGATTGATACCATTACGCTTACTGAGCCCGACACGCTTGTTCCATTAATCACCAGTATCGTTATCAATGGAGTGAACATTACATGTAATGGTGGTGCAGACGGACAGGTATATCTCGATACAATTATCGGAGGAAGTCCTCCTTATACATGGACATGGAGTACGGGGGATATTTCTGATACACTGATGGGCGTTGGTGCAGGACAATATTCTGTTCATGTTATTGACGTAAACGGTTGTTCTAACGATGCGCTGGCAACCCTTACACAACCTGATCCTGTGGTAGCCCAGATCAGTACTTCATTTTACAATGGTTATGAAATCAGTTGCAATGGTGCGTCTGACGGTTTTCTGAATATTGATACTGTTTTTGGTGGCGTGCCTTCCTATACCTTCTTGTGGTCAACATCTGAGACTACGTCTAACATCAGCGGATTGACAGCAGGAGATTATTACCTGATCATCACAGATACCAATGGATGTACTGATTCAATCGGATTTACACTGACTGAACCTGATGGTTTTCTCATCAGCGCAACGATCTCTGAAATTAACGGATACAACATCGGCTGCAATGGAAGTACTGACGGAACGATAGACTTGTCGTTGTTTGGCGGCACAAATAATTTCTTCTACCTCTGGTCACCGAATGGAGAAACTACTGAAAGTCTTACAGGACTTGGTGCCGGAACTTATTGCGCACACATCACCGACGATAATAATTGTCCGTTCGATACCTGCTTCACCTTAACGGAACCACCTGTTCTCGGTGCCACTGATTCACTCAGCAGTTACAATGGTGGAAGCAATATTTCATGTTTCAGTTTATATGATGGTTATGCCGGCGTAAATATTGTTGGAGGTGTTCCTTCTTATGAAGTGGTGTGGAGTACCGGCGATACGGGACTTTTCATCAGCAGTATTCCTGCAGGAACATATACTTATACCGTTACGGATTCAAGCGGATGTACATTCAGCAATTCAGTTACGCTTACCGAGCCGCAGCCATTAAGCGTTGTGCAGGATAGCATGAGTGCGATATTATGTAACGGAGATACAACAGGATGTATTTATCTGACCACGTCAGGTGGTATCGGACCATTTACTTACTACTGGCCGAATGAAGATTCTACGGAAGATCAGTGTAACATCGGTGCTGGACTATATCAGGTTACAACCACTGATGCAAACGGATGTGTGAGGGTTGATACGTTTAGTTTGTCGGAGCCGACAGCCCTTGCAAATGCACCTTCAGTTTCTATTTTCACCGGAACGAATGTACAATGTAATGGAGGCATCAATGGATATATCGTTGTGAATGAATCAGGAGGAACACCGGGTTATACTTATACATGGACAGGAACTACAGCAATAGGAGATTCCGCAGGAGGATTGGGTGCGGGAAATTATTCCGTCATAATAACTGACGCCAACGGATGCATGGATTCCGTGAGCGCAACATTGACGGAACCGCCTGCCTTTGTGTTGAATGGAATTTCTTCATCGCCTACCACATGCGGAAATAGCAACGGATCTGCCTGGATTGATATTACAGGAGGGATTCCACCATATACTTACTCATGGAATAATGGTCAGATCAGCGATACGGCGACGGGACTTTCAACAGGAACATATACTGTAATAGTTACTGATTCGGCAGGATGTACTTATACTGATTCTGTTTTTGTGAACAACACTGCTAATCTATCTGCAACGCTTCAGTCGCAACAGGATGTTTCATGCTATGGTGTAAGTGACGCTACAGCAACTGTAACTCCAAGCGGCGGTACGGCTCCGTTTACATACCTGTGGAGCGACGGGCAAACGACGCAGACCGCTATTGGTCTTTCAGGAGGAACATTCTCCTGTGTGGTTACCGATTCCAACAATTGTACGGTAACAGTAAACGGCGTTTCGATTCAGGAACCGGTTATACTTTCTGCATCTGCCACAACGTCACCTGTACTTTGTAATGGAGATTCGACAGGAAGCGCAACAGCAAATCCATCGGGTGGAACAGCGCCGTACAGTTACAACTGGCAGAATGGTGATACAACACAAACATCTTCAGGACTTGCTTTCGGAACTTATACTGTAACAATTACTGATGCACACGGATGTGATACAACAATCAGTGTTTCCATCAGTGAACCAACTGCAATTTCGGCAAGCACATCAGGTAGTGACGTTTCATGTAATGGCGGTACCAATGGAAGTGATACTGCATTTGCATCAGGTGGAACACCGGGATATACATATCTGTGGAACTCAACACCGCCTCAGAATACCCAGATTGCTACCGGACTCACTGCCGCAACTTACAGTGTAACAATTACTGATGCCAACGGATGCTCAGTCATTGTGACCAATACAATTAATGAACCTGTAATTCTCGATGCAACAATCAGCATCACTGATATTGACAGCGTGAATTGCAATGGCGGAGCCGATGGTTCTGCTACGGTAACGGTGAGCGGAGGAACTTCACCTTATACCTATTTATGGTCGCCGGTTGGAGGTACTAATGCCACAGCGTCTAACCTGCAGGCAGGAAATTATACGGTCAATATTACTGACGGAAACGGATGCACCACTACGGCCTCAGCTTCCGTTGCTGAACCTGTTGTAATGTCAGTGAACGTTACCGGAACAGGAAGTGTAACTTGTAATTCCGGAAATGACGGAACAGCCACAGCCAATGTGAGTGGGGGTACTGCAGCATTTACTTATGTATGGTCGCCGGGTGGTGCAACCAGTAATGCACTCACAGGTTTGTCAGCGGGAACATATACAGTAACTGTAACTGACTTTAACGGATGTTCCGGCTCAGGATCTATTACCATCACCGAGCCACCTGCACTTTCGACGACTGCAAATGCACCGGCTGAAGTTTGCGGTTCGCAGGTTACGTTAACAGGTACACTGGGTAATAACCAGATCGGTATGTGGACCAGTACTGATGCAGGTGTAACATTTGACAATAGTGCAAGTGCAAATGCGGAAGCATCTAACCTGCAGTATTCAACGACGGATATCACATGGACAATTACAGATACTATAACCGGTTGCCTTGCTTCTGCTACAGTTCAGGTTTTGGCAGATCAGGATGTTGTTGCAAATATTGACAGCGCCGACCAGGAAATATGTCTGCACTCACCTTTGTATGACGGCCACTTCCACATTGCTGCCACACCGCCATTCGTTGGAACAGGTACATGGAGTTTGTTTATGGGAACAGGTACAATTGAGGATTCATCACTTGCATTTATGGAATATGAAACAGACCAGCCGGGTGCCAGTATACTGGTATGGACAGTCGTAAATGGCCTGTGTCAGCGTTCAGATACCACTACTGTAAGACTGAGAAATGACGGTGCATGTCTCGAGCTTGAATTGCCGACTGGATTTACTCCGAACAGCGACACTTACAATGACGATTACAACATTCACGGAATTGAAAATTATCCGCGAAACACTTTCATCGTATTTAATCGTTGGGGTAACGAGGTTTACAAAAAAGAAAATTATGTAAATCACGACTGGAAAGGGGACAACAATAGCGGAGATCCTTTACCATCAGCAACGTATTATGTGATTCTGCTTATCAATGACGGAAGCAATCTCACTAAAAATACTTTTGTTGATTTAAGAAGATAAACCAATAAGTTACTTCAGAAAAATAGTAGTAAACAGAAAAAAAATATCAGGAATAGCATGAGAAAATTATTAGTTATCATTTGCCTCGCTTGCGGATTTACTTCAGTGAATGCCCAGCAGGACGTGCTGTTAAGTCAGTACATGTTTAACCATCTTTTGGTCAATCCCGCTTATGCAGGAAGCCATGATTACATGATGGCCACTCTTCTCTACCGTAATCAATGGGTGAAGTGGGACAATGCACCGACTACAGAAGTGGCAACACTGCATGGTCCTCTCGGTGGAACCAACCTGGGATGGGGTGCGGCTTTGAGTCATGACCACGAAGGGGTAACAGACCGCACTGACTTTTACCTGAACCTCGCATATCATATCAAGGTAAGCAACCGGTTGAAATTGGGAATGGGTTTGCGCGGCGGACTTTCTTATTGGGTGAGAAAAAATTCCGATCTTTTATACTGGGATCAGAACGATCCGAAATTTGAAGGAGATAAGACATCACACATTCTTCCCAATCTCGGAGCTGGATTGTATCTGTATAGTAAACGTTTTTATGCCGGCATTTCTGCACCTGAAGTGTTGAGCTATGATCCTGATAAAGCACTCAGCGTAAACAGCAATGAACTGAAGGAAATTCCTCACCAGGTGCGTCACTACTATATTACTACAGGTGTTGCAATTCCACTTACCCCGGATGTGGTTCTGAAACCAAGTGTCCTTGTTAAATACACACCCAACACTCCCGTTGAGGCCGATTTCAACCTGAATGTATTGCTCGCCAACATCATCTGGATCGGTGGAAGTTACCGTACGCAGGACGCTGCTGTGGCCATGGTGGAGATTCAATTGACAAGAAAATTACGACTGGGGTATGCCTATGATTTCACACTTACCGATGTCAGAAATTACTCTTCCGGATCACATGAAATCATGCTGGCATATGATTTCGGATACGACATCCTGAAAATGAAAACACCACGCTACTTCTAAAGAAATATTACCCGAAAAAACTGATTCCTTATAATCAACCATGAATAAAAGATATTCAACATTCATCACAGCAGCCGCCGTATCAATAGTGTTTTATTCCTGCGGTGCAGGGTATCACCTGAGACAAGGAAACCGGCTCTTCAATATGCTTGCATACAATAGCGCCGTTACTGAATATGAAAAGGCGTTGAGCAAAAAGCCTTTGCCGGAAGCCAAAATAAAACTGGCGGAGAGCTATCGCAACGTAAATGATATGCAGAAGGCTGAGACAGCTTATTCCGAAGTCGTGAAAATGACAGGGGTAAAACCTGAGCACAAACTTGAATATGCAAAGGTGCTCATGCGCAATGGAAAATATCCTTCTGCCGTGATATGGCTGGAAAGTTACCTCAAAGAAATGCCGACGGATAAAAGCGCACAGATGTTGCTGGAAAGTTGCAATAAAATTGATGAACTGAAAAAAGATTCTGCAAAATACACGCTTGAAGTTGCCAATATCAACACCGGTCAATCTAACTTTTCTCCCGCCGCTTACAAAGGAGGAATTGTATTTGTGAGTGACCGTTCTACAGAGTCTGCAGCGCGTAAGATGTATGCGTGGACAGGCAAACCATTTCTTGATCTGTATTATACCAAACAGGATAAAACCGGTTCATGGACAATTCCTGAGGCGTTGAAAGGTGACGTCAACGGTGTTTATCATGACGGGCCTGCTGCTTTCGGAAATGATTCAACGATGTATTTCACCAGAGACAATTATGTGAAGAAGAAAACAAAATCGGACGACGACGACGTAGTGAAGCTGAAAATATTTCAAAGCACGTGGTCAGGTACGGGATGGTCTGCGCTTACTGATATGCCATTTAACTCCTCAGAATATTCTACAGGGCATCCGGCGCTTACCAAAGACGGAAACACCATGTATTTTGTAAGTGACATGCCGGGTGGTATTGGTGGTACTGACATCTGGATGGTGAAAAAGGATAAAGGAGTGTGGGGGAAACCAGTGAACATGGGAACACAGATCAATACGCCTTACAATGAAATGTTCCCTGCCATTTATAAAGATTCCATTTTGTATTTCTCATCGCAGGGACATACCAATATGGGTGGATTGGATATATTTTATGCCAGCAACGACGGCTCGGGATGGAGCGATCCTGTAAACATGGGTTATCCGCTTAATTCAAGTCAGGATGATTTCGGTATACTCATGAATGACAGCGCGAATGGAGGAATGATTTCATCTAACCGTTCGAACACGATGCAGGATAATATTTATTCGTTTAAAATTAATGACCTGCGCTTTAACCTGATTGGAATTGCAGTTTTGAAAACCACGCAAGAGCCACTCGAAGGAGTAGTGGTGGAGTTGCTGAATAAAACTACAAACAAGCGCGAGACTTTTACCACAGGTACCGATGGAAAGTTTAATTTTAAACTGGATCAGAATTCTGATTTCGTTGTGGTAGGATCTAAAGATGACTTTTTCACGAATACAGAAACAGTGACTACGATCGGTAAAACGATTTCAGAAGACATGGAAGTGACGTTGAAATTAGAGATGGAGCAGATCATCATCAACAAGCCGATTGTGCTGGAGAATATTTATTATGACCTCGATAAATGGGAGATCCGTCCTGATGCTGCTGCAGGCTTGAACAGGTTGGTAACCATTATGAAAGACAATCCCGGAATCAGCATTGAATTGGCGTCGCACACGGATTCCCGTGCTGCCGATAAATACAACATGACACTTTCACAGAAACGTGCTGAGAGCGCGGTGAACTACATCATCGCACAGGGTGTTGCCAAGGAACGCATCACCGCAAAAGGTTATGGCGAAACGAAACTCATCAATCGTTGTAAGAATGACGTGAAGTGTTCGGAAGAGGAACACCAGCAAAACCGGAGAACAGAATTTAAGGTTACAAGCATGGGCACCCGGAAGCCGATGTAAAGAATATTTATTACCAAGAATCCCGTTTAGCGAATTGTTAAACGGGATTTTTTTTAAGGAAACCTCGCGATTAGAAGGATATTTCATAAAGTCAGTTATAATCTGATTTTCAGGATTTATCTGGTGTTTTTAATCGGCGCGTATGTAGCATTTTTCATTTTTTGTTGTTCATGGCTTCATCTCCGGAATATTATTCAGACTTCCATTATTTCAGGGATAATTTAACATCCATCTTTTACCGGATGCATATTTCCATTAATTGACATTCCTTTGCCCTGAAATTGATCGCCTGTTTTACAGTCATGAAAATTGTTGAATTGTGTTGATGGTAGGACAGGGGGTATGTGGTGTATGAAAAAAATATTTTCCAACATCAGTACCGGAGACGGTTTTTATTGCTTTATTTGTTCAGACCTCATTGACTGTAATACAATCAAAATAAATATAACTATGGCAACTGCAGAAGTAAAAGAAAAAGAAAACACAAAGGAGAAAGAAGCGAACAAAGAAAAACTGAAAGCGCTTCAGCTTACAATTGACAAGCTCGAAAAAACGTATGGCAAAGGTACCATCATGAAACTGGGTGACGAAGCGATTGAACCCATGGAAGCCATTTCCACCGGTAGCATTTCTCTTGACAATGCCCTCGGTATAGGTGGATTTCCGAAAGGAAGGGTAATTGAAATTTACGGACCTGAGTCAAGCGGTAAAACAACCCTTGCCATTCATGCCATTGCAAGTTCGCAGCGGAATGGTGGCATCGCTGCCTTTATTGATGCTGAACATGCTTTCGACAGAACCTATGCACAGAAGCTGGGCGTTGACATTGAAAACCTATTGATCTCTCAGCCCGACAATGGCGAACAGGCGCTTGAAATTGCCGATAACCTGATCCGTTCAGGAGCCATTGATATCATCGTAATTGATTCCGTGGCTGCTCTTACACCGAAAAGCGAAATCGAAGGGGAGATGGGCGACAGTAAGATGGGATTGCATGCGCGTTTGATGAGTCAGGCATTACGTAAACTGACGGCAAACATCAGCCGCACCGGTTGTTGCTGCATATTCATCAACCAGATGCGTGAAAAAATCGGGGTCATGTTCGGAAACCCTGAAACAACTACAGGTGGTAATGCTTTGAAGTATTATGCTTCTGTTCGTCTCGACATCAGAAGAATCGGTCAGATTAAGGACGCCGATGCAGTAACCGGTAACCGTACAAAGGTAAAGGTGGTGAAGAATAAAGTGGCGCCTCCTTTCCGTCTTGCCGAATTTGACATCATGTATGGAGAAGGCATCAGCAAGGTAGGGGAGATCGTTGATATTGGTGTGGATAAAAACGTCATCAAGAAATCCGGTTCATGGTTCAGTTACAATGAAACCAAACTTGGTCAGGGCCGCGATTCTGTTAAGCAATTGCTTTTGGATAATCCTGAGCTTGCGGAAGAACTGGAAATGAAAATCCGTGCTGAGCTTGCAAAAGCAAACGGTACCGTTGTAGAATAAAATGTTGTTTCGAAACTTTGTTTCCGGAAGCCATCAAAATAGGTTTTGGAATCATCCGGAAGTATTAATTCGGAAGTCGCAATACATCAGATAAGTAAATGCCTGCTCACAGCAATGGAGAAGAGGGCATTCTTTAAAATTACTTCTTTGCCTCTTCGGGGCGCAGATCACGCAAATTATTTTCGAATAACTTGCTGCCGGTAATCACCGGGATTTGCGCCCCGATTTTTTACATATTTGCAACTATCTTTATAGTCAGATACAGGTGTGTCAACTTTAATTTAATTTCTCCGGAAAAATGGCAAGAACATCAGGATTCAGGATCCCCGTACTTTATAAAATAATTGTTCCATTTGGTTTTTTGCTTTTTTTATTTTCCTGTGGTGAAAAAAAGAATCAGGAGAATACTCCACGGGAAAAAACGGAAACACCGGCTGATTTACTTTCAGAAAAAATAGAAAACGATCCAAATAATTCCGCCCTTTATTTCCAGCGATCGAAGTTGAACCTTACCATGAAAAAAACTGCGTTGGCAGAGGCAGATATCAGAAAAGCAATAAGTATTGATTCACTGAAATCAGAATACCATATGCTGCTCGCTGATATTTGCTATACAGGTTTTCGTATTCCTGATGCTGAAGGAGCATTTAAAAAAGCAGCATCACTTGATGCTTCCAACATTGAAGCTTTTCTGAAACTGGCAGAGCTCTATCTTTATATGAAAAAATATGAGGAGTCAGTCAGCAATGCCAATGAGGCGTTGCGGATTGACAAACACAGGGGAAAAGCCTATTTCATTAAAGGATTTGTATACAAGGAAACGAAGGATACGCTGCGTGCCATTTCAAATTTTCAAACCTGCGTGGAGCAGGAGCCGAATTATTATGATGCCATCATTCAGCTTGGAAATCTTTATTCCACTCATAATGATCCTATTGCTTTGCAGTATTACAATAGCGCGCTGAAATTACAACCGCATTCAGTTGAAGCATTGTACAACAGGGGGCTGTATTACCAGAATACCGGCGCCGCTGAAAAGGCCGTAACTGATTACAACCAGCTGTTAAAGCTCAATCCCAGGTATGGTTTTGCCTGGTTTAACCTTGGCTATATTGCGATGAAGTTCGAGAAGGACTATCAGAAAGCCATTCCGCTATTTACCAATGCACTCAATTACGAAAATTATTATGTAGAAGCCTATTATAACCGCGGCATCTGCTACGAAAAGGTTGGCGACAAACAAAAAGCAAAGGCCGATTACCTCGAAGCCCTGAGCATTTTTCCTACTTATGACCTGGCTAAGAAGGCATTGAAGGGTTTGTAACGGTCAGGATTGAAATCTTTTCTTTTAAATTAATTCTTGTTTCGTAGTTACGAATGTAATTCTATTTTTGCAGCGGAGAAATGGCAGAGCGGTCTATTGCGGCAGTCTTGAAAACTGTTGAACCGTAAGGTTCCGGGGGTTCGAATCCCTCTTTCTCCGCAGATAGATCAAATGAGGCCCCGCAAAGCGGGGTTTTCTTTTTGATGGATGCAAGCCAAGCTCGCTTGGGCTTGCGGACGGAAAAAAGAAAAGCCGTTAGGCTTCATTTGATCGTGACTATGGGAGTCAGAGGGATCATGGAATAATCCCTCTTTTTTTTTGATGGCTTTAAGCTGAGCTTGCTCAAGCTTACGGACTGAAAAAACAAAAGGCACAAAGTGCCTGATTTGATTGTGACTATGGAAGTCGCTGGGCTTAGGCTCGCGATGGCGAGTGAAACCTCGCCATTAAAGGGATAATGGAATAATCCCTCTTTTTTTCAGCCCTGATGCTTTTTGGATAATTTTATTCCCGGCATTACCTTGCATCATGAGTGCTGAATTTATCCGTGATATTTGTCTTTCCTTTCCGGACGTGAAAGAAGATATAAAGTGGGGAAGCAATTTGTGTTTTATTATTAACGAAAAAATATTCTGTATAACAGATCTGGAAGGCGACTTTGGCGTTTCTTTTAAAGTATCAGATGAGGAGTTTGGTGAACTTACCGGAAGAGCCGGAATAATTCCCGCACCATATCTTGCACGTTACAAATGGATTAAGGCTGACAATATTAATTGCTTCACTAAAACAGATTGGAAAAAATATTTGAAAAAATCTTATGAAGAGAAAAAAATAAAAGCGGCTTCTGTTTCAAAGAAAAAAAAGAAATGATTATTCCTTTTAATAAACCATTATCGTTTTCTTACTGAATACTTTTTCGTCCACCATTAATTGTACAATGTAAAGCCCACCTGCAAGGTGATGATTCGAGGGATTGATGATCACGCGATGCATCCCTGAATTTTGCCGGCTGCCCGGTTCATCATATAATTTTTTACCTTCTTCGTTATAAACTCTTATTTTTATGGTTGCACTGGAAACAAGTGAATAATCAACATTCAATTCACCCGTTCCTGCAAATCCGTAAACAGCCCAGTCAAGATCAACAGGATCTATACTTCCGGTTCCCGTGATAAAAGAATTCCAGCATTCTTTTACAGACTCTATTTCTCCCGAATGACCCGCATGACCGGTATTGTATATATCTTCTATCGTCCGGAGCAGCGAGAAGTGATTCATGTACTTTGAATATTGTCCGCCACGTACCATCGGACCGATAAAAATGGTGACGATATGATTGTTGTACGCACGATTGTCTTCGTCAAAAGTCAGAATGAATAAACTATTATTTGTTTTGGCCCATTGCACATATGCATCCATGTTGTTTGCCACCCACGTATCTCCAACGTTAATCGTTCCATTGTGCATGTCATTCGCCTGGTCAGGTACTACATAACTCACCGTAGGCAGTAAATTATAATCTGTCGGAAAGTTTGTGAATGGTTGGTTGCATGTGTCCGGTACCTGGTTTATGCCCGTTCCCATCCAGTTGGCAACAGGATTGTGCTTTCGTTCATAATCACCGTTACGGACTGTATCACTTCCTGTATAAGGTAAGTTTTCTGAATAGGTGACAAAAGTTTTTCCAATGTCTAATAATTCGCGTGCAAGATTAGGCGTTGTAAAATGTGAAGGAGGTAAACTATTGCTTGTAATACCCTGATTGGATCCGGAAAATAAGTCCAGATAATTTGGTTGACTCGGTCGGTCCAGGCCATATGATTGCGTGAACAGCGCGCCCATGGGGTCGTTTGCAAGTGAATTAATATAAGGCGCAATGGCAAAGCTGTCAATGATCTGTGGGTAACCTTTGTTTTCCATGATACAGATTACGATGTGATCAGGTACAGGAAGCGTATCGCAGTTGGTAACAAATGTATGCGTAGCAGAAGCAGTGAATACATTTCCATTACAAACACTTCTTACATTCCATTCATAAATTGACGAAGACGATAAACCGGAAATGGTTGCTGAATGGTACATCCCGGACACGTATTTCCATTGGTAAGCCGATGTCCCCGCTACATGATAACGAACCAGAAAAGTATCCGCATCAACAAGTTGATTCCAGCCAACATTCGCCGTATGGTTCGTAATGTTTCTCGCAAAAAGCAGGTTGGGTTTGTAACACGACACACTACCGCTTAACGTCGTAAATGTTGAAGGTGATAACTGATAAGGACCCGGTTGCCCTCCGTTACAATAAGTATGAATGAGCCATCCATATGTTGTATTTGGGTAAAGTGAATCAATATTCAAACTGGTTGCAGTACCCTGGTTGACTAGTTTAAAATGTAACTCACTGCTTCCGATAATAAAGTAACGAACCAGAAAACTATCGCTGACTGTTGTATCCCAGTTCAAAGTTGCCGAAGAATGCGTTAAGGAATTTGCATGAAGTCCCGTAACGGCATCACATGCATTTGAAATATTCATCTGAATTGAAAATGCAATGCAGGCTGAGATTATAATTTTTCTGATAAAATTCATATCGAATGCAAATCTAAACTTTTTGAAGCGGAAAAAAATTTATTACGTCAATCAGTTTTCAAGAGTAAATAATTGAATTCGATTTTTAAAAACTACACTAAAAAGAATTCTATGGTATTCTTCAGGTTATTAGTTGATATTGTTGGTAACTGCGAATTTAGTTCTTAATTAATACGCATTATCGCAATTATGTTTGTAATCAAGACCTCGATGCGGATTCGTTTATTTTTTCAGTAGTTCCGGATGACAGCACCATTATCTGTTTTCATCGAATTAAGAATATTTGTAAATTGTAAAAACCAGTAAGATTCTTAAAACTTAAATCACCTTACCCGATTTCAATAACAATTCCCATTTACTAACTTCTAACCCAAATTAACTATGAACGACGCATTACATTGGAACAACATCGCCGATAATTACGACAGAGAAATTTTTAACGTTTTTAAGAATGACAAAAAAAGAAAACTTAAGAAGTATATTCTGAAATATGCCAATAAGAAAAATACGGCAATTGATTTTGGTTGCGGTGTCGGAAAAGCACTTCCATTACTTGCGCCACTGTTTAAAGAAATCATCGGCATTGACGTCTCGAAAAAATGTATTGCTATTGCAAAGTCATCCCCTTATAATAATGTAAGTTTTAAAGAAGCTGATCTTGCCGCAAAAAAAATTGACGTCCCAACCGTTGATTTTGCATTCTGCTGTAATGTGGCTATGAGCGACGACGTAAACAGAAACCTCCGCATCATCAACAATGTGTTGAGTGCGTTGAATAAAAATGGTGTCGCATTGTTCGTGCTTCCTTCAATGGAATCGGTTTCACTTTCTGCCATGAGCCTGATCAACTGGTATGGAAAGGAAGGAACTGCGCTATCTGAAATTCCCGGCGACGAGTTCAACCATTTTTTATCACGTACTGAAAAACAGGTTCAGGAAGGAGTCGTCAGTATTGATAATGTTCCGACCAAGCATTACCTTTTTACTGAGCTATATGCAATGTTTAATACCGGAAGTTATTCGATGCAACTCCTCGACAGGCTGGAATACGGATGGGAAACGGAATTTGATTCACCACCATCATGGATGCAGGCGCCATACCCGTGGGACTGGGTTGTGGAAGTGAAGCGCATGAAATAATAATCGATGAATTACTTAAAATGAACTGTGCTTTTTCATAAGTACAGTTCATTTTTTATTTCTACGTTTGAATTTTTCTAACCGGAATTTATGACGCATAAAACCCATACCAATCCGTTTAACATCATCGTCATCGTTGCTGCCCTGGGATATTTCGTTGATATCTATGACCTGATTCTTTTTAGTATCGTGCGTGTCCCCAGCCTGAATGCACTCGGATATACAGGAGATGATGTTACCACAATAGGATTGCGATTACTCAATACGCAAATGATGGGAATGCTTATCGGTGGCATCATCTGGGGCATGCTCGGCGATAAGAAAGGACGGCTTTCGGTATTGTTCGGCACCATACTTTTATATTCCATTGCAAACATTGCCAATGGAATGATCACCAACGTTGAGCAATATTATGTGCTTCGCTTTTTTGCCGGACTCGGACTGGCAGGTGAACTTGGAATCGGAATCACACTCGTGAGTGAAGTGATGAGCAAAGAGACCAGGGGCTATGGAACAACGATAGTTTCAGGAGTAGGTATAGTAGGAGCAGTGGTAGGATTTTTAGTGGCTGATAAATTTGACTGGCGGGTGGCTTATTATGTTGGTGGTGTGCTCGGACTGTTGCTTCTCTTTCTTCGTATTTCTGTTTATGAATCGGGAATGTTTTCCAAGATGAAAGAAAAGGTTATCGTAAAGGGCAGTTTCCTCAGTCTCTTTACCGACAAAAGACGTTTGAAGAAATATATAAGATGTATTCTCATAGGAATGCCGGTATGGTATGTCATCGGTATCATCGTAACCTTTGCACCTGAATTCGCTTCTGCCGATGCACTGAATGTTCAGGGAACGGTAATCGCCGGCAAAGCAGTGATGTATCATTATATCGGAGCGTCTCTGGGAGCCTTTTCACTCGGACTCTTAAGTCAGTGGATGAAGTCCCGAAAAAAAGCACTGCTGATTGCCCTAACCGGATTAACAATTTCACTTGCCTGGTGTTTCCTTTCCAAAGGCATCACCGAAAATACTTTTTACATCATCATGTTTGTAATTGGAGTTCCGAATGGTTTTTGGAGTGTATTTGTTACTGCTGCTTCTGAGCAGTTTGGAACAAATCTTCGTGCAACAGTCACTACGACAGTTCCGAATTTTGTGAGAGGGACTACCGTTTTGATAACAACTTCATTTAATTATTTCAAATCAGGATCACCGGGTGTTATAGGTGCTGCAACCATTGTAGGAATTGCAGTGCTTGCCTTGTCATTTTATGCCACACTTACCAGCGAGGAATCTTATCATAAGGAACTTGATTATGTAGAGGAAATAATATGAAAAAAACGGTTGTCATAGGTGCTTCTGAAAATCCGAATCGCTATTCAAACAAAGCTGTCCGGAAGTTAAAAGCTTACGGACATGAGGTGGTAGCAGTCGGACTGAGAGCAGGTGCTATTGACGGAATTGAAATTCATGCAAATCATCCTGCCGAGCAAAATGTTGATACCGTTACTATGTATGTAGGTGAGAAAAGGCAGCCGCCGCTCTATGATTATATTTTTTCATTAAAACCAAAACGCATCATTTTTAATCCCGGTGCCGAAAATTATGAATTGGAAGAAATGGCTAAGGCAAAAGGAATTGATGTGACGGAAGCATGTACGCTGGTTTTGCTTTCGATCGGAGACTATTAGGAGATAGAAATTAGACGTGAGATATTAGACATGAGAAAAAAAAGTAAATAGAAAGTTTCACATCTCACATCTCTCTTACCATTTCCCATTCAAAGAAAAAGCTCCTTGTCCGGAAACAAAGAGCTTTTTTAAGATCTCGAAATAAATTTATGCTTTCTTTTCTTCGATGCGTGCTTTCTTTCCGCTGATACCACGCAGATAAAAAATACGTGCTCTGCGAACCACACCAATTTTGTCAACAACAATCTTGTCAATCTTTGGCGACATCAATGGGAAAATACGCTCTACACCAACACCATTGGAAATCTTCCGAACAGTGAAAGTGTGAGAAGCTCCAATACCCCGGCGCTGCAATACAACACCCTGATATTGCTGAATACGCTCCTTGGTACCTTCAATAATCTTATAATAAACAGTTACCGTATCGCCTGCTTTGAAAGTCGGAATTGTCTTCTTTTCAACTAAGGTTTCTTCTACAAATTTGATGAGATCCATGGGTTTTCCTCCTGATTTTTTGATATTGGGGCTGCAAAACTATACTTATTTTTCAAATATTCTAATGGAAATTTAAAAAATCATAAACCCTGCAAGCCAAGGGTTAAATTATATCATATGCCGTATTTTGAAGCAAAAAAGTTAATTTGTTTAAAAGTTGATTAGAAAATAGCCTGAAATGATCAAAATCAACAATTGAATTAACTACTTAAACAATCAACTAGTCAACTATTCCCCCAGCAAATCCGGTCTTCTTTCCCTGGTCCTTTCCACTGCCTGCTCATGCCTCCACTTCTCCACTTCCGGAGTATTTCCGCTTAGCAGTACATCAGGAACTTTCATTTCCCTGAATTCGGCCGGACGTGTATAAACCGGAGGGGCAAGTAAGTTATCCTGAAAGGAATCGGAGAGCGCTGAAGTCTCATCATTTAATACTCCCGGAAGAAGTCGTACAACGGCATCTACAAAAACTGCTGCTGCCAGCTCGCCACCACTGAGCACATAATTGCCAACAGATATTTCTTTTGTGATGAAATGTTTTCGGATGCGTTCATCAATGCCTTTATAATGTCCGCAAAGGACAATCAGATTTTTTTTCAGTGAATAACTGTTTGCCATCGGCTGGTCAAACAAAGGTCCGTCGGGCGTCATAAAAATAACTTCATCATACTTGCGCTCCGATTGTAAATGCTCTAAGCAACGGACTATAGGTTCAATCATCATCACCATTCCGGCGCCTCCGCCGAAAGCATAGTCATCAACACTTTTATGTTTTGTAGTTGTGTAATCCCTGATGTTGTGAATATGGATTTCCACCAGCCCTTTTTCTTTCGCACGCTTTAAGATAGAGTGGGAGAAGGGGCCTTCAAGTAATCCCGGAACTACAGTTAGTATATCAATTCTCATAATTATCTCACCGGATTACGAATGGGGAATATGAATATACCAATAATGAATATGGTATAGATTACGTAAGTTTGCGAATATACGGAGTACGAATGACGGATCTCTACGAATATACGGAATAGGAATTGCGAATCTTTACGAATATACGAAGTAAGTATCCGTGAAAATTTTAAATTGCCTATTGCCTATTGACAACTGCTTTCTCCATCTTATAATGCTGAATCAACCCAAACAATAAATAAGATTCTCCAATTACTTTATAGCCGCAATTTTCATAAAACTTCACTGCATTAATCCGCGCATCAAGTGTAATGTATTTCAGTTTTAACTCCTGCGCTTTTGATTCTATGTATTCAATTATTTTTTTTCCGAATCCTTTTCCCTGCATATCATCTCTCACCGCCATTGACCTGATTTGCCCTTCATCTTTTGAATTAATCTGTAGCCGTCCGCAGGCAATTGCTTCGCCATTTTCATCCAGCATCAACACATGAATACTCTGTTCTTCCCATTCATCTTTAGTTGATGATTTGGGCTGGTTCCATGGCTTTCGCAGAATCTCAAAACGAAGATTGAAATACTTTTCGAATTCACTTTCAGTCTTTGGTTCGAGAATTTTTAACCCCATCGAATTACTTATTGTGCGAATAGCGAATAAACGCGAATATACGAATAACGAATTTTCAAATTACATCAATCACAGTTGCTTCCAATAACTAATGACCCAATGACAGCTGCACTTCGGCTGTTCCATTCTCCCTGTCCCCCAGTCCCCCCTTCTCCCTTTCAGTCTTTCATATCGCGTCCCTATGACTCAACGACTCAATGACTGTTACTCATTCCGACCCATAGCATCGGCTGCTACATATCCCGTACTCCACGCTGCCTGGAAGTTAAATCCCCCGGTTACCGCATCTATATCCAGTACCTCTCCTGCAAAGTAAAGTCCTTTCATCTTTTTACTTTCCATGGATTTGAAATCAACATCATTCAATGAAACACCACCGCAGGTTACGAATTCTTCTTTGAATGTTGTTTTACCCGAGACACGATATTCATCGTAAAGCAATGCGTTTAATAGTTTATTCAATTGTTCTTTCGTCAGTTGAGCCCACTGCAAATTTTCAGTGATGCTTGATTTGTTCAGAAGAAAATACCACAATCGTTTCGGCAAATTGAATTCATTTGAATTGAATATGAGTTTCACCGAATTATCTTTTTTTAATTGCAGTAATTCAGATCGCAAAGCGTCCTCCTTCATTTCTGTCAGCCAGTTGATTTGAATCCGGAAATTGTATTTCATCTCCGCCAATGCCCGCGCTGCCTGTGCGCTCAGTTTGAGTATGGCCGGACCACTCATACCCCAGTGTGTGATCAGCAGCGGACCTTCATTTATAAAATTTGTCTGTAAGATTTTAATCCTTGCCTTTTCAACAGCAACTCCCATCAGTTTTGTGATTGGATTTTTTGGCATGTTGAAAGTAAACAACGAAGGAACCGGTGATACAATTACATGACCTGATTCCGTTAGCCACTCAAAGCCCGATGGATTTGCGTTTCCTCCTGAAGCTATCAGGACAGCATCAAACATTTCTTTTTTGTCATTCCGGAAAGTCAGTTCAATTTTTCCGGTTTCTTTTTTTTCGAGACAAAGTACGCCAGCATTCATTTCAATTTTTACGCGGTGCTTATCCGCTTCACACATCAGACAATCAATAATCGTTTGAGAAGAATCTGTTGTGGGGAACATCCTTCCGTCAGTTTCAGTCTTCAGTTGAACGCCTCTTTCTGCAAACCAGTTGATTGTATCGGTTGTCATAAATCTGCTGAAAACACTTTTCAATTGCTTCTCTCCGCGGGGATAATTTTTTGCCAGCAAATGAACATCAAAACAGGCATGAGTCACATTACATCTCCCGCCACCGCTCACGCGCACTTTTGAAAGCAACTTATTACTCTTTTCAAAAATAGTAATACTGTGTTGCGGATACATCTCTGCACAATTCACCGCCGCAAAAAAACCGGCTGCGCCTCCGCCGATGATGGCGATATGTTTGGATTCATATTTAATGTTTGACACCCGGATGCAAAGTTACCTTACTATATTTTATATTTACAAAATGAAAAAAATTGCTTCGTGGTTAATATTATGTTTTTTTATTGCAGGAACCAATGCACAACCGACCTGGCAGAAGATATATGGTATTTTTAAATCACCACATAGTAACATCTTCGAAACGACAAATGATGGAGGCTTCATTGTTACCGGCACCACTTATCCTGATACGGGTACAAGTTATGTTGCTTATTTAATGAGGCTTGGAGGTGATGGCAGCGTCATTTGGTCAAATGTATTCGCCGAAGGTGAAAGGGGGTTGGGTGGAAATTGTGTAGCTCAAAGTTTAGACGGCGGATTTGCTTATGGAGGAAACACGTATAGTTATTTTCCCGGAAACCCTGCAGCTTGTGTTCTTAAAACAGATTCAATTGGAACGCTGCTGTGGGTCAAGTCTTACGATTGGAACATGAGTTCTGAAGGCTTTAATGATATGAGGTCAACGCTTGATAGTGGCTTCCTATTGGTAGGAAGTGTCAGAAACGGATTTGGAGTTGGAGGTGCTTTGCTAGTGAAGATTGATAAAATTGGAAATGTTGTTTGGTCAAAAAAATTTGGCGTAAATGATGATGAAGGCATTTCTCTAATTGAAACTTTTGATCATGGGTTTGCAATTGCCGGAACATCAAATGGATTCACACCATTTTTGATAAGGATTGCTCCAAATGGGACGGTTTGGAAAAAAGAATATCAGAATTTTGCAAATCCAATCTCGGGCCCATTTATAAAGGTTGTTCAGACCAATACCGGCGGGTATGCACTTGTCTGCACCGCAGTAATTTATCCGGCTGCTCAAAATGAGATTTGCGTTCTGAATTTAGATTCATCCGGAATACCACTGTGGTCATATACTTACGGCAGTTCGGACGATGAATATCCGAGTGGTTTTAAACAAACATTGGATGGAGGTTTTGTAATATCAGGGGCTACGACGCCGCACGGAACCCTTTTATCCGATATGATATTAATGAAAATAGATAGTGTTGGCAATCTACAGTGGTCAAACAGATATGGTGGTACCGGTTCTGAGGATATTTTTAGTTGGGTTAATCAATCATCAGATAGCGGATTTATTATTGGCAGTGGGACAGGTAGCTTTACTACCAATGATTCTTCATGGATTTACCTTATTAAAACCGATTCTATGGGTGTTTCGGGATGCAATGATTCACAATTCCCGGTAGCCAGTAATATTTATTTACCTCAATATAATCTGGTGCCGGCAGAGGATACTGTAATTAATGTTACATCAACGAGTCAAACTGTAATCCAGTTGAATAGTGTAATAGATAGAACACTTTGCATAAGTACCAGAATGGTTCATAATATTCAGAATTCATTTTCGATTTATCCTAATCCGGCAAATGATTTTTTTGAAATCTCTGGCGAATCGAAAAGATGGAAAAAATTGGAAATCCACAACATCCTCGGCGAAAAAATCTACTCGACTCCTTACCGTGAACAGTCAACCGTAAACTGTGAACTTTTCACTCCCGGTATCTATTTCGTCTCCCTCCAAACCGAAAATGGCGTTGCAGTTCAGAAATTAATCAAGGAGTAATTTTTGGATTCACATCCTCATTTTCAAATTTGCACATCCTCGCATTCTCAAATCAACCCATCCTCAAATCAACTCATTTTCAAATCGGTTGGATAACTTATTCTGTCTAAGGTAGCTGTACCTTGCCTTTTTTTCCTACTTTCGCGCCTCTTAAAACAAATTTTGAAGAAAAATCAGTTTTAGAGCTGTTTTTCC
This sequence comes from Bacteroidia bacterium, assembly GCA_038206355.1. Taxonomy (GTDB): domain Bacteria; phylum Bacteroidota; class Bacteroidia; order AKYH767-A; family 2013-40CM-41-45; genus JAPLDB01. The sequence continues at coordinate 42,945 of JBBRAY010000033.1, forward strand.
ACTTTACTAAAACTGATAACGATCTCCAATCAAAATGTCTATCCGCAATATTGCTATTATCGCCCACGTTGACCACGGTAAAACCACCCTGGTTGATAAAATGCTTCATCAGGCCAACCTTTTCCGTGATAATCAGGAAACAGGTGACCTCATCCTCGACAACAACGACCTCGAACGCGAACGCGGTATTACCATCGTTGCGAAAAATGTCAGCATCCGTTATAAAGATACTAAGATCAACATCATTGATACTCCCGGTCACGCCGATTTCGGAGGTGAAGTGGAGCGCGTACTTACCATGGCTGATGGCGTGTTGTTGCTTGTAGATGCATTCGAAGGCGTAATGCCGCAGACAAGATTTGTGCTCCAGAAGGCGCTGGCGTTGGGATTGAAACCGATTGTTGTAATCAATAAAGTTGACAAAGAAAACTGCCGTCCTGACGAAGTGCATGAGCAAATATTTGAACTCTTCTTCAACCTGAATGCAACTGAAGAGCAATTGGAGTTTCCAACGCTTTACGGTTCTTCAAAGCATGGCTGGATGAGCACTGACTGGAAACAACCTACCGATGATATTTCTGCTTTGCTCGATGCCATCGTTCAGTTTATTCCCCCACCTCATGCTTATACCGGTATTCCACAAATGCTGATCACGTCACTTGACTACAGTAGTTTCGTGGGTCGTATAGCGATCGGACGTGTATTCAGAGGTACGATGCGTGAAAGTATGCCAGTTTCTTTGGTGAAGCGTGATGGAAGCATTTTGAAATCAAGAATAAAAGAGCTGCATAGCTTTGAAGGACTGGGCAGATCTAAAAAAGCTTTTGTTGATGCAGGTGACATTTGTGCGATTGTCGGGCTTGATAGTTTCGATATCGGTGATACTATTTCTGATTTTGAAAACCCATTGGCAC
>JBBRAY010000034.1:0-43313 GCA_038206355.1 Bacteroidia bacterium
AGCCCAGCCCCCTCCTTGATATTTACTCTCCAAAAGTCCTGTCATTCAGAGCGCAGCGAGGAATCTCATTAAATTTAGTCGGACAGTAATTATAAATAATGATATGCCGGGTAAAAAATGTCTGCGATAGACCTGATCAGGCACTATAGGTTTAATGCTGCCCTATAGAAAAGATGAAATTTATCAACTCATGATAAAAGAATCCTGTCATCTTGAATAACAATTGTGACACCGGAAAAATTTTTATTTTGAATATTGCTTAAATCTCAGTGCAGATCAAAAGTCCGGGTAAGGTCCCTGTTTGGAGTTCCGCTGTGGCAACTGATGCAACCGTCACCTTTTTTTCCTGTACTGAAAATCACAGAGCCATCAGTATTGTACTCACCCCAAAGCCAGCCACTGCCGGAATTGGTAGCCGCCGGATCTTTTTTCATAATCGCATGCAATTTTATATTGGTGCCGTCATAAACATCCTTAACTATAACGGAGCCTGTTGGAAAACTGCTTCCGGATGGTAATTCACCGGTAGTATCAAGCGCTGCAGTTGCTGTGGAATTGAACCTTAGTTTAAACGAGCCGTGCGGACTGGGTGATGCAGCAGATAAAAGTGCGCCACCCTCATAGTTTGAATAAGCTCCGGACGACAGTTCCCCGAATAGCCTGTTATCTGAATCAGGATCGGTTTTGTCTTTTTTACAGGATTGTACAGTGATTATAAAAGCAGATAGAAGCGCAGCTACAAAAATAGATTTTTTCATGTTGCAGGGTTTCTATTGAGAACAATCGAAAATGTATTAAGTTTCAGATTTGTCAGGTATAATTCGATTGATGAGGAAAGCACTGACTGTACAAAATATTATTGCTGATTGTTTCCCGGAAAATTTATTCAATAGAAGAATGGCTTTGCTTCAGCAAAAAAACTTCCTTACAATAAACCTGATTCCGTTTACTTATTTCTCCATCGTTCCAACTTGGGAATACCTTTTGTGAAAAAGCCGGCCATAAATCCCGGTATTCCCATCTCTTTAATTTTCTCTTTAGAAAAATCCTGCATTTGTTTTACGGTCCAGTCGGGTTGATTGAATTTTCCGCTTTCATAACAATAGGTGCAATACATTTTACTGATAGTATTGTCCGCATTTGTACCGCCACCATTGGGCGATTTTTTCAGAGGCATGCCGCAACTCTGGCAATTTTTATACGTGTGTTCCATTTTTTTTACAAACTTACATGAATATCCCGAAAAAAATGAAGGGATAAAAACTTATGCAGGCTTATGCATTCAACTTATTCGCCAGTTTGCCTATCGTTAATCCCTGAACTAAAATTGAGAAGCAAACAATAACATAAGTAATTGTTACCCACAGATCTTTATTCATAGCCGGCTGAATGGAAAGTGCCAGCGCAATAGAAATTCCTCCCCTGAGTCCGCCCCAGGTAAGAATAATCAGGGTTTTCTGAGTTATTTTTTCTCTCAGTCGAATGGCCAGTGAAGGAATAAATACAGAAATATATCGCGTAAATAGCGTAATAAAAATAAGAAGGATCGAAACAAGTATTATGGTTGAATTGCTTTTGATGAGGAGTAGTTCAAGTCCGATCAGTACAAATAATAATGCGTTTAATATTTCATCAATCAGTTCCCAGAATTTATCTATGTATTCGGCAGTGATGCTACTCATTCCAAAACTTTTCCCATGATTTCCTGTAATGATTCCTGCTGCTACCATTGCCAACGGTCCGGATACGTGTATATTATGTGCTAGCGTATAGCCGCCCATTACGATGGCAAGCGTGATGAATACTTCAACCTTATAATTGTCAATGCTTTTAATGAGTTTAAAACCAACCCAGCCAATTGCAATTCCTAAAATAATTCCGCCAACGGCTTCCTGGCCGAATAGAAACAAAACATTGGAAAATTCAATGTTGTTGCCCGGTTCTGCCAATTGAAGAATAGTTATAAAAACCACAACAGCAACGCCATCATTAAACAGTGACTCCCCTGCAATTTTTGTCTCCAGAGATTTTGAGACGCCGGTGCTTTTAAGAATGCTGAGTACGGCTATCGGATCAGTAGGTGAAATTAATGCGCCGAATAACAATGAATGTATAAACTGAACTTCAATGCCGAAATAATTGAGCAGGTAAAAAGTAATCGTTCCGATAACAAAAGTGCTGATCAATACACTGATGGTTGAAAATAAAATGATGCTCAGCCGTTCCGACTTCAGGTCTGAATATTTTACATGGATGGCTCCGGCAAACAACATAAAACTCAGCATTCCTTCCAGTAAAAGTTCGCTAAAGTTTATTCCTGAGAGTTCTTTTGCAATTGAATCTTCAAGTGATGGAGAATATTTACCGATAACCAATATCAACATTGAAAAAATCAATGACATCAGCATGAGTCCGATCGAGCCCGGCAATTTCAGTAGTCGGAAATTGACGTAAGCAAATATTGCCGAAAGAACAATGATGATAGAAAAGAAATGAAAGAAATCCATAGTTTATGATTGCCTGAGATTGACTTTAAATTCAGGAGCTTCAACAAGGTGAAAAGTAGCTGAAGCAAATTTTATTTTTCCGTTACTCCCTTCAACGGCTTTTAATATTTTTGTGAAGAGTTCTGTTTTGGTTGCCCTGCGTTTATTAAACCGAACCACATACCTTAGTGTAAATTCAACCCAGTTGTCATTGGCGATTAATGAAATTAATGGTTCTGTTTGTGCCTCTTCCAGCCTGTACTTAGTCTGAAGTTCTTTCCATTTCGCCATTGAATTCCTCGTTAAATCTCCCGCCACTTCTTTACCAATACTTAACAGTAGTTCTTTCGTCTGTTCATAATCACTGCCATACTGAATGGGGATTTTTATTTCATCCCACAGAAAAGGGAATTCGCCGGAATAATTAAAGACGGGTTCTTTAAAAACAAAACTGTTTGCAATAAGCACTATTCTGCCATTGTATAAATCACCGTCAACCCACTGACCTGTTTCCATAATGGTCGTTCTCAGTACGCCAATGTCCATTACATCTCCTCTTATACCGCCAAGTTGAACACGGTCGCCGCTTTTATAAAATCCGCCGAACACAATTGCAATCCATCCTGCAACGCTGGCGATTACTTCCTGCAATGCAAAAGCAATTCCTGCACCCGCTACGCCGAGAGCAACTGTAAGTCCGCCTAATTTATCGCTGAAAACAACAGTGAGCAAAATCAACGTAAGAAGATATCCGATGAAGCTGCTGAATTTTTTAGCCCTGTATCGGTGGTCGTTGTCTTTTATTCTGGCAAAGAAATTATTCTGAATCGCTTTTATGATGATCCATATAATGGCAATACCAATAAAGATGGTGGCGATTTTTCCGACGATAGGATTAAATAAAAATTTTTGAATTTCTTCGTTCATTGTTTATCCTTTGTTTTAATATTTACATTGAACGCCGGTGCTTCATAATCTTTTTTCAGATACCCCGGGGGAATCGTAGTCATGTTACCATCCCTTGCAGCGCGGTAATGCGGAGATAGAATTTCAATGCCGGTTTCATTGCAGCAATCCTGAATGTTGGCGTGCAGATCAGAATAAATTAATGCCTGTTTATTGGGTTCCCGTGTATATGCATTGATCTGATAAGATACATAAAAATCATCAAGACTCGTTTGCAACACAAAAGGAACGGGCGTTTTCAAAAGTAATTCAGTTCTGTCGGCCGCTTTCAGAAGCGCATCATACATGGTTTTCCATGGCACGTCATACCCGATGGTTACTGTTGTATGCATGATGAGTCCTTTCTCTACAGAGTCGCTGCTGTAATTAATCGTATGACTGTTCATCACCGTTGAATTGGGAATGGAGATGATTTCATTTTTAATCGTTCTTATTCTTGTTACGAGCAAAGATTTTTCAATGACGTCTCCCACTACGTCACCAATCTTAACCCTGTCGCCGATTTTAAAAAGACGCATGTAGGTGAGTACCAGTCCGGCGATTACATTGGAAAGTGATCCTGACGATCCGAAGGTAAAAAGCACACCAAGAAAAACAGAGACGCCCTGGAATACCGGTGAATCACTTCCCGGCAGGTAAGGGAAAATAAGAATGAGCATGAATGCATAGATCACCACTTTTACGATCTGATAAGTTGGATTGGCCCAGTCGGGATAGAATCCTGAAACGTGCAGGTGGCCATTCTCGATTTCATTTTTCAGAAAGTACAATCCTTTCAAGAGATAGCGGAAAACGAAAATGATTACAATAATGGCAAATAAATTGGGGAGATAATTCCAGAAACCCACTGCCATTTTTTTCGCCGGGTTGAGGATGTATCCAAAGAGTGTGTCAGCAAAATGTTTAGTCCAGGGGAAGATTCCAAATAATACGGGCAGGGCAATATAGATGAGTAATAAAATCAACAGCCATTTCAAAACCTTATTCACGGTCGTAAGCGCATTCACCTGCCGTTTGGCATCAAAAAGTGTATAGTTCTTAATTTTGATTCCGTTTATCTTTTTTCCTTCTTGATTGATGATTGCACCGGCCGTCCATTTAAATAATTTATTCAGATAAAAAATGAAGAGTACTATTAAAGCCAGTACCACTAATGCAAGTCCGATTTCTTTGGCCAGGGTTGTAAAACTGATCGCTGAACGGTAACTCAACACTTCTCTGCTGATGGTTTCCCTGTAATTATTAGCCAGCAACTTTTTCGTGACATTATTCCACAGCGCATCATTTTCAGAAATACTGATGATGATCATTTCGCCATACATCAGGTCGAAAGTGTTTTCAGCCTCAATGATTAGCAGCGAATCTTTTTCGGGATTAAAACCGGCAGGTAGTTTTTTTATTCTCTCAGTGATGGCTTCAGCCCTGTCATGTGCAGACAAACTACCCAGCTTATTGTATATCAGGAATAATGTATCCTTGAAAAAACCTTTCACGGGATAACCGTGAGCAGTTAAACGGAGAGAATCAATTCTTAATTTTTTTTCTGTAAGTCTTCGCTGGTCCTTTCCTTTTAATTCTTCGAGTTGATTTTGCAATTCTTCTTTCTTCAGATTATCTGTCGTTTTAAGAGATAGAATCTGATCTTCGAGTTCTGCTTTCTTTGTTGAGTCAGCGATGCGCAGTTTTTCTGCTGCTGCAGTTTTTTCACTCAGGTCTTTTAAAAGCGAATTATTGAGTGAATCGTTGATCGCTGAACTGTCTGTCTGGGATGAAGCGCCCTGACCTGTTAAAATGAAAACTACAGCGAAAATTAATCGCGCAATATGTTTTATCATGGTGTTAATTATGGTGCTTAACTTTCAGGTAAAAGGTACGAGCCGGTTCTATGCCGGTATAATATTAAAGAAACAGATTTTGAAAGATTGTAAATTGGCTTGCTAAAACAATCTTAAGGAGTTGTAATTCCTGATTAATTAACGGATGATTTATCTGAGGTGATTGCAGCGTGCTGACAATTGAACAAATATATTGTTTTTTTTCAAAGGGGATTTTCCGCCATTAATATGTTATCCCGATGGAGTAGTCAATTGATATATTAAAAGGAAGAACCGGTTTATTTTTTGTCCTGCGGTTTTCTCGGCAATCATTCAGGAAAAAATTATTTCTGTCGTGTCCCGGAAAATTTATCAGATTTACAAATTCGCAATCATCTGTTCACGCGCCATATTTTTCAGCCTGTCGATGTCATTCATTGTCATCCCTTTTGTAGGAATGGGTTTGCTCCAAATCAGTTCAACCGTTCCGGGTCGCAATTCAATTGGTCGCAGTGGAGATAAAAGACGATCGGCATTCCTGACGGTGAGAACAGCAATTGGTACCTGTGCTTCAATTGCAATACGAAAAGCACCATCTCGGAAATCCAGCAACGGGTTCTTTGTGGTGTTGCGTGTTCCTTCGGGGCAAATAAAAATGGAGACGCCATCTTTCAGAGATTTCAGCATCGCTTCCATACTGCGCACCCTGTCGTTTTTGTTCTTGCGGTCAACAGTAATGTAAAGGTTCCTGATGATGAAACCCAGCACAGGAATTTTTGTAAGCTCTGCCTTGGATAAAAACCTGAATGTATTTTTGCATGCCAGCGCATATGCCGGAATGTCGAGCATGGATCGGTGGTTTGCAACGAACACGTAGTTTTCTTTTGGATTGATGTAATCAAGGTTTTTTATTTTCCACCTGACAAGAAAAAAAATAAAAAGAGATCTCGCCCAGTTATAAGAAACGTAACGGTGTGCCCAGTGCGGTGCTTTTTTCTTCGGGGCGAATGAAAAAATAAAAATATAGGCAATCACCACAATCAGCATCGTAATGATAAAAATCAATGCTGCATAAATGCCGAATAAGAATCTGAGTGCCCGTATGATCATGGTTGGCGAAAGTATATGAATACTTGATGCATGTCAACTATGCGGGGAAATTGCATGAGGGGAGAGGGGGAGAAGGGGAGACATGAGCAGCCGAAGAACAGCCGTCATTGGTCGTTGAGTCATTGGAAGCAGCCGGAGCAGCCGTCATTGGTCATTACACATCACCATTTTGCAACTCCTGACACCCGTCTTGTGACTTGTAACTTGTGATTTGTGACTTAAGAGAGAACAGCCGTCATTAAGTCATTTGGGAATAGGCGATAATTATCATTGAACCGCAAGCAAAATTATAAAAAGAAATCTGAGCGAATGCGCCCTTAAGGGTCGGGGTGAGGGGAGGAATTGGAGCAGCCGGGAACAGCCGTCATTAAGTCATTTGTCATCGCCAGTTTGAAACTCCTGACCAATCAACCAATCAACTATTTATATTCGTAAATTCGCAATCATTCGATATTCGTACAAATTCCCATCTTCGTACTTTAAAATTTATATATGAAATTTCGTTTACTCTTCTTCATTTGTTGCCTTTCACTGAAGTCATTCTCAAATGTTACTGATTCAATTCATGTCAGTCATTATAATATTTCATTGGATACCGTTAATTATCAGGCACGCATCATTACAGGTGTAACTACGCTTACTATTCATTCGAAACTTAACGGAGTCAACAACATCTCCCTTGGCTTATTTAAACTGACAGTTGATTCCATCATTTCATCTGGCGTTTCACTTTTATATTCATACGACGATACTACAATAAGCATTGTTCCGCCCTCTGTTATGAATCAAAATGATTCTGTTAGCATGGATGTATATTACCATGGTATTCCCAAGACAGATCCTACGTTTGGAGGTTTTTATATTTCAGGGGTATATGCTTATAATATCGGTGTGGGCTTTGATGCCAATCCGCATACGTTTGGCAAAACATGGTTTCCTTGCGTGGATGAGTTTACCGACAGAAGTACGTATGAATTTCATATCAAAACAGCTTCCGGATACAAAGCCTTTTGTAGTGGAACATTGCAGTCGTCAGTGGTGAATCCCGATAGCACCATCACATGGAACTGGCAAATCAACCAAACCATTCCGACTTACCTTGCCGGGATTGCAATTGCACCATTTTATACCATGTATAGAAACTATCAGGGGATTCCTGTTGAGCTTGGTGTATTGCCTGCCGATTCAGTAAAAACCAACAACACATTTGTACATCTTGATTCTGCGATTTTGAATGCCATCAATGCATGGGGGCCATACCCCTGGGATAAAATTGGCTATGTAATGGTTCCATTCGGAGGAGGAGCCATGGAACATGCAACTTCAATTCATGTAGGAGTTGGTTTTATCAATGGATCATTAACCTATGAAGCCAGCATCATGGCGCATGAGCTTTCTCACATGTGGTTTGGAGACCTCGTGACGTGCCGTACTCAGGAAGACATGTGGCTGAATGAAGGTTGGGCAACTTACAATGAAAACTTTTTCAGGGAATTTGTTTACGGGACCGCTTCGTATGAGGCCAACAGAAGATTGTTACACCGTAAGGTATTGATGTATTCTTCATTTCAGGACGGAGGCTATTTTGCGCTCAACAATGTCCCACATGCCAAAACCTATGGAAATACAGTTTATCAGAAAGGTGGAGACGTTGTGCATTCAATCAGAAGATTTATGGGTGATGGTTTATTTTTTCCTGCGGTGAGGTCGTACCTCAGCAACAGAGCATACAGCGATGTTTCCAGTGATGACCTGCGGGATGAGCTGGCGGCATCTTCCGGCATTGACATGACAGATTATTTTTCGACCATGATCGGATTGCAGGGCTTTCCGCTTGTATCCATTGATTCATTTACTGTCACTCCAAATGGAAATAATTTTGACGTGGATGTTTTCACCCGCGAGAGAATGAAAGGAAACAATGTCTCATTTTCACTTCCGGTTGAATTGAACTTTACTGATGATGCAAATGATACGCTCATCACCGTAACTGCCAACGCACTTACCAATTCGTTTTCATTTACGCTTCCATTCTCGCCGGTGTGGGTGGGTACTGACAGAAATGACAAATTAACTGATGCATCGCTTGATTATATTATTCAGGTAGCAGATACCGGTTTATATACTTTTCCTGAAACCTATTGTGCCATCAGTGTTACTGATACGGGTGCAGGCACCTCAACGATAAGGATCATTAATAACTATGTAACACCTGATCCGTTTTTATTCAACACTGATTTCGTGCGTCTCAATGACTATCATTATTATAAAGTGGAAGGTATTTTCCAGCCGGGATTTCTTGCCAAAGGAAGTTTTGGATATGATGGATCTGTAAATTATAACACCGGATATCTGGATAATACACTCTTTATTAATGGTGCCAAAGAAGATAGTCTGCTCATTTACTACAGACCCCATGCAGGGATGAACTGGGAGCCGGTTGATGGTTTCAGTATTAACTTCAACGGAACACATTTAGATAAAAGAGGCTGGGTAGTGGTGGATACGTTGAAGCAGGGTGAGTATGTGCTTGCAGTGCATGATATCAATACAGGTGTAAATACGACCTCCCTGAAAGCCCAATTGTTGAAAGTCGCACCGAACCCGGTATCAGACCAATGTTCAGTGTATTTTAATGTTGCTCCTTCTAAAAATTCAACGGTTATTATTTCTGACCTCGCAGGAAAAACTATTTTCAGCACGCCTGTTTTTTCTCACCAGGAAAAAATTGACTGGGATACTTATTACGTAAGCAATGGAACATACGTCGTCAGCCTTATTGTAAACGGGGAGAGGATGACATCTGAAAAAATAATTGTCAATAAGTAACCTTCTTTTTTTGCTTCGCAGATGCTGTTAAGAATTGTTGTGCAGGGGCTCATTTCCTACTGGTCCTATTGACTAAATTTGAAAATTCCTGAAACACAATTCACATGAAATTTATTGTCACCTTATTTTCGTTTAGCTTTTTTTCACTGATCGCCACGGCGCAGAATTCTGTCAGTGGAATTGTCACTGATCACAAAGACTCAGCTGTTGCCGGGGTATCCGTTTACATACCGGAATTTCATAAATTCGATGAGACAAAAGCCGGTGGTACTTATATTCTCCGCAATGTCGGCAAAGGAAATGTGCACATTCAGTTCAGCAAGCCTGGATATAAAACGATTACCCGGGTCATCAGTACAAATGATTCTACGCTCGTACTGAATGTACGCATTCAGCCAACCATGATGGAACTTGAAGAGGTAATCATTACTTCAAACAGTTCATCGTTGCCCGACAACCTCCCATACAATGTTAATTCAGTTTCGATTTTTGAATACAACAAAACAGGTGCTGCTACATTGATGCAGGGACTTGCATTGCAGCCCGGTGTGGACCGCATATCGGTGGGTAATGGAATCGGCAAACCGGTGATCCGTGGATTGTCATTCAATAGAATTCTGGTACAGGAATTCGGAACACGCATTGATGACCAGAGTTGGGACGATAGGCATGACATCGGGGTATCTGAGAATGGAATAGAACGCATTGAAATTGTGAAAGGGCCGGCAGCGCTTGCCTATGGCGCTGATGCTATGGGTGGAGCGATCATTTTTGTGGATCAGAAACCGGCGGCTGCAGGCACTGTACTCGGAAATGTCAACCTCGGATTTCATACAAATACCCGTGGACTGGAAGGTGAAGCCGGAATAAAGGGCGCATCTGCAAAAGGATTTTTTTATTCGGTGAATGGTGGAGTAATGTCGCATACCAGTTATATACAGGGACAGGAAGCTGACGAAGTGAAAAAGAATACGGAGGCAAAAGAATTTGCGCACAACAGCAAATGGAGCAATGAAAGTGCGAAAGGAATTTTTGGATTAAGTAAAGCATGGGGCGTGAGTAAAATATCATTGAGTACTTATCATCAATCCATAGGTATTATTGAAGATGAATCAGGAAGCACTACTCCGGGCAGCGAGGATACGGAAGAGCAGCGTGAAAGAGAGATTGAAGCGCCTTATCAGGATGTAACCACAAATATTATTTCAAGTGAGAATACCATCATTGCCGGAAAATCAAAAGTGAATGTGAATGTGGCTTATCAGCACAACAACAGAAAGGAATATGAGCCAATTACTACTACAAAAGATAAGAAGGACAAGGAGCTGGCTTTTGGATTAAAGCTGACAACGATTACGTATGATTTGAAATGGACTTCCAATCCTGAAAAGAAATTTGGATTTGTCGTCGGTTCTCAGGGATTGTTTCAGTCGAATAAAAACTATGGTCTGGAATCGCTCGTCCCTGATGCAAAATCAATCAGCGATGTCGCCGGTTATGCTATGCTGCGTTATGATTTTGAGAAGTTAAATGTGCTTGGCGGCATCCGTTACGATATGCGCACAATGGAACTGGAATCTTATGAGTCGGCAGAGGAGATGAATGATACAACGGATAACAGACCTGAGATTGAAAAGGAATTTGAATTTAATCCTGTCAATTATTCATTGGGGATTGCATATCACCCTGTAGAAGACCTGACGATTAAATTAAACGGTGCAACAGGATTTACAGCTCCCAACTATGCACAACTCGGAGCATGGGGGAAACATGAGGGAACATATCGTTTTGAAAAAGGAAATGTGAATTTCGGTGTGGAACAAAATATGGAAGGAGATATCGGGATTTTGTGGGAGTCAAAACATTTTGATATCAATGTATCTGCATTCTATAATAAGATCAAAGACTACATCTACATTCAGCGAATGGGATATGATACGATTCTTGTTCATGACATGGATTCACTCATTGAATATGATACATTGAATGTATATCAATATGTTCAAAACGATGCCGCGTTGAGTGGGGGAGAAGTAACCCTTGATATTCATCCGGCTCCGTTGAAATGGCTCGACATACGCCTCAGTTATTCGATGATGAAAGGTGAGCTTGACAAAGGGGGGAACGTTCCTTACATACCTGCAAATAAATTAACCGGCGAACTTACATTGCGTGCAAAAAAATTGCGGTGGTTTTTCAATCCATACGTTACCCTTGCTGTCAGCAATTATGCAACACAAAAAGACACTGCGCAGTTTGAATTTTCATCGGAGTCGTATAACCTCTTTGATGTGAGAATTGGACTACAACTTCCTTTTGCACACCAGGTAGTAGATGTATACCTCGCTGTAACGAACCTGATGAACACACCCTACATGAGTCACCTTTCCCTCGTAAGAAACATCGGCATCCGCGACATGGGCAGAAATGTTTCTATTAAGATCAGGATTCCGTTTGGGATAAAGGGATTTAGCAGGTAGACTTAAAATTCGTTCAGGATATAATTCTTGAGAATTGAAGAATACCTGAAACATAACTTCATGAATCATTCTGGAAAATGATATTATTGAATGGAGAAATAATAAAGGTAACAGAAGTATGTGAAGGTGGCGCCCTCAAGGGTCGGGGTGAGCAGGGGGATTAAAAGCAACGAAATCAAATTTTTTCCTCACCACCTGCCACTCATTGGGAACCTTTGCACAAATATTCGTTTCAATTAATGAGTATCGCGGATTGGTGTTTAGAGATTTCAATTATATCTTAATGCTTCACAACGAAAAAAGTATTCCCGACAGACTTTTCCGACTGAATGCACAGCGTATATATCCCGTCCGGCAGATCAATCACGGAAATCTTCATTTGAGTTTCTTCTGTTTCAAATTCTTTTACAGATGCACCTAAAGAATTCAATACGGAGATTTTTTTATTCCCGCGGATGGAATTTTTTACATAAAGATTATTGGATGTTGGGTTGGGGAAGACATTGGATGCAGAGTTTTGTTTCTCGTTGGTAAAGAGCAGGGTTGGATCAATAACTACAGCACTGCCTATGAGATTGAGCTGAACCGGAGTCTGGAAGTAGGTAAGGGCATTGAAATCCGAAATAATTACTTGCAGTATTTGTGTTGAAGTGATGGTGTCGGATGCTATCAATATAATTTGCCCAATGGTATCGTTGAGTTGAAGAACATCTAATTGGTTGGTGCGACAAGCCAATACATTTAGATTTCTCCAGCCGCCGAAATTATTTCCGTTGAAATAATAGGAATACAAATCATTGCCGGGAGTTCCAAGGTTGCTGTTGTTGAAGGTTGCTGATACAAATGTGTCAACGAGCAGGTTTGAATAATCCATCGAGAATGCCAATCCATATATCGAATCAACCGGAACATTGTTTCCAATAGTAATATAAAGTCTGATCATTTCTCCGGGCGCAACTGTGTCGCGTTCAGGTATCAGTTTAAAATCAGGGGTGGTAGAGGAATTTAGAAATGGATTTGTTAATCTCCACGATTGAAGGGCAATGGGTTGATAGAATCCAAATAATCCCGAATTATAAAGTGTAATGTCGTTGGTATCTATTATTCCATCGCCATTAAAGTCAGCGTGTTTATAATTTACACCATTGGTGAAAGTGTCAGTCCAGTTAGCGGCATAATCGCTCAACATTCCCCTCCGCCATGCATTCGAAGTTGGATCCAAGGTATCTCTATCCGGACCGGTGGCATTCATCGCAATCGCAATGTACAATGCATCATCAACAAATCCGCAGATTGAATTATCGTTTGCGTTGCCGGGCCATATATAGGAAGTTGTTTCCAATGATCCATGCCCGGTTGAGTCGAGCTTGGTAACAAAAGAGGAATAGTCGCGCTGAAAATAGTGGTAGTCGAAACTGGTGAAAATAAACGCTCCACCGGTTATTATTTCTCCGGAAGGCAACTGCAAAACTGATGTGAGGCCCCGGTGGGGAAAATCAAAATGCTTTGTCCAGAGGGTATCTCCCATGGAATCAACCTTGCATAAAGTGCCGGGTAGTTGTGAGTTCAATGTCCACCTCATAGATGGATTTTCCGTAACACCCGAGGGAATCGCACCGCTTACGGCGATAAACCCGCCATCGGGAGTGGTTACCGCGACAGAAATTCCGAATGGATAATTTTTCGTCCAGTTAATTGCGCCTGTTACATTATCTATTTTCTGAATCCCTGCCGGCGAAAGAATAATAGAATAGTTATTTGTACAGGCAAGTAATTGATAGCTGGGAACCGACCATGAAAGCGATCCTGATATATTCCGCCTTTCCAATAGGCTGTCAAATGTTTGAACCACCAGATCTGCGTTAGGCATTTCAAAAAATCTGAAACCTTGTATGTTGCCTGTCTGGAAAATGATATTACCTGAAGTATCAAATTCATATAATGTATCACTTACCTCATCGCCGATGAGCGCGTAATAGTTGCCTGTATTATTTTGTATGACATCTAATACGTTTTTAGAATAATAAAAGGGTACGCCTGCAAACTGTTGTTCCCAATCAACGGTGCCATTCTTTGAAATTTTTTTCACATGACCTATTGACTGAGGTGAATTGTCCCAATAATTTTCACCGGCGATGTAACCGGAATCTGACGTAGCGAAAATATTACTTGTGTGGTAACCGGACATGCCGAAATGCTGCCCTGCATTGGCGCTCCATAAAATGGGTGAACCGGTAACCGGAATTTTAAATACTGCTTCTCTGTTATTCTGGTCCAGATAAGCAAGCACGAAAAGGGAACCATCCTTGCATAATTTAATTTGCCGTATTCCTGTTAGTGAATCCGTATTTTGATAGATGCCTTCGTTAATATTTAACCTTTGAATCCATGTATTCTGTGCTCCCGAAGAAAAAACAAATGCAATAAAACAGATTGAGAATAAAAATCTTTTCATTGGGCGTTGTAGTTTTTGGTCAGGGTAAAATAGGAAATATTTTTTCAATCTGCATCCCCCTTTTTGATCAATGCATTGATTGCTTGGGTGGAAGGGCAGAATCGGGATTCAAAATAATTCAAATTTCCCTGTAACTTCCCATTTCTCCGTTGATTTTGAATTAGGCCGGAGAAGTTTGATTTGTGTCAGCCCGGTATTTGGGGCCAATGTGTCGGGAGATGACCAGGTGCTGTATTGGATTAATATTTTTACCGAAATCCTAACTCATCTATCGACAGGTCAATAAAAATTGTGGGAGTAGCGCAACAAAAAAATATAGGTGAGCAACTCTAAAACCTGAGCGCTCCGCTTATAGAAGCAATTTTCAACGTCAATTGCCTTAATGCCAAATGTAAAGTATGGTAAAGTCAGCCTTATGCAATCGCATTCAACCGTTCCAGCTTATGGTGCAATTCGCTGAATGATGCATTGGTAGCATACAGGTTGTGAATTTGCTGCAGAAAATCTTCCGCCTGGCTGAGGTAAATTCCTCTGAGCCGGTAAAATTCTGCTTCAGAAACTTCTCCGCTTTTTACAGCCATCGTTTTTAAATCATCACCAACCTCACACAAAAAAATCCTGCACACCAGTTCGAGCAGGGAATAAAAGAAAAATACCTCTTCAAAATCAAGTGTTGCGATTTCACCTTTTTCAAATTGTGAGTTGTGTATTTCGAAATCTTCCAGTGCTTCATCTTCCAGCAACTGAAGACGCATGGCTTCTTTGATCAGTTCATACTGAGGATGATCCATGATGTACCTTCCGGCAGCCAGCGTTATGTTTGCAAGCTGTCGGAAGTCCCTTGTTATTTCAAGGCTTAATTTATTTCGATGAACAACCATCATGATATTATTACAAATATAATATATGAAAAGTTGCAGCGCGGGATTATTCAAAATAATTTTTCAACGCTTACTCTTACATTTTATTTTTAACTTCGAAAACTTTTTTGTATAAATTGAAACAAAAATATACTTCTCTGATTCGGGGCGCTTTTCGTAATTCGCATATTCGTTTCCGATTAGTTATTTGACGGGTTAATAAAAATTTACATTTATGCTGGGACTCAAATTAGCAACCGATCCACGATGGGTAAATATTGTTGCAGAAAATATTGAAGAAATTCTTACAGATCATGCCTGGTGTGAACAGAAGGCGGCCACCAATGCCATCGGTCTTATCATACAAAATCCGGAAAAAACGGATCTCGTAGATGCCATGATGGAAGTGGCAAAAGAAGAATTGTTGCATTTTCAAATGGTGCATGAAAAAATAAAGGCGCGTGGATTTGTTTTTGGCCGCGAAAGAAAAGATGATTACGTATCCGAACTCAATTCGTTCATGCGAAAGGGATACAGCCGTGAGATCGCATTGGTGGACCGCCTCCTTTTTGGTGCAATGATCGAAGCAAGAAGTTGCGAACGTTTCAAAGTTCTTTCCGAACATATTCCTGATGAAGACCTCCAAAAATTTTATCATGAACTGATGATCAGTGAAGCATTACATTACACAACTTTTATCACACTGGCAAAAAAATATGCCGGCGCTGTTGACGTTGATCTACGCTGGAAAGAGTTTATTGCATTTGAAACATCCATCATTACCAAATACGGGAATAAGGAATCAATCCACGGCTGATATTTTTTTTTATCGAAAGAGTCCGTTTCCAGACATAAGTTTTCTCCGGCATATCTGTCTCTAATCTGCGAAATCAGGATTCAATTTCCAATCTGCTAATCTGCGGCTTTCTTTCTTGGTTTTATATCACTGCATCAGTGGCAATTATTTTTTTTTAGTCAAGCATTTCTCCATCTTATCTGAGTTATAGAGAGAACATTTGTCTTCTTCAGACTTTCATTATTTCATCCTATATCTTTTAAGGAAAAAATAAAATCTCGCTTTTATTGGTTTCAGGTCCCGGAAGAGGTCCTCACTTTTGCCGCTGTAATTTTTTTAACAATTTAAAATACAGTCGCCATGAAAAAAGCAATAAAAATTTTAATGTTCAGTTTACTGTTCTCCACTTTGTGCAATGCACAGTCAAACAATTCCTGCTCGGGTGCACTTGGGATTTCTCAGCAACAGAATCAGTATGTAAACGATTATTCATTTAACGGGGAGAATCATTTCTGGATGAAGTATGCAGCGGATTCACTGATCGCAGAATGCCATTTCCTTCCTGATAGTCTTTCATCTTCCACAAACATAAATGAAATAATACTATACACCGGCAATGATTGTTCTAACCTTACAATGGTTTGGTCGGAAATTTTTAACGGAACGGATTCTATTCACTCCAATACTGAAATCCATTTCCGGTTTCCGGCTCAGTCAACAAATTATTTTCTGGAGATATCAAAGTCTGCAGGCGCAAGTTCAGGATTCGGATTTCGCCTGGGATTCCCGGAAATAATCGGCGGCTGTCAGCCTGTTTGTCCGGACCTTATATCAAATGGTGGATTTGATATATTTAATAACGGATGTGTCGCTGGCTCCAATTCACATCTATGCCCTGATCCGGTTAATAGTGGTTGCGTATGTGGATGGCGTGCTTCACACGGTACTCCAAGTTTTAATCCGCCAAATTTATTCCCGATAATGGGAGCGATAGGTGTCGGAAATGCTGTATTCGGTGAAGGTATTTATCAAAACCTTCAAACGACTGTATTGGCAGGAAGAAATTATCTCTTATCATTCAGTTATCAAAACGCATATGGTGTCGGCGGATATTCATATTCACTCAACGCCCAGCTTACGAATTCAGCGTTCAACCCGGGATCATGCTTCGAGATACTTCCTGCTCCTGACTGGAATATTCCGGGAACACCGGTCCCCGCAACTACCGTTTATACTACAGTAAGAAAATGTTTTACCCCGAATGCGGACTACGGGGTAATAAGATTTTATCCTACGACAAACAGCACTAACTCAGAATGGGTAAGTGTTGATAATGTTTCTCTTGAAGTGCTGGACGTGCCTGTGGAGGACAAAATTATTTATTGCGGACAGACGGTAGATCTTTGCCCTCCGTGTCCAAGTACAAATCCTGTCATTCAATATTTATGGAGTACCGGAGAAACAACTGCTTGTTTGTCTGTTTCACCGTTGGTGACCACAGGGTATACACTTACAGTTTCTGTTGTTGACAATGGAATTACTATCTGTTCTTATAATCTCCCTGTTACCGTGTTCGTTCATCCGCCTGATCCCATTACGATGATATCCGGAAGTACGACATTGTGTGATGCAAGCTCCAGCCAGACGTATTGTTTTAACAGTAACGGTGCTACCTCGTACAGTTTTAATGTTACTCCACCGAATACAGTAATACCTTCCGGTGGTTGCGTACAGGTAAACTGGACCAACATTCCTGCTTCCTGTGCCACTTTAGAAGTCACTGCCTATGCCGGAACATGTACAACAACTGCTTCATTTCAGTTTTGTGCACCCTGTCAGGGAAGTCCTTCGCTACTTACTTTTTGTGACGTATCAGCCTCAGATATTTTGAACAGTCCGCTTTACACAGCGTACATCAGCAATGGGAATGTATTAACCGTTCCTCCCGGTAGCTGGGCAACTTTCCATGGTACATTTACGATAGATGTTCCTTTTGTAATTAGTAATTCTGATATTCGTTTCGGGAGCGATGCCAAAGTTGTGATAAATAATTTTCAGGTACTAAAAGTCGTCAGTCAAAGTCACCTCCACAGCTGTAATGGTATAAATATGTGGGATGGAATTTACACGGAAGATCCCTCTTCATTGGTTTATATTTCCAATGGAATCAATCTGATAGAGGATGCTAAGAATGCAGTTGTGTCAAGTAATGGTGGTAATTTTCAAATCAATTCAACTACTTTTAATAATAATTATATCGGAGTTCTTGTTAATACATACAGCAATGGCCATCCGGGTAAAATCTGGGGTTGTAAGTTTACCGGTACGGGTACTTTGCTGAGCCCGTATTCAAATTACTGTTCACTCAATTATCCGCTTTGCGGAATACAACTCTCAGAAGTAGAACATATTCAAATCGGTGAGCCGGTATATTACAATACCTTAGGAAGGAATATTTTTCAGTCTGTATTGTGTGGAATTTTTGCAACCAATTCCGGCTTCGATGTTTATACTTCTGAATTCATTGATATACTTTCCCCCGCATTTCCATGTATGTCTCAGCAGGGTTGCGGTATTTATGCCCGTGGCAACACTGCTAAGGGCTATAGAATTAATGTCGGCAATAATTCTCCCTCAGAACTATGCCGGTTCATTCATTGCAGAATCGGAATTCTTGAACGCACAAACTGCTATGGGGAAATACGTGCTAATGTTTTTGAGCATTGTGATAACGGTATCATTAATCAATACTGTAGCCGGTATTCTAACCTTGTTAAAGGAAACAGTTTTGAGGATTTTAAGAGGGGGATTTATTTTTTTAACGCAGTCAATCAATCGCAATACGGACTTGAGATTTATGAAAATATTTTTAATACCTCAGTGACAACTTTCAATAGCAATACCTACGGCAAGCAGGCCATAAATGTGACCAATGCAGTTTCAGCCGCTACAAATCTTTGGGTTACAGGAAACGTGATTAACTATTCACGGGTAGGCATCTTTGTAAGAAATGTGTGGGAGCCTTGTAATATCAGGAGCAATACGATTAATTTTGATATTCTTCCACACGATGCGCAGAATATCGGTCGGCATCATGGAATTGTTTGCGAAAATGATAATGGATTGCAAATAGATGCGAATTATATTCGTTGGAAAAATCAACCAAATGCTCCGATGGGCTTTATCAATTATATGAACGGAATTACGGTTAACAATAGTACCAATAACACGGTAATTTCCGGAGGAATTTTTGAAAATAAAATCGGACCTTATCCTGCCGTTAATTCCGGATCAACCTATGGAATGGGAAGCGGAATAAATATTTCCGGAGATTGCATGGGCCTATCATTGTACTGCAATAAAATGAACCGCTGCGAAGAAGGAGTTACATTTAGAAATGCAAGCCTTGGTCCCCAGGGTTATCAGGACCATCAGCAAAACTGGTACACTAACGGAAATACATTTTCCTACACTCCTAACCAGGGCGGTAATTTCAGAAT
Source organism: Bacteroidia bacterium (assembly GCA_038206355.1). Taxonomy (GTDB): domain Bacteria; phylum Bacteroidota; class Bacteroidia; order AKYH767-A; family 2013-40CM-41-45; genus JAPLDB01. Next base: position 19,297 of record JBBRAY010000034.1, read on the forward strand.
TGGAGGCACTGTTTTTAGCCAGGTTCATTGGCCGTATATAGGTGGTATAGATGATCCGTTCCCATATCAAATTTTTACGGTACTACCATTTCCGACAATCTTCAATTCATTTCATTGCATGACACCTTCTCCCGCCGATGATGAAAAAAGAGAAGATGAATTCGGAGCGTTAATTGATACTGCTTCACAGCAATTAAATCCGGATTATTCCGGATATGAGGAGCAACTGAAATATGCCACCAAAGAGAAGTTTTATGCTGGTGTGAAAGTTGATTCATCCATTCTAAATCTTGGATCTATAAATGATAATGCTTACCAGGGATTGTTTGAAGATCTTGATAATTCAAATATTGCCAGATTACATGAAGTAAAAACTTTTGTGGACAGCATGGACTATTCTGCAGCCGGTCAGAAACTGCTTCTTATAGTTGATTCCAATTTTATTGAACACAATAAGAAAGTCGCCATGCAGGTTTTTCTTGAAACATTTGCAAGTGATATTGACCCTGACTCAACACAGATAGTCAAGTTGGAACCGATATCGAACATGAATCCTGTTATCGGAGGTGAAGGAGTATTCTGGGCTTGCGCCATGCTCGATAAGGACATTAATAATGAATTGCCCCCGCTAAGGAAATCGAAGTCGGTAGAAAATGTTTATTCATCCGGGGATATCAGGGTTGAAATATTTCCCAATCCTGCGAAGAATCTGGTTGTATTGAATTATAATTCAGAGGTACCTTTAACACTTCACATAACTGATGCAACAGGGAAAATTGTTTATCAGAAGTATTTGGACAACAATTCTCAGTTTGAATCTATTGTTACTACTTCGTGGAGCCCCGGAACTTATACGGTCAATCTGTCCAATGAAAACCGTATAGTATATGTTGAAAAACTGATCATCATTAAATAACTTTTATAATTGTCATTCAAAAAATCCGAAATAATGAAGAACTTATTGATTTCATTTTTTATCATATTTCCTTTGACTGCTCTCAGTCAAAACCGGAATTCCATCTGGTGTTTTGGCGACAGCGCAGGAATAGATTTTCGGATTCCCGGAAGCCCTGTCCTCTTTACTTCAATCATCAGAAGTAAAGGGGACTGTTCTTCCGTTGCAGATGAAAATGGCAACCTGCTCTTTTATGTTGGAGGTGACAGCACATTGACATCACTAGGCGGAAAAATTTATAACAGGAACCATGAGCAGATGCCATTCGGATGGGGACTGAGAACAGGTAATTGGCACCATGAAATGATTATCATCCCCTTGCCGGGGGATCCTGATAAATATTATATTTTTCATACATCGGTTACAATTGATTTTGGTATTTATTATTCCATCATCGACATGTCACTGGATAATGGAAACGGTGACGTTGCTCAGGCGAATATCAGGATAACAACAGAAAGCGTAACGGACGGTGTTGGAGCAGTCAGGCACGCAAACGGCAGAGACTGGTGGCTGATCTATGCAATGGCTCATCTTGGTGCCGGCTCGGCAAACAATGAATTTTATATGTACCTCATTTCTCCGGAGGGTATTTCTTCGCCATATATTCTGAATATGGGTGAACTGTTTCATACCAATGGTGGTGACATTTCATTTAGTGAAGACGGTAGTAAAATGTTATTCAGCGCTATTACCGGACTGATTGAAGTTTTTGACTTTGACAGGTGTTCAGGAACATTTAGCAATCCGGTAATTGTTGAACTTGATTCTCCATCAACTAGGGCAATAGCGTCGTGTGCATTATCCCCCGATAAAAACCTGGTTTATGTTTCGTCGAATGATTATACTTCATATATCTATCAATATGATCTGCGCGCTAACCCTGTAAGTTCATCACGAGATACGCTGGCTACATTTTCTGACATGCATAATATCTCCGGAATGCTGCGTCTGGCTCCTGACAATAAAATTTACCTCAGTAATATTTATAATAATTTCGTTCAGAATTATTTCCCTTATGATGACAGCATTTACAATCCCTACAACATGAACCTCAGTGTTATCAATTCTCCGGATAGTGCGGGGTCGGCATGCAATTTCCAGCCGTATAGTTTTTACCTCGGAGGAAAACGCACCTATTTTGGTTTGCCCAATAACCCTAACTATGAACTGGGTCCGATGCCCGGAAGTGTTTGTGATAGTTTAATTTCTGTACCCGAGTTTCAAACCTCTGAAATCATGCTTACCATTTACCCCAATCCATATTGCAACAAAATTTCATTTCATCCGGTCTCTTTTATTGAAAAGGAAGTGGTCATAGAGATCACAAATGAAACAGGACAATTGTTGCTCAGCAGAAAGATACCTTTCAAAGATCAGGAAATAGATTTATCTGATTTGCCCAAAGGTGCTTTCTCCATGCGGGTTACCGGAAACCGGTTTTCTGTGGTGAAACAACTGATACATTTATAATCACCTGCATATTGATTTAGCAGGAGGATGGCAGGTATCCGTTTATGATCCGTACTTTCGTTTCATAAAATGTACTTGCATTTCCTGAATTGAATTTCCTCGCTCACATATACCTCTCCGGCAACAACGAACAATTGATGATCGGAAATTTTATTGCTGATTTTGTAAAAGGAAAAAAGAAGGATGAATACCCCGATGAAATCAGAAAAGGAATTGAACTGCACCGCTTCATTGACCATTTTACCGATCATCATGAAGTCGTTTTAAATAGCATCAGGAGAATTCACGACCGACAGGAAAAATATTCAGGCGTCGTGGTTGATATCCTTTATGATCATTTTCTCGCAGCAAATTTTTCAGATTATTCTGAAGTGCCCCTGCAGGAATTTTCTCAGAAAACATATAGCGTACTCCAGACCAATTGGAATTCTCTTCCGGAAGGCGTGCATTTTTTCCTTCCGTTTATGATTGAACGCAACTGGCTTCTCAACTATGCTACTGTGGATGGCATTGGCAGGGCCCTTGCCGGCCTCTCGAAACGGGTGAAATATGAAAACAATATGCATGAAGCATTGTTGGATTTAAACGAACACTACAAAGATCTCGAATCTGATTTCAGGATTTTTTTTCCGGAATTGATGAAGGAAGTGGAGAAGAGAATAGCACTTTGATTATCTTCGCGCCGGAATGCTCATTTACCTGAAAGTCAAGCCCAATCAGCGTTTCAACAAGGTAGAGAAGGTCGAAACGGGGTGGCAAATCCGCCTTAAATCGCCTCCTGTTGACGGAAAAGCAAACGAAAGCCTGATAGAATTCCTTTCTGAACTATTGAGAGTTTCCAAATCAAAAATAGTGCTGAAAAAGGGCCAGACATCAAGAATAAAATGCCTCGAAATTGATGCTGAAGAGGTTTTAGTACTCTCTAAACTGGAAGCTTCCATCAACAAAACAATGTGAATATTTAAAGACTTAAAAAATAACCCCTCGTCTGATTCAATCTATATTTACCTTTCAGAGAAATAATCACCTGTTATCTGCATCCGATAGAGGTCAATTCATAACGAAATAAAAATATGGCTACTAAAAATATTCCCGAGCACGGATATACAGAAGACAGCATCAGGTCGCTGGACTGGAAAGAACACATCCGTACACGACCGGGTATGTACATCGGTAAACTCGGTGATGGTTCGTCGAAAGATGATGGCATCTACGTATTGCTGAAGGAAACAATTGACAATTCAATTGATGAATTTGTAATGGGATATGGTAAACATATTGAAATAAATATCAATGATGGCAAAGTGGACGTCAGGGATTTTGGCCGCGGTATTCCACTGGGAAAAGTGGTGGAATGTGTGAGCAAAATAAATACCGGCGGTAAGTACGACAGCAAAGCATTTCAAAAGAGCGTGGGATTGAATGGCGTCGGAACAAAAGCCGTAAACGCACTTTCCAATTTTTTTCGCGTTCAGTCTGTTCGCGAAGGCAAAACAAAAATTGCAGAGTTTAAAAAAGGGAACATCACACTGAATGAAAAGGAAAAATCATCAGGGGAAAAAAACGGAACCTTCTTCAGTTTCATACCTGATGATACTGTTTTTTTAAACTACCGCTACAATGCAGAGTATGTGCAGAACATGCTCTGGAATTATGTATACCTCAACAAAGGCCTTTCCATTTATTTCAATGGTGAGAAGTTTTTTTCAGAAAGAGGGCTAAGTGATTTACTCGACAGAAATATCACCGATGAAAAATTGTATGAAGTAATTCATCTCAAAGGGGATGATATTGAAATTGCCTTCACACATACACCGGCTTATGGTGAAGACTATTATTCATTCGTAAATGGTCAGCATACCACGCAGGGAGGAACGCACCAAGCCGCTTTCAGAGAAGCGATTGTGAAGACAATCCGCGAGTTTTATAAAAAAGATTTTGATCCCAGCGACGTGCGCACCAGTATCGTGGCCGCCATCAGCGTACGTATACAGGAGCCGGTTTTTGAATCTCAGACGAAGACAAAACTGGGATCTCTCACTACAGCACCAGATGGCCCGCAAATACGCGGATGGATCAATGATTTTGTGAAGTCTGAACTGGACAATTACCTCCATAAAAATCCACAGGTCGCTGATTCCATTCTGAAAAAAATTCAACAGAGTGAACGTGAGCGGAAAGATATTGCCGGCATTAAAAAGTTAGCCAATGAGCGTGCGAAGAAAGCAAACCTGCACAATAAAAAACTTCGCGACTGCCGTGCCCATCTTAACGCTAAACACCACGAGCGCCTGGAGTCAACCATCTTTATTACTGAGGGGGATTCTGCAAGCGGATCCATCACCAAAGCAAGAGATGTAAATACCCAGGCCGTTTTTTCACTGAAAGGTAAACCACTGAATTGTTATGGCCTCACCAAGAAAGTGGTTTATGAAAATGAGGAATTCAACCTCTTACAAAACGCATTGAATATTGAAGACGGACTGGATGAATTGCGCTATAATAAAGTTGTAATCTCTACCGATGCCGACGTTGACGGAATGCACATTCGTTTATTGTTGATGACATTCTTCCTTCAGTTTTTTCCTGAACTGGTAAAGGCAGGCCACGTTTATATTTTACAAACACCCTTATTCAGGGTGAGAAATAAAAAGGAAACCATCTATTGCTACAGTGACGTGGAAAGAAAAAGTGCAATCGGCAAACTCGGACCAAAGCCGGAGATTACCCGCTTCAAAGGACTGGGTGAAATTTCACCTGATGAATTCAGTGCATTTATCGGTAAAAATATCCGGCTTGAACCGGTACTCATCGGACAAGAAGAAACGCTCCACAAATTACTTGATTATTATATGGGCAAAAATACGCCCGAACGCCAGGATTTTATTATTGGCAAACTGAGAATAGAAAAAGATGTTGTAGAACCTGAATTAGCACAGTTGTAAGACAATGGCAAAAAAAAAATCAGAAGAGAATAACGCAGAAGTTCCGGCAAAGGAAATTCAACACCGTGAGCAGACTAAAATTTTGCACATCAACGGGATGTATGAGAACTGGTTTATTGACTATGCTTCTTATGTAATCCTCGAGCGCGCAGTTCCGCATATCAATGACGGATTGAAACCGGTTCAACGCAGGATCCTGCACAGCATGTGGGACATGGAAGATGGACGCTACAATAAAGTGGCAAACATCATCGGTCATTGCATGAAGTACCATCCCCATGGAGATGCAAGTATAGGAGACGCACTGGTTGCTGTCGGACAAAAAGATTTATTGATTGATACCCAGGGAAACTGGGGAAATATTTTCACCGGCGACAGCGCTGCAGCACCGCGATATATTGAAGCACGTCTTTCAAAGTTTGCTTTGGAAGTGGCTTTCAACCCAAAGACAACACAATGGTCATTGAGTTACGATGGTCGCAACAAGGAACCAATTACCCTTCCGATGAAGTTCCCCCTGCTGCTTGCGCAAGGCGTGGAAGGAATTGCTGTCGGACTGGCATGTAAAATTCTTCCGCATAATTTTATTGAACTGATCGAAGGATCAATTGCTATTCTCAGAAAACAAAAAATAAGTATACTCCCCGATTTTCCAACTGGCGGGATAGCTGATTTTTCAAAATATAATGATGGTTTGCGCGGCGGACGTATCCGTGTGCGGGCAAAGATTGAAAAGAGAGACAAGAAAACGCTTGTGATTTCGGAAGTTCCGTTTGGAACAACTACGCAATCACTCATTGATTCCATCCTTGCCGCAAACGACAAAGGAAAAATTAAAGTGAAGAAGGTGGAAGACAACACTGCCGCCAAGGTGGAAATTGTAATTCTGCTTCACCCGGATTCTTCTGAAGACATTGAAAAGACCATCGACGCGCTCTATGCTTTTACCGATTGCGAAGTTTCCATTTCACCGAATGCATGCGTTATCATTGATGACAAGCCGCGCTTCATGAATGTGAATGAAATCCTGGAATACAATACTGGAAGAACAGTGGATTTGTTGAGGATGGAATTGGAGATTAAAAAAAGTGAACTTGAAGAAGAATGGCATTTCAGTTCACTCATTAAAATATTTATTGAGAAAAAAATCTACCGCAACATTGAAGATTGCACAACCTGGGAAAGTGTGATTGAAACCATTGATGCGGGGTTAAAACCATACAAGAAAAAATTCAAAAGAGAAATCACGCGTGATGATATCGTTGCCCTTACCGAGATAAAGATCAAGCGCATTTCCAAATATGATGTAAAAGCGCAGGACGAAAAAATTAAATCGCTGGAAGAACAGATTACAGAAATTGACCACAACCTGGCGCACATCAAAACTTTTGCTATCAATTATTTTAAAGAGCTCATCAGAAAGTACGGAAAAGGAAGGGAAAGAAAAACAAAAATTGATTCTTTCGAAGCAGTGGTGGCGAGTGAAGTAATGATCAACAACCAGAAATTGTATGTGAACCGTGAGGAGGGATTTGCAGGATTTAGCATGAAGAAGGATGAATTCCTTTGTGATTGTTCCGACCTCGACGAGATTGTTGTTTTCCGCGGCGACGGAACCATGATTGTTACCAAAGTAGGAGAGAAGAAATACGTAGGAAAAGACGTCCGGCATATTGCACTATTCCGGAAGTCAGAAGTAGAACCCGTTTACAACCTGGTGTATCAGGATGGACGTGGTGGAAATGCAATGGTGAAGCGGTTTACCGTTGGCGGGACCACCAGGGATAAGGAATATGTACTCACCAAAGGAAACGATGGATCAAAATTGTTGTATTTTTCTGTTAGCGGAAATCCTGCCGAAATTATTAACGTAAAACTTCGTCCGAAACCGAAACTGAGAAAAACTGAATTTGAATTTGACCTGAACCAGATTGAAGTAAAAGGTCGTGGAAGTATTGGAAATATTCTTTCCAGAAATCTTGTGGCCAGGATTTCAAAGGGTGGTGAAGGTAAAGCCGTTGAAAAAGCAGAACAACTTTCTATTGATGGCGGCCCGGGAAAGGCAAGTGGTAAAACCGCTGATGTAAAAAAGCTCGCTTCTAAACCTGAAGTAAAAAATAAAAAGGATGAAATGCCATTGAAGGTAAACAGTAAGCAACCTGCAACAATTTCACATCCGCAAAAATCAGGAGGTAAGCATCAGGTCAATGTTAAAACTACTCCGGCTAAATCCCCGGCTGTGAAACCCGTGAAGGACCAGGCACCTGTAACCATTGAGTGGGATATCAATGATACTTCCGGCGATGTTCAAAAGGACAGGGCACGTATTTTATCAGAGATTGAAAAAAAAACTGAAAGCAAGAAGAAGAGTCAACTGAAGATGGATATGTAATTATAGTCACGTCTATCAAACAGCTGACATCAGGAATCAGAATAGTAACGGGCCGCAGAATCGCAGATGAATATAGTCTGAAGATATGCGGCCTGATTTTTTTGGATACCCTTAAAAGTGATTAACATTGTGCAATGGCATCAGTAAGCGGCAAAGCATTTGATTTCCCTATTCTCAAAAGGATATATGCTTTCACGGCTCCCTACAAAACTGCTTTTTACCTCAGCATTTTTCTCACATTCCTGCTCACATTTCTGAGCCCGCTTCGTCCCATTCTTGTTCAATATACCATCGACAATTTTGTGGTTATTCCCGATGGTGAGGGATTGTTGCAAATGACATTGCTCATGATTGGATTGCTCCTCTTTCAAACGCTGATTCAATACTTTCATACTTACATTACCAACTGGCTTGGACTTTCAGTGGTTAAAGATTTACGGGTAAAATTATACAGGCACATCATCAACCTGAGGTTAAAATTCTTCGACCATACTGCAATAGGAATTTTAATAACCCGTTCTGTTTCTGATCTCGAAAATATTGCAGACATTTTTTCAGAAGGACTCATCACCATTATCGGCGACCTGCTCACCCTTTTTGTGATTGTGGCTTTTATGTTTTTTATAGACTGGCGGCTGACATTGATTTCCCTCAGTACCATTCCTGTTTTATTTTATGCAACGAGAATTTTTCAGAAGGGAATTAAAGTTGCTTTCCAGGAAGTACGCACGCAGGTAGCACACCTGAATACATTTGTACAAGAACATATTACCGGAATGAATATCGTTCAGATTTTCAACAGGGAAGACGAGGAGATGAAAAAATTCAGAGAGATCAATCACCTCCATGCAAAAGCACACATCAAATCGGTGTGGTATTATTCAATATTTTTTCCTGTAGTCGAGTTATTATCATCAGTTTCAATCGGTTTACTTGTCTGGTACGGCGCCACCCGGGTGATAGGCGGTTCTGTTTCCATCGGAAATGTAATTGCATTTGTGATGTACATCAACATGTTGTTTCGCCCGATCCGTGAATTGGCAGATAAGTTCAACACTTTGCAAATGGGAATGGTGAGTTCTGAAAGGGTTTTTAAAGTGCTTGACAACAATGAATCCATTGCCAATAAAGGGAAAATTATTCCGGAAAAAATTTATGGAAATGTTGAATTTAAAAATGTATGGTTCGCTTATTCAGAAGAAAACTGGGTATTGAAGAATGCCAGCTTTAAACTGGATTCCGGTAAGTCTCTCGCTTTGGTTGGTGCAACAGGCGCAGGGAAATCTTCCGTCATTAACCTGGTGAATCGTTTTTACGAGTATAACAAAGGAAAAATTCTTATCGACGGAATTAATATCAGGGATTATGAATTACAGTCACTGCGGAAAAATATTGCCGTAGTTCATCAGGACGTATTTCTTTTTTCTGATTCTATTGCAAATAATATTTCTCTGAATGACCCGTCAATAACACGAAGTCAGATTATTGAAGCGGCAACTGCTGTGGGCGCGCATCGCTTTATTGAGAAACTTCCCGGAGGTTATGATTTCAATGTGATGGAAAGAGGGGCAATGCTCTCCGTTGGACAGCGTCAGTTGATATCCTTTATTCGGGCGTATGTTTTTAATCCGAAAATATTAATACTTGATGAAGCGACATCCAGTATTGACAGTGAATCTGAGGAATTAATTCAGGAAGCAACGAGAAAACTGACACAAAACAGAACGTCAATTGTTATCGCTCATCGCTTGTCAACTATACAGGATGCGGGAAACATTCTGGTTTTAGACCATGGCGAAATCATGGAAGGAGGGAGCCACCGGGAGCTACTGGATAAAAATGGTTTCTATAAAAAGTTATATGAGATTCAGTTTGACGGAGAAAAAGCCTGAACTGAAATTCAAAAAAACTTGTAGATCGTTTCTACAAAACGTTCTTCTATCTCATCCAGATCCTTACTTCCCGATGAAAGCTTGAAAGATGTAGCAGTAATATTGATGCGGGTAATCTGGTCGTCTACCTTTTCAACCTTGACATCCAGATCTACAAGATTATTAAAAAGCTGTATTCCCTTTGTGGCATGAATCATTCCGGTCTCCTGATCAATCTTGATTTTAGAGTACCCTTTCTTCTTGCAGATTTTTTCAAGCGGCTCAAATACCTCCCCATACGGGTATTGAAGCAGTGCACTTTTCATACTACAATAAATTTTGGTCTTAGATACAGTAATTTTTTTCCCTCACCTTTTACTACCGTATTTTTTTTCCGATAATAATTTCAAATGTATTGAAATATAGCATCGGAAACTATCTTTTTTTTAATTGATAGTAACAATTCATTCTGTCAACATAATGTACGCAAACCGGACTCATTCATCTTTATCAAAATCTACATAAGTGGTGGTATCTGTTTCGATGTTGATAAGTGGTAATAAGAGAAACTCGATAACAAATTTATCATGATACAATGATGTATCCAGGTCCCTTGCTTTAAGCAAATCATTGTGCGCCGGGAGTCTGTTCTTTTTGTTGAGGAAATTGTGTACTACAGCCCGGTGATAATAGGCAAGAGCCATATTTGAATCAAGTTCAATGGCGCGCGTGAAGTCATCATACGCCGAAAGTGCCATCTCTTTATTTATTTCAAGTTTTGTAAGCTTGAGTCTTCCCCGGTTGTAAATGGCGATAGGATTGTCAGGATTCAGGTCAATGGATTTATTGTAGAAGCAGAGTGATTCGGCATATTCTTCATTTTTCTCAGCGCTAACTGCTGAAGAATAATATTCATCAGCGCGTTTTAAGGAGTGAACACCTGATGGTTTATACCTTTCAAGTAATGCTGTACCTTCTTCCCTTGGATACCTGATCCTTACATATTCCTCATAAGTAGTGGCGTTGAAAAAATTGTGAAATGTACGCGGATTACTCAGTGCTACAGGCGTAAAAATCAACAGGAAATAGATCCATGAAACATGAGCATTCAAAAATAATACGACCCTGTTCTTTCTGTCGGGATGCCTGATCAGAAGGCCTATAGCAAAAATCGTAATTATCGATACAAGCAAAAACAAAACTCCGGCAACTGTAATCCAATGCTCCCAGTTTTCCCAGTATTGCAGTCGGTAAAGAATGGAAATGGAGCAGATTGCATATATGATATAGGTGATATCAAAATGGAATGATCGCCCCCTGCTTGTATCATTAAATTTTTTTGCAGTAAATGCCATCATAAAATAAATTAACGCCATGCTGTCAAAAACGATGATCAGAAAAAGGCCATGAAATGGAATCATGAACTTTTTCATTGCAAGCGCCAGCAACGAGAGAAGAAAAAGTACCGGAAAGATGAAGTGCTTTCTATTATTCATACCAATTTTACTTCTCCATATAAGTTTCTGAAACATTCCAAAACCCCCGGAGAGGTATATTCCGAGTGATTTCTAATAAAGATTCGCATTCGGGATGACACCCCAAAAGTGGAATTAATTTTTGATAAATCATTTGTGCGGGTTGAAAACTTTATTGAAAGTATCAGGCGCTTACCGCATGAGGACTGTGCTTCAGGATATTTTTGCAGGAATGAATTTGATCCGTCCCGTCTTCTCCTTTCTGTTTGTTTTAATGTTGCAAAATGTAAATGCACAAAACCGATTGCCTCCGTTCTATACCGGTAATGCAACAAAATACGCCGACTCACTTTTAAGCCTGATGACTCCGAAGGAAAAATACGGACAGCTTTTTATGGTCGCAGCATGGAGTAACAAGGATTCCTCACACATTAAACAGCTCGAATGGCTTATTACGCAACATGGAATCGGCGGACTTATTTTTTTTCAGGGTGGCCCTGTACGTGAAGCGCTGCTGACGAATTCTTACCAGAAATTATCCCGCATACCTTTGCTTATTGGAATGGATGCCGAATGGGGCCTGGCCATGCGACTCGATAGTACGATCCGTTTTCCAAGGCAGATGACGCTGAGTGCGATGAAAGACAAAAGTCAAATCTATAGCATGGGAGAAGAGATCGCCCGTCAATGCAGAAGACTTGGCATCCATGTCAATTTTGCGCCTGATGCTGATATCAATAACAATATTCAAAATCCAATCATTGGCAGCAGGGCTTTTGGTGACGACAGAGAAACGGTTCTGCAGAATTCTTTACTTTATATGAAGGGCCTTCAGGATGGGGGCGTGCTTGCCACAGCAAAACATTTTCCGGGCCATGGAAATACTGACGCTGATTCTCACCTCACCCTTCCCAAAGTAAATTCAGATATTGAACAGCTCGATTTAACAGAACTCTATCCTTTTCGAGCCCTGATTGATTCAGGCATCGGTAGCATGATGGTAGCGCACCTCAGCGTTCCGGCACTCGATAGTATCCCCGACCATCCTTCTACTTTGAGTAAAGCAATTGTGACGAATTTACTTAAGCAGAAGATGAACTTCAAAGGAATTGTATTTACTGACGCATTAAACATGAAAGGTGTCAGCCTTTGCTACAAGCCCGGTATTCTTGATAAACTGGCGCTGCTGAGTGGCAATGATGTGCTTCTCTATTCAGAAGATGTTCCGACAGCGTTGAAGGAAATTCACCTTGCCGTTCAAAACTGTGAAATTACTCAGGAAGAAATTGACATGAGTGTAAGAAAGATCCTGATGCTTAAATACTGGGCCGGGCTTGAACATTTTAAAAGTATTGACACGACAAATCTTTATGCTGACTTGAACAATATCAATGCACGCCTGCTTCAGCAACAGTTGTATGAGCAATCGGTAACCGTTCTCACAAATAAGAACTCCATTATTCCACTAATATGGACGGACTCTCTTCGGATTGCATCAGTTGTAATTGGTGATAAAAAGAATAATCCTTTTCAAGCTAAAATTTCTGATTATGCCAGGTGTGAGATGTTTGCCATAGATAAAAACGAAGTGGTTAGCGTATTTGAATCTGTCAGAAAATACCTCAGTAACTACGACCTGATAATTCTTAGCGTGCACGGTACTACGATGAAGGCGGAAAAGAATTTCGGACTTACCGCACAGGAAGAAAAATTTATTGATGAGGTAATTCATTCCTATCCGACTATGCTTGTTGATTTCGGAAATGCATATACACTCACCCGTTTTAAAAAACTGAGTGAAGCCAAAGCTGTAGTGTTGAGTTATGAAGATACGCCACTCATGCATGAAGTCACCGCACAGGTTCTTTTCGGAGGTATGGCTGCCTCAGGTAAAATTCCTATCAATGCAGGAATTTACCTTTCCAGGTTTTCAGGAAAAGAGACGATGGAACCCATTCGGTTTAAATATTCATTTCCGGAAGATGCAGGGATGAATAGCAATCAGCTTAACAGGATTGATTCTATTGCCAATGCAGCAATTGCAAATGGCGCAACGCCCGGTTGCCAGGTGCTTGTTGCTCGGAATCAGAAAATCATTTATAACAAATCATTTGGCGCCCATAGTTATTCGGATCCAACATTGGTTGTCAATTCTGATTTATACGACATCGCTTCCATTAGTAAAATAGCCGGGACAGCGCTGGCAGCGATGAAACTTTTTGATGAAGGGAAAATAGATCTGAACAAGCCACTTTCGAAGTATTTGCCGGCACTGAAGAAATCAAATAAGAAATCACTGGTGATTCGTGAAGTAATGGCACATCAGGCCGGGCTCAGGTCATGGATTCCTTTCTGGAAAGGAACCATGAATGGTGATTTACCTGATACCGGTATTTATCACCGGCGACAGAATGAAGAATTTTCAATTCCGGTTTCAGATTCCCTTTTTATGAATATTGCCTATGAAGACAGTATCTTTAAATGGATACTTGATTCACCGCTTGGAGAAAACGGAAAATATGTCTACAGCGACCTTGGACCGATACTGATGAAAATGCTCATCGAAAAAGTATCAGGGAAAAAGCTGAACGAATATCTCAATGAAAATTTTTACACGCCGTTGGGTTTATCCCGTCTGTCTTATTTACCACTCACTAAATTTTCAAAAACAGAAATCATTCCAACTGAAAATGATTCAGGATTCCGCCACGGCCTCGTTCATGGATATGTGCATGACCCTGCCGCTGCAATGCTTGGAGGCGTAAGTGGAAATGCAGGTATATTTTCCAATGCCGGTGACCTTGCTGTGCTTATGCAGCTACTTCTGAACCATGGATCTTACGGCGGGATACAGTTTTTACAACCCAAAACCGTTGACATATTTACCAAACAACAGTTTGTTCAGAATCATAACAGGAGAGGATTGTTTTTCGACAAACCCGAACCGGATACAAATAAAGCTTCACCGACTTGTGAAGGCGCATCACTCCGTACTTTCGGTCATCAGGGATTTACAGGAACGTGTGCATGGGCTGACCCTGAGTATGATCTGGTTTATATTTTTCTTAGCAACCGTGTATGTCCTGATGCTTCCAATGAAAAGCTGGGCAAGATGAACGTGCGGACAAATATTCAACAGATAATCTATGATGCAATTGTAAAATAAGATTAACTGAATACGTGGAACGAATCACGAAAGCAAAGGACTCCGGGATGGAATTAATGTACGGATTCGACTCAGGTAAGAAATAATTATTTTGTCTTAATGATTTCATCAGCGGCCTTCAGCCACACAAGTGGACCGCCATCAAGGTATCCTGTATTTCCGAGTTTCTCAAAATTGACTTTACCGTCAACCTTTGCTGCATTTACAAACCAGATTGTTGGAAATCCCTGCACTCCGAAAAATTGTCCCAGTTGGGAATTTTGATTTTGTAATTCCTGAGAGAGCTGTGTCCGCCTTGGGAAATCAACTTCCACAAGTACTACATTCTTCTTCGCCCATGTTTCAAATTCGGGTTTGAAAAATACTTCCGCCTGTAAACGTTTGCACCAGCCGCACCAGTCGCTGCCTGTAAAAAATAGTAACAATGGCTTGTTTGTTTTATTCGAAATTTCGATTGCTTTTTCCAGATTGGTATTCCACATTGAATCCTGGGCAGATGCAGTAAAGAATGTTGCAAATAGGAATAAGATGATGGCTATTTTTTTCATAAATGAATTCAATATTTTTTCAGAGCGGCTGAACGGGCTAACCCCTTTGCCTTTCAGGTTTCAAATTTAGTAAGGGCTAAGGGTTATTGGTTATACGATGCAATATAGGAAACGTGTTCACTCAGGTCAAGAATTATTACATATTTCTGAGCCATTTCATGAAAGTCAACCCGGTTTGTATTGAAGATGCTGATTTTTTAATATATAAAAGGAAAAATCCTTTTGGTCTTCTTAACATATTCAGCATACCGGCTGCCAAACTGATCCATCAATACTTTTTCTTCAATATTCATTCTGTGGATAAATGCAAAAAGAACAGTAAGGAATACAACAGCCAGGCCTAACCAATTGTTTAAGGTCAGTCCGAATCCGAAGAATGAAAGTAATGAACCGCTATAAGACGGATGTCTTATTACATTGTAGAATCCGGACTGCATCAATTGATGGTCCTTGCGAATGGTGACATCAACAGTGAAAAATCTTCCAAGTTGCTTAATGGCAATAAACCTGATTGCAATTCCTGTAATAATTAGTACCGGTCCGGTAAATTCCAATTGCTCATTCGTGAAAATCGGAAATGAATAGCTTTTTGAAATAAAAACGGAAGCTGTCATGGCTACAACTATGAATAGCCAGATCAGGCCCTCGGAATTTTTGTCGACTGATTTCTTGTCTGTTTTCCCCGATCGGAATCGGCGGTTTAGGATTACCTCAGAAAGTATCCAGATGACGTATGTAGAGGTGAATAGATTCATGGTCTAAAAGTGAGAAAATATTTAATTAATTGTACCGGCGGTAGAGAACAATACGATGCAAATTACTTAAATAAGTTAAGTGATGTCATTCAGGAATTTTTGATTGTTTGAGTGAAGCAGTTCCTTATTTCTGTCCTGAAAAATCCCAATAATAAAATCGGCTCCCAATAGTTCTCACACTATTGAAAGACGAAATGAATAATCTGTTTTTTCAAGATTCTCTGTCCATTCTCAATACACAGCACTTCCGGGTTGCAAAACACCTTATAAACTGATAAACGTTTCGAGCAACAAATAAAAAAACAGAAATCTCTGAAAAATAAAAACGGCTTCCAATAGTTCTTACACTACTGAAAGCCGAAAAAAAAAAATTAGTTGAGTTATTAAAACAACTTATGATTGTGGTTGCCTGCGCGGCGGACGACCACTGTCACCGGGCCCTTCGGAAATACCTTCAGGTTTTGGCAACAACACCTTTCTTGACAAACGATACTTGCCGGTTTTCTTATCTACCTCCACAAGTTTTACTTTGATCACTTCTCCTTCTTTGAAAACTCCCTGCATGCTGCCAAGACGTTCCCAGGTTATTTCAGAAATGTGCAACAGTCCATCTTTGCCCGGAAGGAATTCAACAAAAGCTCCGAAATCCATAATGTTCTTCACCTTGCCTTCGTACACTTCTCCTACCTCAGGCATCTGTGTGATGGCCTTGATGCGGTTCTTCGCTGCTTCAATGCCTGCCTTATCAGCCGATGCAATTTCAATATGTCCTTCATTGCCCACTTCTTCAATACTGATTACAGTATTTGTTTCGCGCTGCATCTCCTGTATTATTTTTCCTCCCGGTCCGATTACAGCTCCGATAAATTCTTTGGCAATAATCATCTTCTCAATTCGCGGTGCATGTGGTTTGTAATCTTCACGCGGCGCACTGAGGGTCTTCATCATTTCATTGAGGATATGTGCGCGTCCTTCTTTTGCCTGGTTCATCGCCTTCATCATGATGTCTGATGATAAACCCTGAACCTTTAAATCCATCTGGCAGGCAACAATTCCTTTTTCAGTTCCTGTTACTTTAAAATCCATATCACCCAAATGATCTTCATCTCCTAAAATATCACTGAGGATTGCATAGCGACCTTTCTTATCCATGATTAATCCCATTGCAATTCCTGATACCGGCCTGAGAATCGGAATACCTGCATCCATCAGCGCAAGTGTTCCTGCACAAACTGTTGCCATGGATGACGAACCATTGGATTCAAGAATGTCGCTGATCACACGAATAGTATAAGGACAAACCGTTGAATCCGGCATAACCATACGCAATGAACGCATCGCCAGGTTACCATGACCGATTTCTCTCCGGCCCGGTCCACGATTTGGTTTTACTTCACCGGTGCTGAAGGCAGGGAAGTTATAGTGTAGAATAAATTTACTCGATCCTTCAATAGTTGCTCCGTCAATCATCTGCTCATCCTGGCTGCTGCCAAGCGTGATAGTAGTAAGTGATTGTGTTTCTCCACGTGTAAAAATAGCAGAACCGTGTGTGGATGGAAGATAATCAACTTCACTCCAGATCGGACGAATCGTTGTTGTACTGCGGCCGTCAAGTCGTGTACCTTCATCAAGCAGGCAGTTACGCATCGCATCACTTTCTACTTCGAAAAAGTAACGGTCAAACATCGCCTCTTTTTCACTGAGCTCTTCTGCAGGAATGGTGGCAAGAAAATCTCCGGATATCTTTTTGAAAGCTTCAGTACGTTCCTTTTTATTTGGGTTAGCAGACTTTGCAACTGCATAACATTTGTCGTATAACTCAGCACGGACTCTTGCCTTCAGAACTTCATCATTTGTTTCATGTGAGTAAACACGCGCAGGTTTATTTCCACAAAGTGCTTTTAACTCAAGCTGAACATTGCACTGGATTTTAATCGCTCCATGGGCAAAATTTATTGCCTCCAGCATTTCCTCTTCACTCACTTCTTTCATTTCACCTTCTACCATCACAATACTGTCCGCCGTTCCGGCAACAAGAAGGTTGATGTCTGCTTTTGCAAGTGCATCGATATAGGGATTGATTTGAAATTTACCCTCAATACGCGCAACACGTACTTCGCTGATCGGTCCGTTAAAAGGAATATCAGAAATCGTAATAGCACATGATGCAGCAAATCCCGCCAATGCATCAGGCATAATGTTTTTATCACCTGAAATCAAAGTTATTGCTACCTGTGTGTCGGCATGATAATCATCCGGAAACATCGGACGCAACGCGCGGTCAATCAAACGGCTGATCAGGATTTCATATTCCGACAAACGGCTTTCACGTTTTAAAAATCCTCCGGGAAACCTTCCTACAGCAGAAAATTTTTCCTGAAAATCAACTGACAACGGAAGAAAATCTGCACCTGCCTTCGGCTCCGGTGAACTAACTACAGTCGCCAGTAACATACAGTCACCCATGCGCACCACGACCGCTCCGTCTGCCTGGCGTGCCAGTCGTCCGGTTTCTACAGTAACAGTACGTCCGTCACCGAGGTCAAAACTTTTTATTATCGCTTTACTCATAATTTTTATTGTTAAAGAAAAAAGGCAATCACCTGAATTGCCTTTTCATCTGTTTTTACTTTTTTATTTTGTCAGATGGAATGCCCAAGTTATTATTGATTCATTGGAATAATTTTCCAAAGGCATTTCATAGTTATTATTGAATGATTTATTTTCCACAACATACCGCATTCCGGATCGCCACAAAGCGGACCGGGTAAAATTATTATTTACGGATCTTCAACTCCGCAATCAGTGCACGGTATTTCATGATGTCTTTACGGTGAAGGTAGTCGAGCAGACTTTTACGCTTACCAACAAGGGTAATGAGGGTACGCTCTGTACTGAAATCCTTCGGAGAAGCTTTCATGTGCGAAGTCATGAAATTGATTTGCTCAGTGAATAATGCAATTTGCGCCTCTGTAGAACCCGTATTGGTCTCAGAGCCACCGAATTGCTTAAAAATTTTCTTTTTTGCAGCAGAAGTTAACATTGTCTTTTTTTTTCTTAAAAATGAGGCGCAAATGTAATACTTTTTGGTTTCCGTCAAAGAATAATTTTCAGCAGGTTACAAACCAAAAACCTCCAATTTCCCTTCAAAAAAACCTTCTTAGTATTATCTACGCCTCATTCGTAATTCGTAAACATTGTTGTCTGACTAAAATCAAAGGAGGAAGTCCCGACGGGACTTTTAACATTTGCGGGTTCGATTATTACCAAGCGATTGCTCCTACTGAGCAGAAATGAAGCATTGAACTGCAGGGACAAACGCTTGGTAAAAATATAACCCGTATAATAAATAGAACCCCAAGGCGGGGCAATATGACTGAAGATGCTCCGGATAAGAGGCTCAGAAAGCCACAAGGATTTATCCCGGACTGTAGTAATTCGTAAATTCGTACTGATTCGTATTGAGTACCCCCCCCCCCTTTATTTCTGAACCACCACCTTTTGCGTCACCGTTTTCCCATTGATATTTACACTCAGAAAATAATTTCCGTTTGCCAGTTTGCTTACGTCAAAACTCTGTGAATAAGCGCCCTGACCCTGTTGCTCCTTGTTCTGCTCAAAATATTTTTTACCACGCATGTCAAACAGATAATAGCTTACAGAAGAACTGCTGTTCAGGCTATAGTCAAAATGAATTTCGCTCGTTGCAATTGTCGGATAAACTGCATCCAGTGTAGCATCAGAAAGCGTAAAATGTTCGTCAACGCCAACACCTGAAAGAGTAACAACAGGTGCATAAAATAAATCCACATCTAAGAACGGATATAGTTCACCCATTCTGATCCATGTACCACCAAATTCCGGACTTGCTTTCAAGCGGACCCTTTTCTCAAGCATGCCATCGCCTGCTCCTGTACTCACCAGGCCTAAAGTATCATCATTTCCTGCATAGGCAATGGAAATGAAAAACGAAGAAGTGATATTTGCACTTCCGTTTGTAATGGCAATATCTGTAAATGCCGCACCGGTGAGTGCTGTGTCTACGTCGAGCATACTCATCCTGCCCGATCCCAACAAAGTAGTCGGCATACTGTCAACGCCCACCGCATAAACTTTTCCTGTGATTGAATCTGCGTTTCCCGTAATCTGTTTCGCACCGGCCCAGAAAAGAATATCTGTAACATTGGCATTGCCTATTGCATCAAATCCGATTCCGGTTTCGTCAGATACCGGGAAATACTGTCCACTGCTACCGTCATAGTAATAACTGGTACCGAAAATATATCCTCCGTCCAGACTTTGATAAAATGTACCACTCGTAGCACGAAGAATATACACGTCAATCGTATCAGTGGTTGAGGTTAACTGTCCGGGAGATGCATTTCCCTGCACATAATTCGGTTGTACTTTATTCAGCTTCACCGGAAGCGTTTGTGCTGAAATATTAAAGGATGCAATTGCTAAAAAAGATGTAAAAAGTATTGATTTCATAATTTATTATTTATTTATGGTGCGAAAATAAATATAAAAACCGCAGCTTTTTTATTTTCGGAAAATGATGTAGGTTTGAAAAAAATAAATTCACTTCGGATGAAAAAACTTATACTCCTCTTCTTTGCTTTCTGCCCATCACTATTTGCTTATTCCCAAAGTCAGAACGCTCTCGACTTCGACGGTATCGACGATGAAGTAATTGTTCCCGGTGCATCAGCATTGATTTCCGGTTCCAATGAATTATCAATTACATGCTGGGTTTATCCTACCAATGCAAATCCCATGTATCCTGACTTCGATGGTTTCATCGGTTTCCGCAATGAATCGGATTGTGATTTTTATGTAATGCAGGTTTCTCCGGCTACTGCCATTGAAGCGCGTTTAAGAAACAGTTCAGGGTTTGATTTTACAATTACATACCCGGGACTTACATTAAATACATGGCAGCACCTTGCCGTAACTTTCGACGGAACAATGCTTCGCCTTTATATCAACGGAATTTATTCCGATTCTGTAGTAGCATCAGGAGCAATTACAAATACAAATGAAGCATTTCATATTGGCGGTCTTCCATATTCCACCAATCCTTACATGCTTACCGGCAAACTTGATGAAATCAGTTTGTTCAATCGCGCTTTAACAGGTCCCGAAATCTCCTGTATATCACAGGAAAGTGTTGATGCAAATGATCCCGGTTGTATGCTGTTTTATACATGTAACCAGGGTATTGCAAATGGTGCCAATACTTCTATTTCATCTTTGCATGATGACTCAGGACATATCGATGGTGGCCTCAGTAATTTCGCGCTCATCAGCACATTCTCCAATTTTGTAGGAGGGGTGAACAACGCATCTTCATTTGCTACTACCATTTGTCATGGAGATTTTTATCAGTTTGGTAATCAGATTCTGACCGACCCCGGTTATTATTATACGACCGTTCCCCAAAACGGCGGTTGCGGAAATCTTCAGGAACTAAATTTAATTGTGTTTACGGTTGATAGTTCCGTTACACTGGCAGGAGAAACGCTAACAGCAAATGCGCCGCTTGGTTTTTATCAGTGGGCCGATTGCAATAACGGTTATGCAGTGATTCCCGGTGAGAACAATCAATCATTTACACCAACAACTGATGGCAGTTATGCACTCATCATCACCGAAGGCACGTGTTCCGATACTTCAGCGTGTTTTACCTTAACCAATGTTGGAATCTCTGAAAACAATTTTGCAAATCGGGTTTCGTTTTCTCCAAATCCATTCATTGATAAACTCGAAATAAAAAATCTCAACGGCGAAAGTTTGCCTGAACTCAGGATCTCTGATGCGCTTGGAAAAATCGTTACCATTTTTCCGGCAAACGCGTCGGCTAATATTTCATTAGACGCTTCAGAATGGATGAATGGAATTTATTTTATTGAAGTCATTCAGGGGAATAGAATTCAGCATTATAAAATGGTGAGGCAATAGTCTATTCAGATTTTGTAAGGATTGCCTTTGTTTTTATCGGGATTACGATCGTTGTTTCCTGAATTGTAAGGTCGCGGCCCGTTTTTATCCACCTTCTTTTTCACAGATGATAATTTCGATGGATTAAACATCCATCATGAAATTATACGGTTACGCATTGTTTATTTTTTGCCTTTCCCTGGTCAGACAGGAAGGATATTCCCAGTCTCCATTTTTAAATGCAGATGAACTCGTAAGTGTCGACCATAAAAAATGGGACCGCCTCATTTTTATTTCGGAACGATCTAAAAATAAAGTTGAGGTACTGGCGAAAGATTCCTCCCGCTCATCTATGGCTTTGGTTCAGTCGCAACTCAGCACAAGTACGTTGCTTGGTTCTATGATTTACAATTGCGGTGGAATATTGATTGACGACGGATGGATTCGCATTCTCGGTTCGGGCTGTTCACGTCTTACACGCAGCGTTCCCGAATGGAATGCCGGAAAAATAAATGCCACAAGAAATGATGAAGCATTTTATCTCCTCGTTGCAGATGACGTCATGGGCGGACTGTTCGCAATAAAATCTTCATCGAAAGAAGAGCTTGAAACAACAGGACAGGTTTTCTATTATGGTCCTAACGGTTTAACATGGCAGAATACAGGACTGAGTTATTCCGCTTTCATTGATTTTTGTTTCGGTGGGAACCTCAAAGATTTTTATGACGACTTCAGGTGGAAAGGGTGGCAGGAAGACGTGAAAAAAATGGACTGCAATACCGTGATCAGTTGCTATCCCATGCTTTGGACGCGCGAAGGGTTGCAGTTAAAAGCAAACCGTAAACTGCTGGCAATACAAACGCAATGGAATATGTATCAGGGCAAAAACAAAACCGGCAGCAAACAAAAAGCCGTAGCGCAGCGTCAACCCGCAAAGCCAGTAAGCACAAGTCCCTCAGCAATTAGCATGTGGTCGCAAAATTCAACACCGAGATAATTAATAAATTGTCCGGGATTTCTATTGGTTGATGTTAGATTGCATTTTATTATTAAGCCACTAATTTTTCTAATTTTCACAAATCTTTTTCTGCCTTTCAACCAATCAACCAACCAATCAACCCCTCACCCAATCATCGAGGGTTTTAAATAAAGAACCATTTCACACGACCCTGAACCAAATTCCTTCCACGACTCAACTTTTGAAGTAATAACTACAACGCTGCATGTTTTCATGTTGTCCATTGTCTTCCTGATCAGTTTTTCTGCAACACCTGTAATGGTATCATTATGCCCTGCAATCATGCACGAGGAAAATGAATCGCTGATGTCGGAAATTACATTGAAGTAATCATGTTCAGTACAATCATACAGTGAATTTTTCAGTTCAACATCTTCCTTTTTAATTTTGAAAGTCTCTGCAAAAAGATAAGCCGTTGAACAGGCACGCAGTGCATCACTTGAAATGATTTTTTCGGGAATCAGTTTCCGGTGCACCAATGCATCACTCACAAGTTTCGCATCAACGACTCCGGATTCTGCCAGTGCCCTTTTGAAATCAGTCAATGTAGGTCCGGCCTTTTCAGCTTTCGCGTGGCGGAGTAGAAAAAGAGTTTTCATAGCGAACTAAAGTACGCTTTTTTTTGTGCTGGGTGTTTTGCGATGTGTCTCGGTGAAACACACTACAGACACAAAATTGGTACGAAGCTATTCTTTGAAGAAAGGGAACAACATCCTTGAAATTAATTTGGAGAATTATAAAAGTGGTTTGTATCTTTGAAATATGACCCTTTATAATGGTATTATTGTACACCAGAAGAAAATAATACTTAACAAATGACCATACTGTCTGTCCGAAAAATTATTCTGTGGACAATATTAATTCTAGATTGTATTACTTCTTTATTCCTTTAGCTAAAAAACAGAATTAAATTAAGAGTACCCACCCATGGGCTCCAAATAAAAAACGAAATCACCCCGGCTGTTAGTGCACGTTGCACAGCAATAGCGGTAGAAAAAACGAAGCGAGGAATTTACGCATTTGGTTTTTTTCTAGCCGCGGTTTTTTCTGAGAGGGACGAGCAGAAAAAAATTGCCCTTTGACGTGCGATTTTTTGCAGTACTTTTTTCTAAAAAAAGTACGGAAGAAAGAAAACTAATGATTGGGATAGTCACCACATCCCTTCAGCTAAAAACAGAATCAAATTAAGAGTACCCACCCATCGGCTCCAAATCAAAATCGAAATCACCCCGGCTGTTAGTGCACGTTGCACAGCAATAGCGGTAGAAAAAACGAAGCGAGGCTTTGTGCATTTGGGTTTTTTCTAGCCGCGGTTTTTTCTGAGAGGGACGAGCAGAAAAAAATTGCCCTTTGACGTGCGATTTTTTGCAGTACTTTTTTCTAAAAAAAGTACGGAAGAAAGAAAACCAATGATTGGGATCGTCACCACATTCCTTCAGCTAAAAACAGAATTAAATTAAGAGTACCCACCCATTGGCT
>JBBRAY010000035.1:0-42693 GCA_038206355.1 Bacteroidia bacterium
AATATCAAAAATTAAACGACTGTTCCCGAAATACCGCCAGTAACGACCTAACAGAATTGGTTGACAAAGATTTACTAAAACCAAGCGGACAAAAGGGTGCAGGAGCTTTTTATACATTAAAATGAATTGCACATTAATTGCACATATTGCACAACAATAACAGACAGCCAACCCTTTTGGTAGCTCATTTCCATTTTTTGCCAACACGCAAGCCAAACAAAAAAATGTAAAAGAGCTACCAAGCAACTGCACCAAGACAGCCGTAAACATTGACAGACAAGCCACGACAGAAAGAACACCAGCTTGTAACAGCACCTACAAGAAATTGGGGGTTCAGTGGTTAAATAATACTTGTGCTTCGTATCAAGTTTTGTGGTGGCAGACAGTTTAGTGCTCCGATCCCGATGGCTATCGGGACGCCAACTTCTTAAACCCGCCAACCGTGTGTGTCCAGAATCATCCCGATGAAACAAGTATGAATGCTTTACAGAAGATGGAAGACAGTAGATTAGTCAGGAAAAAAAGAGTCATCCGTAATGTTTTAATACATTCTTGACTGAACAAGAAGAGCCGTATGATCCGATAGCTATCGGATCGAGAGGTTCACGTACGGTTCCGTGAGAACGTAGCGGTGAAATTCCGCTGCGTGACTCAATTAAAGCTCCAACACAAACCGATACAAATAATCCGCCGCTTCCCCCGCGCTTTCAAAGCCAATCCTTTTGCTGACCAAAATATTCCCGGAATTGATTTCTGATTTTCTGTATTCAATTCATATTTTATTTGAAAGCAAATCAATTCCTGAATGCGCTTTGTTGATTCCAAGTGCAACACCAACGATTCCCGGTCCTCCGGATATATTTTTTTTCATTTCTTTCATTCCCATATATAGGCAGGATTTGAAATTATTTTGTAAAAAGCGCAGAAAAGTGATGTCTCAAGCAAAATTATCTCTCCTGGTTTCAGTGTGAAATTATAAACGTTTAGAGACTTGGGTGGTGGAGTGCCAGTCAAATGGGAAGTTGTAATTCAGCATGAGAGAGTTTGAATATGGTTTTGAAAATAGGTTAAGAAATATTGTGCGATAAGTAGTGAAATGTACTACCTTTCGCACAAATATACTCAACGTGAATTCACCGGTAAGCTATAACAGGATTGAGAATTGGATAAACCAATGTCTTTCAAAAGGAAAATGGGCCTTTAGTTTAAAGGAGGTGAAAGCGGAATTTGTAAATGACTCTGATGTAACAATCAAGTTTGGATTAATCAGATTGGTTCAAAAGAAAACCATAGTTTCCATTTTCAAGGGATATTATTTGATTATTCCGCCACAGTATTCTTCGAAAGGAATTTTACCTCCTGCAATGTTTATTGACGGATTGATGAAATTTCTTGAGCGCAAATACTACGTAGCCATTTTAAATGCAGCAGCCCTTCACGGTGCAGCACATCAACAGCCACAGGAATATTTTGTGGTAACTGAGTATCCTGTATTGAGAGCAACTAACAAGAAGGGAATTAAAATAAATTACATCAGTACAAGACAGCTTCCACCTGAAGCGCTGACTGAAAAAAGGAAAACTGAAACCGGATATATTAATATTTCGAGTCCGTTGCTGACTGCAATTGACCTGATTAAGTATGAGAAAAAAATAGGAGGGCTTAGCAGAGCATCAACTGTAATTAATGAATTGCTTGAGAAAGTAGAACGAAGGGAAGTTAGCGAAGAATTGATAAGCTATGCCGGCGTTTCAACTTTGCAACGATTAGGCTTCATCCTTGAATATATTTTAAATAAGAAAGAAATTGCTGAAAAAATATTTTCGCTATGCAAAAAGGCGGGATTGAAATTTTATTTTATTCCATTGAAAGCTTCGGGCAGGAAAAATAAGATGGTAATGAACGAGAAATGGAAACTGATTATTAATACGGATATTGAAACCGATTTTTAATATCTTTTTATAAAACCATTGAAAGAAGTTATAGCCCGAATTAATTTGACTAATGATACCTCAGGCATATATAACAGAGTGGAGTAATAATGTTCCCTGGCAATCCAACGAGCAGGTTGAACAAGACCTTGTGATATGCAGGGCATTGATTGAAATATTCAAAGTCGAATTTCTTGCTGAAAGTTTAGCATTCAGAGGTGGAACTGCTTTGCATAAACTTTATTTACAGCCGCAGCCAAGATATTCAGAGGATATTGACCTGGTTCAGATTAAAGCAGGGTCAATAGGTAAGATTATAGACCATATCCGCAAAGCTTTATCTTTTTTAGGAAAAGCGAAAGTAGAAGCAGGGGAGACAATGGCGACAATAAAATTTAAATTTGATTCGGAGTTTCCACCAATAGTTTCCTTAAGATTAAAGATTGAAATAAATTGCAGAGAACATTTTGCGGATTTAGGTTGGGAGAAAAAACCATTTAAAGTAGAATCTTCCTGGTTCAATGGTGAGTGCATCTTGATTACATACCAGTTGGAGGAACTTTTAGGAACTAAACTTAGGGCATTATATCAGCGTAAGAAAGGCAGAGACTTATTTGATTTATGGAAAGCACTAACCTTTTCAAAACTAAACCCCGACCTCTTGATAAAATGCTACAAGGAATACATGAGATTTTCTTTGGAAAAACCAATACCATCTAAAAGGGAATTCATGATGAATATTGAAGCCAAGAAAAACGACCCGGATTTTTTAGGTGATACTGCAGCGCTGTTGAGGCCGGATGAAAAATATAATCATGAGGAAGCCTTCAGGGTTGTAATTGAAACTTTGATTGAAAGAATGTAATTCAATGAAAGTTAAACTCTCCATTCGAATGCAGCGATTTAAGACCAGAGATAATATGTTTTTTGTTCAATGCGAAAAGTAGGTAAATGCAAGCATATCTTTAGTAACATATATCTATTGACGTTTCAGTCAAATTGATCTTTCGGATTTATTTCACCCTCAACACAAACCGATACAAATAATCCGCCGCTTCCCCAGCGCTTTCAACACCAATCCTTTTGCTGACTAAAATATTCCCGGAATTGATTTCTGATTTTCTGTCTTCAATCCATATTTTATTTGAAAGCAAATCAATTCCTGAATGCGCTTTGTTGATTCCAAGTGCAACACCAACGATTCCCGGTCCGCCGGATATGTTTTTTTTCATTTCTTTCATCCCCCGTCTTTTCAAAATCGTTTCAATGCCATGTGTGGGATGAATGGCGCGGATTAACACGGCATCGGGGATCTCTTTTTTATTTGTCACCACGTTAAACAAATGATGGATGCCATAACAAATGTAAACGTATGCTGTACCGGGAGCGGCATACATGTGTTCATTGCGCGCCGTTCTTCTCCCGCCAAAGGAATGTGAAGCACGATCAGTTAATCCAATGTATGCTTCCGTTTCTGTAATAATGCCGCCTGTAAGTTTGTTGTTGAATTTGGTGAACAGGTATTTTCCCAAAAGCTCCTTCGCTATCAGTACTACATCATCTCTGTTGTAAAAATTTCTCTTTAATTTCATATTGACGAACTGACTACCGGCCGCTGGCTATTCCCGATTAGCTTTAAGTGATGTACAGCTTATTGCCTATTGCCTACTGTTTCTTGCTTCTTGCTTCTTGCTATTTGTTAGATGCCTCATGCGAATCGGCAATTTGATAATTGTCTATTGTTTACTGTCTCCTGTCAATTCCTTATCGCAAATGTGCTACTGCCGGTTTTAATTCGTCCATGGTTCTTTATCTTTTGCATTCATAAAATGATGTCCGTCATAAATACTTATTCCTTGCCAGGTACCAAACCATAGTTGTCCTTTTTTATCCTCTAAAATACTTTGAACTCCGTTTGTGGTTAATCCGTCCTTCGTTGTGAATTGGGTGAAGTCAGTTCCATCGTATCGGTACACTCCATGGTTCTCAGCTGAAAACCAAATATTTCCTTTTTTGTCTTCACAAAAATTATACGTTTCTACACCTTCAACAATTCCATCTTTAGTAAAATTGGTAAACGTTTTACCATTAAATTTGCTGACACCTCCATAAAAAGTTCCAATCCAGATATTTCCTGACCTGTCTTCCAATATATCAGCAGTATTATTATCTGTAAGTCCATTCTTATTGGTTAAATGAGTAAATTCTCCTTTAGCGTATTTGAAAATTCCATTTCCATCGGTTACAAGCCACATCGTTCCATTTTTGTCTTCCATTAATTTTAGAACCAATTTTTCAGATAACATATGTCGTGGATTTTCAACCATTGTCTCCGGTAATAAAAATGGTTTAAAATATTTTCCATCGAAATGGCTAACTCCTCCGAGAGAACCAACCCAAATTAGTCCGTTTGCATCAATTGTTAATCCCCAAATTTCCTCATTTGGCAAACCGACTTCTGTTGAATAGGTTATAAATTTTTCCCCATCATATTTTACAAGTCCGGAAGAGGTTCCAAACCAAACATTGCCGGATTTATCTTCAGTAATTTCTCTGACTGTAATCCACTTTTGTTTTTGTTCAAGGGTAATTTTTTCAAGTGTATGACCATCGTAACGTATTAACCCATTTCCATTTGTTCCAAACCAATAATATCCTTTTTTGTCCTGATACATTGTTCTAACGAACTCCCTTACCATTCCATTTAAGTTGGTGTGAATTTGAGGAAATGTTGTACCCGGAAATAAAATTAATGGTTGGTTGTTTAATGCATTTTCTATGCTATCATTTGCAGATTTATCTTTCACTTGTCTGGCGGATGAAGATATTAGCAGCGTAGTAAGCAACCAAATCAGAAACATTTGTTTAGATAGTTTTTTGCACTTTTTCGAAATCATACTTTTGTTCCTTATTATTTGTAACAATTTAGTTCGGTTGTAGAATGAGCTATAAGTTCCGGCTACCGACTATTTTCGAAATACATGTTACTTGTGACTGTTAGTTTACAAGATTCCTCATTGGGTTCCAATCCCTAAACTTTGTTCCGGGCACGGGACTCCATTCGGAATGACAATGATCGCTGAGATTTAAAAAGGCGGAAGAGAATTTTTTTCTTCGAGTCGCATAATTACCCTTCCGCCGAATAAGTGTATCATAAGCTGTTATTCCGATCTCGCATTTGGCGAGAGAGGAATCTTTCAAATGCTACTCAAACCAAAATCCCCTTTCATTTTTAACTTCAAGTATTCCACTTCAACAAATTCCCCTCCGCATATGATATCCGCTCATTGTCAATCAGCCACTCAATCACCTTTATGCTCTTGTCCTGTTTTGATTCTTTGATGTGATTTACCAGGTCGCTGAGTTCAAGTGAATGGCTTACGAGCGTAAGTTTGATCTGCGACTGTATCGTTTCAAATTCGAAATCACTTACACCGAGTTTATTTCGTTTCAGGCAAAAGTCACACACGCCGCAACGCTGCTCTCTTTTTTCTCCAAAATATTCCAGCAGCATCATGCTTCTGCATTTTGTCGGAATAGTGGTGTACTGAATCATGGCGCGCACACGTTTCATGAATCGTTCTTTTCTCAGCGCAAGATTTTGTCTGTCGATGTGAACATCCCTGGCATCAAGTCTTTCTTCAAGAAAAGTAAGCTGGGGTGCATCCGTAGCAGGGACGTAACTCAATATCTGCAGTTTCTCCAGTTGCTTCAACGATTCAATCAATTCATCCTTTGTTATTTCAGCACGCTTACAAAGTGTGCTTTCATTCACCTGTATGTAGTCATCAAAAACGCCTTCATGCGAACGAAGAATTGTTTTTATCAGATGATCAAATTTCGGATTGCGAAGTTGAAAGTCATACAGCTCTTCATATTTGGCTGTGATGTGAATTCGCGAATGAAAATCTGCAGTATCTGATAGCGAAATCAGTCCCTGCATCTCCAATACCTTGATGCATGGATGAACCACTGCAGGAAGCATTTTATAAGACTTGGAGAAATGTTCAAGATCGAGGTCATAACTCACTCCCTTTCCTGATCCAACCGGCAACTGATAATAGTTAGACAATGCAATGTAAACACGCAACACTTCCTTGGTTTCAGGGAAACTTCTTTCGGCACGGAATGTCAGTTCTTCAATATCAGACTGGTTATATAACAGAACCGTATACGCTTTTTCTTCATCCCTGCCGGCGCGCCCGGCTTCCTGGAAATAGGCTTCCGGACTTTCAGGTAAATCAAGATGAACAACGAATCGCACATTCCCTTTGTCAATGCCCATTCCGAAAGCATTGGTGGCAACGATGACGCGTACTTTTTCTTTCATCCAGTCTTCCTGAACACGGTTTCTTGTTTCTGCATTCAATCCTGCATGATAATATGCTGCCTTGATGTTTTGTTTTTGCAGATACTCAGCTACTGCTCTTGTTTTTTTTCTGTTGCGCACGTAGATCACACCGGTACCGTTTACATTGGAAATGATGTTGATCAGTTTTTTCATTTTGTCTTCTTCATGAAAAACCACGTACGATAAATTTTTTCGCTCAAAACTTTTTTTGAAAAGCTGTCCGTTTTTAAATTGCAGTTTATCCTGAATGTCTTGTTGCACTTCCGGAGTAGCAGTAGCCGTCAAAGCGAGTATAGGTGTATCAGGAATTAAATTTCTTATCTCGGCAATCTGTAAATATGGCGGACGAAAATCATAACCCCACTGTGAAATGCAATGCGCTTCATCAACAGCGAGCAGATTCACTTTCATATTCAGTATCCTTGCCCGGAATAATTCCGTTGTAAGTCGTTCAGGCGTTACATAAAGAAATTTCGTTTTTCCGAAAGATGCATTGTCGAGGGCAATTTCAATTTCATTGCGTTTCATCCCGCTGATTAATGCAACAGCAGGAATTCCTTTTTTCTTCAGCGCTTCCACCTGGTCTCTGATGAGTGAGATGAGCGGTGAGATTACAATACAAACGCCTTCACTTGACATTGCAGGAACCTGGAAGCAGAGGGATTTCCCGCCGCCGGTAGGCATCAATGCCAGCGTATCTTTTCCTTCCAGCACCGAATGGATAATATCTTCCTGCAAGGGACGGAATTTGTCGTAGCCCCAGTAAGTTGATAGTATTTGCTTGATGTCAGTATTCATGAAGAGAGAGGCGACAAGGTTTTTATTTAATTATTCAATGATAAGCTTTGAATAAATAATATTTTGACCGGTATTTAACCGGAGTATATAAATTCCGGATTTTAGCATTGATGCATCAATATTAAAATCCGTTTCACTGACAGGCACAGACATAATATTTCTTCCGGAAATATCAAGTACCTCGAGCATGCCGCCCGTTAAAAGGAGATGAACATTGAACTGATTGAAAGCCGGATTGGGATAAACAGCAATCGTATTTCTGTTTTTTATTTCATCAATGCCATCGTTATCGGTAACGTTATTATAAATTAAAATACATTGTCCGTTCATGAAATCAGTTCCACCGATTAAGAAGCCGCCGTTTACAGACTGAATAATTTCATAGCCGATATTCTGAAGTGTGGTTCCGAAGAGTTTCCTTCCCAATTCATTTCCCGAGGTATCTATCAGGATCATCGGAATTCTTTTTTGCCATTGCATGGTATCAAAATAATATCCGGTGATCATAAATTTATGGTCGTCGGTCTCTTTCATGTCAAATCCTGCATCACTTTGATTTGTTGCTGTGATGTATCTGACCCATCTCAGGTTTCCTGAGGTATCAATTTTACTTACTTGAATATCGAAATCTGCGCTGCTGTCTGTTGCGGCTTCTCCTATTACATAAATAAGATTATCAGAGGAGAAACAAATATTTTTACATCCTCCGTTGTTCGGGTTCGACATTAATCTATCCCATATTTCATTTCCGAGGGAATCCGTTTTCACAATCCAGGCGTTGTAGGCGGAAGTACTAATGCCTTTGTCACCCGATATAAATATGTCTCCGTTAGAGAGCTGAACAATGGCATCCGATGTTTCCTGTACCCCCTGATCACCATAAGTGGTTTCCCATTGAAGGTTTCCTGAGCTATCCGTTTTCACAAGCCAGAAATCACCGGAGTACTGAGTCAGACCGCTCTTGATCCCGCATACAAGATAACCTCCGTTTATGGCGGAACAGACTCCGAAAAATGCTTCGCTTACTACTGAACTGCCATAATTGTGTTGCCAGAGTTCAATTCCGTTTGTGTCAACGGCAAGCAGTATTCCGTCTGCGGTGCTTGTGGTGTTGTTGTAGGACTGGCCGCAAATAATGAGGATGTTATTTTTAACGATCATCCTCGAACAAAAGTCATCGTTTGCAGTACCGAAATATTTTCTCCAGATAAAATTTCCTTCTGCGTCAAGTTTGGTAAGAGAGAGATCACTTCCACCGATAAAATTACTGTTGCTTGAACCCGCGAAGAAGATGGAGCCACCGGGTAGTTGCTGAACGGAATTGCCATAATTAATGAGCGCTGAATCGCCGAACTCTTTTTCAAAATAATTAGTTGCAGAACAAAAAGGTATCAGGGCAAGGATGAAAATAATAAAAAGGTATATATTTTTCATTTTTTATTTATCAGAGATTTTTTAGCAGGTATTGATAGAGTTTCAACATGCTTTCAATGTCTTTCTTGTGCACTTTCTCATCCGGCGTATGAACATTGTCTTCCGGTGCTCCGATGAAACACCAGTCAATGGGGTAGGGGATTTTTTGAATTTCAGTTCCATCGCTGCCACCACTGCCTTCAACTTCCAACTGAAACGAAATGCCGCTTTGTTTTGCAAGTGAAATTATTTTCTCAACAAAAACTCTCCTGGGAATTCCTGTGT
This sequence comes from Bacteroidia bacterium, assembly GCA_038206355.1. Classification (GTDB taxonomy): domain Bacteria; phylum Bacteroidota; class Bacteroidia; order AKYH767-A; family 2013-40CM-41-45; genus JAPLDB01. The sequence goes on from JBBRAY010000035.1 coordinate 8,779, forward strand.
CGCGCATACTGACAACCACCCCTTTCCCATGAGGTACGCCTTCTGTAACCCATGTAATATCGGAAATAAGTGCCTGCTTCACTGCATATTTTTCAAAAATAAATTTTGCAAGGTATGATGCACTTCCGCCACCATGTTCTTCCCAGCAACTGAAAGCAATGGCTCCGTCAGCAATGGTTTCGCATAACTGCAAAGCATTCCATACGCCCAGTCTGTTGTCGAGGTAACAACACTGTACGAAGTTATCGTCTTCACGGAAAACAGGTTTATAAGTAAGGTCGGTGCCCCGTTCAATTTCCCTGTAATACCGGCACAAAAGTTTGTTCTCGGTTTTATCATTCACCAGAGAACAATCAATTTTTCCCTGACTATCCTCGCCGAAAAGTATCGCTCCCGTTTCTGCAGCGGGCCCTCCGATTTTCACCAATTGATTTTTATAACGCACGGTATATCCGATGGAATCAATGTGGGCAAATACTGCAGTGCGGGGTTTTCCAAATACAAGTACGATGCAATTCTGGAAACCATCACCATGAAAAATCTGTGGTTGTGTTTTCCATTTCTTTTTATTGGCTTCGATGTAGTCAAGCAAAAAGGACGTCATCGCGCCTTCGTTTCCTGAAGGAGCATGAATGGCGCAAAGTTGTTTTAACAGGTTCAACATTCAGTGATAGGGTTGCGAAGAATGTACAATTTGTCGTTACCGGAATATTCTTCTTTGATTTTTTTTATAAAATTAATCTGCGGTGCAATTACTCCGTCGTTCAGAAATTTATCTGCGATGAATATCCGTGCTTCATCCCATAAATTTTCTTCAATAAAATGCTGTATGGTAATCGTCCCGCCTTCAACAATTACAGATTGAATATTTCTTTTATGTAACTCATTAAGAATGGATTTCAAAACATTCTTTGAAAAGTCAATCCCCACCCATTCTGTATTTTCAGTTTTAATATTTTTTGACTTCGTGAAAATAATTGTTGGTGCAGATTTGTCAAGTACAGATGATGTAGCGGGGATTTTTTCCGAGGAATCAATAACCACCCGAATAGGATTTCTACCTGACCATTCGCGGACAGTTAATTGAGGATTGTCGGTTACAACGGTATTGGCGCCAACAAGAATGGCGTGTTCTTCACTTCGCCACTTATGTGAAAGTCTGTGCGAATGTTCATTGCTGATCCGGCGGTTATTATTTGTAAGGATAGCAGGAGCAATAAACCCATCCATACTTTGTGCCCATTTTAATATTACAAAAGGCCGCTTCTTCTCATGAAAAATAAAAAAACGTCTGTTCAGTTCCCTGCATTCTTTTTCTAAAATCCCAACCTGAACTTTACAACCGGCAGCCTTCAGTTTTTGTATGCCTTTGCCATTCACTTCAGAAAATGTATCAGAACAACCAATCGTAACCTGCGGAATATTTTTCTGAACAATAAGATCCGTGCATGGCGGCGTTTTACCATGATGGGCGCAGGGCTCCAGAGAAACATAAAGGTGCGCATGTTTCAATATTTCTTCTCCGTGCTTTTCAATTGCGTTGTTGATTGCATTCACTTCTGCATGCGCTTTCCCGTATTGCCGGTGAAATCCTTCCCCGATTATTTTTCCGTCATGAATAATAACGCAACCCACCATTGGATTGGGAGCTACATTCCCCAATCCGTTGGATGCCAGTTCCAGGCACCGCGACATGAATATTTCATCATCAGTCATTGTTTGCGAAAGTAAGGGTTTGATTTTTCCTGTGGGTTATAATAAATCAGGATATTTATTTGGAATTTAATAAAGGAATTTCCTGGTCAGCGATTACATTTGAAAGTTTCAACGAAATCTCGGGCAATTGGAGGGTGCATAAGTTATAGCCACCATCCCGATAACTAAAGGGATCACTAATTTAGGTAGTGACTCAGTTTCGATTACAAAGATTCCTCATGTCATTATAAATAAAATGAGGAATCTCTCAAACTGAGCCGGTACCCTAATTAACACAAATCCGGGTGCTTCGTGTTAATTCGTGAAATTCGTAGCTTTATTTTTAAGCTATCTAATTATCAAGCATTCATATTTATTTTGGATACATTCTCTTTTCCTTTTCTTTGCCATAGTTGAAAACAATAAACGAATTTATAGAAAGAGCGAAGCCGGACTTGCGCCAATTGTATGACGAATCTGAATTGCAGCAGGTCATTTATTTAATGTTGGTAGATGTGATCGGGTTGTCACGTACCGACATTCTATTGAGGAAGGATGATACGTTGAGTGAGTCTTCGGTTCTCCGGCTAAGCAAATATCTGGATCAACTAAAATCCAACAAGCCCCTTCAATATGTTTTGGGCTACACCTGGTTTAGCGGATTAAAATTTCTGGTGGATGAAAATGTCCTTATTCCCCGCCCTGAAACGGAAGAACTTATTGAATGGATTTCATCTCATCCCGATAGCTATCGGTACTCACATCTTATATCTCCGGTCTCAGTTGTCGATATCGGAGCCGGAAGCGGCTGCATTGCCATTTCATTAAAAAATAAATTTCCCGAATCAGCTGTTCATGCAATTGACATTTCAAAAAAAGCGATTGATGTTGCAAGGAAAAATGCTGAATTGAATTTCGCTGAGATCACTTTTCATGAAGGAGATATATTGTCTTCGGATTTTCAGAAATCAATCTTCGAAAAGTTCGACATCATTGTCAGCAATCCGCCTTATATCAGGTTGGCGGAAATGAATAACATGTCTGAACGCGTTACGATGAATGAACCTCATGTTGCGCTATTTGTTGAAGATGCTGACCCCTTGATTTTTTATCGGTCAATTGCTGATTTTGCAAAGACGCATTTAAATAGGGACGGGAAATTGTATTTTGAAATCAATGCCAACCTTGGAAAAGAAGTAAAGGATTTGCTGGAAGAATCCGGATTTAAGAATGTAGAATTGAAAAAGGATATGTCAGGAAATGATCGCCTACTCATGGCTACAGGATTGCCTGTTCAACTAATCAACTAATCAACTAATCAACTAATCAACTTTTCAACCAATCACCTACTCCACAACCTCCCCATACAAATCAAACTCCGCCGCAGAAAATATTTTCGCCTTTACAAAATCTCCAATGCGGGTATAATATTTTGTAGCATCAATCAGTACTTCATTATCCACTTCAGGTGAATCAGATTCCGTACGACCGATAAAATAATTTCCTTCCTTTCGGTCAATAAGCACTTTAAATGTTTTCCCGATTTTCGAGTCATTTATTTCCGCAGAAATCTTTTCCTGTATCTGCATCACTTCTTCAGCGCGCTCCCGTTTTATATCATCAGGAACGTCATCAACAAGTGCAAAGGCATGGGTGTTTTCTTCATGTGAATAAGTAAATATTCCAAGTCTGTCGAATCGCGTTTCCTTTACCCATTCTTTCATCTCTTCAAAATCTTTTTCCGTTTCCCCGGGATATCCTGCAATCAAAGTGGTGCGAATGGCGATGCCCGGGACTTTCGCGCGGATCTCATTCACAACTTCAATTGTTTTTTCTTTGGTAATACCCCTTCGCATACTGGTAAGCATGTTATTGGTAATATGTTGCAGCGGAATATCAAGGTAGTTGCAGATGTTTTTTCTTTCATTCATCACATCCAGCACATCCATTGGAAAACCCGACGGAAATGCATAATGTAAACGGATCCATTCAATGCCTTCCACGTCACTTAGTTTTCTCAATAGTTCGGAGAGGTTTCTTTTTTTATAGATGTCCAGACCGTAATAAGTTAAATCCTGCGCAATCAGAATGATTTCCTTCGTTCCCTTTGCTGCCAGTTGTTTTGCATGACTTACCAGTTCTTCAATTGGAATAGAGATGTGTTTCCCTCTCATCAACGGTATGGCGCAGAAGGAACAGGGCCTGTCGCATCCTTCAGAAATTTTCAGGTAGGCAAAATGCTGCGGCGTCGTCAGTAGTCTTTCTCCGATGAGTTCATGTTTGTAATCAGCGCCAAGCGACTTCAGTAATTTTGGTAAATCACGCGTCCCGAAAAATTCATCTACATTTTTTATCTCTTTTTGTAAGTCCGGTTTGTAGCGCTCACTCAGGCAACCCGTAACAATCAGCTTTTCAATTTTTCCTTCTTCTTTTGCGCGTGCATATTCCAGTATGGTGTCAATGCTTTCTTCCTTTGCATTATCAATAAATCCACAGGTATTGATGATTACAATGCCCGCATCCTCATCTGTAGATTCATGCGCCACGTCGAATTTATTGGCACGCAACTGACCCATCAACACCTCGCTGTCATAGATGTTTTTGCTGCATCCAAGAGTAATAACGTTTACTTTATTCTTTTTTAGTGATTTTGTCCGCATCAGGCCACGAAGGTAATACCGGATTTGGTTGTTTCCGCATCGGGATACGCATATGAAGAATTATATATCTTCGTGAAATACTTCACACACTAAATTCAAGATTCACATGGCAAATTATACTAAATTGATCTCCTCAGTTTTGGCAGCAGGACTATTAATCACAACCTTCGCTTTTGCACAGCACCCACTTACGCCGGAAGCTCAGAAGACTGTAAACCAACTCAAGTTGAGCGGGAGGCTTACCGGAAATGAACAACTTATAAACGCACATCCATCAGCGGCTAAAATTACGTTGCCGAAGCCGCGTCAGGCAGGTGAGCTTTGCAATTGTTGGATTGACCGCGACAACACGTGGACCATCGTCCCTTTTGATTGTGTTGGTGCAAGTGGTGGCCCCGGATTGGCTCCTGAATACAGGAATGATGACTGGTCGGCATGCGTTGGACTTCCATTCAACTTTTGTTTTTATGGTCAGGCGGTGGATTCAATCTTTATCAATAACAACGGCAACATCTCCATCGGTACAAATTTTTCAACATATTCGCCCATATCCTTTCCTACAACAACCTTCAGCATGATTGCACCATTGTGGAGCGACGTAGATACAAGGGGCCCGAATGGTGGAATTGAATATTATAAACTGACAAACTCGCATCTGATTGTACAATGGGACAACGTAGATTATTTCAATTCAGATACTTCTTTCGGGGGATCTACACACCAGAGTTTGTTTAACACCTATCAACTTATTATTACAGATGGAAACGATCCGCTTCTTCCACTCGGGCAAAATGTTTCTTTTTGTTACAAGGATATGCAGTGGACAACGGGTGATGCATCAGATGGAACCAATGGCTTTGGCGGTTCTCCGGCAACGTGTGGAGTTAATCAGGGAAATGGAACAGACTATTTTCAGATAGGACTTTATGATACAGCAACTTCAGCCTGGGATGGACCCTATGGATTGAATGACGGAATCTATTCTCTCAGCAACCAGTCATTAATTTTAACGTTTGTGATTCAAGCAATACACCTCCGATAGCCGTTGCAAATTATGTTTGCGATACCCTTGTACTTTGCATTGGCGATACAGGATTTGTGAATGCCGGTTATTTGTCGCCTGAGCCCAATCAAACCACTTCAATAGTAATGGATACCCTTGGTCTTCACGGCGTGACAATCATCATTGATTCCATTGCAAACCTTGCCGGTACCAACCTGCGGATTATAGGTCAGGCAGGAAATGAAGGCTACCATTTATTGCATTTGTATGCAACCGATAACGGAACTCCGCCGCAAACGACTACAACATATATCGTAATTAGTATTCTCAATTGTGGCGTGGGAATTTCAAATCCTTCTGCCTCCGGAATTCTTGAAATTTCTCCGAACCCTGTTTCTGATCTGCTCTCTGTCAGTTATTCTTCATTGAATTCTGTTGTTCAGAATATGGAAATCAGAAATACGCTGGGGCAAACCGTTCAGCGCATTGCCTTTGAGTCCGCGTTGAATTTTTCCAAAACTGTTTCTGTTTCTGATCTTCCTTCGGGAATTTATTTTGTTCACCTTTCCTCAGCAAATGATGTTCTGGAAAAACGATTTGTAAAAAATTAAGTAACTTTTCTACGATTTTTAATTAAGCTTTAAGGGCTATTGGGATATTTATGACCATAGACAGGATTTTTTTTGGAATAAATTGATCAATTATTAAGTTTGTCTTCCCAATGGCAGGTAAGCCATACACAATCTTAAACCCAAACTTAAACCACATGAAAAAAGCAAATCAATTGTTGAGTCTGTCGTTAATCATTTTCCTCGCGGGAAATATTGCAATGGCACAGGATTCCAAAGATAAAAAACGTAAAAAAGAAGAGCCTGCAAAAGTTACCATGGAACGGGTTAAAGAGAAGTGCAAAGACATACCTCTTGACAAACGGATAACGATAACTGTTGCAAAATTTGTTTCTACTGTTGGAAATGCTCCTCGAGACATCGGACAGAATATGTCAAGTATGCTCACCAATGCATTGAGCGAAGTGAATTGTTTCAATGTACTCGAAAGTCAGGGAAATTTGAAGGATCTTACAAGTGAAGTTGACTTCGGAAGTTCAGAATATGGCAGCGGAGAGAGTGCAATTGAAAAAGGGCAAATGAAAAGCGCACAGGTTGTTATTACCGGAGAGATTACAGAGTACAGTAAAAAAACCAGCAGCAATAATTATGTCGGTTATGCAAACAAGTCCAGTTCCTGTCACCTTGGGTTTATCATTAAGATAGTGAATCCCCGAACGCGCGAGATATTGAAAAACCATTCATTCAATATTGATTCAAAAACAGGAGCGGGAAGCAGTTATGGATTTATGGGAATCAGGATTACAAGTAACGGAGAAGATGATCCTGCCATTGCAAATGCACTTGAGCAGGGAGTTATTCAGGCCGTTGAATACATTACAGATGAAAAGGAAAGTATTCCGCTTCCTGCAGCAAAAGGTTCAGAGGCCGCTGCTACTGAAAATAATATGTCTGTCGTTGTGATCAACGGAGTGGAATATGAAAAGGTGAAGCCGGTAATGGACCAGATTAAAAGCAGTCCGAAAGTGAGTGAAGCAACCAAAAGTTTTGACAACAGTACACTTACGGTTACTGTTCATCACAAAGGAACATCCGACGACCTCGCCGATGCCATCGTTGCCAAACTGGGTTCCCAGTATAAAATTACTGGTGTAAAGCCGGGAAGAATTACGATGACGTCGAAATAAATTCGGGAATCGGTTATACTTAATTTATCAGCTGATAAAATATAGAGTTGGGGGATTATCCTTCAACTCTTTTTTTGTGAAACCATTATTTACCAGGAATATTTTCCTGCACATTCTGATGGAATGGCTAAAGACTAAAATTACTTGTATTTATCCTGCTGAACTGATTTTTTTAGTTTAAATAAATCCGTTTCGAGATTTCATTGCGTATGTCTTTTTTATTGCGATGAAATATATTTTACTGATAATACTTTCCGGTTTTTCGCTTTATGATGCTTCCGCACAGCAATATACTGCCGTGAAGTTCGAAAAAAGGTTCGGCTATTCAATCGAAGATATGTTGTTATCCTCCTCAGGAGCTATTCACAACACACGGGAGTCACTTAATGTAAAGTGTACCAATGTTTTTGAATGGCTGATCTCCTTTGCATCTACAGGTAAAACATTCAATGTAAATGTAAATGGACTTGCCAATGATGAATCGGAGGAATTCCTGTATGATAGTGAGCAGTTGTTTTACAAGCCACAACAAAAAAATAATGTGCTTGATTTTTCATGCAACAAGAGATGGGAGGTGAGATTTTCATTGGTCATAAATTTATATTTCAAAAAATAAAAACCACTGTGCAGGTGCATATCGTAAATGTTCTCAGATTCAAAAAAATATTAATATTTAAATTTAAAAAATTATGAAATCCTTTACTAAAAAAATGATAGCCCTAATCAGTGCAGGTACAGCGATTGCTGCATTTGCCATTGTCGGCCTTCAGCACCAGACACTTGAAGCCTCCAGTCACCGCGAAGCACCGCTCATTGCCAATGACCCGCTTGCTGACAATACAGATTTGTACGCATTCCGTAGCCCTGATGATACCAATACGGTAACCATCCTTGCCAATTATGTTCCCGCAGAACTTCCACAGGGTGGTCCTAATTATTTTTCATTCGGAGAAAATGTGCATTATGAAATTCACATCAAGAACGATGCATCAACTGCAGGAGACGACATTACTTATCGTTTCACATTTTCAAAAACAAATGAAGATCCCTCAACTTTTTTTAATATTCGTTTGGGTCAGCAAAATCTGAAAACGACGTACATGGCGGAGAAGAGCACGGATAACGGAACTACGTGGTCTACCATCGTGAATGGAGGTACCGTTCCCCCGCCGAATATCGGTCCGCGCTCCATCAGTTCAGCAGTGGGTTTGAATTCACCCGATTATGAATCCTTATTCAACAGCGCTGTAATGACTGCCACTACCGGTGAAACCGTTTATTGCGGACCTGCTGATGATCCTTTCTTTGTAGACCTTGGAGGTATTTTTGACCTCGGACAAACACGGGCCGGCGGCACAGGAGTTGACGCTCCTAAAGATGGATTGAAGTGTAAAAACGTTCATGTTATTGCACTCAAAATTCCGATCAGTGATTTACAAAAGGATGGAAAGAATGTTTCTCAAGCAGCAAATATTCTTGACGGGGATTTCGTAATCGGAGTATGGGCTTCCACTAGCCGCCCTGCCATGCGTACACTTAATGGCGACGGTACAGAAACGCATTCAGGCAACTGGGTGCAGGTTTCCAGACTTGGAATGCCATTGACAAATGAAGCGGTTATCCCGATTGGCAATAAAGATTACTGGAATTCACTTACGCCTTATCAAGACGGGAATCATTTTGATAATTTTTTCTGCAACCCTGAACTGGGACTCTACATGGATGATAGTTTGTTTGGCGGAGCAGTCCCTGCTTTGAGTGCGCTGCGTATTCAACGCAATGCATTTACCATCCTGGGCAATGTAGATTTCGGTAATGGTCACGACGGACTCAATGTAATCAAAGGTCATCCTGCAACAGCAGGTACGGCGCTCGACACAAATATTTTCGGAAATTATTTGCTCCGTGCAGGCCAGCCTCGTTCTGTGGATTTATTGCCGATCTTTTATACAGGGGTTCCAAATCTTTCTCCTTACCAACTGGCTACAGGAAAGACTGTAGGTAATCCTTTAAGCGCCGGTAAACCATTTATCAATAATTTTCTTCCAACCTTCGGTGATATGTTACGTCTCAATATGGCCGTGCCTGTAACACCACGCACGAGTCCTGATTTCAGTTCAGAAGGAATTGTTGCTGCTGCTGTTCTTGGATTAACTGATGCAAGGTTTAATACCAACACCAACCTCGATTTCATTCCCAACATGGACGGATTTCCGAATGGCAGAAGGCTTGAAGATGATGTTACGCGTATTGAATTGCAGGCCGTAAGTGGAGTCGCATTGGCTGCCGTTGGACTGTGGTATGACGACTACCAAGGTGCAGGAAGTCCGGTAACTAACGATTTGTTGGGCGTGCTTAACTATACTACCGGTATCGAGTCTAACGATACAACTTTCCGTACTTCTTTCCCTTATGTACAGCTTCCTTGGAGTGGTTATGGATTGTGTACAGGCGGATATGTTGTTACATCCATCAATCAGGATGGACTGGGAGTGAATGTTGGTTCCCCCGATTTATTCATGTCAATATTTCCAAATCCTGCAACAGAAAAAATCAATATCAAGTACCACGTTGCTGGAACACTTAAAGTGACATTGAAAATTTATGATTCCATTGGCAAGCTGATTTCGATTCCTGTAAATGGACAAATTAAATCCGCAGGAACTTATACCTCTGAATATCCGACATCAGGAATGGCTGACGCAGTTTATTTTGCCACCATTGCAGTCGGAGATAATGTGGTGCAAAGTCTGCGCATCAATGTAACAAAGTAATTTATTTACGGGGATTATTGGGTGATCAGGATCTGAAAAAATTATTCATACCTGGTCACTCAATTTTTATTCTCCTTGAAATTTATCTAAACAAATCGGTCATGAAAAAGTACGCTTCACTCTTATTAATATCGGTTTTTGTAACCTTCACTCTTCTGATTGTGAAATATCGGAAACAGGAAACAAAATACGGACTCATCGAAAGACTGAATGTAAATGATGCGGGCTGGTCGGATGCAAAAAAAGCGATAGAAAATCTTTTGACAGCGGTCAGGAATAATCCCTCAGATTTAAAATCTAAACTGAAACTTGCTTACGCTTACATTCAGGAAGGCCGCACTTCTGGAAATCATGCATATTATGATGAAGCAGCGCTCTCCTTATGTGATGAAATCCTTGATAAGGATAATGAAAACTATGAAGCGATTTGTGCAAAAGCAACAGTGCTACTTTCACAACATCATTTTTCGGAAGCATTGCCACTTGCTGAAAAAGCGATTACCCTCAATCCATATAACGCTACTGCTTATGGAATCCTTACCGATTCATATGTGGAACTGGGAAACTATCCCAAAGCAATAAATGCAGCAGATAAAATGGTTAGTGTGCGTCCCGACATGCGTTCGTACTCGCGTATTTCTTACATGCGAGAGATTATGGGAGATACACAGGGTGCAATCGAGGCCATGAAACTTGCTGTCAGCAGTGGTTATCCGGGCTATGAACAGACAGCATGGACGCGTTGTCAACTCGCTAAGTTGTACGAGAATACAGCACAGCTGGATATGGCACAAATGGAATATGAAATTGCATTGCGTGAAAGGCCGTTATATGCTTTTGCATTGGCCGGACTTGGCAGGGTCGCTCGTTCGAATGGTAACTATGCGTTGGCAATACAGAAATTAGAGCTTGCACGATCGCTAATGAATGATTTCTCATTTGACAAGGAATTAACGGAGTTATATCATCTGAACCGAGAACCACAAAAGGAATTTGAGTATTCACAAAAAACAATCGAAGCACTGGCCGGACTTTCAGGAAAGGAAAGTGAAAAGAATCATGGACATTATGCAGACAGAGAATTGGCAATGGCCTATTTGAATGCTTACAAATATTCGCTCGCACTTCATCATGCCCTTATGGAGTACAGTCGCCGACCTGAAAACATTGATGTAAACCAAACGCTCGGATGGGTTTATTATAAACTCGGAGAGTATAGCAATGCAGAAAAATATTTGACAGTAGCATTGAAGACGCATTCAAAAAATCCTGTTCTGCTTTACCAGACTGGCCTTGCTGAAATGGCATCAGGAAAAAAAGCTGAAGGGAATTCGCACATGAGTGAGGCTTTACAAATTAATCCATTCCTCTCTACAATGCTTAAGTGGGAAGGAACCAGGCAAGTTACAATGACCAGATAAAGTAAATATTGAAATGAAACCACTTTATCCAATGCGTTTTGTAATAATATTTTTGATAACCGCATTCATTCCGATTGTGTTTCCATTATATCTTTCTGCGCATACTGTAAATTACGAAGTGCAATCACTTTCTTCTGCAGGGATTGCAGGATATTATATTCGCTTAGGATTTACGCATATTTTGCCACGGGGATTTGATCATATTCTTTTTATTCTTGTTATTTTTTTTCTGAACCCTAATCTTAAAGCAGTTTTGTGGCAAGCCACTGCATTTACCGTTGCACACAGTATTACTCTAACGATGGCAGCAATGGGAATCATTCATCCACTACCTACATTAATTGAACCTATCATTGCATTAAGTATTGCTTTGATAGCGATTGAAAATATGTTCATCGTCTCTTTGAAATGGTGGCGGATACTTATCGTATTTGGTTTCGGGCTTGTTCATGGTATGGGTTTCGCAGGTGCGCTTGCAGAAGTCGGGTTGCCTGAAAATAATTTTTTAAGTTCCATCGTCTGCTTCAATGTGGGTGTGGAGTTAGGGCAAATCTCCGTAATACTGTTGGCAAATTTTATGGTTATCCACTGGATTAAAAATAAGGAATGGTATAGAGTAAGGTTTTTAATTCCGGCATCAGCCTCCATTGCAATCTTTGCAATGTGGCTTACCTATGAACGACTTGGCTTTTGATGGCCGTTAAGACATCACATTCAGCGCTTTTCTTTTTATGAACATTGGCACTCATTTTTTTTCTTTTCGGTACTTTCGCTGAACAGTAGCCTGTTTGAATGTACAGACGGTTGCCCAATCCCAAAATGCAATTTTCTCACCTCCATTCCCATACACAGTTTTCTCTCCTCGACGGAGCTGCAAGTATTTCTTCACTCTACAACAAAGCAGTAAAAGATAATATGCGTGGAATTGCCATCACCGACCACGGTAATATGTTCGGCGCTTTTAAATTTGTGGCCGAGTCTGCAAAACATAATAAAGACGGATTGGTAATTAAACCGATTGTTGGATGTGAATTTTATCTCGTTGCCGACAGACATAAGAAACAATTTACAAAGGAACTCAGGGATGAACGTGCCCACCAGCTTTTCCTTGCAAAAAATGCTGAAGGATACAAGAACCTCATTAAGCTGTGTTCCCTTGGATACATGGAAGGATTGTATGGCAAGTATCCGCGCATTGACAAAGAACTGGTGTTGAAATATCACAAAGGATTGATCGCAACTACCTGTTGCCTCGCTGCCGAGGTTCCTCGCGCCATTTTGAGAAAAAGTGAGGCCGAGGCGGAAAAGGTTTTCAAATGGTGGCTCGATTTATTTGGAGAGGATTACTACTTAGAGTTGCACCGCCATGATATTCCCGAGCAAAGAATTGTGAATGAAGTATTGTTGAAGTGGTCGCTGAAGTACAATGTGAAAGTGATTGCTTCAAACGACTCGCACTATGTGAACCGCGAAGATTCAAATGCCCATGACATTCTGCTTTGTATCAATACCGGTGAGAAGCAGGCAACAGAAAAGGTGCGCGATGGTGATGAAGAGAATAATACCAAGGGAAAGCGTTTTGCTTTTTATAACGACCAGTTTTATTTTAAGACTACGGAAGAGATGTCTGCGCTTTTCGCTGACGTACCGGAAGCCATTGACAACACCAATGAAATCGTTGACAAAGTAGAAGTACTGAAATTAAAACAGGATATCTTACTTCCTAATTTTGTAATACCGGAAGGATTTACAAACCAGGACGAATATCTTTCTCATCTCACTTACACGGGAGCGAAAGAACGTTACAAAGAAATTACCCCGGAGATTGAAGACCGTTTGAAGTTTGAACTTTTTACCATCAGAACGATGGGTTTCGCAGGATACTTTCTCATCGTTGCAGATTTTATCAAACATGGTCGCGACGTAGGCGTATTTGTAGGTCCGGGTCGTGGAAGCGCCGCGGGCTCTGTGGTGGCTTATTGTACGGGTATTACCAACATTGATCCGATAAAATACAATTTGCTTTTCGAAAGGTTTCTGAATCCTGACCGCAAGAGCATGCCCGATATAGATACTGACTTTGATGATGTCGGCAGGCAAAAAGTTATTGATTATGTCGTGGAGAAATACGGTCGTAACCAGGTGGCGCAGATCGTCACTTATGGTACCATGGCTGCGAAGATGAGCATCAAGGATGTTGCGCGAGTGCTTGATCTTCCGTTGCCTGAAGCAAATGCGCTGGCAAAACTTATACCTGATCGCCCAGGCATTGAACTCAATAACATCATGACTGCTTCTTTTGACGGAGACAAGGGATTAAAATCTTTTTTGCAAAGTGATGAAATTGAAGACGTAAAAAAGCTCAGAAAAATTGCTGAAGGAAAAGACTTGCAAGCAGATGTGATCAGGGAAGCATTGATTCTCGAGGGCAGCGTGCGCAATACAGGTATCCATGCTGCGGGAATTATCATTGCACCAAAAGACCTCACCGAAATTATTCCTGTAGCCACATCCAAAGAAACTGAGTTGCTCATCACGCAGTTTGAAGGAAAGATAATTGAAGATGCCGGTGTGTTGAAGATGGACTTCCTCGGTTTAAAAACGCTGACCATCATCAGGGATGCATTGGTACTTATTGAGCATCATCACGGAGTTAAAATTGACATCGACACCATTCCGCTCGACGATAAAAAAACGCTGGAGCTTTATCAGCGTGCCGAGACAAACGGAACTTTCCAGTTTGAATCGGTGGGAATGCAAAAATATTTAAAGGACCTCAAGCCGGATAAGTTTGAAGACCTGATTGCAATGAATGCACTTTTCCGCCCGGGTCCATTGGCTTATATCCCTGAGTTTATTGACCGCAAGCACGGAAGAAAAAGAATTGTGTATGACCTTCCTGAGATGGAAGAATTTCTGAAAGATACTTATGGCATCACGGTGTATCAGGAACAGGTGATGTTGTTGTCACAAAAGCTGGCAGGATTTACAAAGGGAGAAGCCGATGTGCTGCGTAAGGCAATGGGTAAGAAAGACAGGGCCACGCTTGACAAGATGAAAAGCAGGTTCATGGAAGGGACGAAGGCAAAGAACATGGATGCAAAGGTCTGCGAAAAAGTGTGGACTGACTGGGAAGCATTTGCGCAGTATGCATTCAATAAATCGCATTCCACCTGTTATGCTTTTGTTGCATTTCAGACGGCATATTTAAAAACACATTACCCTGCTGAATACATGAGTGCAGTACTCACGCACAACTTGAGTAACATTGACAAGATTACTTTCTTTATGGAAGAATGCCGAAGGATGAATTTGCCTGTACTCGGTCCTGATGTGAATGAAAGTATGTACAATTTCGGTGTGAATGGAAAAGGGGAGATACGTTTCGGCCTGGGAGCAGTGAAAGGAGTAGGAGAAGGCGCTGTGCAGGCCATCATTGAAGAGCGGAATAAGAACGGGCCATTTGCAAATATTTTTGAATTGGCGCAACGTGTAAGTACCAAAGCAATCAATAAGCGATGTCTTGAAAGTATGGCCATGGCCGGTGCGCTCGATTGCTTCGAAGGCATTCACCGCGCACAATATTTTGCGGGTGACATAAAAGATCCGATGCCCGGTATTGAGCGTGTGACAAGGTTTGCATCTGCACTCAGCAACAACAGTTCTTCGATGACGAATACTTTGTTTGGAGAGGATCATCAGGAGACCATTTCGATTCCTGAATTGCCTGTTATTCCGCCGTGGAATTCATTGGAGAAGCTGAGGAAAGAAAAAGAAGTGATTGGATTTTACATCAGCGGGCATCCACTGGATGAATACCGTTTTGAAATAGATACTTTTTGTACGCATAAAATTGACGAACTCAAGGACGTTGACAAGCTGAAGGATAAAGACATTTCCATTGCAGGAATTCTCACTGAGGTCAGTCACCGCATGAGCAAAAACGGCAAGCCCTTCGGAAGTTTTACCATTGAAGATTTCAGCGGCTCATCCAACCTCGTACTCTTTGGTTCTGATTACGGCAAGCTGAAAGAGTTTCTGATCCAGGAAAGTTTCGTGTATGTGCGTGCGCGTGTTCAATCACGATTCAATCAGCCTGATAGCTGGGAGGTGCGGCCTTACTCCGTTCAGTTTCTTTCAGATGTAAGTGATAAAATGGCGAAGAGCATTACGTTGAAAGTTCCGATTGAAAACGTAACGGATAAACTGATCACCTCCGTAAATGAAATTCTCGCCGCCCATCCCGGTAACACAATTGTAAAATTTTCCATTGAAGATTCCTCAGAGAACATTACCGTTGAAGCACCTTCCAAAAAAATAAAAGTAAAAGCAAACAAAGAACTGATTGACCTGCTTTTACTTAGTAAAGAAATTGAAGTGAAGGTGAATTGATTTGCTGCTTATTCTAGTTAATTTTTGAAATTCGTTCACCATATTACTGATGTTCTATTTTCATTACATCCTTGTTAAGCGAAATTACTTTAAAGTGATATGCAATTTGTCCCGACTGATCTTTAATAGTTATTATTTGCTTTAACTTATTATATGTCCATTCCCCCTGAATCATATAATGACCGTCATTAGGTGCAAGGAAGAGCCGGGAACATTTTCCATTTTCTTCAAATTCGATACGATCTCTAAAACGACTTGCAGGAAAAATTTTATAATCGCAAGGCCTATAAATTGATACTGAAGATTGCTTTTCTTCCTCCCTGGAATTTGTCCAACATTTGTGAATCGCTGAGATGTCAAAATAACTGGAATCTACTTGTCCAAAGCATACAATTGGAAAATAAAGAAAGACAAGGGAGTAGAAAAATACTTTCATTTTTCAGAGCTTAAATTTTGCGTAATGGCGTTTTGCATCTCCGATTACAGTATGCTTTTAGTCGTACTCATTTTACGTGATAATTTTTTAATGTTCAATTCGCTATTCGTACCTTTTAAT
Organism: Bacteroidia bacterium; assembly: GCA_038206355.1. Taxonomy (GTDB): domain Bacteria; phylum Bacteroidota; class Bacteroidia; order AKYH767-A; family 2013-40CM-41-45; genus JAPLDB01. The sequence continues at coordinate 25,036 of JBBRAY010000035.1, forward strand.
TCGTAAATTCGTATGCAGCAATTCGTACTTCGTCGAGTTTACCGTTCTTCGTTGAGTTCCGTACTTCGCCGAGGTCATTCAATCTTCCAAGACCCCGTACTTTCCCAGGCGAAAGTCATCCATCGCCTCCTGTATCTCATCATACGTATTCATCACAAACGGTCCGTAAGCAGCAATCGGCTCATCAATCGGTTCTCCGCTTAATACAAGAAGTATGGAATCCTGTTCTGCAGTAATTGTAATTTCTTCTCCTTCATTTTTAAAAAGGATAAAATGATCCTGCGGTGCATCTTCGTTTTCGTTTACTCTTACGCTTCCCTCAACCACAAGAATTCCGGTGTTGAAATTTTCAGGAAAGTTCAATGTGATGGTTGCACCTTTTTTAATTCGTGCATTGTACATTTCAATAGGAGTGAATGTAGTTGCCGGCCCTTTTGTTCCATTATAATTACCTGCAATAACTTCAATAGTTCCGGCATTATCAGGGAGTTCGTGTTTAGCAATTGATGATCTTGTAATAGCCTGGTATTTCGGTTTTGCTTTCTTGTCCTTTGCCGGAAGATTCACCCACAGCTGAACCATTTGAAACGGTCCGCCTTTTTTGCTGAACTCCTTTTCATGGTATTCCTTATGCAGGATTCCGGAGGCAGCAGTCATCCATTGCACTTCTCCTTCACTGATCACTCCGCTGTTTCCAAAACTATCATGATGCGCTACTTTTCCATGGTATGCAATCGTCACCGTTTCAAATCCACGATGCGGATGAACGCCAACACCACGTGGAGTTTCTCTTGGCGAAAAATCAATCTTTGAATTGTAATCCATCATAAAAAAAGGACTCATCCTTTTCTGATCCATTTCATAACCGCTTGGGAAAAAATTATGGACCCTGAAGCCGTCACCTACCATATGCGGTGCGGGTGGCGGCAATATCTGTTGAACTGATTTCGTTTTCATAATGTTAGTTTTAAGTCACAAAGGTAATATGCAATCATTGTCTGGACCATTGATTTATGGTAAGAAATCAGGAATAAAGCACGAAATGAGAATATCGAAATTCGAAATAAATCCAATGGTATAAATTGTAAAAGTTTCATTACTGTCCGACTAAAAATAATTTTGCTTTGAAAGATTCATCGCTACGCTCTGAATGACAATGTTATCAGGTGTTTGCAAGGATATTTACTCTCCAAAAGTCCTGTCATTCAGAGCGCAGCGAGGAATCTCATTAAATTTAGTCGGACAGTAAAGTAAAAGTTTAGATTGTATCATTAATCGGAAAGTGGATAATATTCGTTTTTATAATTTCGGGTGGTAGCTCAATTTTAGGTACCGGCTCAGTTTAAGAGATTCCTCATGTCATTATAAATGAAATGAGGAATCTTTGTAATCGAAACTGAGCCACTACCTAAATTAGCACAAAACAATAGGACATGTATTTTGTTACTACATTCGCGGCTGAGTATTTATCTCATCCCGCTAGCTATCGGGACTCACATCTCTTAATCTCATATCCAATAAAATTATGGCAATCGTAATCACTGACGCAAACTTCGAAGAAGTAGTAATGAAATCAGACAAACCCGTTTTAGTCGACTTCTGGGCTGAATGGTGTGGACCCTGCCGAATGGTCGGGCCAATCGTAGAAGAACTTTCCGTTGAATATGACGGTAAAGTCGTTATCGGGAAAGTTGATGTTGACAGCAATCCGAATATCTCCATGAATTTCGGAATCAGAAATATTCCAACAATCCTGTTTTTCAAAAACGGACAGGTGGTTGATAAACAGGTTGGTGCTGTTCCAAAAGGCGTGCTTGCGGGAAAATTGAATGCTCAGCTCTCCTGAGTCCTTTTAAAATAAATTAAAAACCGGAAGTCGATGATTTCCGGTTTTTTTTTGGCATTGCTGAAGTGTATTTTGTCATCCGATAATTCATTACACTCTTCATGACATTGTAAATACCCGTTTCCTTTCTATAATTATTCAATTTTGTTTTCTGAATTCACCGTGTGGGCGAAATTATATCCGCCGTCTCATTGGTCTAAACTGATGTCTGAAACCAGAAGGATTACTTGTTGAAACATTTTCAAGACTCTTATTTAGAATGATTCTAAATAGTATATATTTGCCCGGAATATCATTTTATCGTTTAAAAATAGCTATTTGTGAAACATACATTCCTTTTATTTACTTCAGGTTTATTTCTTTTCTCATCAGGTTGCAAGAAAGAAGATACCAATGAAAATGAGTCAGCAACAGTAACAAGTGCCGAGGTATTAAATGACTTTGCGCATTCTCTGGCTCTTCCTAATTATAACGACATCAGGACAAAAGCAAATGCACTTAAAACTTCTGTTGATCAACTCGAATCTTCTCCCACAGATGCAAACCTTGCACAAGCAAGAAACGCATGGCGTGAAACACGTAAGGCATGGGAGCAGGCGGAAGGTTTTCTTTTTGGACCGGTAGAAGATTTTGATTATGATCCCGCAATGGACGATTGGCCGGTGAATAAAGTAGATCTTGATTCTTTGCTCATCAGTAATAATTCATTAACGCTTTCCGACATTGATCTGCTTCCAACATCATTGAAAGGATTTCACCCGATTGAATATTTAATTTTCGGTATCGGTGGCAATAAAACGGCATCTCAAATTACCGTACGTGAAATGAAATACCTGGCTTCACTTACACAAAGTCTGTTCAACACCACAAATGCGTTATACAATAGTTGGGATACGGGCCAGACCGGAAATTTTACAGATGAATTGTTATCTGCCGGCAGCGGTAGTTCTCGTTTTGCCACCAGAAAGGAAGCATTCATTACGATAGCATCAGCCATGGCCGGAATTTGCGATGAAGTTGCAAATGGTAAAATGGAAGTACCTCTCGCTGCGCAGGACTCCACCCTTGAGGAATCGCAATTTTCACATAACTCCACTGCAGATTTCAAAAACAATATAATAGGCGTAAAAAATGTTTATTTCGGAAACTATATTTCTGATGGTATTGGTCTGAATGAAATTGTAAAATCAAAAAACCTTTCATTGCATAATAAATTGCAATCGCAGATCACCACAGCAATCAGTTCTTTAAATTCAATTGATGCGAATTACGGTGCTGCGATTTATTACCAGCAGTTCCAGGTGCGCAATGCACAGGACGCCATCAATGCGTTGAAGACAACAATTGAAAATGATTTGATGAATTTTATCCATTCAAATATCACGGATTGATAAAGAATCTCTTTCAAACACCGGATAGAATTGAATTCATTATTTCATTAATTTTTTACCTTTGGTTTCATTAAATCCCTGAGATTTTGTCAATTACTTAGTCATCATTTTACAAAATTTTCTGATATGAATAAACGTCTTACTGTTGTCACAATTATTTTTTTTGGATTTGTTACTGCTTATTCTCAGACGCCACAGCTTCTGAAGGACATTAATGTTTTCGACGCCGGCATTGATATTTATGAAAGTAAAGTAACAGAGTATAATGGCAAGGGATATTTCAGCGCGAATGATGGGTTCTCCGGGACTGAATTATGGGTCACGGATGGAACACCGGCAGGAACGCAACCCGTTACAGATATCTGGCCGGGGCCCGGATCCAGTTTCCCCAGGGGGCGTACGGTCTATAATGGTCTCCTTTATTTTTCTGCATACGACCTTACGCATGGCCAGGAATTATGGGCTTCAGACGGAACTCCATCGGGGAATTTTCTGGTGAGTGATATTTATCCCGGGACAAATGGAAGTGGTCCGAATAATTTTATTGTTTACAATAACAGATTGTTTTTTAGCGCCACCGATCAGGCACATGGAAATGAACTTTGGAGTACTGATGGTACTGCTGCAGGTACAATAATGGTAAAGGATATCAATCCCGGAAATGCTTTTGGTTTCTGCTCCGGATTTATTGTGCACAATGGCAAATTATTTTTCACTGCAAAGGATGGATCTCATGGTTATGAGTTATGGATTTCTGATGGAACTACCGATGGAACTAATCTTGTTAAAGATATTTATCCGGGACCGGGTGACGGATATTCTTATGCGCAGTGGTGCGAATTCGATGGTAAATTATTTTTCAGTGCGAACGACGGAACGCATGGCTTTGAACTTTGGGAAACAGACGGAACAGAGAACGGAACTAATTTAGTGGTTGATATTTACAATGGCCCCGGTTCAGGATATCCTGCCAGTTTAACTGTTTACCTGGGTGCAATGTATTTTCCTGCTGCTGATAGTGCCAACGGAAGGGAATTATGGACTTCAGATGGCACTGCAGCAGGAACATCTCTGGTAAAGGATATCAAATCAGGAACTGTTGGAAGTTTTCCTACTGAGGTTACCGTTTATCATGACCGTTTATATTTCAAAGCCAATGACAACAGCAACGGATCTGAATTGTGGTCATCAGATGGAACCGCTTCAGGGACTCATCTGGTAAAAGATATTTTCAGCGGGAGCTCCTCCGGTTTTCCGAGAAACATGATTACGTTTAATGACCATCTTTATTTTATCGCTGCACAAAGTGTAAATGACGGATATCAGTTGTTCAGGTACAATGATTCCACAGATATTACCGAGATGGTTGTTCCGGCCAGTTATCTCCCGAATGCATGTACCGATAACGATATGGATCAGTATTCACAACCGACAATTGCAATCGGAATTATGTTTTATCCGGCCACGTATGATTCTCTGATGACTGAGTTTTATAAAATTCATCCTTCACTGATAGGAATAGAAGAATCACTTTCTGATTCGGAATATTCAGTTTATCCCAATCCGGCATCGTCGTCTGTTCGCGTTTCAGTTTCCGGTGCCATTAAGGAAACGAAATTATTTTTATACGATGTGAAAGGAATAGAGATAATGAGAAAAAATATGTATAGGGAGCAATTGCTCGATATCTCTGATCTTGATCCGGGAATCTATTTGTTACAAATCGTTACTCCCAATGGAAGCGGCTACAAAAAAATTGTAAAGTGCAAATGAGTAACCGGATTGTTTAATAAAACAGATTTTTAATATTTTTCAAATATCCCATGAATAAAAAAATACTTTTAGCACTTTATTTTATTTTCATTCTCATTGTATCTTGTAAAAAAGAGAAGGAAGACAATGATGATCCGGTAACTTCCGCGGAGGTGCTTGATGATTTTGCCAACATACTCGCTAAACCCAATTACAGTGATATTCAGGAAAAGGCTGGATTGTTAATGACTGCCATTGATTCATTGCATACAAATACGAATTCCATTAATCTGATTAATGCGCAAATAGCCTGGCGTGCAGTGCGTGTGCCATGGGAACAAGCTGAGGGATATTTGTTCGGGCCTGCAGAAGATAACAGTTATGATCCCGCTACAGATACATGGCCCGTAAACACTACAGAGCTTGATTCGCTATTGGCCAGTTCAAATGCGCTGACCCTTGCCGACATTGAAGTACTACAATATTCGCTGAAGGGATATCATCCTATCGAATATGTTTTATTTGGAGTGGGAGGGAGCAGGGTTGCTGCTGAACTTACAGTCAGACATCTGCAATATGTTGTTTCATTGTCACAAAGCCTTTTCAATGCAACATCTGCTTTGGTGACGGAATGGGATAGTTTTTCTGTTCAACTCGCCACTGCCGGATCAGGCAGTACGCGATATGCGACACAAAAAAATGCATTCCTGACTATTGTCGGCGCGATGCAAAAAATTTGCAATGAAGTGGCAAATAACAAAATGCAAAAGCCGCTTGATCATCTTGATTCGTCGCTGGTTGAATCGCAATATGCCCACAATGCAACAACTGATTTTACGAATAATATTGTCGGAATTGAAAATGCATATTTTGGAAGATACAATTCCGTTTATGGCAGAAGTATTCATAACCTTGTAGCTGATAAAAAATCTTCGCTTGATCATGATATCAAAGCACAGATAACAAGTACCATTGCATCTCTTGATGCGATAGATCCAAACTATGGTTATGCAATTTTCAACCAGCAAGGACAGATATTAACGGCGCAACAGAACATAAATGCGTTGTTTGATTTGCTCCGCCAGCTTGAAAATTTTATCCATGCAAATATTACCAATTGAATTTCAATTTTACCACACGTTGACGAATGAGAAAAATTATTATTCCATTTTTATTAATTGTCTTTGTGATATTGTTATCGCAATGCCGCAAGGCTGAACCTTTTGATGAAGAGATATACGATGAACGGATGAGTGGTGGTAGTCAGACGGTATTTGATGGAACATCGAAAGCATTTACGCATGTTTTTACAGGACTGAGCAGTTATGATGAAAGGATTCATGATATCGGTGACGAAGGTTTTGAGCAAACATTTATTACTTCGCCGGCACAATTTAACGGAGGACTCGGACCTGCATTTAATAATGTATCATGTGTTTCATGTCACCACAATGACGGCAGGGGATTTCCAACTGCGGGACAACAGCAATCAGGTTTGTTGATGCGTATAAGTTTTCCGGGCAGCGATGAGCATGGAGGAGCGCTACCTGTTCCCGGGTATGGCACGCAGGTGCAGGATGTAGCCATTTTCGGAAAGCATCCGGAAGCAAAAGTGAACATCAGTTATAGCTATAATCAGTATTCTTTTCCTGATGGTGAAACTTATGAACTGCGTGAACCGGTTTATACGCTCACAAATCTGCATGCACCTGTAAACGGAAGTTATTTGCTTTCTCCACGTCTGGCGCCGCCCGTTTTTGGTTTGGGTTTACTCGAAGCCGTTCCCGAAGAACAGATCCTTGCACTTGCTGACATGAATGATGCAAATCATGATGGCATCAGCGGCAAACCAAATTATGTGTGGAATGATTTCACAGGCAGAAGGGAATTGGGGCGTTTCGGGCTCAAGCTGAATACGTCGTCAATTATGGTTCAGGTTGCTGCCGCTTATAACAATGACATCGGAATAACATCCCATGTTTTCCGCAATGAAACAACGTATGGCCAGCCGCTTCAAAGTGATGACCTCATGGATGATCCTGAAATTTCCGACAGCATATTAAATGCAGTTAAGTTCTATATTCAAACGCTTCAGGTTCCCGCAAGAAGAAATGTAACTGAGCCGGCAGTGATAAGGGGCAAACAAATTTTTAAGGATGCGTCCTGCAGTTCATGTCACAATGCAAACTTTACAACAGCAGTGAATGTTGGATTTCCTGCATTGAGCAACCAACGGATACATCCTTATACAGATTTATTGTTGCATGACATGGGGCCCGGACTTGCCGACCACCGTCCCGATTTTGATGCTGACGGTTATGAATGGCGGACTACACCATTGTGGGGATTGGGATTACTCGATGCGGTAAATCATCCTGCAACATTTCTCCACGATGGAAGGGCCCGCACCATTACTGAGGCCGTGATGTGGCACGATGGTGAAGCACAGCAATCAAAATTATATTTTGAAAATCTTTCCCGTGCTGACAGAGATGCACTTCTGAAGTTTTTAAAATCCCTGTAAGTTGTGGCGTATTATTAACCCTGATGATTTGTGATATTTATTTTTTTGAATATTTCGTAAATAATAGATGTTACAATGAGCGACAGGCACAAGAGGAGTTTCGCAAAAGGTGCGACATGGAGAATTATCGGCACAGCAGATACTATACTTTTATCTTTCCTTTTTACAGAGGCCATTGAAAAAGCACTGAAAATCGGATGGATAGAATTATTTACAAAAATATTTCTTTTCTATCTCCATGAAAGGATTTGGGACCGGTTGTCATTTGGGAAAAGTGAAAATCCTGTTGAAGGAATATTAAGGAAAACGGAGCTGCATTCAAGAAGTGTGTTTAAGGGAATCAGCTGGAGGGTAGTGGGATCAATTGATACTTTCTGGATTGTACTTTTTGTAAGCCGGGGCTCGCTGCATGCAACACAAACGGCATTTTATATCACTGCTACAGAAGTCTTCACCAAAATATTTTTCTTCTGGTTGCATGAAAGAATGTGGATGAAAATAAAATGGGGGAGTTAAATCGTTCCGCTTTGTAAATCGGAATTTCCTTTTTCAACTTTATCTTTCAGTTTCGATTTAAAATCTGCAACACGTTTTTGAACGTCAGCATCAAATGATCCGATGATTTGTGCAGAAAGGATTCCGGCATTCTGCGCAGCGTTCAACGCTACCGTGGCAACAGGAACACCATTCGGCATTTGTAAAATAGAAAGTACGGAATCCCAGCCATCAATGCTGTTGGAAGACTTAATGGGTACGCCAATCACAGGCAGTGGTGTAAGTGAAGCCGTCATGCCCGGCAGATGTGCCGCACCACCGGCTCCGGCAATGATTACTTTCAGTCCGCGGGAAACAGCAGTACTTGCATAGTCAAACATCTTATCAGGTGTGCGATGCGCAGATACAATTGAAATTTCAAATGAGATTTTTAATGTCTCCAGTATTTTTGCCGCCTCATTCATAATAGCCAGGTCACTCTGGCTTCCCATAATTATTCCTACTTGTGGATTTTCCATTTTAATAAATTTTCAATTAGCAAATCGAATGAAAAGTGCAGTAAACACTCGGCTATGTAATTACTTTAATATTTTCCTTTACAAATATGGCTTTCATTTTTGCTTCTTCAATTGAATCAGCAATCACAGTCACGTGTCCCATTTTTCTAAAGGGCTTTGTATTTTTCTTTCCATACAGATGAATGTAAACACCTTCCTTTGCCAGCACTTCATTCAGTCCCTGATACACTGCAGTACCGGTATGATTTTTTTCTCCGAGCAGATTAACCATTACGGCCGGTGAAATAATTTCTGCTGATCCCAATGGCAGATTAAGAATGGCACGCAGGTGTTGCTCATACTGTGAGGTGACATTTGCTTCAATGGTATGGTGGCCGCTATTGTGTGGTCTCGGGGCCATTTCATTCACGAGTACTTCACCTGATTTTGTTACAAACATCTCAACAGCCAGGATTCCGACAATACCGGAGTGTTCAGCAATTTTTCTTGCAATGCCGTCAGCAGTTGATGCAATTTCTTTTGAAATAGCTGAAGGCGAAATAAGAAATTCAACAAGGTTGGCTTCTTTATTAAATTCCATTTCAACGATAGGATACGTTTTTATTTCTCCTGATTCATTCCTTGCAACGATGACGGAGATTTCTTTTTCAAACGGAATAAATTTTTCAAGCACTGAGGGCGCATCAAATCCTTTTTCAAAGTCAGATTCTGAATGCAGCACCTGAACGCCTCTTCCATCATATCCGCCCTTGCGTAGCTTCTGTACACAGGGCAGGAAATTTTTCTGATCACGAAGTTGTTGTTTGTTTTCTATCAAATGGAATTCGGCAGTCGGAATTTTATTGGTGCGGTAGAATATTTTCTGTGCTCCCTTATCCTGAACGAGTCTGATTATATTTGATTGAGGAAACACTTTTACCCCTTCTTTTTCCAGAGCTTCAAGTGCGTCCGCATTTACATGTTCTATTTCTATAGTTAGTATGTCAGCTTTTTTTCCGAATTCATAAACAGTTTGATAATCATTAAAATCTCCAATGAAAAATTCATCACAGATATTTTTGCATGGCGCATCTGCATCAGGATCAAGTACTGCATTGCCAATATTGAAGTCTATTGCTTTTTGCAATAACATTCGTCCCAGTTGCCCGCCTCCGAGAATCCCGAGCTTTAAATTATTATAAAAATCTTTCTTCATATAGTTCTTCCTAATCAACCAATCAACCAATCAACTATTCACCCCTTCAACCTTTCTATGTTTCCACCTCCTATGCGTCCACAACCAGTATTCCGGAGCTGATCTTATAATGGCTTCATTGACACGAAATATTTTTTCACTGATCTCATTCTCCTTTGTCTCACGTGGCGTGTCAGTAACCAGCTCATACGTAATCCGGTATTTTCCCCGACTGAGTTTGATGATTTTTCCATAAATGACAGGGAAATCATATTTCACGGCATAACGTTCTACGCCTGTCATCACCGAAGTGTCCTGGTTCAGGAATTTCATCCAGTGACCTTTTTTCGGATTACTCGGACTCTGATCAAATATAAAACCGTAAGAACACGTTTCATTTTTATGATCCTCAAAATACTGCGCTACTTCTTTTACTGACATCAGTGTAAGTCCGAATTTACTTCTTGTCTGCTGAAGTTTGAGGTCGAAGAATCTGCTTTTCAACGGAAGATAAATGCCCAGGGCTTTATGAGAACTATGCCGGATAAAAGCCACTGCCGGCCATTCCCAGTTGGCATAATGTCCTGTACTCAATATCACACTCTTATTCTGATGAAAATATTTTTCGAGAAGCTCTGTATTCACGGCTTCTACCTGTTTTTGTAATTGCTTTTCAGAAATCGAAAATGATTTAAATCCTTCCACAACAACATCGCAAAAATGGTGATAGAATTTTTGCATCAGCAGGTTTATTTCTTTTTCACTTTTTTCGGGGAATGAATTGCGGAGGTTTTCCCGGACTACTTTTTTTCGGTATCCGAAAAGGGTATAAAGAAAGAAAAAAAGAAAATCTGATACGCCGTAAAGTAATGGCAATGGAAGCCACGAAACAGGAAGCAGGAAGAGATAGTAAAAAAGTGCGCTGATGATATCACTCATAATGAGGCGGCAAATATAGTTTTGATTTTGAAAGCAAGCTCTTTAGTGATGCGAAAAAAATGCAGTTACTTTGCGCGTAAAAACCAAGGTGGATTTATCAATCAGAAAGGGGAGTGTTTACGGAACTTTGACTGTTCCATCGTCCAAAAGTATTTTGCAGCGATATATGATTGCTGCTTTTTTGGCGGACGGGGAAACGGTATTGAGGCATGTCCGACATTGTAAAGATACCCTGGATTGTCATGCTGCCCTCAACGCACTAACAGGATCCGGGCAACCTTTTAAAGATATTTTCAATGTTAGAGAATTGAGAATAAATGGTTCCGGGGGCGAGGTTTATCCTTCCGCTTTGACGATTAATTGTGGAGAATCCGGATTTGCATTGCGCGCATTGGCTTCAGTATCTGCATTGTCAGGAAATAAAATTATTCTCACGGGAGAAGGATCATTGCCACGTCGTCCGGTTGATTTTTTTGCCGGTGTACTATCGCAACTGAATGTTAACTGCAATTACAGGAATAACTCTTTGCCTCTTGAAATTAAAGGACCGTTGCAATTCAGGAACATTGAGGTAGATGGGTCATTGAGTTCACAGTTTCTTTCAGGATTACTGATGGTATTTCCATTTGCCAAAGAAGATCACGTGATTGAAGTGAGTAATCTTAAAAGTAAAAACTACGTTGACCTCACCATACAGGTGATGAATGATTTTGGAATTTCTGTTAACCATGAATCCCACAGGCGTTTTTTTATTCCCGGAAATCAGAGATATAGCGCCTGCGCAACTGATGTGGAAGGGGACTGGAGCAGCGCCTCTGCAATGCTTGTAGCCGGTGCAACTTCCGGATCGGTAACCATTTCGAATCTGAATATGGATTCCTTGCAACCTGACAAGGCAATTCTTGGCGTTTTGAAAATGGCCGGAGCAGGTATCACAATTAATAGTAATTCGGTTACTGTTGAAAAAGGAAAACTGAAATCATTTTCTTTTGATGCCACTGATTGCCCCGACTTGTTTCCTGCACTGGTCGCACTTGCGATTTGTTGCGATGGAAGATCAGAGATTACCGGCGTTGAAAGATTGATTCACAAGGAAAGCAACAGAGTATTAGCTTTGCAGCAGGAATTTTCGAAATTGAATAGACACATGATATCTATCGACGGAAATAAAATTATTTTGGAAGGCGGATTAACTTTACAAAGTGCCCATGTAAATTCACACAATGACCATCGCATCGCCATGTCACTCGCTGTTGCCGGATTGAATGTGGAAGGTGGTATCCAAATCAGCGGAGCAGAATCAGTAGATAAATCTTTTCCCGGATTTTTTACTGACCTCGTAAATCTAATCTCAATCACTTAATCACCTAATCAACCAATGAATTCCTTCGGTACCCTTTTCCGCACTCACATCTTCGGTGAATCTCATGGAAACGTTATCGGCGTACTCATAGACGGATGTCCGCCGGGTATTGCACTGAGCGTGGAAGATTTCAATCATGATTTATCCAGAAGAAAAGCAGGTGGCTCAGGAACAACAACAAGGATTGAAGAAGACATACCGGAAATTCAGTCGGGGGTATTTAGTGGGTTTACCACAGGAGCACCCATCTGTATTGTATTTGTGAATAGCAATATCCATTCCGGCGACTATGATCAGCTAAAAATTCAGCCGCGTCCCGGTCATGCAGATTTTGTTGCGCTAAAAAAATTCAACGGATATAATGACCATCGTGGTGGGGGGCATTTTTCAGGACGGCTTACCCTTGCCCTGGTAGCCGCGGGAGTAGTTGCGAAAAAAGTATTTTCAACGATTAAAATAACTGCATCACTCATTGAGGCAGGAGGTAATAGGAACATTGATGAAGCTTTAACCGCGGCAATAAAAAACCAGGACTCCATCGGAGGAATTATAGCATGTAGAGTTACCGGTTTACCTGTTGGACTTGGGGAACCATTTTTTAATTCAGTGGAATCATTGATCAGTCATGCCGTATTTTCAATACCGGCAATTAAAGGAATTGAATTTGGTGCCGGTTTTTCATCAGTTAAAATGAAAGGAAGCGCAAACAATGATTTAATCGTTGATGCATCCGGAAAGACGGCAACAAATAATTCAGGAGGGATCAATGGCGGAATCTCCAATGGCAATGACCTTTTTTTTCGAGTGGCCGTAAAGCCGCCAAGCAGTACGCCACAGTCACAACAAACCATGAATATGGAATCGGGTAAGGTGGAGGAGCTTAAAGTGGGTGGTCGTCATGACTTGTGTATTGCACTGAGAGTACCTGTGGTGCTGGAAAGTGTTGTTGCTATCGTACTGGCTGATCTGATGATGATTAACCGTGGTATAAATCAGCGCAAATAATTTCATTTCCGGTGAACAAAATTCCGGCTCCATTTTCCGGCGTTAAAGAGTGGAAATGAGCTTGGATGCTATTTTTTGAACGCGTAAGAATTATTACATATAAGTTTGCCCGGTATTGGAGTCTGTGCCATTTTTGTCATCGAAAAAAAAACATCATGATAAAATCCATTACTCCGCTCAAAAGCTTTACAATACTGATTTCATTTTTATTCTTGTTTCTCAATCATTCAGGTCATGCGCAATGCAGCGCCTATTTCCAATCAGTTTACAATGGAGCAACTGATGAAATAAATTTCACCCAACTGTGCACATACGATACCACCATCCATCCCGTACTATTTGTGTGGGATTTTGGTGACGGAACTACGGCAGTTGAAGAGAATCCTGCTCACCATTATGTCAATGGGAATAATTATTTAGTTTGCCTTGTCGTGTATGTAGGAAACGGAGCAGGTTGCTGCCAGGACACTTTCTGTGAGCAGATTGATTTTAACCCCGCATCAATAAAGAAAAACCCTGAATGTATTTCTGATGTTACCCTCAGTTCCCACAACAAGCTCGTATCACTTTTTTTAACCCTAAATCAATCACATCCGCTAGCGATAAATCTTATCTCCATTACCGGTCGCATATTTCCCGTCAGGCTTGCACAAACGATTCGCCGCGGCCGCAATGAAATTGATTTCTCCATGGATGATTATCCTTCCGGGATTTATATGTTGAGGATTGAAGATGAAAAAGGAAATTCGATAACGATAAGATTTAGTTTAAGATAGTCAGGACCGAAAAGTTCGATACGCTGCCGACGTGTCTTCGCTCAAAACATGTGTGCAGGAGCGCCCCCGGGACTACTTTCGGTTTTGGACGAATGAAATAGTATGTCTATATTTGGATTAAATCATCTGTTATATTTGTTGGATTTCTCCTCGCGAAAATATCACCTTAAAATCAGCAGTGAAAAAAATGGAATATTAAGGATACCCGAATCAAGGAAAGGGAAATCTAATAGCGTTGCTTTAAATAGTAATCTGTAAAAATATTAATCACACATTTCCAGTCAGGTGTCGTAACGTACAAGCATCGTGCGAACACCTGACAGCAATGAAATTGATTTCACTATGGATGATTATCCTTCCGGGATTTATATGTTGAGGATTGAAGATGAAAAAGGGAATTCGATGGCTAAAAGATTTTTTCTAAAATAAATGATGCCGGTAACCTCGGTGCATTTCATTTTTATTTTTGATTCTTTTAGTAGGAGGGATGTAAAATATTCTTTGCTGTCGTGTCACAGGGGGTATGTGTGTAGGAGAGCATCGAAGGAGGAAGAATTTTGAAAACAAAAGGATATATAGCTTCTTTTCCGGCTACAAAAAAATAGTCCTTTAAATAATGTGTTTGTCTTTTGCTTTTGCTATGTATTCTACCATATTTTGACAAAGGGTATCATGAATCATTTTTTTACGAAACATTTCAATTTCTGACTCCGAATTATTCAAAACCTGAGCTATGGTTTTTGTTGATTTTCCGGACGCAATAAGACGTGTCAATAGAAGTTTTTTCGGGTCACGGGCTATATGCAAAAAAGGATCTGATGCTGGCAACTTTATGAAGTTTCCCGCGTCGAGTAACTCGTCAGGATTTACATCGAAGATGGGATCTAATTTTAATCTCATTTGGGTGTAATTCCTCGAAGCTCTGCTTCGATTTATTTTATGTATTATTGTTAGGTGAGCAAGTATATTCATAAGAGTCATAATGTATCCGTTCTACTATATCATTACGTATGTCCTGCAAAATATCGCAGAGTTGTTTTCACTGTTGCTGTTGACCAAACGTTGAAGGAGGTTTGTATAGAAATAGCGAAGCGATATGAAATTATCTTTATAGAAATAGGGGCTGATGCAGACCATGTTCATTTTTTGATACAAAGTGTTCCCATGCAAAGCCCAACAAGAATAATTCAAACAGTGAAAAGTATAACTGCGAAAGAGATATTTCAGAAACACCCAGAAGTAAAGCAAAAATTGTGGGGAGGAGAGTTTTGGTCGAAGGGGTTTTATGTGAATACAGTAGGAATGCATGGGAATGAGAATACCATCAAAGAATATGTAAAGGGTCAAGGACGAGAGAAGGAATATAAAAAGATACATAGCCAACAATTAGGGCTGTTTTAATACCTCGACAGCTTGGCTGCGAGGTAGTTTATTAATTGTTCTATTAACTCCTTAAATGAATATGTTCCCGCTAAGACTGAGTCCGCACCGCTTTTTAAAAGTTGATTCCGATGTTGAATTTCATTATGTATTGAATGCGATAGGATCTTTAATTTTTTAAATGACTTTTTAATTCGAGCAAGCAACAAGTATGCATGCTCTTTTGAAGAATCGAATCGAAAAATAAGAACGGTTGGATTTAAAAGAAGGAATCTTATTAATTCTGCTTAATTATGACTTACCTGATGTACTGTTAGGCCAATTGATTTGCATGCATTATGTAATGCTTCAGCGGTGAGATAGGACTCATCATAGATTGAGAGAGTGGGTGTTTCCTGATGGATCATTTTCGTTATTGGTTGTGGCTGTCATGTGAAATTAATTGAAAATAAATTTATTGATTATTTTATAAGTGAAGTTAAGGAATAGAATTGAAAATGCAATTTAATTTCCGTAAACGGATAAAATTCATCCGGTAGCGGAAGAATTGATGCTGTACGTTTACCACGTCAAATCTAATTTAACTTCCAATGAAACCAACCTTCAAATTACTGCTCATCTCAGCACTCAGCTTTTGTTCTTCTGCAAATGCACTGCAAAACATTTATCCTGTCATTTCTACCTCTGTGGAAACCGCATGCATTGCGAATTGCATGGATGCAGATTCAATTCCCTCTCTCGACAGCGCATTGATTTCTGTTGTCATGACGATCCAACTTTTTGAAGTTACCGGCATTACTTCCCTTCACGTAAAACTTGGAACAACAAGCGGCAGCGCTGATCTACTTGATAAGATTTTTGATTTTGACGTGTCTGGTAGTGTTGGTAACTGCACATACAGCCGTACAGATTATACGGTAACACTGGGTCTTGGCAGTTTCACCGGACTTACTTCCTACTTCAGCGAAGTGATTCTTGAACGAGATGATCATTCATACACTGATGCCATTGTTTTTAACCGATAAGGAAAGCCAGTTGGCATCCCGATAGTTATCGGGATGCAGTTGGCAAAAAATAGTTGATATGGAAAGCAAGTTGGCAATATGCAGTTGGAAAAAAAAGTTGATATCTAAAAATTTTAGTAAATAATTTTAAAGCACAAACCCTCCCAATGAAAACGATTAACCCCATCATTCTTACATTTTGCATTGTGAATTTTGCATTGTGCATTTGTAAAGCCGGGAATTATTCCTGGACCGGCACAACCGGCACCGACTGGTCAACAGGAACCAATTGGTCTCCTGCGGGTACGCCGTCTGCCAATGATTCTGCCACAATTACCAACCAGACGAACAATCCGGTTTTGGCAGGCAATACCGACATCAAGCGCATCACCATGACTTCCGGCGTATTGGATTGCAATGGGTACACCCTGACTATTTCTGCCCTTGCAACTTTTAATGCAGGAACAATTAACAATGGAACTGTTACTTGTTCAGGAACTTCCACCATAACATTCGCAGGAACAACATTTGGCGCAGCCATTAGCGCTACGGGAAACAATATCCTGTTTAATGGTTCAACCTTTAACAGCACACTCACTGCAATCAAAAAAGGTAGCAGCAGTGATAACGGAACGGGCGGTAATATTTTTAATGGTGCGGTTACCTTTATTGACAGCGGTTCAGGTAATTTGGTGCTGGGGAATAACACGGCTGCCGATACTTTTTATGCAGCACTAACGCTCACCACTGCCAGTACCGGTTCAATTTTACTGGCTCACCAAAGCGCGGGGAATTATTTCAGCGACGTAACGTGCAACACCGGAGGCATTGTTTTTAACCAGTATGGCTCTTCTTCATTTACCGGAAACATTATACTAAACAGCAGTAGCCGCAATATCTATTTTGGATATTCAACAGGTAGCTCTACACTTTCTTCCGGCAAGAGTATTTCAATAGGAGGGAGCGGGTTCAGTGCAGGGACTCTTACATTAAAAGGATTTGTGCAAAGTGGCAGTTCCCCTTCTATTTCACTGTCGCTTTCAGGCAGCGCAACGCTTGAAATTCTTGCGGGCAGTATTTTTAATACCAATCTAAATGCAAGCTCACCGATCCTTACACTGTCGGGTGCCAGGTTTCTGGGAACGGACTCACTCACACATGGAGGAAGTCAGAATGGAAGTTCCAGCGGTTGTTATTTTGGCGGCTCAACATACATCTCCAATACTGCCCCTGTCACCAATTACACTTTTACCCTTGGCACATCGGTAGCAGATACTTTTGCAACCACAACCACTATCAACGACATTGGTACAGGTACAATTGCGATTAAGAATGGGCTATTCCAGGGCACCACATTATTTAAGAACAGCGTTACCACCACTCTCTCAAGTAGATACTCAGTTGCTACCTCGGGTACGGTAACAATTAAGGGAGCATTGACGCTTGATTGTGTACATTCAGGAATGACCTTTGGAAGTTCTGGCGGAACGA
>JBBRAY010000036.1:0-42530 GCA_038206355.1 Bacteroidia bacterium
GATGTGTTGATGCTGAACAATTCAAAATTCGAATTCAAAGTAGAATGGGGCACTGATTTGCAGAAGGAACATGAAAACTACCTCGTGGAACATTATAAAGGCCCCGTTATTCTTACCGGCTATCCGAAAAACATCAAGGCATTCTATATGAAACAGAATGATGACGGCAAGACTGTTCGAGCCATGGACGTTTTGTTTCCGTGGATCGGAGAGATCATCGGAGGGTCGCAGCGTGAAGACAATTATGATAAACTTTTAACGCGCATGCGCGAGATGCATATTCCTGAAAAGGAAATGAGCTGGTACCTCGACACCAGAAAATTCGGATCATGTCCGCATGCAGGGTTCGGACTGGGCTTTGAACGGCTCATGCTTTTTATCACGGGCATGACGAACATCAGAGATGTAATGCCGTTCCCGAGAACGCCGGGGAACGCTGAATTTTAAATCGTTTTTCCTTTGGTGATGTAAGCGAATTTTTCTTTCAGTTTGAGAAAATGTTTTTCAAATGCATGGTAGCTGATATAACTGAACAGCACTGAAAGTATTAGTGAGACAGGAATCTGTATCAGCAGGATTTCCCAGGCGAATTTATTCAAACCTAAAGCCCTGAGCGCGACGACTGTGATTGAAATACCGATGGGGTGCAGGCAATACAAGGCATAGGTATATTTTCCAAGCCGGGAAATCAATTTAAAGTTCGATAATTTGAAATAAGATTTTCCATTGTAGTTCTGTTCGAGGATTATCCATGCAAAAAAACTTGCCATGATCACCCTTCTTAAAATAAAGAGTAGTTGTGTGGAAAATATTCTGTACCAGAAAAGTATGAGCAATGCTGTTGTTAAATAAAATATCAGCGTCCATATTTTCGGAATTTTTATAAAGAGTTTTTCGAAAAACTGATTTCTCAGTGCAAGAAAAGCCGCAAGTCCTCCGATGGCCATATCAGAGATTACGCCCAGTGTATGATTATCGGCGGCTTCTCCTTTTACAAAACATCTGAATATTAAAGATGTAATAATGACCCCGATAAAAATCCATCCGGAATGTTTTTTGGGCACAATGAATATCAGCAGCGGCCATATCAGATAAAACTGTTCTTCTACTGCAATAGACCATAATACACCAAGCACTGCTGATTGCGGAGGTCCGTTAATGATCCTGTCAAAATTATTCAGGAAGAGGGATGACAATATCGGGTTTGCCGTTTCATCAGGCACCTGACCCATGAGTGTGCGTAAATACGGAGTAATAAGAAAGCCATATGCTACGCAGAAAAAATACAGCGGCCATATCCTTAGTATGCGCCTGATATAGAATGAGCCCACATCAATTTTTCCACGCGACTTTTTCTCGACCAGGAGAAGATAAGTGATTAAAAAGCCACTCAGAACAAAGAAGAAACTCACGCCGAGGTCAGCATGTGCTAAATACTTTGCGCGTAAAAACCAGGATGAATCGTGAATGGTTTGCGAATCAGTCACCAGAACATGCAACATAAAAACTGCCAGGAAGGAGAAGAACCTCAGCCCGTCTAGATTTTGGAAAAATATTTTTTGCTTTTCAGCGCTCACAAAAAAAATTGTCTGCAAAAATTCCGGACATGGCTAAACCCCATCTCCGGAATAAATAATATGTAGTAAAGTTTGCCCTACTGCTTTCATTGTATTTTTATCAATGATGTCCATGTTGTCGCGATGCGTATGCCAGTGATCAGGAAATCCGGAATGGATATTGGCAGCATTGGTATTGATAATGTCAATGCATGGAATATTGAGTAGTTGATTCGGGTACACGTGGTCGTCAGTCACATAGCCGCCTTCGAAGAAAGGGAAGTATGAAGAGTAGCCGAGGCGATTTGCAGTACGCCATACTTTGTCCACAACGAAAGATGCATATTGCTTTGAATATCCTTCAATGTGAAATGTAGCATTGCGTGCCCCAACCATATCGAGCAGGATGCCATAGCTTGCCGAATAATTTTCCGGCATTGGATGCTTGCACCAGAACTGGGTTCCAAGTGCGTAGCTGTCATTGTCGGATCCGTCTTCTTTACGCGTTCCGTAATCTTCAGCGTCGAAAAAGATGATGTCAACGCCGGCAGTAATTTTTTCTTTGGAAAGTATCCTTGCCATTTCCATCAACACTGCCACACCGCTTGCGGCATCATCGGCGCCGAGTATGGGTTCGTCTTTGCGAACGGTATCCTGGTCGGCCCACGGACGCGTATCCCAGTGGGCGAAAAGCAAAATTCTGTATTTGGATTCAGGGTTGAACTGACAGATGATATTCTGAATGTCCAGTTTGATATTATTGAATGTCGTCACTTGTCCCTTTTGCACCATTACCGTATCACAATAAGATTTCATTTTATTAATCAGGTAAACAGCGCAGGCATCATGTGCTTTTGTGTTCGGTGTTCGCGGACCGAAATCAACCTGTGCTTTTACAAAACTATAGGCGGAATCGGAATTAAAATCCGGAACAGAAACGGATAGGGATTTGATGTTTGTCGTTTCCGGTTGAGGGGTAGGGTGGTTGCAACTGCTGTTCGCCATAAACAGAATTACAGCAAGGAACTTTAATACAAAATGAGTGCTGGTTATTCTCACAATTCAAGTTTTAAAATTCCTGTTTACTGTTTACTAATTTACTTTTCAAATTCCCGCGCTCATCCTTTGCCCTAAAGGGAAACCGGCGCGCAGTCTCCTGAAAAAATAATGTTTATTCTCTAATTCTTATTTTCCAAAATCCAATTTTTTACAACGGAATATTCCCGTGTTTTTTTCTCGGAAGGTTAGCTACTTTATTTTCCAGCATTTTGAATGCGGCGATTAATTTTTTTCGTGTGACTGCAGGTGGAATGACTTCGTCAATATATCCGCGTTCTGCAGCTTTGTATGGATTGGCAAAAAGCCCGATGTATTCTTTTTCTTTTTCCATCAACTTTGCAGTAGGATCAGCGGCATCGGCAATTTCTTTTTTGAAAATAATTTCTGCGGCGCCTTTTGCTCCCATCACTGCAATTTCTGATGAAGGCCAGGCATAGTTCATGTCGGCGCCAATGTGTTTACTGTTCATCACGTCATACGCACCGCCATACGCCTTGCGGGTGATAACAGTTATGCGTGGAACAGTGGCCTCACAAAACGCATACAACAATTTTGCACCGTTGCTGATGATGCCATTCCATTCCTGGTCGGTGCCGGGAAGAAAGCCGGGAACGTCTTCGAATACAAGAAGCGGAATATTAAAGCAATCACAGAAGCGGACAAAGCGTGCGGCTTTTGCCGAAGCATGAATATCAAGTACCCCGGCCAGATGTGCTGGCTGGTTGGCAACGATGCCGATTGATCTGCCTGCAAGACGTGCGAAGCCGACAACGATATTCTCTGCAAAATCTTTATGCACTTCGAGGAAACTTCCTTCATCTGCAACTTCAGCAATCACTTCCTTCATGTCGTATGGCTGATTGGCATTGTCGGGGATGATGTTGTCAAGTGAGGCCCTCATTTCATCAGCCGGTTCATAGGGTAAAGTGGGAGGCGTGTCTTCACAATTTTGCGGCATATAACTCAGCATTTTCTTAATCATGTTAATGCATTCAATTCCATTTGCTGAAGTAAAATGGGTTACACCTGATTTACTTGCATGTGTTTGCGCTCCGCCCAGTTCTTCAGAAGAAACTTCTTCATGTGTAACTGTTTTCACAACGTTGGGTCCGGTAACAAACATATATGAGATATTTTCCACCATGATAATAAAGTCAGTAATGGCGGGAGAATATACCGCTCCGCCTGCACATGGCCCCATGATGGCGCTGATTTGCGGGATAACGCCTGATGCCATTGTATTGCGATAAAAAATATCTGCGTAACCACCGAGAGATACCACACCTTCCTGTATGCGGGCGCCACCGGAATCATTCAGCCCGACAACAGGCGCACCGTTTTGCATGGCGAGGTCCATGATGCGGCAGATTTTTTCTGCATGAGATTCGCTCAGCGATCCGCCGAAAACGGTGAAATCCTGTGCATATACATAGACCAGCCGTCCGTTGATGGTTCCGTATCCGGTAATTACGCCGTCGCCGGGATAAATTTCTTTCTCCAGGCCGAAATCAGTAGAGCGGTGCGTAACGAGCATTCCGATTTCTTCGAAGCTGCCTTCATCCATAAGGAAATGAATGCGTTCGCGGGCTGTGAGCTTTCCTTTTTTATGCTGTGCGTCGATACGTTTTTTACCGCCGCCCATTTTGGCTTCGGCAATTTTTTCATCGAGGAGTTTGAGTTTTGATTTCATATGGAGGATTCAAGTTGACGAAGATAAATCTATTTTCTCATTACGATTTTCCCGATTACTTTCGCACAATGAACAAAGAAACAGTCGTCAGCGGCATACGAAGCACCGGTAACCTGCACCTCGGAAATTATTTCGGGGCCATCAAGAATTTTTTGAAAATGCAGCATGAGTATAACTGCTATTTCTTCATTGCCGATTATCATTCACTCACCACGCATCCCAATCCTGCCAATTTGCATGCAACAGTAAGACAGGTATTGGTTGAATACCTTGCCTGTGGCATTGATCCTGAGGCCTGCACGATTTATATTCAAAGTGAACTTCCTGAAACAGCGGAACTTTTTTTGCTACTGGGAATGAATGCGTATGTGGGCGAACTGGAACGCGCTACAACTTTCAAAGAAAAGGTAAGGAAGCATCCTGATAATGTGAATGCCGGGTTGTTGACCTATCCGGTATTGATGGCGGCTGACATATTAATTCACCGCGCTTCGAAAGTACCGGTGGGTAAGGATCAGGAGCAGCACCTTGAAATGACACGCACTTTTGGAAACAGGTTTAACAGGATGTATAAGCACGAACTGTTTCCTGAGCCGGTGGCCTTCAACTACGGAACCCAACTCGTTAAAATTCCCGGACTTGACGGCTCCGGTAAAATGGGAAAAAGTGAAGGGGAAGGAAATGCAATATTCCTGTCAGATGAGGCAGGGGTTATCCGTAAAAAAGTCATGCGCGCAGTAACCGACAGCGGTCCTACTTCAGAAAACCAACCCAAGCCGGAAGCCATACAGAATATTTTCACACTTATGGAAGTGGTGTCTCCGGAAGATACGCTGAAGCATTTCGAGGAACTTTATGCTAAGATGAATATCAGATATGGCGATATGAAAAAACAACTTGCTGAAGACATGATTAATTTTACCGCACCGCTAAGGGAAAAAATAATGGCCATTTCCCGTGACGAAGATTTCATTCATAAAGTAGCGAAGCAGGGCGCGGAGAAGGCGCGTGAAAGTGCATCCAAAACAATTTCAGAGGCAAGAAAATTAATTGGATTCAGGAGTTTCTGATTCCGGTTTAAAAACTGATCGGATCACCTTTCAGCCAGAAATAAAACGTAACCAATTGTGCTGCTGTCAGCAATGAGATTATTGCATTCCTGTATCCCGAGGAATAGATCTTTTTTCCGAAAAAATAAAACAAGGGAAGTATAATGGAGATATAGCGTGGCATTGAAATAACACTTCCGAAACAAAGTGGAAACAGCAACCCTGCCATCACCCATATTTTTTCATACAACAGCAGCTTTTTAAAAACCAGTATTCCCGTCAGTAAAAAGAAAACGGTGTACCAGGATAAAAATTGGTTTTGCCAGTCGCCTCCTCTGAACAGGGAGAACAACGGAAACCGAATCGTATGGTACCATCCTTCCTGAGCAATGCTGAATGCGTTCCAGTATCCCGTTATTTTCCACTGATAAAAACACCACCCAGCAAAGGCAATAACCGGCACAGAAAAAAGCAAAATATTTTTTGTCCATTGTTTGCGATCTGTGAGCAACGCTTTTGCGATTTGCATGAAACTGTTTTTTCCATCTTCATTCATGGAATAAAAGAAAATCACCACCAGCATCATTAAACCGGTTGACCTCACCATAACCATCAATCCCAGGCACAGTGCAGCGGCGATAAAATTCTTTTTTTCAATCAGCAGCATTGCGCCGATCATGAGTAACATGAATATTGCTTCCGAGTAAAACATGGAATAGAAAAAGTGAAACGGAAAACTCATCATGAGCAGAACGATTGTAAATGAAACCTGAGGAGAAAATTGATTCTGCAGAAAAATAAAAAGGATGATGAAAAATGCGGTGGAGAAAAGTACTTCGAGTATCAGAGCAGCAGTATTGAAACCCGTTTGAAAAATAGTTGCTGTTGCTTTAATCGCATAAGGATAACCGGGAAAAAAAGCCCATGCCGACTGGACTGAGTTCCCTTCATTTCTTAAGCCGATGGAATCGCGATGGGTAAAAGCAGGATATCCTTCTTCAAAAATTTTTGAATACCACCCTGCATCTGCTTTCTTAAAAGTTGAAATAACTTCAAGGTATCCTGTTTCAGCATCGTTTACTTTGTTGTCGTAAACAACCTGGCAAAATACATATATCACCTTGAGTGCAAGGGAGAAAGCAATAATAAAAAGAATTGCTTTTCTTCTGTTCAACATTGAGTAATTTTGCGGTCAAATCTAAACTTATTTCTTTTCGTATTGTTATCTCTCGACAATCTAACTATTTTCTAAAAAATAACCTGATGGAGTTAAGACAATTCATGGTGGAGTTTGATCTTCCGGTAATTCTTACAGAAGAATTTATCAGCCTTATTCCTGAACAACGCGCGAAAATTAACGGACTCATGGACGCAGGCGTGGTAATGTGTTATACGCTAAATGTTGAACGAACCAAACTCTGGACAGTAATCGTGGCGAATTCCGATATTGCAGTCATGGATCTTATTTCTCAATTTCCAATGATCAGATTTATGAAGCCCACCATCTCCGAACTTACTTTTCATCACCAGTCGTCGCTGGTCATGCCTTCCATTTCGCTAAACTGAAATGACAAGATGAAATACGATAAGGACATTCTCGTTGTCAATGATGGCGGTATCTACACCACGTCAATTGATCTGGGAAATCATCAGATCATTGGAGATGAACCTGCCAAAGCCGGGGGTAAAGATCTGGGCCCTGCATCTCATCAGTATTTACTTTCTTCACTGGGAAATTGCATAGCCATCACTTTAAGAATGTATGCACAGCGGAAAAAATGGGATCTGAAAAAAATTTCTGTTTATCTGAATATGGAAAACGTGAGAGCAGACGGCGATGAAAAATATGTGATCCATAAAAAAGTAGAGCTGGAAGGTGACCTTACTGAAGAACAAAGAACAAGACTGATGATTATTTCAGGCAGATGTCCGATACATCAGCTGTTA
This sequence comes from Bacteroidia bacterium, assembly GCA_038206355.1. Taxonomy (GTDB): domain Bacteria; phylum Bacteroidota; class Bacteroidia; order AKYH767-A; family 2013-40CM-41-45; genus JAPLDB01. The sequence goes on from JBBRAY010000036.1 coordinate 7,302, forward strand.
ACCGGAAAAATCGAAATTGTTTCGTGAAAGAAATTACAAAGCATTATACAAACGGCGAAGTAACCGTTACATGGAAGGCGCATCTCTGCATTCATTCAGGGAATTGTTCACGCGGACTGCCGAACGTTTTTAATCCACGCATCCGTCCGTGGATAAATCCTGAGGGAGCTACCACAGATGAGATCATTGATCAGGTAAGCAAATGTCCTTCGGGAGCATTGTCAACTCAAATGAATTCTGAACTGAAAACACAATGAGCGGTTCCAAGGTGCATGACAGCATACATCCGCTGATTTCAGCAAGGCGAAGTATCCGCTCATTTAGTCCACAGGCGGTTGATAATGCAAGTTTTATCAAACTCTTTGAAGCGGCACGATGGGCATCCTCTTCGCGCAACGAACAACCCTGGCGGTTTATTGCAGCAAGAAAAGAGGATGAAGAAAATTTTCAGCGAACGCTCTCATGCCTGAATGAAAGCAACAGGTTGTGGGCGCAACACGGAACGATGCTTATCATAGTACTTGCGAAAAAAAATTTCACCGCGCATCCTGCACCCAACAGTCATTCGCTGCACGACGTAGGATTGGCAATCGGTAATCTGGCTTTACAGGCAACAGCTCTTGGAATTTTTCTTCACCAGTTGGGAGGGATCAACTACAAAAAAGTTTCGGCGGAATTTGAAATCCCTTACGAATATGAAGTGGTCAGTATTATTGTTGGCGGATATCCGGGTAGTGACGAATCCCTCCCCGATATATTGCGTGAAAGGGAAAAGCTGCCTAGAAAACGTAAAGAACTCAACGAACTGGTTTTTGAAGGGAAGTTCGGAATCGAAAATCCGGTATTTAAAATCAAGGAAGAGTAATTTTTTTTATGATGTGCCTGCATTCCTGATTAATTTAATCTTCTAATTCGTTTTTAGAATTTTCTGAATCGTACTCCTTAACACGGTCATTGTCAATCTGAACTTAGGGAATCATTTCTGAATTCTATATATTCGCAAACATTAACAACAAGACGAATGAAGTTAGAAGCAGAAATTGCGCAGAAAAAATTCCGCAATGAGCGTCATAAGATTGCCGTCAATATTATTTACACTTATGGGTGGCTCAGTAACCTCCATGCCGGAATATTCAAGTCATTCGGAATAACAATGCAACAATTCAACGTATTGCGCATCCTTCGGGGACAAGGTTCTAACCCGACTACTGTAAAGATGATCAGGGAAAGGATGCTCGATAAGATGAGTGATGTCTCGCGCATCGTCGAAAAACTCCGGCAAAAGGGTTTGTTAGTGCGGCATGTCAGCAACCACGACAAAAGGCATGCTGAAGTATTCATTACTAAGAATGGACTGAAGTTGCTGGGCAGCTTAGACAAAAAAGATAAGGAATTTGAGAATCATTCGGCTAACCTTTCTTTGAATGAGGCAGCACAGTTGAATAAGCTCCTGGATAAAATGAGGGGATAGAACCGGATTCTTTCTTCAAACCGATTGTTGATAATTTAACATCCCTGCATTCATAACTTTATCTGTTACCTGTTTCCTGACTTTTTTCTTTCCTATACTTTAGCATCCCGACAAACAGGTAGTGACAAAACTGGATAAACATATCAGCGACTTATTGTATGAGCACGAATGCGTGATCGTTCCCGACCTGGGAGGATTTCTCAGTTCGTACACACCCTCTGCAATTCATGCGGCGCAGCACCTCGTATCTCCGCCATCGAAAAAAATCGCTTTCAATGTTTTCCTCCGGCAGAATGATGGCCTGCTTGCAAACTATATTGTGCAGTCTGAAAGTGTTACCTATCCGGAAGCATTGCGAGAGATCGAATCTTATGTGGCCTTATGCAACGCAGCACTCAGTGAAGGAAAGAAATGCGTGATCGAGCGCGTAGGCGTTTTAACCCGCGATTCAGAATCCAAAATTCAGTTTGAATCCTTCAGCAATATCAATTACCTGAAAGACTCTTTTGGTCTTTCGCCGGTTCAATTTATACCAGTGCAAAACAATGATTTTGAACAGGAAGTCGAAAAGCAATTGCGCGACTTTATCTCTCTTCGTCCATCGCAATCGCAGCCACGACAGCCGGCTTTCAGAAAGAAAATCAGGCTCAATGCACTCAATACCACACTCCTTGCAGGAAGCATAATGTGGTTCTGTCTGAATGTTTATATCGTTGTTCCGTCAAAGGTTAATCTTGCTTCGCTCAATCCATTTTCTGTTTCAGCGATCGTAGAACCTGCTACAGATGAAACTGTGCCGGCATCTGACACGAAATCTGAAATTTATACCCAGCCCAGCACAGCCGTGGCGGAGACGGTTTATGTAATGACAACGCCACCTGCAGCAGTGACTGAAAAGGTTGCTGAAACTCCCGCAATAAAACTGGAAGATGCAATTGGTAAAAAGACAAATTCACAAAACTATTTTATTATTGCCGGTGCTTTCAACAGCATTGTGAATGCTACAAAGCTGGAAGCAGAGTTGAAGAAACAGGGATTCGCCGACGCACATATTTTTGAAAATAATGAAGGATTGAAATTGGTTAGTTATGATGGCTATCCAACGCGTGAGGAGGCATATACAGAGCTCAACCGGCTCAAGGCACTGAAGAAAGAAGGCTGGATTTTTCCTCGCTGATTATTCTTCTCCTTAAACTTTCTTATTTACTTTTGCATTCTGCCATCAGCAATCGGGATGGATTCTTTTGCTTTTTCAGAAATGCAGAAAAATGATTATGAGTAATTTAAAACAAGGCCTTTTTCAGAAACAACAGCAGAAACTATCTCCTCAGCAGATTCAGTTTATGAAGATGCTGCAGATTCCTGTTGCCAATCTCGAACAACGCATCAAAGAAGAGCTGGTGGAAAATCCTGCGCTTGAAGAAGGCAAGGATGACGAACAGGAGGAGTACAACACTGATGACGAGGAAGAAACTGCAGACGAAGCGGATGATGAAGAGGTTGCTGAGAAAGAAGAAGACATCAGCATTGATGAATACCTGGATGATGACATGCCTGATTACAAAACTGCATCCAATAATACTTCGCCTGATGATGAGCGCAGGGAAAGGCCTGTTACGTCTGCCGCAAGTTTCAACGACCAGTTAATGGCGCAGTTATATCAGCTTGACCTTGACGACAGGGAATACCATATTGCTGAGCAGCTGATCGGAAGCTTTGATGACGACGGCTACCTGCGCAGGGAATTGAATGCCATCGTTGACGACCTTGCTTTTTCTCAGAATGTTACCGCAACAGAACAGGATCTGGTTGATGTGCTGGAAAAAATTCAGGCGCTGGAACCGGCGGGGATCGGAGCGCGAACTTTACAGGAATGTCTGATGTTGCAGTTGGGCCGCAAACATGCAAGTCGTGAATCCGCTTTGCTTGCATGGAAAATCCTGGAAGACCATATGGATGAGTTTTCTAAAAAGCATTATGATAAAATAAAGGAATCGCTGAAAGTAAGCGATGAGGAACTAAAGGATGCGGTGAAGGAAATTCTGAAGTTGAATCCGCGTCCGGGAAATACCGGTTATGAAGGCCAAAGAAGTCCGCAGCATATTATTCCTGATTTTCTGATTGCCAACACCGACGGGAAACTGGAGTTGACGTTAAATTCGCGGAATGCCCCGGAACTAAAGATCAGTCGCGACTACAGGGAAATGCTCGACCACTACAGCAAGGACAGAAAATCGAAGGAGAGCAAACAAGCCATTACTTTTGTGAAGCAAAAACTCGATGCAGCGAAATGGTTTATTGATTCTATTAAGCAACGGCAGCATACATTATTTGAAGTGATGAAAACCATCATGGACTACCAGCACGAATTTTTTCTGGAAGGAGATCAGCGCAAACTAAAGAAGATGGTACTCCGCGACATTGCCGAAAAAATAGGAATGGATATATCTACGGTCTCACGCGTGGCCAATAGTAAATATGTGCAAACGCATTTCGGGACCTACTTGCTCAAAACATTTTTTTCTGAAGGATTACAGACTGAGAGCGGGGAGGAAGTATCGAGTAAGGAAGTAAAGCAGATTTTGACGGATTGTATTGCAGCAGAAGACAAACGCGAGCCACTGACTGATGAAGGGCTCACAAAGATCCTGAAGGAAAAGGGGTATAATATCGCCCGGCGTACCGTTGCGAAATACCGCGAAATGCTCGACATCCCTGTTGCAAGAATGAGGAAAGGATTGTGAGAATTTTTCTGTAATGTTGCATTGATTAAAGGGCTGTAATTTTTACAAGGACTTTTTTTCATCATGAACCCGATTTTATTCAGCCCGAGGTTTGTTTGATATCCCCTGAATAATGAATTACCGGACAGCAAAATTTATTTCTATCATACTTCATCCTGTGCTGATGCCGACGTATGCGCTGGTTATGATTTTTGTACTCAGTCCGTACCTTGACTACACCACACCCCCGTCAGAAAAGTTTGCGCTATTTACTATTGTGGTTTTTAATACCCTCATGATGCCCGTTGTTCTTTCGTGGCTTTTACTGAGGAAAGGATTGATCAAATCATTCAACATGGAAAAGCGGGAGGAGCGCATCGTACCATTTCTGTTTAACTCAGTATTGATGATGGTCGCTTATTACATGCTCTCGCGAATTTCAATTCCTAAAATATTTTCCATGATGTTACTGGGTGCGGCTGCATCGGTAGTTCTTGCCATCATCATCAATCTGAAATGGAAAGTAAGTATTCACATGATTGGCATTGGTGGGATCACAGGAATGTTTTTTGGTTTGTCCACATTCCTGCTCATTGACCTGCGTTTCCCGATATTAATTTCACTCATTGTTGCCGGACTTATCGGTACAGCACGTCTGTCTATGGGAGCGCATCGTCCGGGGCAGTTGTATGTGGGGTTTCTGGTTGGCTTCTGTTGTGAGTATTTTGTGTTGAGTATTTAAGGGATAAAATGAGCTACGAATTGCACCAATTAACACAAAGCGCTTTTCATTATAGAAATTAATTAGTGCCAATTAATGATCCCGATAGCTATCGGAATCGTGGCTGTATTCTTAAGTGTCGCCAATTGACACAAATTATTCTCCGTAATAATCAGCAACCATTTTTCCCTTCTCAATAAAAAGTGTTTGAAGCCCGGTTTTTTCCGCGCCTTCAATATGCTGAAGTGAATCATCAACAAAAAGAGTTTCTTCAGCTTTTAAATTATTTTCTCTGAGCACCAGTTCAAAAATTTCAGCATCAGGTTTTCTCATGTGGATATGGTGGGAGAAATATATTTTTTCAAATACTTCTTCTATGATATTTTTTCCAAAATCACGCATCATTATTTCAGTAAAAGCTTTCTCATGAATTGCATTGGTATTGCTGAGCAGGAAAAGGCGGTGCGATTTTTTTAATTGTTTCAGCACGTCAATATTTTCCTTTGGAAGATCTATGAGAATTGCATTCCATCCGGCATCTATTTGTTCGTCTGTTAACTGAACCCCTGATATTTTCCGAAGTTGATCCCTGAAAGCCGAAGGAGTAATCAGCCCTTTTTCAAAATCATCGAAAAGGGTAGTTTGGTTTAATTGTGAATAGAGTTGATCAAAATTCTGTATCCCAAAACTTTTGAATGTAGCAGCGATCCGATGGTAGTCAATATTGATGATGACGCCGCCGAAGTCGAAGATGATGTTTTTGTAGATTTTCTCCATTTTAATGCTAAAGAAAAAGCTGCCGGACATTCCGACAGCTTTCCGGGGTGGGCCTACTTGGGCTCGAACCAAGGACCCACAGATTATGAGTCTGTTGCTCTAACCAACTGAGCTATAGGCCCCGAACTTTAATGAGGTCGCGAAATTAAAATTAATATTCAACAAGCAGGCAAAACATTTTATTTTGAATTGCTTGAATTTCCTTTCGGCGGATACCTCCACATGGAAAAGTGGGATAGGAATGGCATCGCCCATCGTATTTCAATGGGGCGGAATGAAGGATTCTGACAGAACCGAAACTTTTATTACGCCCCTACCATCAATTATCTGACTTGTCATTATAAACGCAGTGAGGAATCTTTCCAATTTAGCTACATCAGTTTTTTATTCATTTTAGAAAGTTCAAAATATCATTTTACCCGTTCCCGCCCTACCACCCTTAATCCCTTTCTTTACTAAATGGAATCCCCGTCGGTGGATTTTCGAATCGTAACACTTTCAAATCGTCAAATCAAAACATGGCTTTAAGCAGATTCTGGTCCTTCATCATTGCATGCAGCATCATTTATATCTTTTTCCTTCTGGCCACCGGTCGTTCTTATACCATCAGCAACGTAGTAAACGGATCGCAAAATGATCCCATTGTTATTGCTGAATATCCTGCTGATAAAATTCTCAGGGAAGATTCAGCTCTATATTCTAATATCCTCATCAATAAAGCCGCCGGTTATCAGGTTGGCGATAAGACATACCGGTTAACCGAAAAAGGTGTTGTTGAAGTATATTCCGGTAAGCAATCGGCCGACGGAATATTTATGACATGTAAAAACACGATCATGGACCTTTGGCTTCCACTCATAGGATACCTCACATTTTTCTGCGGACTGCTGCACTTACTCAGTGATTCAAATGCCATTTCGAAACTGGCCAGGTTACTCACTCCGCTCTTTGCAAAAATTTTTCCTGAACTTCCTTCCGGACATCCGGCCTATGGATTTATGACGATGAATTTCGCTGCCAATTTTTTAGGGCTGGATAATGCTGCCACTCCGTTTGGATTGAAAGCCATGGAAAGTATGCAGGAAGTGAATACAACTAAAGACCGTGCTTCCAACAGCCAGATCATGTTCCTTTGTTTACATGCAGCCGGACTTACGTTGATTCCGACTTCAATCATAGGCTACCGCGCTGCACAAAACGCTGCCAACCCAGCCGACATCATGTTGCCGTGCATCATCACCTCATTCATCGGTACCATAGCAGCACTCATATTTGTAAGTATTAAACAGCGGATCAACCTACTCAATGGCGTCATCATACTTTTTGTAACTTCTATCAGTGCCATCATTGGTTTCCTTTTATTTTACATCAGCCGGTTGAGCGGTATCAGTAAAATTCATTTTACCGCAAACCTGAGCAATGGTGTTTTACTATTCATCATTTTGTTAATCGTTGGCTACAGCATCATCCACGAAAAAATATTCAAAAAAAATCAAACCAATATTTTCGATTCATTTGTCACTGGTGCAAAGGACGGATTCACAACAGGTGTGCGTGTGCTTCCTTACATGATTGCCATGCTCGTTGCACTCAGCATTTTCCGCAATTCCGGTTTAATGAATATAGCAATGGGAGGAATTACATTCGTGTTAAATCTTTTTGGTGTAGATCAGCAAGTGATCAATGCCATACCCGTTGCCATCATGCGTCCGTTCAGTGCCGGTGGTTCGCGGGGATTTATGATCGATGCGATGAAAACATACGGGCCTGATTCTCTCGCCGGACAACTTTCCTGTTTATTTCAGGGTGCGGCAGAAACTACTTTTTATGTGATTGCCTTGTACTTCGGAAGTGTAGGAGTAAAAGATACCCGATATACTTTATGGATCATGTTGCTTGTTGATCTTGTTTGTGTGTTGACGGGAATTGTAGTTTGTAAGATGTATTTTTAAGACAGATACCGTTCGATTGAAGGAACAAAAACGACCCATGGAAGACATGTGGGATACTTCTGCAGCATCAAACGGATTCGCCTTTTTTTATTTTATCTCCTGACATAATTCCACCAGCACTCCATTCGTTGACTTCGGATGAAGAAAACAAACCATTTTATTATCCGCTCCACGAAAAGGTTCATCCTTAGTAAATGTAAAGCCGTCGTCCCTCAGCCTCTTCATCTCCGCATAGATGTCATCCACTTCAAAAGCGATGTGATGAATCCCTTCGCCGCGCTTTTCAATAAATTTAGCAATGGCGCTGTTCGGATCACTGGCTTCAAGTAATTCGATCTTTGAATCACCTACCTTATAAAATGAAGTAGAAACTTTTTCACTTTCCACGCTTTCGGTTTTATAATGAGGGGAGCCGAGTAAAGCAGCAAATAATTTATTCGCCCCTTCAATATTTTTTACTGCAATTCCGATGTGTTCTATTTTCATAATCATTTATTGGATTTTGATGTCCCCCTTTAGGTGGATTCAGGGGGTGGCGTCAGGAATTTCCACAAAGAACGATGCTCCATTTCCTTCCTCACTGTCAAACCGCACTTCTCCTTTTAGTTTCTCCAGTGCATTCTTTACAATGAATAACCCCAGTCCGGAACCACTGGAATCAGGATGTCCTCTATAAAACATTTCAAAGACCCTGTGCTTAACGTGTTCGGCAATTCCATTTCCATTGTCGCTCACCTCCAATTGTATTCCTTTTTCAATGGGTTTAACCCGGATCTTTATTTTCGGACTTTCTTTTTTACAATAGTTAATTGCATTATGAATCAGGTTTTGAAAAACGGATAACACCAGCACCTTATCTGCTGTGATGCCAAGGGAGCCATCAATTTCAATATCAAAATGAATTCTCGAATAATTATCGAGGTGAGAAAGGGACTGAAGAATCTCATCAACCAGTGCCTTCACGTAAATTTTACTCAACTTACTTACCCCTTTTCGTGTACGTGCAAGTTCAATCAGGTCCATCAGCGTCCTGTCGAGTCGTCGAACACTGGTATCAATCATCTTAAAATAATTCTCAATGATGTCTTCTTTGTTTTCCATACGCGCCAGGTTCACAATTCCAAGTATGCTGGCCAACGGACCTTTCAGGTCATGCGACGCTTTATAAAAGAAGGTATCCAGTTCCTGGTTGCTTTCCATAAGGTCCTGCTCCGTTTTTTTTCTGTCGGTAATGTCTGTCTGTACTCCCCACGTTCTGACAAGGAAACCATTCTCAACGATTCCGATATTATTATTCAGTATGTATCGGACATTTCCGTTTCTATCCATCTCTTTTGATTCAGCATTGCTGATACGGTAGTTGTTATGGATAAATGATGTGAGGAAACTTTGTGTTTTATCTTCGTCAAAATTATTTTCCATGTAATAGAAGTCTCGGATCCGCCTTCCGATCATTTCTTCCGACTTAGCGTATCCGTACATCATGGCCATGAAATCATTTGCTTCTGAAATCTTTCCGGAGTTTAATAGCAGGTCTACCTGATCGCTGACGGGAATTTTGATATCAATCGGTTGTTTGTATTCGGTGCGCCATATTCCGACGGCACTCTGGTCAATGAAAGTACGGTAGCCCTCTTCCCTTTTTTTCAACTGATCCTGAATGGACTTCAGGTTACTGATGTCGGTGAAGACAATCATACTTCCGGTTTGAGTATGCTCATCATCTAAGATCGGACTTCCGGAAAGCTGAACCCAAGATTCCATTTCATTTTTTGTTATGATCGTACATTCAAACCTCCCGCTTTCTCCCTCGCTTAATCGGGCAAGAAAATTCCTGGCCGCAGCATATTCATTCCCATTTACATTGAGTACAAAAAGTTCCTTTCCGATCAGTTCTTCTCGGGTATAACCGCTGATTCTGCAAAACTCTTCGTTTACAAAGCGAAGCTCCCCCGATGGATTGATATAAATCAAGCCATCATTCATACTTTCTACAAGCGCTGCATATTGCTTTTCGCGTTTGTCAATTTCCCGGTGATATTCCTTTTTCCTTCGGAGGATGATGTTGGAAACAAATGCTCCCGAATACAGAGAGATGACTGCAATGGTATAATCTACCTGCCAATGATGGGAACTCCACATCAGTAGCAACATGAAACTCGTGATGGTAAAAATAAAGAACAGACTTTTATAAAAGCTGTCGAAAACAAGGGCGAAGATGAATGTGGATAATGCTACAGGCAGGAGGAAGGCCACGTCAAATTGCCGCATGTATGCCACATATACTACCCAGAAATGAATGAGGAAAATGGAAACGTAGCTGATGTTTAAAAAATGGTCCTTATAAATAGAACTGTAGAAGGAAAAAAAATAGTTGGATGTAAGTACAATGGAAACGATTATTCCTGTTATAAGTATGTCGCCATCATGATAGGCGATCTGGAATACAAAGCCGAGTATTGAAATAATTAATGCAGCAGACACATTCAGAATGCGTAGATTCTTCATTTCAATGCTGCGTAAACTTTCCCTGAAGTCGGTGTACATAAGATGTGATCCCTGAAAACGGTCAAATGTAACTATTGCATTTATACAACTCACACTTGTAAATCCGAAACATTTCGAAAACCTTCTGAGTAGTATATCCCGATGGCATTCGAAAAATGATTTGTATTCGGGATAATCGTATTTCGGAACAAAATTCATTTTATCTTTCACTCATGTTCATGAATTCAGTAAGGATACTTTTACTTACCATACTCTCTGCGCCTGCTTTCTCACAGAATGCCGAACCGGCCTTCAGTCTTGGCGACCGGTACATATCCTCTGCCGGTATTGTATTGCCACGGGCCAATCACAACCATCATGACGAGCAGTTCTATGGAATCTGTTATTCTCCATCGCTGAACATGCTCAATAAGTTTTCTGATTTTTCGGTTTCCATTGCGTCAAAGTTGTCGGCGTCATATCATTTCAAAACAAATAATGATCCTTCCGGTTACATGATGTTTTCATTTCCTGCATATCTTCAGTTCAATGCCGGGCATCTTGCAACACATAATTTTTACTCATCACTTGGAATTTCTTTCGGCGCCGGTTATAATTTCAGCGTCATTAATTCAGAATTTGATTTGGGACCATTGTTAATAACTACAATTCATTTTTGGTTTTTGAAGCAGTCATTTACGGTCGGATATGCGCAAACATATTTTCAAAATCAGCTCACACTGATGCATGAACTATCGCTGCAACTCAATATCGGTGCATATTTGCGCGATGTGAACAACAACAATGTAATTACAAAATTTGTGAAACCATTTCGCAAAAGATGAATAAAAATGATGCGATTTGAAATGAACAAATCATTGTGAACAAAATATATTTTTAAAATGTTGTAACCTTTTTATTTTAGATAAGTTTGAATTGTTAAATCACTAACAAATTAAAAATTAAAAACTATGGCAAAGAAGAAAGCTGCGAAGAAAAAAGCGGCAAAGAAAAAGAAAAAATAAGCTAACGCTTATCCCGCTTAGCGGGTCTGCAAATCACCCCGACTCCATGAGCCGGGGTGTTTTGTTTTAGGCCGGCCTCACCCCGACACTCTCCAAAGGAGTGGGGGCTAATTCTGAAATGATTCTTGTTCATTGATCAATTGAAAAATAAAAACAGGTGATTGAAGATTCCTTTTGCGGGTTATTTATTTAAGAAGATTTTAGTAATGGGACGAGTAATGTGCGTGGCTTCTCCGTTCTGGGGTAGGGGTGTACGGGGTAATTTTTTAATCAAAACACAATAAGAATACAATGCTGAACTGGTCAATCGAAAAAAAAGTACTTGAACTGAAATATACCTGGAAGATTTCCAGGAATGCTTCAAACAGCAAGACCAATTTAATTGTATCAGTGGGGGACGGTATGTTCAATGGAAATGGTGAAGCCGCTCCGAATGTGAGGTATAATGAAACGCCCGAACAGGCAGAAAAAGAATTTCATGCTTTTCTTGCAGCGCATCCCGGAGAAATTCAATCTTTTGATGAGCTGACTGAATTTCTTGAAAGGATCCCAACTTCGCATGCACTGAGGTTCGCCATTGAGTCAGCTTACATTCATTTTTTATGTGCTCAGAAAAAAATTACAGTTCCGCAGTATCTGGGAATTAAAAAAACGGTTTCCGTTCCCATTTCTTTTTCAATACCTATCATGGAAGTGGGGAAAATGAAAGAATTTTATAAAGAAAATAATTTGGAGCGCTTCCGGTATATTAAAATCAAGGTAAATGCAGAAGAAATGACCGATGCAGTGAAATATCTTTCTTCCTTTTGCGGGCAATCACTTATCGTTGATGCCAATGAAGCGTTTCTTGACGTGGAACAATGCATTCATACCATAGAAAAGATCCGGAAGGCGAAGATTGAATTTATGGAACAGCCCATGCCTTCAACAATGGTTGAGGAAAGCATGTATCTTAAAAAGCATTCTCCATTTACTTTGTTTGCAGATGAATCAGTTACTGATGAAGCGGATTTTTCGCTTTTGAAAAGAATGTTTGACGGCATCAACGTGAAATTGATGAAAGCGGGCGGCTATATGAATGCAATGCGCCAGTTGAATGAAGCAAAGGCAAATAATATGAAAACGATGATAGGTTGTATGGTGGAAACAACATTGGCCATTTCTTCTGGACTTAATTTGTGTTCTCTTGCTGACTACGCCGACCTCGATAGCTTTTTGGTTGTGAAGAATGAGCCGTATGGTTTGGTGAAAGAAGAAAAAGGAATACTGGCCACTAATTGACTCCAATTAAATCTGAATCCGGATTGATGTTACGGGATCTATGAATGGGTTACCTGCTTTTCATATTTCAATAAATCCTTCCCGATATCCTTCCTGTAATACATTTTCTCAAATGATATTTGTGATATGGATTGATATGACCGGCCCACTGCGTCAGAAATGTTCTTTCCAAAGGATGTAACCGCTAAAACCCGGCCTCCATTTGAAATAATTTTTGAATTTTGACCGATATCTTCCGGCTTTTGACTTTTAACTTCTAACTTCTGACTTCTGAATTCCGTTCCTGCATGAAACACCAGGCTCTCCTTTATATTTTCAATTCCTTCAATCACTTTTCCTTTCTCATACCCTTCAGGATATCCTCCGCTCACCATCATAACAGTAACAGCAGTGCGTTCGTCAACTTCAATTTTGTGTTCCGATAATTTTTCTTCGGCAACGGCTTGCATTAATTCTACCAGATCACTTTTAATTCTTGGTATTACAACTTCCGTTTCCGGATCTCCCATACGACAATTGTATTCAATTACAAAAGGTTCCGGGGGCTGTTCCTCCCTTCTCCTATGGGGAGAGGCCGGGGGAGAGGCTGCCATTATTCCGACAAAAATAAATCCCTTATAAGGAATGTTCTCCTTTTTTAATCCTTCTACCGTAGGTTTTACTACCAGCTCTTCCACTTTTTGTAAAAAATCTTTGTCAGCAAATGGAACGGGCGAAACAGCTCCCATTCCTCCTGTATTTAATCCGGTATCGCCTTCACCAATGCGCTTATAATCTTTTGCCTCGGGGAGAAATACATACGAGCGTCCATCAGTAAGAATAAAAACAGAAAGTTCAATGCCTGTTAAAAATTCTTCAATCACCACTTTTGCACTTGCGTTTCCGAATTTCTCATGCGTAAGCATGTCAGTGATTTCCTTTTTCGCTTCTTCGAGAGATGAAGAAATCACGACCCCTTTTCCGGCAGCAAGTCCGTCGGCTTTGAGTACATAAGGCGGTTTCAATGATTCAAGAAACTGATACGCTTCTTTGAGTGATTCTTTTGAAAACGTTTTATATGCAGCGGTAGGAATCTGATGCCGGGCCATAAATGCTTTTGCAAAATCCTTGCTTCCTTCCAATTGTGCTCCGGCCTTTGAGGGACCTATTACAGGAATATTTTTCAGGGAATCATCTCCAAGAAAAAAATCGTAAATCCCTTTTACCAATGGATCTTCCGGACCGACAATTACCATCTCGATTTTCTTTTCAAGACAACACTTTTTTATTGCAACGAAATCAGTTGCTGAAAAATCAAGGTTTGTGCCGCAGGAAGACGTTCCCGCATTTCCGGGAGCGATATACAGTTCCGTACAAAGTTTACTTTGAGAAAGTTTCCATGCAAATGCATGTTCCCGGCCGCCACCGCCTAACAGAAGAATATTCATCGTTGTCTTAAAGGCTTTTTGATAAATTAAGATTCAGAAATTCAAATAAGCTCAATAATTTTGAATACTGAATATCGAAATCCGAAAAAAAAAATACCAAATTTCGAATATCCGGTATTAATTAGTATTTCGGATTTCGTGATTAATATTTCGAAATTTTTTCATTTTTAATTCTTCTCCCATGTCGCTCCATCTTTGGTATCCTTTATCCCAAACCCCAGTTTACCAAGTTCGTCCCTTATTTCATCACTTGTTGTATAGTCCTTCCTTGCTTTCGCTTCATTACGTAATCGGATAATAAACTGCATGAGACCATCTGTGTCATCGCTGTTTACAATGTCTTCCTCTTTTAATCCGAGGATACCGAAAACGAAATCATTAAAAAGTTTTTTCAGTGTTTCAAGATCAGGTGCAGTAATCGTTTCTGTTCCTGCATTCACAGAATTAATAATACGCACAGCTTCAAACAGATTTGCAATCGTAATAGCCGTATTGAAATCATCGTTAAGGGATTCATATAAATCACCGGACAATTTTTTAATATTGGACGTAGAGGCCTGTGCGTTGGAAAGCCCCTCCTTTGGAAGGTCCCGATAACTATCGGGAGGGGAGGCCTGTAACTTCTTCAGGGTTTCTCCTGCTGCCATCAACTTATTCAAACCTTTTTCCGCTGCTTTCAATCCTTCATTGCTGAAATCAAGTGTGCTGCGATAATGTGCCTGAAGAATAAAGAAGCGCACTGTCATCGGAGAATAAACCTGCTCCAGTAATTTGTGGCTGCCCGTAAATAGTTCTTCCAGATTGATAAAGTTGCCCAGTGATTTTCCCATCTTCTTGCCATTAATGGTAATCATGTTGTTGTGCATCCAGTATTTCACCGGAGCAATACCGCATGCACCTTTTGATTGTGCGATTTCACTTTCATGGTGCGGAAATAACAAATCCATTCCCCCGCCATGGATATCGAATGTTTCTCCTAAGTATTTCCTGCTCATCGCCGAACATTCAATGTGCCATCCCGGGAATCCTTCACTCCACGGAGAATTCCAGCGCATAATATGTTCGGGAGATGCTTTTTTCCAGAGGGCGAAGTCTGCGGGGTTTCTTTTTTCATCCTGGCCTTCCAGTTCACGACGCTCATTTCCTGCACCTGCAATGAGATCTTCAATGATGCGCCCGCTCAGTTTTCCGTAGTCGTTTGTTTTGCTGTAATTGATTACGTCAAAATAAACGGAGCCGTTGCTTTCGTAAGCAAAACCATTGTCCATGATTTTCTGTATCATTTCAATTTGCTCCGGTATATGACCTGATGCACGTGGTTCTATACTGACGTGCTGAATATTCAATGCACGGAATGCGCCATGAAATTTTTCTACATATAATTCCACCACCTCCATGGGTTCCAGTAGTTCGAGCCGCGCTTTCTTGGCAATTTTATCTTCACCTTCATCAGCGTCATTTTCGAGGTGACCAACGTCAGTGATGTTTCTTACGTACCGTACTTTATATCCGAGGTGGGTAAAATAGCGTGACACTACGTCAAAGAAAATATAAGGTCGCGCATGGCCAAGGTGTGGTGGGCCGTAAACCGTTGGTCCGCACACATACAATCCCACACGCCCGGGCGTTACCGGTTCAAATTTTTCCTTTTGGCGGGAAAGAGAATTGGTGATATAAATGGTTTGGGTGTTCATAAGGATAGCGACGCGAAAGTAGGAAAAAGGGTTGGCAGTTTTTGGCTATTTGTTGCCCCGGTAAGGTGAAAGGAAATTATTATAACTTTCGGATTCGAATTTTTCAACAATGAAAAAATATTTTTTGATATCGATTTTCTTTTTTTTTGCGTTTGCAGCCAATGCGCAATTTGCTTTTCAGAAAACTTACGGCGATACCAGCAGCAATACAGGTTATTATTTACTCCAGGGAACTGATTCAGGTTTTTATCTGATGTGCAGATACCTGGATATTTATACGCACCAATCATACATGCAAATCATTAAAACCGATAAGTATGGCGATAGTGTGGGAATTGTTATACCGCAATTACCATTCGGCTATGGCAAGGTTTGCACAAACTCAGCGAATAATTTTTTAGTTCTTTCTGTTTTTGATTCCCTTGTTGGCGCAAATCAATTCATCGATACCATATATGTTGCAAAGGTCGATACAGGTGGTATTGTTTTATCATTATGGAAGTATGCTGATACTTTGGAATTGGGTGCTTTGGATATAATAGAAACAAGTGATGGCGGGTGCCTCATCGGTGTGAGTAGCTGGAACTACCCTTATACATCACAGATTCTACTGATAAAGGTGGATATTTCAGGAAATATAGACTGGCAGAAATTTGTTTTGCCATACAGTTCGGGTGCTGATGAATTGGTGCAGGACCTGATAGAAACAGACGATCACCATTATATTATTGAAGTGTCACAATCAAGCGGGAGCATGTGGATGGGTGCCAAGTACATGCTTAAGGTTGATACAATGGGAAACCTTTTATGGACAACCCAACTTACGTATGGGTATCCCGGGAACAATGAACATCAAATCATCTCAACCGATACAGGCTATATTTATCTTGACAATATTGGTTATAGTATGAGTAGTCCTTTTGAATCGCGTATCAGCATGGTTGATACAGGAGGAACATTACGTTGGTCTAAAATACTTACCCATAATTCTTTCTACCGTGAAATTATTCAGGGCCCTCAAAACGAATTTTATTTATTTGAACGGGATCTTGTTATTACAAAATTGGATCAGCAACTTGATTCTGTGAGTTCCGCATTTTACGGATTTCCTTCATCTGTTGAACGTATAAACTATTTCACGCAACTTTCGGATGGACGTCTGGCATGCTTAGGATATTCCCAAACAGGATTTTCATCACAAAGTGATGATGTGTATTTCTTGGTATGCGACAGCTTGTTTGTTACAGGTCTTCCGGAAATATCTGGTTCAAATTCGGAAATATTAATTTTTCCAAATCCTACATGGGGTAAATCAAGAATGTCCGGCGCTGACATCGGACAAATAACTTCAGTGGAAATTTACAATTCAACTGGAAAGAAAGTGATTAATTGGTGCTGCAGCAGCAAGACCGGTAAAGACGAAATTCAACTTGACCTATCCAATCTCCCTTCCGGAATTTATTTTATTCAGGCAACTTCAAATGAAAAAGTATGGCGGGGGAAAGTGGTGAAGGACTGAGGAAAAAATGATGTTCTCAAACACGAGGAAAAAATAAGTAAAAATTACATCAGCGAAGTACGAATCTTTTACGAAAACACCAATTGTGAAATGACGCGAGAACTTTTCTTAATTCGTACTTCGCCGATATCAATGCTCCACCATCTGCTGAATATGCATGAGCATATCTTCCGTCATATTATGAAGATCATATACATGGCTCCATCCCCAGTCGGCGCGCGCTTCGCTGTCATCAATGCGTTGCGGCCAGCTGTTTGCATATTGCTGACGGATATCCGGCTTATAGGTCGATGTAAAATCAGGGATGTGTTTTTGAATTTCTTCGGTGAGCATTTCAGGAGTAAAACTCATGGACGCTACATTGTAACTTGACCGCACTTTCACTTTTGAGGCATCTGCATCCATCAATGAAATGGTTGCACGTAAAGCATCTTCCATGTACATCATCGGCAACATGGTATCGCTTTCAAGAAAACACTGGTAAGTTTTATTTTTTACCGCCTCATGAAAAATGTCAACGGCATAATCCGTAGTGCCGCCACCGGGACGTGTCTTCCAACTGATCAGACCGGGATAGCGGATGCTCCTTACATCTACTCCGAATTTCTGAAAATAATATTCACACCATCTTTCCCCTGCAAGTTTACTGATGCCATATACCGTTGTGGGTTCCATAACAGTATGTTGTGGCGTATTTCTCCTCGGCGTAGTCGGCCCAAAAACAGCAATGGATGAAGGCCAGAACATTTTTAGTTTTTCTTCTTTCGCAATGTCAAGAAGATTGATCAGACTATCCATGTTCAGTTTCCACGCAGATTTTATTTTTTGTTCTGCTGTAGCTGATAACAATGCAGCAAGCATATAAACCTGTGTGACCTTGTTTTTTTTAATCACATCATATACATGGGTTGAATCAAGCACATCCATCTGAATGAATGGTCCTCTCGCTTTTGCATCTGCATCAACATCTTTAACATCTGTGGCGATGACCCGGCTTGAACCATAATCTTCGCGCAACTTGTCAACCAACTCAGACCCGATTTGTCCTTTGGATCCGATCACCAGAATGGTTTCCGTCATATTTGGGTTTTTAGCGTAACAAATATACGATTTCAGTAGAATCCCAAAAGAATAAAACCTGAAACCGCATACTTTTTCCTGCCCGTAGTATTCCTATCTTTCGCGCAGAAAATAGCAGGATTGAAAAATTTATTGAAGCAAAATCTACCGCTTGTATTACTCATCGCGCTGTTATTGCCGCTTTTTTACGTCAATGTAAAGGATAGTCATGACTGGGGCGATGACTTTGCCCAGTATTTTATACAGGCGAGGAATATCCTTGATCACCGCCCCCAGACTGACAATGGACTGGTATTCGACAGCCAAACGGGTGAGTATGCGCTAAAAGCATATCCCGTTGGTTTCCCATTGATACTCGCAACAGCATGGTGGTTTTTTGGAAATTCAATTCTGGTAAGTTCGTTCACCTTATCCTTTTTCTATTTTGCATTTGGCCTGGTTGCCTTTTTCTATTTCAAAAAATATTTTAACGAAGCAATAAGTCTTCTGCTGGTTCTTGTTGTCATTTATAATCCATCAGTCATTGGCCTTAAAAGAGAAATTCTGTCCGACGTGCCATTTTCTTTTTTCCTGTTACTGGGCATTTTACTTTTTCAGTCGGAACGAAAGAATATTCTACACTTCATCTTTACCGGAATTGTCTGGGGTTTTGCGTTGTCGGTGCGGGGCATTGGCGCAACACTTTTCCTTGCTTCGGGATTGTGGTTATTGCAAATGTTATTTCAACTCGTCAGGAAAAAAAACAGGATTGATTTTTTTATCTCGCTGAAGAAGTTTTTCATTGTAATACTTTCTGCCTTCTCCTTTTACCTCTTGCTGAATGCCGTTTTATTTCCAATTCCATCCACGGGCATTCTGAAATTTTATGGTGATGCCATCAGCGGTGAAAATTTCCGGAAATGGATTTTACTGAATCTCTCATATTATTACGAAGTGTTTCTGAATATTTTCGCAACGATGGGTGGTAGTTACCGGTGGATTTCTACACTCACAAAATTTATTCTTCTTGCACTGATTCCCATCGGCCTCCTGATCTCATGGATCAGGAGGATGCATTTCGACGATTGGTTATTTATCGCCTACCTCGCCGTACTATTTATTTATCCTTACCTCGGTGGTGGATTCAGATTTTTATTGCCGGTTATGCCGATTGTGTTGAAATATATTTGCATTGCTTTCACCTCTGTCATGAAAAGGGTCAGAATTAAATCTTCGGCACCTGTCCTTGCTTTCCTGCTTCTTGTCATTATTCAGTATACACCCGGAATTATTGATCAGGTAAAATCAATGGATTTTATTGAAGAAGGCCCTCAGGAAGAACCAACAATAGAGACGTTTGAATTCATCAGCAAATTGCCTGAAGGATCAACGGTTGTTTTTTTAAAACCACGGGCACTCTCTTTTTACTCCGGAAGACAAGCTGCATATTTTACACGTAACATTATAAAGGATGAACTGCCCGCTTTATTTAACAGAATGAATGCACATTATTTCCTGCTTTGCAATGAAAACGAAGAAGTGTTTGATCCTGTTCTTATTAATTATATTGAAGAACATAAACATGAATTAAATGAAGTATGGAAAAACAAATATTTCACCTTATATACTGACCTGAAGTAAACCGGGTTTTTTGGCAACAGGAGTTTCTTTCCATCCAAAAGAAAATCGGAAACAAGTCAAATGACTTCACCGGAAATTGTATTTGGTGGTCACAATTTTTTAATTTTACACCGACTGAGGATCTGCGCTCTATCTTCGCTATTCACAAATAAATTCAGGAGATATACGTTTGCAGCAGAACCAAAGACAATAACTACCAATGAAATCATTTTTTAAATTTCTTCTGCCTCTATTATTTATTTCTCAGGCCACTTTAGCCCAGGTAGGGAATCCGATGGTTGGCCTCGACAAATGGCGTATTCATTTACCTTATAATGACGGTGAAATTGTATCGGGTGGCGACGACCTTGTTTATTGTGCGACACGGTATGCTTTATTCAGTTATAAAAAATCTGACGGAAGCGTACAGCGTTATTCCCGACTTACCGGCTTGTCGGATTTTGAAATCACTACCATCCGCTATAATCAGGAAGATCGTTTATTACTGGTTGCATATCAGAGCTCCGATATTGATTTATTGTATGACGACGGATCCGTTATTAATCTTCCCGACATCAGGTTAAAAAATATTGTCGGTGGGAAAGGCATCAACAAAATTCTTTTTCTGAATCACATCGCCTACCTCTCTTGTGAGTTCGGCATAGTCGTCGTCGATTTATTAAGGCATGAAATAAAAGATACCTACTACATCGGAAACGGAGGGGCATCAGTAAACGTTCATCAGGTTGCCTATGACGGCTTAAAGTTTTATGCAGCTACAGAAACAGGACTTTATTATGCTGATGCAAATAATCCAACACTCTTCAATTATGAAGTGTGGTCGATAGATACTTCCATGTATCAGATTTCCAATCCGCGAAAGCCATACACCTCCGTTGCTGCTTATCAGGGAAAAATACTTGCCGTTTATAATGACACATTAAAACTGTTATTTGATGGTACATCATGGAGCGATTTCAGACCCGTGGATCATTATTCAAAGTCGGAATTAGATGTATATAACAACTACCTGTCGATGAAAAATTATTTCAGTGTTTCTGTTTTCGATGCATCACTGGACAGGGTTGGATTTTTTTACCTGAATCAGTATCTGAATGCAGATCCCCAAAGTGGTTACCGGGATAATGACGGATCTTACTGGCTCGCAGATAAAAACAACGGATTGGTGAAATTCATAAACAATACTTACGAAACGATCAATCTGAATTCACCATCGGGTATTGGTGCTTTTGCAATGGATGCAGGCAAAGAGGGTATATGGGTTGCAGGTGGAGGACTTGTAGGAACCGGTTGCCCGGAGAATTCAAATTATGGTTCCTATTGGTTCAATAATAATTCGTGGAAATCTTTTAATGCCCGAACAGATACTTTATTTAACTCCCTATGGAATAAGTGTACCATTTCTGTTGCCATAGATCCCAAAGATGGTAAACATGCATATGTTGGAACCAGGAATATGGGATTGATTGAATATGGTGAAAATGGAGGTATAAGAGTGTACAATCATAACAATAGTATTCTCAAGCCCATTGATGAAGATCAGGGCTCAACATGGATCGGTGGTGTTGATTTTGATCAGGATGGTAACCTGTGGGCGCTTACCAATAAAAACAGCAGTCAGTTGAACGAACGCACAACTGCCGGGGTGTGGAAATCTTTTAACCTGGGCACTGCTTATAATGGATTTTATCTTTTTAATCTCCTGGTTGATGGTTATAATCAGAAATGGGCGAATGCAAGAGGTGCCGGACTTATTGTTTTTAACGAAAATGATCCGGACAATCCGAATGACAATAACGTAACTATGCTGACGACAACTCCCGGTAAGGGCGGACTACCATCAACCGATGTGTATTCCATTGCTGAGGATAAAGAACAAGCCATCTGGGTTGGTTCCAGTGCAGGGGTTTTTGTTATTTACAACCCGGGTAATATTTTTTCAGGCGGGAATTATGATGCGCAAAAAATACTCATCGAACAGGATGGTCGCGCGCAATATCTCCTCGAGACAGAAGTCGTTACCGCCATTGCTGTTGATGGTGCCAACCGCAAATGGTTCGGAACACTGAGCAGCGGCGTTTTTCTGATGTCGGCCGATGCTACCAAGCTGATTCATTCCTTTAGTACAGATAACTCACCACTTCCTTCCAATAGCATAAATAGTATTGCAATTGATCCGATAACAGGTGAAGTTTTCATCGGAACAGCAGACAAAGGCATTTGTTCTTACAGAGGAGACGCCACAGAGGGTGGGGAGAAGTGTGACAATCAATATGTGTTTCCAAATCCTGTTCGCCACGAATACCACGGCCCCATTGCGATCACAGGCCTGGTAGCGAATGCATCCGTTAAAATTGCCGACGTCAGCGGGCAGGTTGTTTTTCAAACCAAAGCAAATGGTGGTGAAGCAGTATGGGATGGAAAAAATTTTAAAGGTGAGCGCGCACAAACCGGAGTTTATGTTGTTTATGTCACCAATGAAGACGGCTCGCAGACCTGTATATCAAAAATGCTTTTCACGAATTGATGTTACATAAAACGCGCGGCATAGTTTTCAGGGTAACCGATTTTGGTGAAACAAGCGTTGTTGTAAAAATATACACCGAGCTTTTCGGTCTTCAGGGTTTCCTTGTGAATGCAGTGAGGAAGAAAAATGCGAAGGTGAAACAAAATGTTTTGCATCCGCTTTCACTCGTTGACCTTGTCGTGTATCACAAAGAAAGAAAAGGGCTTCACCGTGTTGCAGAGGTGAGAAGTAATCCCGCACTTCAGCATATCCCGTTTCATATTGTGAAAAATTCTTTCACGCTTTTTATTGATGAAGTGCTTTGCAAATCAATTAAAGAAGAAGAACCCAACCAGCAGCTTTTTGATTTTCTTTTTCATTCCATCCAGCTCCTTGATTTGCAGTCGCCGGTAAACAATGATTTTCACTTGTGTTTTCTCATCCGGCTAACCAGGTACCTGGGATTTTATCCCACAGAAAATTATTCAGAAGAGGAGGAGATTTTCAATCTCAGAGAAGGCATTTTTCAACCGGGCATTCCTTCGCATATGAATTACATGGATGCGATTCAGTCTGAAATATTTTTTTCATTGTTGAAATCATCACCTGATTTTTCAGCCGGCCTCTCTGTACCAATAAATCAGAAGCGGATGCTCACCGAAAAAATTCTTGAGTACTACAGATTACATGTTACAGGTTTCAGTGAAATAAAATCGCTGAAGGTGCTTGAAGAAGTATGGAGTTAAATTTCCTGACCCTGCAAAAATTCAGGCGCTGTCGATAAATCCACATATAAATATTATTCATTGCCGGCCTTCATTGTCTGCAACCCAACTTTCCCGAAGTACGGCATCAGGAGAATAAAATTTGCACTGACAAGAAGTTGGGTTTTTTCAAAAAAACACATAGGTTTGTTGAATACTTAACTATTTAATGTATGAAGGGAAGAATAACCACATTTGAAGAATACAATCAGGAGTATCAGAAGAGCGTTGAAAATCCTGAGTCTTTTTGGGCTGATAAAGCTGAATCTTTCCTCTGGAGAAAAAAATGGGATCAGGTACTGGAATGGAATTTTTCAAAGCCCGACGTAAAATGGTTTCTCAACGGCAAGATGAATATTACGGAGAATTGCCTTGACAGACATCTTCAGGAGCGGGGCGATCAGCAGGCCATCATATGGGAGCCGAATAATCCGGATGAAAAATTCAGAACACTGACTTACAAAGAACTTCATTCAGAAGTATGCCGTTTTGCAAACGTTTTAAAAAATAACGGAGCAAAAAAGGGTGACCGCATTTGTATTTATATGCCGATGGTTCCCGAGTTGGCAATTGCTGTGCTTGCCTGCGCGAGGATCGGTGCCATTCATTCAGTCGTATTCGGCGGATTTTCTTTTCAGTCGCTCGCCGACCGGATCAATGATTCTGCCTGCAACATGGTCGTTACCGCTGATGGCGGATTCCGTGGCGCAAAGGATATTCAGTTGAAAGCAATTGTTGATGATGCATTAAAGCAGTGCACCTCAGTGGAAAAAGTAATTGTGTTGCAACGCACACAAACTGCTGTGGTGATGAAACCCGGCAGAGATATCTGGTGGCATGATGAAATTAAAAAAGTGAATGATGAATGTGCTGCAGAAATAATGGACAGCGAGGACATGCTTTTTATCCTTTACACCAGTGGATCAACAGGAAAACCAAAGGGTGTAGTTCATACCTGCGGCGGTTACATGGTTTATACCAGCTATACATTTGAAAATGTTTTTCAATACAACAAGGGAGATGTGTACTGGTGTACTGCCGACATCGGCTGGATCACAGGCCATAGCTACCTCGTTTACGGACCGCTTCTGAATGGAGCCACCACCCTCATGTTTGAAGGTATTCCTACTTTTCCGGATGCAGGCAGGTTCTGGAGCGTGATCGACAAACATAAAGTGAATATTTTTTATACGGCGCCTACGGCCATCCGTTCACTGGAAGCCATGGGGCTGGGTTTTGTAAAGCCATACAAACTAAATTCGCTTCGTGTACTGGGAACTGTTGGTGAGCCCATCAATGAAGAGGCCTGGCATTGGTACGATAAGAATATCGGGAAGGGGAATTGTCCGATCGTTGACACGTGGTGGCAAACAGAGACGGGAGGCATCATGATTTCTCCATTGGCAGGAATAACAAAAACAAAACCATCATTCGCTACGCTTCCGCTTCCGGGAATACAGCCGGTGCTGGTAGATGAAAAAGGAAATGAACTTTTGGGAAATAATGTGGAAGGGCGACTTTGTATTAAATTTCCGTGGCCTTCAATCATCAGGACAACTTACGGAAGTCATCAACGGTGTTTTGAAAATTATTTTTCTCAGTTTAACAATCTTTATTTCACGGGCGACGGATGCAAGCGCGATGAAAACGGGTACTACAGGATCACAGGCAGGGTAGATGACGTCATCAAGGTTTCCGGTCACCTGCTTGGAACAGCTGAGATTGAAAACGCAATCAATGAGCATCCTGACATAGTCGAAAGTGCTGTTGTCGGATTTCCGCACGACATCAAAGGATGGGGCATATATGCTTTTGTAATTGCCGAACACACAAGGAGTGACATAGATGTACTGAAGAAGGAAATTATTAATACCGTTTCAAAATATATGGGAGCAATAGCAAAGCCGGATAAGATCCAGATTGTAAAAGGGCTTCCGAAAACGAGAAGTGGGAAAATAATGCGGAGGATATTGCGAAAAATTGCTGAAGGGGAGATGGCAAACCTCGGAGATACATCCACTTTGCTTGATCCATCTGTTGTTGAAGAAATTAAAACCGGCGCATTAAAATGATAGCAACGATACTTGAAATTCTGGAAAGGGATTTGTCGAAACTTGATGAAGAGATCCGCTACTATAAAGATGAAGAACTGATCTGGAAAACAGTTGATGGGATCAGCAACAGCGCAGGGAATCTTTGTCTTCATTTGTGCGGTAACCTCAGGCACTTCATCGGTTTCATTCTGAGCGGTGATGATTATGTCCGAAACCGTGAAGCCGAATTTTCGCTGAAAAATATTCCGCGTGAAAAACTGCTGGAAGAAATTGCTGCAACCGGGAAAAGTGTGCGTGAGTCGTTGGAACTAGTGAACCCTGATAAATTAAAAGAATTTTATCCTTTAAATGTGCTCGGAAAAGTGCATACGACAGAATTTTTTCTCATTCACCTCGTGGCCCATTTGAATTATCACCTCGGGCAAATCAATTATCACAGAAGGATGGTTAAATAAATGCAAATCTTTTCCATTTCAGTAATGCATTGACTTTTAGTTGTCACATTCGCATTCTAAAACTATCTTCGTTTCGAAAAATAAATTTGTGAGCACTTCCCTCGTCATAATTCCGACCTACAACGAAAAAGAGAATGTAGAGAAAATGATCAGGAAGATTTTTTCTCTGCCGCATGATTTTCAGCTGTTGATTATTGACGACGGATCTCCTGATGGTACAGGCAACATTGTAAAAACATTGCAAAGGGAATTTTCCGATCGCCTGCATTTACTTGAAAGGTCGGGAAAACTCGGCCTGGGAACGGCATATATTACCGGCTTTAAATGGGCTATTGAAAAAAAGTATGATTTTATTTTCGAAATGGATTGCGATTTTTCGCATAACCCTGATGACCTGCTCCGGCTTTATCGCGCCTGTGCAAATGAGAATGCTGATGTAGCCATCGGTTCGCGTTATATCAAAGGTGCCAACGTTGTCAACTGGCCATTAGGCCGCGTCGTGATGTCTTATTATGCAAGTGTGTATGTGCGACTCGTCACAGGAATTCACATCAAGGACACCACTGCCGGTTTTAAGTGTTATAAAAGGAAGGTGCTTGAAACGATTGATCTCGATAAAATAAAATTCATCGGCTATGCGTTTCAGATTGAAATGAAATTTACCGCCTGGAAGCACGGATTTAAAATTGTGGAAGTGCCCATCGTTTTTACCGATCGCACTGAAGGAACGAGCAAGATGAGCAAAGGAATTTTTCAGGAAGCCGTATTGGGCGTGATCGAAATGCGATGGAAAAGCTTTTTCAGAAAATATAAAAAAGTTCAAAAATAGGTTCTTAGAAAATGTCAGCTGACGTAAAAACCAATGTTTCATTCGGTGGTTCCATAACGAAAATGTACGATGAAGTACTGGGCCCTGTTTACTTTGAGCCGTATGCAATTGATACAGCCGGCCGTGTGGCGTCATTGAAGCCGGTTACCATTCTTGAAACCTGTTGTGGTACCGGAAGGGTTACCGTGAATCTGAAAAAAAAAATTCCTGCGGCGCGGATAACCGGTTTAGATATCAATCCTGATATGCTTTCTATTGCTAAGGAGAAACTGAAAGAAAGTAACATTGAATTTCTGCTTGGTGATGCCACTGAACTTCCGTTTCCGGATAACGCTTTCGATTGCGTAGTAACACAATTCGGAATGATGTTTTTCCGGGATAAAGTAAAAGGAGTTGCTGAGGCATTCCGCGTACTCAAGCCGGGTGGAACATTTATTTTTAATGTATGGGGAAAGCTTGAAGCAAACAGGATGAGCGCAACAGGCCGGGAAATCGTAACAGCATATTTTAATAATAATCCGCCTGATATGTATTTTGCGCCATACGAAATGCATAATATTGATGATGTCGTGGCCATTGTAAAAAGCGGAGGATTTTCTGATGTTCAGCATGAAGTGCTTACAAAGGAATGTATAGCCGTTTCCGCTGATGTGATGTCGGCGGGATTGATAGAAGGAAATTCCATTGGAAATACAATCCGCGAAAACGATCCGGCAGCAATTGAATTATTAAAAGCAAAAGTTTTTAAAACACTGGTGGAACGATTCGGAGATCACCCTTGCAAAACAACCATGCAGGCAATTGTTTATACAGCAACAAAAAAATAGTGAAATCAATACTGATTAAAAACGCATCCATTGTAAACGAAGGAAAAATCGTTGATGGTGATGTATTGATTTCGGGCGAGCGCATTCAAAAAATTGACCGTTCCGTTTCTCATCCTTCAGCAACGATTATTGATGCCACAGGAAAATATTTATTCCCAGGCGTGATTGACGACCAGGTTCATTTTCGCGAACCCGGACTTACCCATAAAGGAGACATTCATTCTGAATCGTGTGCCGCTGTTGCCGGTGGGGTAACGTCATTTATGGAAATGCCGAATACAGTTCCCAATGCATTGTCGCAGCAGTTGCTCGAGGATAAATATCAAATGGCTTCCGGGAAATCCCCGGCCAATTATTCATTCTTTATGGGTGCTTCCAACGACAACATGGAAGAGGTGCTGAAGACGAATTCAAAAAATGTTTGCGGTATAAAAATTTTCATGGGCTCCTCAACAGGAAATATGCTGGTGGACAACGAAAGGACATTGGAAAATATTTTTTCTAAATCTCCCATGCTGATTGCTACGCATTGCGAAGACGAAGCAACGATCAGGAATAATATGGAGAAGTTCCGAACACAGTACGGAGAAGACGTCCCGATGAAATTCCATCCGCAGATCAGGAGTGAAGAAGCTTGTTATTTGTCGTCATCACTGGCTGTGTCGCTGGCAAAGAAATTTAATACACGGCTTCACATTCTACACATCAGCACGGCTAAAGAAACGGGACTATTCCGAAATGATATTCCATTAAAGGAAAAACGCATCACTGCAGAAGCCTGCATTCATCACTTGTGGTTTGACGACAGCGACTATGAAAAGCTCGGAACAAAAATAAAATGGAACCCGGCGATTAAAACTGCCGCTGACAGAGAAGCCATTTTGCAGGCTGTGCTTGACGACAGGATTGACGTGATTGCCACAGACCATGCGCCGCATACGATGGAAGAAAAAAACCAGACCTATTTTAAGGCGCCCTCAGGAGGACCACTGGTTCAGCATTCATTGGTTGCTATGCTGGAAATGTATCACAATAAAAAAATTTCCCTGGAGAAAATTGCATTGAAGATGAGCCATGCTGTTGCTGATTGTTTCTGTATTGCAGAGCGTGGATTTATCCGTGAAGGATATTATGCTGACCTTGTACTTGCAGATCTCAATTTACCCTGGACGGTTACAAAAGAAAACCTGCTTTATAAATGTGGATGGAGCCCGTTTGAAGGAAATGTTTTTCGTTCGCAAGTCACGCATACATTCGTGAGCGGACATCTTGCTTACAACGAAGGAAAAGTAGATGATTCAGTAAAGGGGAGGCGATTACAATTTGAACGATAATAATTTCTGATGAATATTATTTTGAATCATTTTTCTTTGGTGCAGATTATAAAGCGGTTGTGCTTTTTTGTTTTGTTTTTATTTATCTCAGGATGCGGTCAGCCGAAAACTGAATTGCCGGCCGGCGTTCTTACACAAAAAGAAATGATCCCGCTGCTTGTTGATATCCATATTGCGCAAGCAGCTACCGGTTTATACAATGCAGGTGATACGTCATTATTTACAATGAGTGAATATATTCCTTACATACTGAAAATTCATCACGTCGAAAGTGCTGTTTATGACAGCAGTATTTCTTTTTATACACTGCATCCTGAAATCATGAAGGAGATGTACAATGAAGTGATCAGTGAGCTGAGTAAAAAACAGGGAGAGGTGTCGTCGAAAAATTAACGGAAATAACCGGGGGGATCTCCATTATATAAATAGTATTTTATGCTGTCATTTCCCGGCGGGCTGAAGAATAATTTCGCAGGAAAATTTTAGCGCAATCTTCAATGGATTGTTGAACAGGAATAAAGTTTATACCGATCGCTTTCTTAATCTTTTCGTTTGAATAAAACCACTGAAGCTGACTGTTCCGCGCAGTTTCTTTTGTAATAAATGGTTTGTCTCTCATCACAAGGCTTCGCAGCGCTTCTGCCCTCCATCCCAGCTCGCTCAATGTGCTTTTTACTTTGATTGTTGGTCGTGGTTTGTGCAGTCCGTCAGCAATGAAGTTGAAGATTTGTACGTAGGAACAATTTTCCGAGCTGATGATAAACCTTTCTCCGGAAATATTTTTTTCCATCAATGAAATCATGGATGATGATACATCTCTGACATCAACGAAACCATTTACGCCGTCAGAATAATATTTCATTCCTTTCATGACCCGGCTGAACATGGCGCTGCTACCTGTTTTCCAGTCGCCCGGACCGATGATGATCGAGGGCGAAACGATGACGGCATTCAACCCTTCTTCTATGGCACGCCATACTTCCCTTTCACCACTGTATTTACTGATGGCATAAACGGAATTGTGTTTTGACGATTTCCACACCACAGTTTCATCCATCACTTTATTTTCTATCACCCTGCCCAGTGCAGCGATAGAACTGACGTGGCAAAACTTTTTCACGCCAAGTACAAGTGCAACATTCACCATGTTTGCAGTTCCTTCCACATTCACCTTCATGATTTCATTATAGTCGGCGCTATGAAATGAAACCTTTGCTGCGCAATGATAAATTTCTGTAACGTCCTTCATCGCTTCTACTACGTCATAAACATTGGTAACATCGCCTTCCACCCATTCGATATTGTTCTTCAATGCCGGGTTTTCAGCAAATACCATATTGAATATATCATCCTTTGAAGATGCCCTTCGCATGGCACGTACTTTTTTTCCTGATGATGTAAGGTCATACAGCACACGTGCCCCAACCAATCCTGTTCCTCCTGTTACCAATATCATAATACACAATTCAGGATGCAGAATTAAGAATTATTGTTTGATTTATGATGGAAATTAATCCGTTCCGAATAAGGCGTGAAGGGATTCTATGTTATATTTACGGATATACCATAAAATATTATGAAAAGTTAGAAATAAATTAAACCAAACACTGATTGCTTTTTTTGTAGTCATTGCGAGGCACAGCCTGTCCCGCTTTTCGCGGGAAAGCAATCCCTCAATAAGTATAAATATTAATCTTGCCTTTATTGGATTTCTTTAATTCAAGTCACCCATACTTTAGCATCATGCTAAAAACCAAAGGCGGCTTTGTTTATATCATGACCAATAAATACCATACTGTATTATATATCGGTGTGACGAGTAATTTGCACCGGAGAACTGAAGAGCACAGGTGCCGAACGTATAAAGGAAGTTTTACTGCAAAATACAATTGCAACAAGCTGGTTTATTATTGTGGCTTTCCTTTTATCGGGGCAGCAATCGCAGAAGAAAAACGAATCAAGGGAGGAAGTCGGAAGAGTAAAGTTGAATTGATAGAAAGGATGAATCCGGATTGGAAGGATTTATGGGAGGAAGTAAAATGGAAGTTGAGATATAAATAAAATAAGAAGTAAAGTAGAACTATATATTTTTCGGGGGATTGCTTTCCCGCGAAAAGCGGGACAGGCTGTTCTTCGCAATGACGATTTTTTTTGGTGGGCTTGTTTCGTCCATTGCAATGACGATTTTATTGTAGGGATTGCTTCCGGCCTACGCGGCTATGGTTGACAAACTGTTTCACGCCGGCAGGACATAAACTTTCGTTATTCGTGAAGCCCTTTGTTCTTCACTCTGCCATTTCTTCTTTTTTCATCGAAACAAATTGAAAACAAATATCTTCGCATCCAAATCACTTACATGAAAAATTTTGTGGATGAGTTGCGCTGGCGTGGAATGCTTCAGGACATCATGCCCGGTACGGAGGAACTGCTGAACAAAGAAATGGTGAGCGGGTACATTGGCTTTGACCCTACCTCAGATTCTTTGGGCGTTGGCAACCTGGTACAGATCATGATGTTGCTTCATTTTCAGCGCTGCGGACATAAACCCATTGCACTGGTCGGCGGCGCAACAGGAATGGTGGGTGATCCATCGGGGAAGTCGGCCGAAAGAAATCTTTTGAATGAAGAGACGCTTCAGTTCAATCTGGCATCTCAGAAAAAGCAACTGGAAAAATTTCTTGATTTCAGTCCGGGAGCCAATGCTGCAGAGATCGTAAATAATTATGACTGGTTTAAGGACTTTAAATTTCTTGATTTCATCCGTGACGTGGGCAAGTACATCACTGTAAGCTATATGATGGCAAAAGATTCCGTGCAGTCGCGCCTTGAAACGGGAATGTCATTCACTGAATTTTCTTACCAGCTTGTGCAGGGTTATGATTTTTATTTTCTCTGGAAGAACAATGGAATCAAAATACAGATGGGCGGCAGTGATCAGTGGGGAAACATCGTTACCGGTACTGAACTCATCAGAAGAAAAGGGGGAGGAGAAGCATTTGCTTTGACTACACCTTTAATAAAGAAAGCCGATGGAACTAAATTCGGTAAGACAGAAAGCGGGAATGTGTGGCTTAACGCAAAGAAAACATCGCCGTATAAATTTTATCAGTTCTGGCTGAACGCATCGGATGATGACGTAAAAAAATACATCAGGATATTTACGTTGATGAACAGGGATGAAATTGAATCCATGGAAAAAGAACATGATGCAACACCCCATCTCCGTTTACTTCAAAAGGCGCTGGCAAAAGACATCACCATCCGCGTTCATTCAGAAACAGAATACCTGGCAGCGGTTGAAGCATCTGAAATTCTTTTCGGAAAGGGAACGGCTGAGGCATTGAATAATTTATCGGAAGAAGACTTGTTAAGTGTTTTTGAAGGCGTTCCGCAGGTGGAAATAGATAAGGCTAAACTTGAAGCGGGAGTTAATTTGATAGAATTTCTTTCCGGCACCTCACAGATATTTCCTTCAAAGGGAGAGGCAAAAAAAATGGTCCAAGGCGGGGGAGTGGCAGTGAATAAAACAAAGATTGAGGATTCAAATGCTTCTTTAACAACCAATCATTTGCTTAGGGATAAATACATCTTGATTCAAAAGGGCAAGAAAAACTATTACCTCATCAGGACTATTTAATACGCCTGCTATTTTTCTTCTTTATCCTTTTTACTGGTTTTTGCAAGCAATATTCCTATGCTGATTACTATGATTGCCGCAAAAATGAAGTTGAAAATCAACTGATTGACATTTTCCGGCTTCAAAGTGCCGAATCGTTGTTTCATTAGCAGTGCTGCAGCAAAACTTCCCACAGCCACGGAACTGATTACTATAATAAGGCGTCGTCGGTTAGAAAGCATATATTCGCAAAGGTAGAAGAAACGGACAAGTTATTGAAGCCTCTTCAGCTTAAATGCCATTGTGAAGGGATGTGCCGTTGAATTCTCACAATTAATAGCAGTTTTTATAGTTTCGTAAACTGTTCCTGTCAATGTTCCTTCTGCAAACTGACCTGCTGTTCCCCAACCGGTAATATGCAGTGTGTTAATCTCATAAGTGGATTCAGTCTGGATACAATCATGGTTTCCATCATAATGACGTTCAAAGTTTGCATCATTCAAGTACTGGTTGTAGTTGGGACTTGCGGCATCCAGTGCTCCGGTACCAAGTCTTAGCTGAATAGTTATGGCATGATCACCATTGCCTGACGATGCGGCGTTAAAAGTATAATCTCCCATTCCCGTAAATGGTTTATAAATAAAACCGAAGGAAAAGGCTGAAGATTTTGAGTCGTCAAACATATAGGAAGATTGGGCTGACACATTAAAATCACCGGTAGATGAATCCTGAGTTACATATGCAAAGCGAGTGTCTCCTTCAGGATATATGTGGCCGGCATTTGGACCCATTAAGTCATCAGCCACATAGGTAATTCCATCAATCGTAAAGTGAAAGTAGCCGGTATCGGTGCAGCCACCACCTAATGTGGTAAAATGAATTTCATTTCCATATCCAATGCCTTTGCAGTTGGTAGCAAAAGCGCGGGCATAATAGGTTGTTCCCGGAAGCAAGCCAGAAGCAGTTGATGTAAATGTAGTGGTGGTATCATTGCCCGGGAACTGCAGATCATTCACTGTAGGCGAATGAGAAGTACCAACTGCTACGCCTCGGGAAAGTATTGTGCAGGCGCCTTCTGACGTTACTGACCCTCCAAGGTCGGCTGAAGTATAACTCACATTGGTTGCCTCAGTCGTAGTCATTGCCGGAGTGCCTGAAACTGAACTTGTTGCGGGAGACTCTGTTGAATCACTCTTTTTGCATGATGATATATATAGTACTGCGATAAAAGTGCATGCTAAAATCGGGTAATTGATGATTTTCATATTTTTCTGCTTTTGTGGGCAGCAAATATATCGATGTACCACTCGCCGACAAGTTATTCATCCCCCGGATCCATTATTATTCAAAAAAGCCTATTTATTTAAGTGAAAAATATTTTCACCAAGTTTTTTAGCACCTTTATCAAAAAACAATAAATAATTTTTTAGCTCACCATAATTCCATGAGATTTTTGGATAGATTCGCTTCCCGCTTCAGAAAATTCAGATTTACTACAACATCACTTGATCTGATTGAAAATATTAAAGGATACATTTATAGTAACGGAAACATAACCTCAATATAAAATATGAAATATTAAAGTGCATTATCCTTGTCGCTTCAAGATTCACAAACCCAAAACTGACCAACCATTAAAAACCAATACAACAAGCACAGCCGACGGTTCAATACATTAAGGAATTTACCGCTTCATCAATTGTATTTTTTTTCCAACCTCGGAAGAACTTAGTCAATCTTATATAAATTAATTAAACAACAGACACTTAGTCACTCAGGTGTTTTGATCATATTACTTTCAGCTAACAATAATCAAATTAATTACCATTAACAATGAAACAAATCAACTTCAACCAATTACACAATCGTAGTTGTTCATCGCGATATGCGCTGTCAACTTTTGTAATTATTTTCCTGCTGGCAATGCTTACTGGATATCAATCCCGTGCTTCACATGCCGCAGGTGCCGACCTCACCTACCAATGGCTGAGCGGAAATACTTACCGTGTTACAGGTACATTATATCGCGATTGCCATGGAATTGCAGCTCCTGCAACTATTACAGTTAATGTTAAATCGACTTCATGCAATGCAAATCAGAATTTTACACTGAGCCAGATCTCTCCTACAGGTCAGGAAATTACATTTCCATGTGTGTCGGCTGTTACACAGTGTTCGAATCCCAATAGTGAAATATTGGGCTATCAGCAATATGTTTACCGTGGCGACATCACACTACCTTCTCCTGGAAATTGTGCCGACTGGGTTTTTAGTTATTCAGTAGTGGCCCGCAATTGTGCCATTACTACTATGACGCAGCCATCTCCTTGTAACCCACAAACTTCAGTGACGCCAATTTATGTTGAAGCAACTCTTAATAACCTGAACTTTGCGGGAAATAATTCTCCAACTTTTAGCAATTACCCGGTTGCAATTATTTGCCAGAACCAGAGTTTCACCT
This sequence comes from Bacteroidia bacterium, assembly GCA_038206355.1. Taxonomy (GTDB): domain Bacteria; phylum Bacteroidota; class Bacteroidia; order AKYH767-A; family 2013-40CM-41-45; genus JAPLDB01. Next base: position 41,925 of record JBBRAY010000036.1, read on the forward strand.
ATAATCACGGAGGCCTCGAAACTGACGGAGACCTGTTAACTTATGAACTCATTGATTGCAAAACTTCTGCTACGGGTACAGTTCCTTACATATCGCCTTTTTCAGGAACCAACCCGATAACATCATTGCCTGCTGTATCAATCAATTCGACTACGGGCGACATAGCCATGAATGCACAAAATCTGGAGGTGGGAATTGCAGCCGTTCGTATTAAAGAATTTCGAAATGGTATATTGATTGGAAGTGTGATCCGCGATATTGAGTTTTATATACAAAACTGTTCTCCGAATATTTTACCAACAGCTACCGGAATCAACGGAACCAATAATTTTTCAGCTACCGTTTGTCCGAATACCCCGCTTTCTTTCTTCATTAATTCTGATGATCAAAATGCAGGACAAAACGTAACAATGACATGGAATAATGGAATACCATCAGCTTCATTTGTAGTTTCAGTAGCGGCTCACCCAACAGCAACTTTCTCATGGACACCTACTACAGGTGATGCGCGGATTGCACCCTATACTTTTACAGTTACCGTTCGTGACGACAATTGTTCCAATAACGGTTTTCAGATTTATTCTTATTCTATTTACGTCCCTTTTC
>JBBRAY010000037.1:0-41769 GCA_038206355.1 Bacteroidia bacterium
CATCTGCGGTGACAACAGCACCGGAAATTCTTTTGCGCTTGGTTTCGGTTTGACCGAAGGTAAAGTGGCCTGTCATGAAATCGGACATTACCTCAACCTCTATCATATTTTTCAGGGTGGTTGCGCCGGATCGAATGCAGCAGGTTCTTCAACAGATGCCTGCGACCTCAACGGAGATTTTATCTGCGACATCGAACCTTGTACAACGACCAATGTTCCATGCGGTACAGTTTACAATACCTGCACTGCAAATTATGCTACCGGAACAACTACCAATGACATGACTGAAAGTTACATGAGTTACAGTGACGATGACTGCATGAATACTTTTACAATGAACCAGTGCCAGCGAATGTGGGCAACATTGGGAACGTTGAGGAGCAATTTATGGAGCACCTCAAATCTCATTGCCACCGGAATTCAGGGAAACAACGGATGTGTCCCTTCTTTCCTCGTGAGTTCAATCAACATTTCACCGGGAACAGTTTGTTCAGGAACGTCAATGGCTTTCAGTAATCCGGTCAATGGAAATACTGCTGTGAGTTGGAGCTGGCAGTTTCCGGGGGGAGTACCGGCATCTGCAACATCGTCTTCTGTAAATGTGACTTACGCTACACAAGGAATTCACACGGCATATTTAACCGTCAGCGACGGAACAACATCTATACTTGATTCAACAGACGTAGCCGTTATCAATTGTACTCTTGATTCAACCTTACTCGGAAGAAGCAACTGGTTCTGGGGTACGTATGCATCCATGGATTTTTCAACGGGGACTGCAGTCGCAAATAATGCTGCCAACGCAAATGCAACAGTTGATGGTTTTGAATCTTCCGTCGTTCAGAATGATGAACACGGGAACCTTTTGTTTTACAGCGACGGAAAAAATGTATGGGACCGCTTTCATGCTCAAATAAATGTTGCACCGATTTTTGCGTGGAACAATGCTACCGTTCCCGGACTTGTAATTGTTCCTTATCCGAAGCATCCCGGAAAATATTACATCGTAAGTGCGCCGCCGGGATATGTGAGTAATAACGGGCCGCAATTTGTTATGGTGGACATTATTGCAAATTCAGTTACAACAGCCGTCCGTTTTAATCACCCCTCAGTTCCTGTTTCCGTTAGCGAATGTCTTACTGCTGTCCCGCATTGCAATGGAATTGATTACTGGGTTGTCATCAAAGGATATCCCGGTGATGGAAGATTTTATTCAATCCTCGTAACACAGGATGGCATGCAGGCAGGGGCAGCACCTGTTGTGTCAGCAAATTTCTATAGCTCTTACTCAGCACAAATAAAAGGTAATCACAGTGGTAATAAAATCGGCATGGCTATTTTTTCAAGTTCGAGTTATGTTTTTGCTGAATATGATTTTAACCAGGCAACAGGAGTCGTTTCAAATCAGTTTCTGGTTCCTGCTCAGCCCGGACATCAAATCTGTCTCGGAATCGTGTACAGCATGAATGACAGTGTGATTTATACCATCCAGAATTTTGGAAGTAGTATTCATAAATTGATGAAGTACGATGCCACCAATCTTTCTCTTGCTGCAATTGTATTAAAAGATCCTGTTGAAGCATTGTATCTTGAAGTCGGTCCTGATCATAACGTATACCTCGCACAAACAGGATGGAACACGCCTTACATGGACATGGTTATCAATGCTGACTCTTACCTGAACTCTGCATTTGTATTGAACGGTGTTAGTTTTACTGGCATCACACCAAGTCCGCCGTATTTTGTTTCTACGCACGTTTACTGCGGAGTTCCGAATTTCATGGATGCGCTTCCTCCGCCGGAGTTGCCTGTTGATTTTGCATACAACAATGTAACATGCAACTCCATTCATTTCTCTGTTGATTCCTGCTGGCAGAAATATACTGCGACCTGGGATTTCGGTGATGGTTCAGGATCAGTGACAGGTTTAAGCGTAACACATAACTATACCCTCGACGGAAATTATACAGTAACAATGACATTAAGCTATGGGACATTTAGTTTTCCTGCAGTAATTCACGTGGTAAATATTTTTACTCCCGGGCCAAGCCTCATCCAGGGACCTGATACGGTTTGTACAAATACAACTTACCCTTATATATATTTTGTTCCTTTTGTAAACGGAGCAACATACAATTGGAGTACGGCGCGCGGAACAGTGGTGGGGTTTAACAATACAAGCACTTTCACTGTTACATATACCAGTTTTTCTGTTGGCTATGATACCATCAGAGTAGTGTGTGCAAGTAATGGTTGTTCATTTATAAGCACCCATGTCGTACTGGTTTCCAACGCACATGACGTGGATCTGGTGCTGAATCCTGATAATCTTTGCGACGATGAAATAAAAATTCTTGAAGGCGGAACACCTCCCGGTGGAGTTTACGTTCTGAATGGGTTGTCTGCAGATTCAGCGCACGGAGCATTACTGGGTGTGGGCAGCTACATCGTATCGTACTATTATACGGATGGATTGGGATGCTATGCACAGGCGCAGGATACATTAACTGTGAACTATTGTCTTTTTGTCAACGGGCCTGATGACAATGAAACACTGATTGTGTTTCCAAATCCTGTCAGTAATATGTTGACAATAGGAGGAGGGCATTCAGGTAACAGTATCAGAATTTCTTCTGCGAAAATTTATAATGTCATCGGCGAACAGGTAACTGATATTATTTTGTCTTGTGAAAACTCCGGCACACCGCAAAATCTTTCCGGATGTGCATTACCCTTGGAAGCTGATATGTCTTCATTGAATCCGGGAATTTATTTTATACGTATCATTGGCGGAGACAGGGTTTACAATATGAAAGTGGTGAAGGAATAATTTATATGGCCCGTTATTTTCTTCAGCTGAGTTTTAATGGTAAAAAATTTCATGGATGGCAGATCCAGGAAAATGCACATACGGTACAGGCAGAAATTAATGGTGCGTTAAAGACATTGCTTGGAAAAGAAACGGAGACAACAGGCTGCGGACGAACAGACACTGGCGTGCATGCATCAAAATTTTTCCTGCATTTTGATGCTGATGAAATTACCCGTGAAAAGGATTTTGTTTACCACCTGAATTGTCTGTTGCCATTTGAAATTGCCATTGGTAAAATTATTAAAGTGGGAGAAAAGGCACATGCCCGGTTCGATGCCATTTCAAGAACCTATCAGTATTTTATTCATCAGGCAAAGAACCCTTTCCTCAACGACTTCAGTTTTTTCCTTCCGGATAAAGTTGATCTGAAGAAAATGAATGTGGCTGCTGCAACCCTCATGAATCATTCCGACTTCAGTTGTTTTTCAAAATCGAATACCCAGGTAAAGACAAATATCTGTAAAATCACCTCTGCATTCTGGTCAGAAAAAACTGATCAGCTCGTTTTTGAAATCACCGCCGACCGTTTTTTGCGCAATATGGTAAGGGCAATAGTGGGCACACTTTTGGAGATCGGCGAAGGGCATATTTCTCCGGATGATTTTACAGCCATAATAGAAAACCAAAAGCGCTCGGGTGCAGGCGTTTCTGTTCCCGGTCACGGGCTTTTCTTAAATGATGTAACCTTTTCTTACATCCCCTGAATTCTTGCACCTGAATTGATTTCATTCATTTTGTAAGTATACTCGAAAGAGTGTGAAACAAATAGCTGTTTTGCATAGTATTTATTTGTCCATAGCACTGAAATGGCTTTGGTAAAATAGCTCCTATGAAGCGAAATCGTATCATCCTGATTACTGCAATCATGACATTTGCAATGGCTGGAACAAGTTCAGCCCAGGTATTAATCAATGAAGTCATGTCATCCAATTACGGGACGCTGTGTGATGAAACCGGTCACTATGAAGATTGGATTGAATTGTATAATGCTGGAACTGCCCCCGTAAATCTTGCAGGCTATGGCCTAAGTAACAAGGCGTCGAAGCTTTATAAATTTACTTTTCCTTCTTACACCCTGGCAGTAAATGACCATGTGCTGATATTTGCCACTGATAGTAACATAACCAATATTGGGGCGCATTGGGAAAGTCCGGTAAAAGCCGGTGATACCTGGCGCTACAGGGCAAACACAACTGCATGGAACGATACCAATTGGCGTAACCTGTCATTCAATGAGACGGTATGGAGCAGTGGTATCGGCGGATTTGGCTTTGGTGACGGAGACGATGCGACAACCATCCCGGTTTGCGCTTCTGTTTTTATCAGGAAGACATTCACAATCACAGATACATCAAAAATAATGGATGCCGTTTTCAACATAGACTATGACGATGGCTTTGTTGCTTTTCTTAATGGTGTTGAAATTGCGAGAACAAATATTGAATTGCCCGGAACAAGACCTGCATGGAATAAAGTAGTTTATTCTTCTCACGAAGCGCAGATGTATCAGGGCATGGCTCCCGACTCTTTTCATTTATCGGAATCATTCATAAAAAGTATTATAAAGAACGGTACCAATGTACTTGCAGTGCAGGTTCACAATCGCTCTGCAACGGAAAGTGATATGTCCTGTATTCCGTTTCTGAGTTTAAGGATTAAAGATGCAACAGTGATGTTTCCACCAACGCCTCCCTGGTTTGTAAGTAGCCTCCATCCTGTCAATTATTTTCATGCAGCATTTAAAATCAGTCAGGCAGGTGAAACAGTTTATCTCACCAATCCCGCCGGAAGTATCGTTGACCAGATAGCAGTTCCATATCTTGAACTTGATAATTCATACGGAAGAAATACGGATGGACAAAATCTGTGGAAATATTTCGGTACTTCAACGCCGGATGCAACCAACAGCAGCGTTACAGGTTATTCCGCTTATGCCACGATTCCATTGTTTTCATTACAAGCCGGTTTTTACACCGGAACACAAACGCTAAGTATTACCACATCTTATCCCGGCGGTGTAGTGCGCTATACAACAAACGGAAATGCACCAACAATAACCTCACCGGTTTATACTTCACCCATTTCTATAACCAAAACAACTTCCGTTCGTGCCAGAGTTTTCAGTGCAACCAGTTTGCCGAGTGCTACCATAACGAATTCTTATTTTATAAATCTGAACTGCAAGTTGCCTGTCTATTGTCTGACACTTGACTCAGCAGATTTATGGGATTACAACAAAGGAATATTTGTGAAAGGTCCCAATGCAAGTCCCAACGCGCCTTACTTCGGAGCCAATTACTGGCAGGACTGGGAAAAATTTGCTTCAGTAGAATTCTTTGACAAACAAAAAAATCGTGCATTTAAATTTAATACCGGATTATGTGTTACGGGAGGATGGAGCCGACGATATGACCAGAAATCGCTTGAGATAAAACTTGGTGATAAATACGGGTTGTCAAAACTCCAGTATGAAATGATCCCGGACAAAAAATGGATCGGCAAATGGAGTGATTTTCTATTACATACAACAGGTAACGACAGGGGAATAGCACACATGAGGGATCCTGTGATGGAAAGATTAATGAAAGGATCTAATACTGATTATATGGCTTACGAACCGGCCCTGATATACATTAACGGGGTTCAGTGGGGAGTATACTATACGAAGGAAAATGACGACCATCATTTTGTGGAAGAAAACTACGGATATGACAAGACAGAAATAGACCTCCTCAAGGAAAGTTATTTCTTTCCCGACATTGAAGTGAAACAGGGCAGTGATACAGCCTTTAGAACGATGCATACCTATGCAATGAACACCTCGCCAACGTCATCTTCTTTTTATTCAAACATGGATTCGATGATTGACATTAAAAATCAGGTTGATTATTTTGCTGCCGAATGTTATTACCCCAATGACGATTGGATGGGAGGTTCAAATAATAACCTGAAGTTGTGGAGACCAAAGAAGGCAGGTGGACGATTCAGGTATATTCTTTATGATTTGGATTTTGGATTTGGTATTTCCGGAACCGTAAGTACAGATATTCTTTCCATTGCTTTGAATCCGGATCCGCACAATTACAACAGCGATATTTTTAAGAGATTATTGCTGAATACAAAATATAAAAACTATTTCATTAACCGCTATGCAGATCTCATAAACACAATCTGGAAGCAGGAGAATGTGGTGAGTGTCGTGAATAGTTTCCGCGATTCTATCCGTTATGATATGCACTTCCAGTATGATAAATGGGGTGGCGATACAAATTTATGGAACAATAATATTGCATCCATGCTCACTTTCAGTAATGGCAGACCTGCATATGCCCGAAATCAGATTCAAAATGATTTAGGAATGGCCGGACAGGTTACACTTACCATTCAGGCTTCACCTGCAGGATCAGGAAGAATTCAGATCAGTACGATCACACCTCAAACACTGCCATGGAGCGGGGTTTACTTCAACGGAAATCCTGTAACGCTGACTGCAATTCCCAACCCGGGCTACACTTTCCTCCACTGGAATTCCAATGTTGTCATTACTACAAGTGATACCAATCTGGCTGTGACAAGAAATTTTACTGCGAATGATGTAATTACGGCATACTTCACCGGTTCGCCTGTAACCCCGCAATTCACGATCAGTGAAATCAATTATAATTCTGATTCTGCTCACAATGCAGGTGACTGGTTTGAAATTCACAACCTCACGTCTTCAAGGCTGGATATTTCAGGATGGAAAGTTAAAGATGACAATGATCATCATGAATTTGTATTTCCGGTAACAACTACAATTGCCGCCAATGGATACCTGGTTGTTTCTGTTGACACGCAGAAATTTCATAATCAGCATCCGACTGTTGCGAATGTAATTGGTGAAACCGGTTTTAACTTCAGCGATGGGGGAGATCAGATCAGATTGTATAAATATAATGATTCACTTTTTCTTTCACTTGAATATGATGATGAAGCGCCTTGGCCTCTTGAAGCTGATGCAGGAGGATATACACTTGAGTTGAGGGATTCCCTTGGAAACTTAAGCGATGGAAATAACTGGTTTGCCGGATGTCCGGGTGGCTCTCCGGGCCGGGCTTATTCAGCACCTGTGGCTGCGATTACTACATCTGCTTCACCTACAATGTGTGTTGGTGATACACTGGTGCTCACTGCAACTGCTGCAAACGGAAATCAATACCAATGGCTAAGGAATAATATATATATCAATGGAGCCATCGCTCAAACATTTCAACCGGTGCAAAGTGATACATACCGGGTTGCAGTTACAAATAATGGATGTACCTCTGTTTCAGATTCTACGGTGGTTATAATTAATCCTGTCTCTATCAACCCGGTTATTACTTCAGCTTCAAGATGTGGAGCCGGAAGTGTGACTTTATCCGCGACTGCTGCAGACCCCGTAAAATGGTATGATGCACAAAGCAATCTTGTTGGCACCGGAAACAGTTTTACCACACCATCACTGTCAGCTACTACGATATATTATGCAAAGGCAGGAACAACTTGCCCGAGTGCTCTGGTTCCGGATTCGGCAATTATCAATGCTATTCCTTCTTCTCCTGTTACCACAAATAATAATATTTGCGGACATGGCGTAATGACGCTTACCGCAGCTTCCAATGATGTAATCAGGTGGTACAATGCACCAAACGGAACACTCCTTGCAACTTCTGATTCATTAACAACGCCTGACATTTCATTGTCAACTACATATTATGCACAGTCCGGGGAGCTATGCAAGAGTGGATTTATTCCGGCAATTGCTACTGTTAATCCGGTCTCAGCTTTGCCTGTTTCAAACAGTTCAAGCCGTTGTGATGAAGGATCAGTTACCTTTAATGCTACTTCTCAGGATACTATTCGCTGGTACGATTCGCTGAATGGAAACCTGTTGAACACGGGCAATACCTTTCAAACGCCTGTGTTGAGTTCAACAACTATATATTATCTGCGCGCCGGAACATTGTGTCCGAGTGCTTATGTAAATGTGCAGGCAATCATCAGTACAAGTACGCCTGATCCTGTTGCTCCGGGCCAGAGTCGTTGCGGAGCAGGTACTGTAACGTTAACAGCTGCTGCTACAGATACGGTGAGGTGGTATGATTCTCCAAATGGAAATTTATTGTTTACCGGAAATACATTTGTTACACCGACCCTCAACCTGAGTACAACCTATTTTGTAGTTGCCGGTTTGCAATGTGCAAGTGATGAGGTGGCTGTGGAAGCTACAGTGAATACGATCTCTGCCGATCCTGTTGTTTCAGATGCATCAAGATGTGGCGATGGAATTTTACAACTCGCTGCTCAGTCGAATGAAATTGTACAGTGGTTTGACTCGCCGAATGGAACCGTTTTATTTTCCGGAAATAATTTTACGACCCCATCCATCAGCCAGACGACAACATATTTTGCTGTTGCTTCCGGAATTTGTCCGAGCAATGCAATGCCGGTGCAGGCAATTGTAAATTCATTTCCTGCTGATCCTGTCGCTTCGGATATTTCAAGATGCGGTGCAGGAAGTGTTAACCTTACTGCTTCAGCCACAGATACCATCAGGTGGTATGATGCACAGGGTGGAAATATGGTTTATGAGGGGGCGTTTTTCAATACACCTGCTATCAATCAATCCACTACATATTATGTCAGGGCTGAAGGAATCTGTCCGGGTAATTATATTCCCGTACAGGCAATCATTAATTCAATTCCTTCTGATCCAACGGTTGCTGATCAAAGTCGCTGCGGAACCGGAAGCCTGATGTTAAACGCCATCGGTATTGATACGATTCGCTGGTACAATTCACCGAATGGAAATTTACTTGGTGTGGGAAGCAGCTTTACAACGCCGGTGTTGAATCAGAGTACAACATATGCTGTACGCACTGAATCGGTATGTCCGGGAAATTATGTTACTGTAAACGCCTTCATCAAGCCGAATCCGGTTGATCCAACGGTTACTCCCGGTAGTACGTGTGGACCGGGAACTGTGGTGTTAATTGCCATGTCGTCTGATACCGTGTATTGGTTCGACGCTCCTCACGGCAATATGGTGGGTTCAGGACTCACATACCAGACTCCATATTTGAATGCAACCACTACTTACTTTGCCAAATCAGTAAATGGATGTGAAGGGAATTTTGTTCCCGTTAGTGCCCATGTCTTTTCAGCCCCTGATTTGTTTATCGGAAATGATACCATTATTGAATCAGGTAGTGCAGTTATTCTTGATGCCGGACCGGGCTTTGTAACTTACCTCTGGAATACAGGAGAAACATCACAAACCACAAGTGTGAGTTCAACAGGTAATTTCTGGGTAACTGTTACTGATGTACATGGTTGCACAGCTACTGATTCAATTCAGGTAATGGTATCTGTGAATGTTCAGCCATATGTATTGTCAGAAGGTGTACTGATTTATCCGAATCCTACGCATTCAAACCTGAGCATCAGTTTCCTGAATGAAGACAATGAAGATATATTCCTGCGATTGATTGACGGTGCCGGAAAACTTATCTGGAGCGATTTTTCAATAAAGGAAAAACGTGTGATACGGAACGTTGACCTCACACAGTTTGCAAGAGGAGTTTATGTGTTGCAGATCGCATCTTCAAAAACCAAGCGCGAGTTCAAAGTCATTCTCAAATAACAAATACAATAAAGAATAAAATAAAAAGAGCCGGAAATTGCCTTTGTAACGATTGATTTTTTCCACCCCTCCAACTGGCTCAAAAGCCCACCGGGCTTTCGCCCCTTTTTTCTAAAAAAAGTGACAGGGAATAAAAAAAAACAAGGTGTTTAACACCCTAAGTTGTATTCCAAAAACATTAAGGTGTTCAAAATATGTTGTTGGCTATAGGTAAAAACTCGCAATTCGGAAGTCAGGAAAAAGAATAAAATATAAAAGAGCCGGTTCACTCATTGCGAACAGGCTCTTTGTTTATCCGAAATTCTGATTTGTTATTTCCCCATTGATTTCCTTTTGTCCGTTCTGTCGCGTTTATTATCCTGCCTGTTTTCTTTGATTCGGTCGAGAAGTTCACGTTTGAAGTCTTCCTCTGCACGATAAAGCATCGCAACTTTTTTAATCGGTAATACCTGTTTGAACTGCGCATGATATTTTTTCAGTAGATCAAGTTCATTCTGACGAAAAATCAATTCTGAATCCACCGTTTTCTCAACTTCTTTTTCTGACAAATCATCAATATTCGTTCTTGCATCCACCAGATTATCCCTTCGTGATTTTCTGAGGTTCTCCAGTTCATCCCTGTACTTATTATATACAGGCCAGAATACCTTAGCTTCTTCCGGACTCAGATTCAGACGTTGTGTAATGAAGCCTACCTTCATAGCCTCTACGCGCTCGCGGGGAGGTCGGGGTTGGCCGTCGCCCGGAGGAGGGGGGTGTTGTGCGAAAAGTTGCGTTGAGCAGCAAAGCAGGAACAGAATCAAATAATTTTTCATGGAATATTTTTTTACAATTGTTCAGAAAGGGAATTCAGGTCTATATCGTTATCAATTAAATAACTTTCAAATCCATCATCTTGCGATTCGGTAACAGTGGATGTTTCTTCGATATACACCTGAGCAAGGACATATTCATCAAGTTGCTGAAGATACACCGACTCCAGCTTCTCCGATTCAGGTATTTGCTGAGCTGCATAATCTACAGTGATGGTTCTGGTAAGATAAAAGGTGCTCATTACAGCAACAATAATTACAGAGGCTAAAGCAACGGTATATCCGGGGGAAAGTCGGGAGAGCGCTGAAGTAATCCATCGCGAGAGAGAAAATCCCCTTGCATCAATGTCAATGATGCGCTGTTGAATGATTGTCGGAAGGGTATCAAAATATCCGGCCGGAACTTTAAACGGATTAACCTCTGAAACGGATTCAGTATCCGGAATGGATGCCAGTTTTTTCATCACCTCAGCATTCAATGAATCAAAATATCCGTCAGGGGTATGAAACGGATTCTGAGTTTTGTCATCCTGCATTTCATTCTTCATGCCTGACAATAAATCATCAATCCTTTTCAATTCTTCCGCGCTATGGTTCTGATTCTTTTTCATTTGGCAATCTGCGTTTATGAGTTCAAAGAGTGGTAAAGGTTTAATGTCCGGTAAGGTATTTTTCCAGCTTCTTTACTGCATGGTGGTAACTGGCCTTTAACGCGCCCGTGGTAAGCTTCAGTATGACTGCGATTTCTTCGTATTTGAGTCCGTCAAAATATTTCATGTTGAAAATAATCCGCTGTTGTGTAGGAAGTTTTAACACAGCCTGTTGTAGTTTGAGCATGATTTTGTCTCCGGTAAAATTTGGATCACCATCGAGATTTGAAGCAAGTTCATATTCTACATCTACCAAAGGCACAAAGAACCTTTTCTTTTTATTATTGATAAAGGTAATGGACTCATTGGTGGCAATGCGGTAAAGCCAGGTGTATAATTGTGAGTCTTCGCGGAATTTATCGAGCGACTTCCATACTTTAATAAATACATTTTGGATTACATCATTCGCATCGTCGTGGTCAATCACAATCCGTCGTACATGCCAGTATAATCGTTGTTGGTATTTCCGCATCAGCAAGTTGAAAGCATAACTTCTACTTTCTTCACGACGGAATTTTTCTAGCAGTTCCTGATCTGTATGTTCGCTCATTTTTATTCAGATATCAGGATATTATCAGGATTAGGAGCGATTAAGAATAATATAAGTAGATAAGAGAGGGGAATGGGAGACAATGTGAAAGGGAGAAGGGGAGAGATTGAATGCGCAGTGCTCATTGGAGAATGAGTTGTTACAGTGAAAACTTAGTTTGTAATTATTGCAGTTTCTACTTTGTTTTTTTTATCGTCCATTTTTCGGGATGATCAATCATATTTACAAGCATGCCGATAACGTTTTCATATTTCAATTCAAGATTGGTAGATAATTCAGAAGAGAGATATCCGCACTCTTTTGCAAACATCAATGAAATTTGCGTTTCACATGCTTCGGCTTCGCAGTCGCTGAGTTTCGCCACAAAAGCAGCAGGGTACCTTCTCTTGCGCCATGCTTCACCTAAGTTTAGACATACTGATCGTGATGATCTTCGTATCTGGTCAGTAAGTGAATATTTTTCTTCAGTAGGAAATTTTTTTGTAAACTGAAAAATCTCCATTGCCAGTTGAAAGGCTTCATTGAAAACGCGAAGTTCTTTATAGGAATTAATCTTCTCAGCCATTAGCACAAATTATTAATCTGGTCATCTCCCGCTCTCCCATTCTCCGTTTCTTCTTCAATTCTTCTCTTCTTCTTTCAAAAATCACGCGTTCACCATTTCGCCCTTCCGCTTCAAAACACGTTCACATGCATTAATAATGTCAATGGAATCAAGCCCGTACTTCACCATCAACTGCTCCGGTGTTCCGCTTTCGCCGAATGAATCATTCACAGCTACATATTCCTGTGGTGATGGATGATGCTGGGCCAGTACTTGTGCGATGGCATCTCCCAATCCTCCGTTCCGCTGGTGCTCTTCCGCTGAAACGACACAACCCGTCTTCCTCACGGAGCGTACGACTGCATCAACATCCAAGGGTTTAATCGTATGAATGTTGATCACTTCAGCACTGATCCCTTTCGCTTCAAGGGCTTCACAGGCTTCAAGTGCTTTCCAGACCAGGTGACCGGTTGCAAAAATGGAAACATCTGTTCCTTCACTAAGCATTAGCGCTTTCCCGATTTCAAATTTCTGATCCGGAGCAGTAAAATTCGGAACGACAGGACGGCCGAAACGCAAATATACCGGACCGCGATGTTCAGCAATGGCAATCGTTGCAGCTTTGGTTTGGTTGTAATCACATGGATTGATGACGACCATTTCGGGTAACATGCGCATCATGCCAAGGTCTTCGAGGATCTGATGCGTGGCGCCGTCTTCTCCCAACGTAACACCCGCATGACTTGCACAGATCTTTACATTTTTATTGGAGTAAGCAATGCTCTGACGAATCTGATCATATACGCGTCCGGTAGAAAAATTAGCAAACGTTCCCGTGAATGGAATTTTACCTCCGATGGTCAGTCCGGCGGCAATGCCCATCATGTTTGCTTCTGCAATTCCGATCTGGAAAAAACGATCCGGAAATTCTTTTTCGAAAGCATCCATTTTCAATGATCCGGTGAGGTCGGCACAAAGCGCAACAACGTCATTGTTTTTTCTTCCAAGTTCAAGGAGTCCGGCGCCAAAGCCGCTCCTGGTGTCTTTTTTGTCGAGGATGGTATATTTTTTCATAGCTGTGTGAAGTTAAGTAGTTGTCGGGTTAAAATGAAACGGAAATGCTTGTGCCACTTACTATCTTGAAAAGTTTCTCAACAGTATAAACTGATTCGCGGCTGGCTTTCGGACGGTAAACAACCTTGTATTCTCCGGGTTGCATGATGAATGTCTCTTTCGTTTGCGTGTCATCAAGGTTTTCAACCCATTTCAGTTTTCCTTTTTCAAATGCATAAATGCTTCCGTATCCTGTACTGTTGCTGACAAAAGAAACCAGTCCCGGCTGTGGAATTTCTATCGTGGTAGTTTTGCTCTGGTCAATGCTCACACCTTCTAAGTTTATTCTGGGCAGCGTAAGAATTTCAAGATCGTATTTTCCCGTAATGTATTTTTCAGTGGTACCTGCCTCCTGTACATTGAGCGTATTCATTTCATGTCGTTTTCTTACGATGACCTGGAGTCGTTTGTATTCATTGCCGGCGGCCATCTTTAAATATAAATAACCTTGTGGTGCGTCAATGCCAAAGGTGCTGTGCTTTCCTGCTATTTGTACAACTGAATCACGTGTAACAGGAGGAATGGTATGTACTACGATTTTATATGTAGTGTTCGGATCGATGACCAGGGTATCGGGAAAACCTTTTGCATTCAGCGTATGCATGTAATTGTATTTTACGTTTCCTGTTTTCTGGTCGTAGAAAGTCATGTTTACGTTTGTCTCTGAAGGATGACGATCTGAATCAAGTAAGTTCACCTGCATCGTTGTCGCATTCAATGCCTGTTTGATCACGATGTTCAATGCATTCTCAAAAGTGGTTTCATTTTCCGCATCATAAAACTTTCCGACGCAGTCAAACATTTTTTTGAGGTCTGCATCGAGGCCCAGTCCGATGACAAAAGGTTTTAATACAATTCCTTTTTTCTGTAGCGCTGCAGAAGTTGCGCAAGGATCACCGCCGCACTCTTCAATTCCGTCGGTGATGAGAATAATAATGTTGCGGCTTTTGTCCTGGGGAAAATCATTGCCGCAAAGTTCCAGCGACATAGCTATTGGGGTGGTACCACGCGGGGTAAGATTCCTGAGCACCTGTTGAATCATGGGAATATTTCCTTTTCCAAAAGGAACTTCAAGTCGGCTGTCGTTGCAATCCTGTGGTGGAAATGGCTTCTGGTGGCCATACACGCGCAATGCCAGCTCTATTCCATCAACGTGTCTGAGGCTATCCAGCAACTGATTCATCAACCGTTTTGCCACATCAATCTTTGCACCCGTTTGCCATTTGCCATACATACTTTGTGATGCATCAAACAAAAATTCAATTCGTGTAAGTTGTGGTGGAGCGGGTATTGATTTATTTTTCTGTCCGAAAGTGGAAAAAGACATAAGAAGCAAGAGACACGACGCGCAGAAATATTTAGTGATATACCGATACAAGTTTTTGTCGTTCGGTATTCCATAACCTTGTTTGTTTCCTTCCATCATTCTAATTCTTTATCCTCAAAATTCGCTATTCGTAGATTCGAAAGCTTTCGTTATTCGTACTTGGCATATTCGTACTTCGTACCTCCGTATTTCGTATTCTCGTATTCCCTATTCGTACTTCGCTGAGTTCTCTAGTAATCTCCCAAAGTTTCTTCGAGCTGCCCCAATGCCACTTGCAGCTGCTCCGCATTCGGCGCCACGCCATGCCACTTGTGCGAGTGCATCATAAAGTCAACGCCTTGTCCCATTTCAGTCTTCATCAATACTACAACGGGCTGTTGCTTTCCTGTAAACGATTTCGCTTCTTTCATTATTTGAAGCACATCTTCCATTTTGTTGCCGTCCATATCGAGCACTTTCCATCCGAAGCTTTCAAATTTCGGTCTGAGATCTCCATAAGGTAAAACGTTTGCAACGGAGCCATCAATCTGCTGACCGTTCACGTCAATAACGGCAATGAGGTTGTCACGTTTTTTTGCGCCTGCATACATTACTGCTTCCCATATCTGGCCTTCTTCCATTTCTCCGTCACCGCAAAGGCAATACACTATAGCATCTTCTTTATTTAATTTTTTAGTTAGCGAAGCCCCGATGGCAACACTGAGTCCTTGTCCGAGTGAGCCGCTGGCCACGCGAATCCCTTCCAGACCTTCATGCGTGGCGGGATGTCCCTGTAATCTTGAATTGATTTTACGGAACGTTGCAAGTTCTTTTACATCAAAATAACCTGACCGCGCCAGCACGCTATACCATACAGGTGAAATATGTCCGTTGCTCAGGAAAAAGAGGTCTTCACCTTTACCATTCATATCGAATGTTTTATTCCTTCGGAGAATATTAAAGTACATGGCTGTAAAAAAATCTGCGCAGCCCAGTGAGCCGCCCGGATGACCGGAGTTGCAGGCATTGACCATTCTTACAATATCCCTTCTTACCTGAGAAGCGATGCGTTTTAGTTCGTTGATGTCTGTTATCATTGGTTTATTTGATTGAATTAGATCTGCTATCGGTGGCAATTTTTAAGGGAGAACAATGGATTTTCTCTGCGATTTCTCTGCGTTGTATTTCTTTAGCGAACTCTGCGGTTATGAAACTAACAGCCTTTAAACGCAAAGAACGCAGAGGAAAATCCCGCAGAGTGCGCAAAGAAATATTAACCATTATTTTTTTTTACATTTTTGATATTCGTACATGGAATTCAGTTCAGTTTGCAAAGGTAAAATTGAATAGAAGGGAGGGCGTTGAAGAGAAAGAAAATATTAACAAAATGCGAACATTCAGGGCATTGTAAAGGCCTATTTAAGATCAAATTACACCGGAGTTTACCTTCTTCGTTTATTTACCGCTGAAGGCAGCATCACAAAAAAACCGGCCATTGAATAGCGGATTTTTTTTGAACTACTGACTACTGACTTTTACCTTTTAACTTCTTCCTCTTACTCCACATCAAACCGATCCCCCTCTACAGCCAGCGTCGTTTTTTCAAAAACACTACGTGCTTCTTCAAGCAAAGGATAAAGATTTTTATAACGCGCAGAAAAATGTCCGATGATCAATCGTTTTACTTCAGCCATCTTAGCGATGTTGGCGGCTTGTGCAGCGGTACTGTGAAAAGTTTCTTTTGCGCGGTCGGCTTTGTCGCTGAGGAAAGTGGATTCGTGATAAAGCAGGTTTACATTTTTTAAAATTGGCACCAGCGTTTCATCATAAATGGTGTCCGAACAAAAAGCATAGGAGCGGGGTGTATGAGGATCGGTGGTAAGTTCAATATTGGAAATTGTGTTTCCTTTTTCATCCACATAATCTATACCGTTTTTCAAATCACTGTATGCAGACACGGGAATGTTAAAATGAATGAGTTGCTCGCGGATGAGTTTCCTCAACTTAGTTTTCTCCCTGAATAAAAAACCGGTGCAGGGAATGCGGTGACTTAGGATGATGGTATTTACAACGATGTCATCGTCCTCATAAATAACTGCAGCTTTTTTGGCGTCGAGAAAATGATAAACAACAGGGTAGCGTAATTCAGTCTGGGAGTGGAGGAGCTGCACGTCTATCATCTCCTTCAATTCCGGCTGACAATACAAATGAAGTTCTTCGGAGCGCCCCTGCAAATGCATCGTGCTCATCAAACCCATCAGTCCGAGGTAATGGTCGCCATGGAGGTGACTGATAAAAATATGATTGATGCGATGAAACCGGATGTGGTAGCGATTAAGCTGGATGAGTGTTCCTTCACCACAATCCACTAAAAACAGTTTCTCATGAATATTGAGAATCTGTGCTGTCGGATGCCGTTGATAGATAGGAGTAGCAGAACTGCTGCCGAGAATATAAACCTCAAAAGTCATTACTCCTTACTCATTCACCACAATCATGCGCTTCGTAACAGAATTTTTGTCGTTGCTGATCGTATAAAAATAAATTCCCGGTCCAAAGTCTTTTGAATTTAACATAATCCTATTTATTCCACTTTTAGCATATTGCGTCTTAGTGGAAACAGTTTTACCAAGCATATTGGAAACCTTAATGGAAACCAATGAAGCTTTTGGCGAAACGAAGGAGACTGTAGTAATGCCATGAAAAGGATTCGGATAGTTTTGCAATACGTCAAACTTGTTCATGTCAACCGTTGGCAATCCAACGTTATCATCAACCTGGATATAATAATAATCTACATTGCTTGACTGCGGAGGCAAAGTGGTTCCTGTTCCTGTTACATGTCCGTAAACAGTAACAGCAACGTGTATCGGATAAACGGTACCAATATCCTGAGGCGTAGGAGCGGGGCCCTGCAATAAAATACAGGCGTCTGATCCACCTAAGAATACACAGGTAGGAGGGGTGCAGTTATAAACATATCCCGGTGGGAGACCTGTAATATTTGTTGCAATTATACTGTCAATCGTAACCGGTACAGTGATCGGACCTATCATCGTTGTAGTATCCGTAAGTACCTTCAGTTGGATCACCGTTGAATAGGGAATGCCAACAATTGCATGCGGGAGATTCGTCGCGCTGTCGGGATAAACACCCGGATCATTATGTGTAATGCTGGTATCAGGAACGCACTGTGCAAATGAAGCAATAGCAGTAAAAGATGCCGCAATAAGAAGTAAAAAAGTTTTTTTCATGTAAGTGGTGTATTCGGGATTAACCTTTATGCAACTGTTTTTCAATTTCATCCATAAAAACAAAATCAATTGCTTCATTCACTGTCGGAACAATACTCAGCATGTTGTCAAGCTGAGATATAGCAATAAGTTTGCGCACATGATCCTGCAGGGAAGTGAGGATAAAGCTACCGCCTGCATCTCTGCACAAACGGAAACCTGTAAGTAAAGCACTGAGTCCTGAAGAATCGCAGTACTGAACCTCACTCAGGTCAACGATCATATTTCTGTATTCCTGCTGGTGGAGTAAAAGGAATTCGGCCTTCAGTTCAGGGGCAACCAGAGTCGTTAGTTTTGCTTCCTGAATTTTGATTAATACGTACTTTTCCTGCTTGTCAATTGTAAATTTCATATCATTAATGTTTGCGTAAAAATAGCATATAAAATCCGATTGGCAATACAACTACCCCGACTTATTAACATCGAATAAGCGATTATTGTTGATTTTTCTGTTCCCCAATTAACCACCTAACCATTCAACCAATCAACCCATCAACCCATCAACTATTTACCAAATCAACTTCTCAACCAATCATAAAATTGTAAGTTCGCATCCACGATTCTATTTCAATTTATGATTCCATTTTCTCCTCCCCGTATTGATCAGAAAATAATTGACGAAGTAACTGCCGTTCTTAAATCAGGATGGATAACAACAGGTCCGCGTACCAAAGAATTCGAAAAACGCCTCACGGAATATTGCGGAAGTCAGGCAACGCTTTGTCTCAACTCAGCTACTGCCGGACTGGAGATCATGCTTCGCTGGTTTGGTGTGAAAGAGGGCGATGAAGTGATCGTTCCTGCATATACTTATTCTGCAACTGCCAATGTCGTAATTCATTGCGGCGCCAAACCTGTTTTTGTTGATGTGCGTGACGATTTCAATATTGATGTTGCAGAAATTGAAAAAGCAATCACGCCACGAACGAAGGTCATTATGCCTGTTGACTTCGGAGGATATCCATGTGATTATGATGCCATCAATGCATTGGTTGAGAGCGCCGACATCAGGAAAAAATTTAATGCTGAATCAGAAGCACAGAAAAAACTTTCTCGTATTCTTGTCTTATCAGATGCCGCCCATTCACTTGGTGCATGGTATAAGGGAAAACGCACGGGATCGCTTACTGATGTTTCGGTATTCTCATTTCATGCAGTTAAAAATCTGACGACAGCAGAAGGCGGAGCAGTGTCATTGAATCTCCCGGTACCTTTCAGCAATGAAGATGAATACAAAAAACTTTGCATTGCCACTTTGCACGGACAAAACAAAGATGCGCTTTCGAAAATGCAAAAGGGAAACTGGCGATATGATATTGTTGAGGCCGGATATAAATGTAACATGGCCGACATCCTTGCAGCGATTGGAATGGTGGAGCTGGAGCGGTACGACAACGATACATTGATCAAAAGAAAATGGATTTTTGAAAAGTACCGTGAAGCACTGGAAAAATATTCATGGGCTATTATTCCGAAAGCAGGAGTTGAAAGTCCGAAATCAGAAACGTCATTCCATCTTTTTCCGCTGCGCATCAAAGGAATCAGTGAAGATCAACGCGACGCCATCATTCAGAAAATTTTTGATAAAGATGTTTCGGTGAATGTCCATTTCATCCCCGTGCCGATGATGTCGTTTTACAAATCGTTGGGGTATGACATTAAAAATTATCCCAACACTTATTTAATGTACAGCAATGAAGTCAGCTTACCGGTATTTTATAATCTCACAGATAAGGACGTGGAGCAGGTAATCAGCGCAGTGGTAACGTCTGTTCAGGAAGTCATAAAATAATAAAGTATGACGAGGATACTCATCCGTTTTTTTGATGTGCTGTTTTCTCTTTGCGGATTAATTGTTTTGTTTCCGTTTTTCCTGATCATTTCGATTTTCATCATCATAAATTCCCGTGGTGGAATTTTCTTTTTACAGAGCAGGGTAGGGATGGGCAATAATGATTTCAGGATATGGAAATTCAGGACGATGAAAAAAGATTCTGAACGTCTCGGACAGATTACAGTTGGAGACCACGATAACAGGATTACCGGAGTCGGGAAGTTTTTAAGAAAATATAAACTTGATGAATTGCCACAACTCCTCAATGTTTTGAATGGAGAAATGAGTCTGGTTGGACCGCGGCCTGAAGTGCGCAAATACGTGGACCTCTATACATCGGAGCAGAAAAAAGTACTACTCGTAAAACCCGGAATCACAGATTATGCATCCATTGAATATGCCAATGAGAATTATCTGCTTTCTCGTTCTGCCGATCCTTTGAAAACGTACGTAGAAGAAATAATGCCGGCGAAGATTAAACTCAATATTAGGTACATTGAAAATCCATCGCTGAAAAATTATTTCAGGATTATTCTTCTAACGATTAAGAAAATACTCTGATCGTAAATGGAGCTAAATGGAGCTTAAGATTGAGTGGAGAAAAGGTAGCCGCAATACACTTTCCGTTTAAGGTGGGATTCGCAGGCATATAATTGATCGAATAATAAAGCTACCTGAATGAATCAATATCAAACTAAGATTTCCAAGGCTGTTAACCTATCAACTAATCACCCCCTCATCCTCTCACCTAAAAAGTAAATCCGAATTTCAAATTGAATTGCCTTAGTTCATTGGCGATGTATGCGTATTCTCCATTTCCATAATTATTACCATAGTAATATTCTTTGGTTTCTACTTCCTGATAGCGAAATCCCAGACTGAGGTTCAATGCCATCTTTGGAACTACGTAAAACTTAACTCCGATTGCAGGGCTGAACAGAAGTCCGCCTTTGTTGTCGTTTGTAAGAATAGATCCTCCAATAATTTCCTGTCGTGTATAAGAGTACCCTGCGTCGATCGCAACAAATGGAGTTACACGTCCCGGTAAAAAATTCCCCCTCACACCAACAAAAACAGGGAGCAGAAATAATCTTGAATGGATGTTGATTCCCAGGCCGATTCCGGCGCTTATATAGGGTGAAAACTGGTAGCCATTAATGGTTTGAACTCCTATGGAAGGGCCGTTGTTTATTTTGTCAAATTCAGATTCTTCATAATAAGAACTACTTCCATTTAAATAAGAAGTAGATGTAGTATTAAAACTCCTTGCAAATGACAATTCAGTAATGTTGGTGTATCCATTCTTTTTTCTTTCGCCATCGCCCATTGCCGCCCTTTTGCTTTTTCGTGGTTCTTGCCGTTGATACACCTCTTCCTTCGTCATCTTTGAAATTTCATCCATCTTGTAAACAAAAATATTTTTGTCCTTGGTCTGGATTTTTATTGACTCATTGGGAACCTGTTCGATAATGGTTCCATGAATGATGCTCCCGTTTTTCAGATAGACAAAGTCTTCATAATTGCTTTGTGCCGATGCAAGGGTTGCGATAGAAATTGCAAAAAAGAAAGATAAAATAAAACGCATGCAATGTTTCATATGGTTATTTGTTTAGAGGGTATTGATCAGAATATAAAACCTATTTTCAGATTCAGGTAGCCGAGGTAGTAGTGTCTCCATTCTGCCTCAACATTGTTGTTATTGTAGTTAGAATAAAAGCCATAATTGCTGACATAAATTCTGGTCTCCTGACTCCTGTAGCCAATACTGAATGCAAGTGCCTTTGATTTTCTTGTATTGAACTTTACCCCAACCGCAGGATTAAAATATGTTCCACCGAAATAGCGCAACTCATTATTAATTCCATAAATTTCTTTGGCAGTGAATGAATAACCTCCATCGAGCGCCAGGAAGGGAGTTAAAGGGCCGTTGAGAAAATTGACTCTTGCCCCAATGAATAATGGAACATACGAAAAATCAGTGTATGAGTGAAGTCCAATACCTACTCCAACGCACAAATAGGGATTAAATAAATATCCGTTGATTGTTTGAATTCCGAATGAAGGTTGCAAGCCGGATGAATAACCACCGGTCAATGCCATGTCACTGCCATTCTTCAGCACACTTCTTCCGAAAGTTATCTCCGTGATATTGGTATATCCTTTTCTCTTGATGTTGTCCTTTGTGAGGCGTTCTCTTCCCTTTCGGGGCACAGGCAATTCTTCTTTTGTGATTTTCAAAACTTCATCCATCCTGTAAACAAAAACATTCCTGTCCTTCGTCTGAATCTTCAGGGATTCATTTGGCACCTGTTCTATTATAATCCCATGAATGATGCCTCCGTTTTTAAGGTATAGCACATCTTCAAAACTTGTTTGCCCATAAGCAAAACAAGTCATAAGGATAGTAGAAAAAATAAAAAAGGTTATGCGTTTATGTGTCATGAAAGAAAATGTACTTGCAAAGGTATCTGAATAAAGCACATTCATTTCTAAAAAGTACGAACTGTTTTTAATCCGGAATGAAGCGCAACACAACGGTTAACCCAATAGGATGAATCAGGGGAAATATCCACGAAGATGAATGCAAATGGGATTTCAGAATCAATAATGGGGTCAACGATGACGTCCTTTCCGGGATTGAGTTTATAGAGAGATTCACGGTTATTTAACTTCTCCTTTAATGCATTCACCTTTATCATCTCGAAAATAATTATAATCAGAAACATGAAAAGAAAAGCAGAACCTCCAAACATAAATCTATTGGTTTTCATTTTCCCCTGAATGAGATTATTTTTTTGAAGTGCGTAAATGATCATCAGCACTGCAAAAAATAATGCTGTGCGCGGAACAGCAAAAAAGGAAGTAGCTGAGAATACCATCACCGTGGATAATGCCGCGATCAAATACCGTTGAGAATACATGAGATTTACAAATGAACTCATCGAATTCAATTTTGAAAATTTCAGATTTGAAAATCGAAGGGATGCGAAAATGTTTTTACCATTCATCCATAGCAACAACGGATAAAAGCAAATCAATAGGAGAAGCCAGTACATATATTTTGTAAATACAAGGAAACAGTTCATGAGAAAAGACGCATTGAATCCGGTCCATGAAACGGCATGTAATCGTTCAATATTTCCCGGCGCAAGCATGACGATATAGGCGCTCAGTATAAGTCCAGACAAAGCAGACAAAATGAAATACACCGCTCTTTTGTTATTCATGAAGAACATTGAATGCAAGAGTTCAATCAATCCAAAAAGAAGTAACGGAACAATAAAGTTGTGCGAGTTGTTGCCACAAATAAATGAAATGATAAAAACCGAAAAGTATTTTTTCCTTGAAAAATTTTCTGCCCTGATTTCTATACTGATGAAATAAATCCAGAACAGTCCCAGTAAACACATCACAACATACCAGCCGCCCGTTGGCCAGTAAAGAATATCCGGAATCAATTTCCACATGCCAAGCCACATCATTGAGGACAAAAGTGCGATGGAGACCATTGATATTTTATTTTCCGGAACAGGTTTGTCGATTGCAGCAATTTTCAATACAAGGAAGGAGTTTGCAATGAATGCAGACGCCCATATAAAAGTAATGACAGGAGCAGAAAAATATTTGAGACAAAATAGCTGAAGGAGAGAGGCAAGCCCCAGACTTCTTCCGTCCCAGTGTAAATATTGCAGCCACGCTTTATCAAGGACTGAATAGCGGGCCAGTTCAATCTTAAAGCAAAGGTCATCACCCGAAAACCAGGAGAACCGGCACAATGCAAGGATTCCAGCCAATGAAAGAATTCCCAATACCTGAATTAGACGTGTCACGTTTTTATTGTGTTGATTGAGAATATCCAGTTGCAAATTTAATATCGAAGGTAGTGGCTAAAATTGAATTTTATGGATTCCTCTTTCCGCTTCGCTTCAATCGGAATGACAAATAAGGTTGGTAATTAAGTTGGCGGAAGAGAAAATTTGCATCTGATCCGCAAATTTTCTCTTCCGCATCAAACACCATTTATATCCTGTAATTCCGAATGATATGAGGAATCTCTTAAACTAAGCTACTACTATATCGAATGGAAAAGTACACGTAAAAATCTGAATGACTATTTTTGCGCACGTTATTTACACACCATTTAAACTATGCCGATAAACTATCCGGAAGTTCAGCAATTCAGTCACCTCGAAATGCTTGCCAGACAAGTGGTTGAAGGATTCATCACAGGCCTGCACAAAAGTCCTTTTCATGGCTTCAGCGTAGAATTTGCTGAGCACCGCCTGTACAATACCGGTGAATCCACACGTCACATCGACTGGAGGTTATTCGGGCGCAGTGATAAATTATTTGTGAAGCGGTATGAAGAAGAAACAAATCTACGTTGTCAGATTGTAATTGACAATTCTTCCTCCATGCATTATCCTGAACCTGCAAAAGGTGACAAGGATTTCCTGAATAAAATATCCTTCTCCATTCATGCTGCAGCAGCTGTCATCTACATGCTCCGCCACCAACGCGATGCAGTAGGATTAAGTGTTTTCTCTGATGAAAGCGAATTGAATACGCCGGCAAAATCAAGTTCTGTCCATCATAAATTTCTTTTCCATGAACTGGAGAAGTTGATTCAGAAAGACGATTCAAAACAAAAACGAACTACCTCTGCCGCAAAAATGCTCCATGGAATTGCCGAGTCTGTTCACAAGCGTTCACTCATCATTATTTTCAGCGACATGATGGAGACTTCTTATGACAAGCGCGATGAATTATTTTCAGCCCTGCAGCATTTGCGTCACAACAAACATGAAGTCATTTTATTTCATGTCGTGGATAAGAAGAAGGAGGAAGAATTTCAGTTCGACAACAGGCCTTATCTTTTTGTCGACGTGGAAACAGGGCAGGAGGTAAAGGTTCATTCCAGCGAAGTGAAAGAACAATACATCGCCGGCATGAATGCATATAAACAGGAATTAAAAACCCGCTGCGCACAATACCGCATTGACTTTGTGGAAGCCGATATCCACGAGGGTTACAGACAGGTTTTGCTGCCTTACCTTTTGAAACGGGAAAGAATGGGTTGATGTTTTATTGAATGATCACAACTTTTTTTCTCGTGATCAATTCCTTGTTTTGTCGGTAAATTGCCAGCGAATATATACCCGGCGATAAATGAATCGGTTTCACAATACCCGCTTTTACAAATGGATTTTGCATGACCTGTTTACCCGCTACATCTGTAATAAGCAACGAATAATTTTCCGGAATTGATCCTATATACAGGTCTCCGGTAGATGGTACAGGGTAAACATTAATGACATCAAACCCCGGCTGTGCAATGTTTTCACAAATATCATAAATTATCGTAATGCTGTCAGTACCGGCAGCTCCCGTTCCATCAGTCACAGTGATGAGGAAAGTAAAAGTATCACTTACTGCCGACTGAAAAGTGAGGAATTCCCCGACCTCTCCATTTGACCATGAATAGGAGCTGTAACCTGCGCCTGCATCAATGAGTATGGTATCGCCGAAACAAATTATTGTATCTTCACCTATGTTATAGGCCAATGTTGGAATTGCGTAGTTTGCTGTAAACACAGTATCATTTACGGGAGTTGGGAAAGTTTGGTCCAGTGTTCCGCCATTGCTCCAATTCGTGAAGTAATATCCAAGTTGCGAAAAAGGAGCGCCGATGATCCTTGTAATTCCTTGAACCCCCACAACTGTATCGGGAGCAACTACAGGTTGGCCACCTACAGTTAACATCAATCCCTGTGGTTGTGAGTTTACGATAAAAGTGGATGTCCTCGGTTGAATGTCGACAGAGTCGGTATCCAACGCACCAAATGAGTCGTGCGCATATAGGTACATGCGGTAAAACACATCAGCCGATACTTCTCCTGCAGCAGGAATTGTAAATGATCCGGAACTAACTCCCGGCAGGATAACCGGTCCCGGATGGATATGGGTAAAATGATGAAAATCTACTTGCCATTTAAAGGATGTATCTGCAAGAACACCTTCTTCAGGATCAGTAATTATTCCGTGAAAAAAAATCGTATCACCTCCGGAGTACATTGCATTCGCAAGTGGTGTATCAATCATTGCAACAGGGGGCTGATTGCTTGTAACGGACAAGTGCGCATTCATACTGGTATCGGCACCATAGGCATTAAATACAATCATATTGTAATCACCTGAATCGCTGAATACAACTGCAGGAATTATGTAACTATTGTTGGTCGCACCTGTAATTGGTGTGGTTCCCTTTCTCCATTGATAAAACAAAGGCTGTAATCCGCTTGCTGTTGAAGTAAAAGTCGCCTGATATCCCAATGAAACAGTTTGATCAGTTGGATCAGTGATTATTGAAGGAACGGAATCCGGGGTATAAGTAACTTTATATAGCGCCTCATTATTTCTCGAAAGAAAATATAAATTTCCGTCAGGTCCGGTTTTTATACAAACGGAATAATTGGCAATATTGGTTGCCATATAGGAAAAGGAATGGCTTGAATCAATGCTGATACTGTTTATCCAGTTGCCGCAGTAATCAGTAAAATAATACCTGTTTATATATTGTGGCGGGTAGTTAGTTGTATCAGGATTAAAAAAGGTGCCGCCTGTTATCGCACACCCCAGACTGTCGCCGCTGCCATGGTGGTAAACGTAAAGCGGATCTACCGTCGCAGTATCGGTGGAATGTCCTTCATGCATCGGCCATCCGAAATTAAGACCTCCCATAGTCGCTTCATTTATTTCTTCCCAGGTAGTATCTCCTACGTCATCAATGAACATCCTTCCTGTTCCGGGTTGAAATGAAAAAGTGAAAGGGTTTCGAAGTCCGTAGGCATACACATTTCTTCTCTTATTCGGTCCCGGAAATGGATTATCTGACGGAGTAGAACCATCGGTGTTGATACGAAGAATTTTACCAAGGTAGCTATCCAGATTTTGTGACAGATAAGGCCTTTCATTTTCTCCTGTTGCAATATATAATTTATCATCAGGTCCCATTTCCAGGTGACCACCTCCATGATTGAGCGCAATGAGTGTATCAAGGTCGAGCAATGTCATTTCACTTCCGGGAACTACCGTATCTCCGCTGGCAGTGAATCGGCTAACCCGGTTGAATGCACAGCCCGGAATTGTATAATAGAGGTAAACGTAATTGTTGGTGCTGAACTGTGGATCAATCGCAATGCCAAGTAATCCCCTTTCTCCGCCCGTGCATACGGGGAGGTTTATAAATGGCTGAGAGAGCAGTGCCCCGTTCTTTAATATTTTAATGATTCCGTTTTGCTGAACAATAAAAAATCTTCCATCCGACGCAATGGCCATTGTGGTGGGCTGTGTCAGTCCGGGTGCAACAATCACCTGGTTAAATCCTTGAGGGAAAATTTGGGCTTTTGCTGAATAGATTGATAATAATAATAGTACTGAAATGGTAAGTCGTAAAATGCGCATTAATTTATTTTTTTAAAAATTTTCAGGGCAAAGGTTATCATTTATTACCCCTCCTTATATTAACTTTACATTTCTTCAGTCAAAATCCAATATTTTCTTCGGATGAAGATGGATTGAAGCTGCAAATTGTTGTTGGATTAGTTCAGAATTTAAATCAGATTCACATAAATTGGCCGCCATGAATTTTCAGGTTAAACCGCCTGATGAAAGTCAGGTTTATAAAGGAGAAATAGCAGATTATTGGATGGAAGACGGCATATTAATTTCACTCTCAAAAAGTACACTGAGAACAATTGAGAATATTAAAGGGAATGTAGCTCTTGTAAAAAAGATAACCGGAAATAAAAAAATTCCACTGCTGATATATCTTAGTAACACACCCGTTCCGGATAAAGCAACGAGAAAATTTTCTACTGTAATGCTACCGGAGATTTATGTTGCGATGGCGATGATCTCGAAACCGGGCTTGCAAAGTTCATTATGAATATTTTGTTCAGTTTCAGGCCGCCGCCAATTCCGATGAAAACATTTTCTGATGAGGAAGATGCTAAGGAGTGGTTGAAATCTTTTTCATGATGTTCTTTCTTACGCTCCCTCGAGGTCTTTAATAATAAACTTTTTCATTTTCATAAAAGCCTGAACCACGCGCTGTGAACGGGCCGGGTCACCCATCAGTTTTGAAAGTAGTGATGGAACAACCTGCCATGAAACACCGTATTTATCTTTCAGCCAGCCGCATTGACTTTCGCTGCCGCCTGCAGTGAGTTTTTCCCAGTAGTAATCAATTTCTTCCTGTGTTTCACAGGTTATTACCAGTGAAAATGATTCATCCAGTTTAAAGTTGGGCCCGCCGTTTAAAATCATGATTTGTAGTCCTTCAACATCGAGGACAGTAACAATTGGATTGCTGCTTTTTATTTTGGAATTCTTAAAAACAGTAGTATAAAATGTTGCTGCTTCTTCTGCTCCTTTTTCAAACCAGAGGAAAGGTGTAATTTTCTGAATGCTCATTATGAAAATAAATTAGTTTGTCTCTACGTCTTTCCTGAAACTGTCGAGAATGGCCTGCCATCCGCCTTGCTGAATTTCAAGAGGATTTTCTTCTTCCGCTTCAAAAGCTTCTACAATTTTATACCCTTTCTCCTGTTTGATAAAATCAACCGATACTTTTCTCCCGTCAGGAATTTTGTACTCAATTTTTTTCTGTGGTTCTATGTTGGTGTATACTCCTTCGAAATCAAACCCGAAGCTGCCGTCTTTGGCTTCCATTCTGGAAAGGAATTTAACGCCTATTGTTAAGTCGTTGGTAGCACGGGTTGTATGCCAGTCATCAGAGGCATTATTCCACTTCACGATATGAGCCGGATTGGTCCAGTGTTCCCAGATTTTTTCAATGGGACTTTCTATCTCTGTTATTATTCTTATAACGACAGGGTTTACCGCTATCTTTTGAACAATCTCCAGCGCTTTCGGAAAAGCACTTTCAAAATAAGCAGTGAACTCATCGGAAGAATCAAAAGAAACTTCCAGTACAGTTTGATTTTCTTTTTTTGTAAGGGTATAAATTTCTTTTGAGCCGCTCCATTTTTTCGACTCAGGCGTTTCAGGTTGTTCGACAAAATTTTTAATTTCTCCGAGATGAATAAATGACATTTTCTCAAACGGAATACATTCATTAATGGTGCTGTACATGCCGTTTCCTTCCGGAGAAAGGAAATTAATTTTGCTCCCTTGTTTCCAGTCAGATACTGCGTATGAGCCTACCTGAAATGCACTTGTCCATTGACGGTACGTCGGATCGCTCCATAAAACCTGCCATACTTTTTTTGGAGAAGCATTGATGATCACTGAGAAGTTGGTGGTTTTCATTTCATTTTTATTTCAATAGATTAACTTATTAATTTTACAGGATGCAAAGATAAAAAGAGCAGCGGAAATAAGCAGGGGTAGACGGGTGATAGTTGAACCGAGAGCGTAAGTCGAATTCCGGAGTATATTAAAATCTTTGTTTTGGATAGCAGGTTAAAAAGCTAATAGTATGGAACATATACCACTTCTTTTTTTGAAAATTTGAGGGCATAATACCTGAAATAATTTTTTGCACAATTAATAATTGTACCTTACGCGCATAAAATATAACTAATGGCCAGGGGAAAACAGACTTTTAACAAATCAGAGCGCGAAAAGAAGAAAAGAAAGGAAAGAAAGGATAAAGAAGAAAGGCGGGAAGACCGCAAATCCAATAACAACAAGGGCAAATCTTTTGAAGATATGCTTGCTTATGTTGATGAATACGGGCGGTTGAGTTCAACACCTCCTGATCCCACAAGAAGAATAGCAATCAAAGCTGAAGACATTCAGGTGAGTACAACACGTCAGGCCGATGTGATACTGGATGACGGTCAAAGAAATGGTGTTGTATCATTTTTCAATGAATCAAAAGGGTATGGATTCATTAAGGATACCACAACGCAGGAAAGTTTTTTCGTTCACATTACTGAAGTTGCGCAAGTTCCCCGTGAGGGCGATAAAGTTACTTTCAGGGCTGAAGAAAGGGAGCGAGGCTTAACAGCAGTAGAGGTAAAGCCCGCTTAATTCCGGACTCACCTATAATACCTTGGCATTCGGGTAACGGATCAACCAGGCGGCAAGTGCCGACATATCATGAATTGTAATAACTGTGCGGGAATCGAGCTGCACTTTAATTTTTGCAGTAGTAGGGGCCTGCTTTAAAATCGGATTTGATATTTTTCTTATTCGTCCCCTGTTTTGCTTTTTAACCATTAACGAAGGTAGCATTAAAGCAGAGTCAAAAAACGAACTTGCGCAATTACTTATCAGTAGTATAAACCTCACAATGTTGTTTTGGCCTGGCATCTTGCAATTGCATTATGTTGCTATTCAGGTCAAAAAGGATGAAATAAGATTTCTTTTCTGAAAGCTACTGTTGATGAAGTGTTTATATCTATCTTCGCCGCATAATTTTTAATTAATATTTTATGAAAAATGGTAAAGTAAAGTTCTTTAATGACGCCAAAGGTTTTGGTTTTATTAAAGACAATCAGTCAGGCGAAGAAATTTTCGTGCATTCCAGTGGTTTGCAGGATACAATTCGTGAAGGCGATGAAGTCGTGTTCTCAGTAGCACAAGGTAAAAAAGGAATGAATGCAGTTGAAGTAAAACTAGCATCGTAAATATTTTTTAACCGTGAAGAGCCATCTTACCTCAGGTAGGACGGCTCTTTTTTTTTGTGGATTTTTTTTTAGAAAAATTCAGTTCATCCTGAGCATTGAATAACCGCCCCAGGTGGCAATTAACCCGATGAGAACGCTTGCAAATACATAGATAAAGGCGTATGAATATTGGCCTGTGCGCATTAATCCGAAAGTCTCATTTGAGAATGTAGAGAAAGTGGTAAAGCCACCTAGTATACCTGTCGAAAGGAAGAAGCGCCATTCCTGATTTATTGATCCTTTTTCCATCAGTCCGAATACGATTCCAATCAACAGGCAGCCAATCACATTTACGGCCAATGTGGCAAAAGGAAACGCAGAAGTAATCCTTGACTGCATCAACTGAGAAACCAGATATCTGAATGTTCCCCCGATAAAACTTCCGGTGCCGATGGCTAATATTATTTTCATGTAAGTTTCAAATATAGTCTTAGTTACTTTATCTCAGGATTATTAATCAGATTGACTTTCAACAAAGTTATCCTTCGCCGGAGGTGCTAAGGATAACATAGTTATTCTTCGCTAAGACTACGGATAACGAAGTACATTTCAATTTCACCTTTATTTTTTGCAACAATCTTTCCCCGATGCACACAATTGAATTTGTCTTTCACCAGTTCAAACGTGCTCCCGCTGATATTCACTTTTCCGGCTTCGCCACTCGATTCCATTCGAGAGGCAATATTAACGGTATCACCCCAGATGTCGTAAGCGAATTTTTTTATTCCGACAATTCCGGCAACTACAGGACCGGTGTGAATTCCGATTCTGATTTCAAACTCTTCCTTGCCGGCATTTTTTCTTTGCTCCAGATGTTCTTGCATGAACAGTTGAATTTCCAGCGCGGCATTCACAATATCGGTTGCATTTGTCCTGTTGGCAACAGGCAAACCGCCTGCGCACATGTAGCTGTCACCTATCGTTTTTATTTTCTCAATGTTGTGCTTGCCAATGATGTTGTCGAATGCTTTGAAACAGGTGTCGATCTCTGCAACCAATTCTGCCGGTGAAAGTTTTTCAGAAATCTTTGTAAAGTTTTTAAAGTCGGTGAACATGACCGTAACATCATCAAACTGTTTTGCATCGGCTCTTCCTTTTGCTTTTAGTTCTTCGGCTACCTCAGCAGGAAGGATATTGAGGAGTAACAAATCACTTCTTGATTTCTCTTGTTCGATTATTTTTTTCTGTTTTTGGGAAATCCGGAAACGGTTAAAAACAAATCCTAAGAATATCAGACTAAAAGAAATTCCTATTAAATAAAATATTTTCTCCCTGTTACGAAGATATTTTTCATTGACCAGTTGTAAATCGGTTAATTTATTCTGAAAGGAAATTGAATCTTCCCGTTTGCCATATTCATAATTCATTTCCTTTCGTGCAGCTGCATTTATTTTTTCTACGTCATATACACTGTCGCGCACAACTATATATTCCTTGTAAAGATCGAAAGCAGCAGAGGTATTTCCTGAAAGCTGCAATACTTCAGAGAATACTTCAGCAAAGGCAAGGTAATATTCCGTTTGCTGCAACTCTTTTGCATTCGCCAGAGTACCTGTTAAGTATTCGCTTGCCATTCGCAGATTGGCCTGTTTGCCATAAGGAATGAGGCTGTCGGGTTTTATCTGATCATTATATCCTTTATAAATATCAAGATAAGTTTCTCCGATGTTTCCCATATTCCGCGTAACACCATTTTTATTTCCCAGCGCTTTCTCTTTTCTCAAGGCATCGAAATAATAAACCATGGCTTCTGAAAATTTTCCTTCAATGGCATAAAAATTAGCAATGTTCCCCTCCACGCGCGCAGTGCCTTCTATACTTTTAATTTTTTCATACAAATGCAATGCTTTAAAATTATACTCAATTACTTTATTCTTGTCTTTTAGTGTATAATATACATTGGCAATGTTTCCATACATAATGGCCATTCCATCACTATCATTGAGTTGCTCAAAAATATTTAGTGCCTTCAGATCGTATTCAAGTGCCTTTGTCTGATTTTTAGAAGTATGTAATACCACACCTATATTTCTCAGCAATCCCGCTTGTTTTTTGAGATCTTTTAATTTCTCATACATGATCAGTGCTTTGTATTCATGATTTAATGCATTTGCATAATCTGCTTTGTTGGCATAATTGGCACCGATGGATGTATGGGCACCGGCTATACCGGATTCCCATTTCAGTTGCTCTGCCAGTTTCAACGACTCCTCACCGTACCTCAACCCTTCGTCAGGATTGATGTATGGATAGTTGTATGAAATCGCGTTGAGCAGTTTGACTTTATTCGAATCTTCTGCATGCAGTTGCAATCGGGCAAGCAGCGAATCTACAATTGACTGCCTCGAAGCCTGTGCTTTGCAGGGTGTGTGCATTAGATAAAATGTCGAAAGAAGGATCAGCAGGTTTTTCATACTCCCTAATCAATTGAATGCAATTTGAACAATTTATTTCTGATTCAAATCTGTCAGCAAATATTTTTTCGGGATCAGTTCATCTTTATTAAGGGGGGATTAACGAGTACAACAATATGTCGTCAATGATTAATTGCTGAAGTCGGCCTGATTGCTTAATTTGTATCACTTCAAAATCAGGTATTGATTTAAAAACCCATTAGGAGAAAAACAAATTTTAATATAAGGTCGGTATGAATCAGAACTATCACTATGCAACAGTCTCACAGGCCATTGAAGAACTCAGAAAGAAAGGGTTTACGCTGGACTTCAATCTCGAAGAAAATTGTATCGTCTGTGAGTCGGATAAATACAACGTGGATGATTTTGAGATCACGGAAATATACAGGTATGAGGGCGACAGTGATCCTGCTGACGAAGCAACGGTTTATGGAATTGAATCTGCTGATGGCAGAAAGGGGGTACTGGTAAACGGTTATGGTATTGCAACAGATGAATCCGCAAATTTAATCCTGAAGAAGTTGCGAATGCATCGGGATAAATGAGTGTGTGCAACAGGAAAGAAGAAGTGATCGTTTAAAATCCTGTGATTTTTAATGCATGAATTTCCATTCAGCCGGGGGATGATACTTCCGTTTTTCATATCATAGATCAATAAACCCGGGGTTGTATTGACTTATTTTTGTGACCAACTAATTTATAAATTATGGAAATCGGAGTAGACAGTTTTGCCGCCATGATGAGTGGCAATGAGAAGAAGGCAATTAATGATGCTGATGCTTTGTCTTTATTACTGGAAAGGATCGAACATGCTGATCGTTCCGGGCTTGATATATTTGGAATTGGAGAACACCACCGCAAAGGATTTCTTGATTCTGCGCCCACGTTAATTCTTGCTGCTGCAGCCGCGCGGACAAAGAATATAAGGCTCACCAGTGCTGTTACAGTGCTCAGTGCAGCAGATCCTGTAAGGGTATTTCAAAATTTTGCTACGCTCGATCTGATTTCAAACGGAAGAGCAGAAATGGTTGCAGGTCGGGGCTCTTTCATTGAGGCATTTCCTTTATTTGGGCACCGACTCGAAGACTATGATGAACTGTTTATTGAAAAGCTGGAGCTCTTATTGAAAATCCGGGATAACGAATTTGTGTCCTGGTCGGGAAAATTTCGTCCTGCATTGCAGGGACAGGCCGTTTATCCAAGACCTGTTCAGTCAACTTTACCAATCTGGATTGGCGTTGGCGGAACACCTGAATCATTTATTCGTGCCGGAACATTGGGACTTCCGCTCATGGTGGCCATCATCGGAGGGGAAACGCATCATTTTGCTCCATTGGTAAATCTATATCGTGAAGCAGGTGAGAAGGCAGGACATCAACCTGAAAAATTAAAAGTCGGCATTCATTCATTGGGTTATGTTGCAAATACAACACAGGAAGCGATGGATGATTTTTACCCCGGCTATGCAGCATCAATGACAAAAATCGGAAAGGAGCGTGGGTGGCCACCGATGACCAGGAGTCGCTTTGAAGCCCAGACAGGACCAAGGGGTGCTTTGGTAGTCGGAGGTCCGGAAGAAGTTGCAGCAAAAATTCTTAGGCATTCAGAGGCGCTTGGAGGAATTTCAAGATTTACTTTTCAGATGGATACGGCAGAAGTTCCGCATGAGAAATTAATGCAGGCGATTACATTGATTGGAACCATTATTAAACCAATGGTAAATAAATAACTTTGTCGTAATCATCAGGGTAAATTTTTCAATACTCTTGATTGAACATTTACAGGAGTGATCAATGGATAACGAGCAAAAACCCCCACGCAGGATCAGGTACAAGGGTACGCATCCGAAAACATTCAAAGAAAAATACAAGGAGCACCAGCCGGAACGTTATGCTGACGACGTAAACAAGATAATGCAGAAAGGGAATACGCCTGCGGGAATGCATCGTTCCATTTGTGTGAATGAAATTCTTGAATGCCTGCAGATAAAACCCGGTCATGTTGGACTGGATGCTACATTGGGTTATGGCGGACACAGTATGGAGTTACTGAAAAAGATCTCTCCCGGAGGTAAATTATTTGCCCTCGATGTAGATCCTATTGAATTACCCCGCACCCGTGAACGCCTTGCCGTTCTTGGATATGGTGAGGATGTACTAAAGATTCGCATGATGAATTTCTCCGGTATTGATCAGATGGAATCTGAGGCCGGACTATTTGATTTTATTCTCGCTGACCTCGGCGTTTCATCTATGCAGATAGACAATCCTGAAAGGGGATTTTCATTAAAAGTGGATGGTCCGCTTGATCTGCGGTTGAATCCGGATGAAGGAAGACCGGCATCGGATCTGCTGAAAAAAATATCCTGTGACAAACTGGAACAAATTCTTATTGACAATGCAGACGAACCATATGCAGATATAATTGCCGAAGCAATAGCTGCATCAATAAAAAATGGAATTCCTGTTTCAACAACAATGCAGTTGAAGAATATTATTCAGGAAACATTAAATTTTTTACCAGCTGATACAAGAATTGAAGACATTAAAAAAAGTTGTCAGCGTTGCTTTCAGGCATTGCGGATAGTGGTGAATGATGAGTTTGGAGCATTGGAAAAATTCCTGAGCAAGTTACCTGATGCATTGGCTCCCGGTGGCCGTGTTGCAATTTTATCTTTTCATTCCGGCGAAGACAGAAGGGTGAAGAAAGCTTTTCAATTGTACTTCAGAGAAGGAATTTTCAGTGAGATTTCACCGGATCCAATCCGGCCTTCTGCAGAGGAAGTGGGTAGCAATCCCCGTGCGCGTTCCGCGAAACTGAGGTGGGGAGTAAAGGCGTAATTATTTTTATTTCTGACTATCAGTCTTTACGAAATTATCCTGTTGTCACCGGCATTTATTGACTATATTAAAGCCGTATAATTTGTTTGCATAACAGTCAATGTACGGAAAAGAATATTTAATAAAAATTGGTCACCATGTTTTCCCTGAGCTAAAGACGTTCGGTTTTTTTGCGACGGTCAAAGGTGTGGAACATTATTTTTCAGGACTGGTAAATACAGATGTGAAAATCATCTACCGGTCTTTTTATGATGAGTTTGATTATGCTTTCAGTCTGCAATGCACATTTTCTTTGTGTGATAAAAAAACGGAAGCAAGATGGATACGGCAGGAGGGGAGTGAACATTTTTTTGAAACGCCACCATTTTTTGTTGTGGAGAGGAATGACTTTAGCTGTTCACCGGAGCAGGTGGTTAAAAGGATGCATTCACATTACAGGGCGAATACACTTGTGTTGGGTGCCTATTCTTTTCAGCAGTATAAGGAATCACATCTTGGGGAATCTATGAGAAGGTGCGGAGTGCATATGATCATGCGAATGGAACTTGATGTGAAATCTATAAAT
This sequence comes from Bacteroidia bacterium, assembly GCA_038206355.1. Lineage (GTDB taxonomy): Bacteria > Bacteroidota > Bacteroidia > AKYH767-A > 2013-40CM-41-45 > JAPLDB01. The sequence goes on from JBBRAY010000037.1 coordinate 36,155, forward strand.
CAATATCAAAAACCTGAGTCGCAGATTCGCAGATTGGATTCTGAGGGAAAACAGATTTCAAAGAGAATTGCGCTCTCGCAGATTTAAGCAGTGTCATTGCAAGATAAGGATTTCATCTGGGCATCAGTGGCGAAAAAATCTACGGCCCAAAATACATTGCCACAGATTCGCAGATTAAAATCTGATAAAACCAATTTGGCGGATTGGTGGACACGTATCAATTGCCTATCCGCCGAAGAACGAATTCGCCCTCGGCGAACTGCTTATTGCCTACTGACTTCTTCAAACTTCCTCTCATCAAATTCATTCTATATTTATTACGGAATTTCAGATGGAACAAAATCACAAAAATAAAAGCCCCACCCTGATTTTGAATCAGAGCAGGACGAAATTATTTATAAGACTGATCGAAGCTTAAGCTGCAGGAGGCGCATCACCCTTTTTCGCTGCTTGCACAGCATCACGCATTTCCTGACAGGCACGTTTGATGTCCTGTAGTCCTTTGCGCACGCGGGTTCCTGCTGCATTGTTTCCTTTGTCGCCGAACTTGATTACGTCTTCTTCGAGTGCAGCTACCAGCATTTTGATTTTTTCGTACTCTTTCATGTAAATGAGATTTAAAATGTTAATGATTAATTTGAGATAATTATGTAGTTCAGAAAGTTGCTATTTTTTCAGATGCATATTCTCCGGCCTTGAGTTTTACATATGCCTTCTTAAATGCCTCAATGGTGAATTTTACGTCTTCAAGGGTATGTACCGCTGTAGGAATTAACCGCAAGATAATTATTCCTTTCGGAACAACAGGGTAAACAACCATAGAACAGAAGATATCATTGTTTTCCCTTAGGTCGTAAATGAGGTTTGTTGCCTCTCCTATGGTTCCATTGAGGTAAACAGGTGTAACAGGACTTTGTGTTTTGCCTATGTCAAAGCCTGCATCTTTTAAACCTTTTTGAAGCGCATTCACTATTTTCCATAGGTTGTCTTTTAATTCAGGTTGCGTACGGAGAAGTTCCAGTCGTTTAAGCGCGCCAATTACCAATGGCATCGGCAACGACTTCGCAAAAATCTGTGAGCGCATATTGTAACGGAGGTATTCAACTACACTTTCAGTAGAAGCAATAAATCCGCCGATCAACGCCATGCTCTTGGCAAAAGTGCCGAAGTAAATATCAATTCCATCCTGTACATTTTGTTCTTCTCCTGTGCCTGATCCTGTTTTTCCCATCGTGCCAAAACCATGTGCATCATCCACAAACAAACGGAAACTGAAACGTTCTTTTAGTGCAACGATATCTTTCAGTTTGCCCTGATCACCGCTCATTCCGAAAACACCTTCTGTGATCACCAGAATTGAGCCTCCGGTTTCTTCTACGATCCTTGTTGCCCGTTCCAGTTGCTTTGAACAGCTTGCGATGTCGTTGTGAGGAAACACAAAACGTTTTCCCATATGCAAACGAACACCATCAATAATGCAAGCATGGCTTTCAGAATCATAAACGATTACATCATGACGGTCAACAAGACAATCAATGGCGGAAACCATTCCCTGATACCCGAAATTGAGCAGGATGGCGTCTTCTTTATTTTCAAATGAAGCGAGTTCATTTTCAAGTTGTTCATGCGGGTTACTGTTACCGCTCATCATCCGTGCACCCATTGGTAAACCAAATCCGTACTGAGCAGCAGATTCAGCATCAACTTTTCTCACTTCCGGATGATTGGCCAATCCGAGGTAATTATTCAGACTCCAGACCAATCTCTCTTTTCCGCGAAATATCATGCGTGTGCCGATGTCTCCTTCCAGTTTTGGGAATGTAAAATAGCCATGCGAATCTTTTGCATGCTGACCGATCGGCCCCCGGTTCTTTAATATTTTATCAAATAAGTCCATTGTAATCGTTCTGTTTTTAATTGGTTATTTCATGCCCTAAATCATCTGTTTTTACTCTATCCTTTTGTTCGGGTGTGACAAAAGTAAGTATTTTGAATAAAATGCAAATTTTCGCCCTTTTTTTTATCAACAGGGAGAACGATCAGCGACTGTTGTTAAAAAGATGAATTCCTGAATTCGTTCCGGACTTTTTCTTTGAGGATTCAGGCATTAGACCGTTCTTGCGCCACCTTAATTAATTTATCAATGAAAAAACTATTTCTTATTCTTCTTTTATTCACTTCATCTCAGCTTTTTGCTCAGTTGAATATGCAATTTCGTTCGAATATATATTACGGACAACTGCTTTCGAACGTAGGAGGTTATGTTGACCATAATGGTCGCGAGTATGCATTACTTGGCTGGTGGAATGGGCTTGATATTATCGACATCAGCAATCCGGATACACCGGTGGTTTTATTTACAGTTCCGGGTGGCCAAAGTCAATGGAGGGAAGTGAAAACATACCGCGATTACGCATATGTAACGACAGAAGAATGCTGTGACGGACTTCAGATCGTAGATCTTTCCAATTTACCTGCAAGCATCAACACCACGACTTACAAAGGTGATGGTATAATTAACGGACAGATCAATACGATTCATGCTTTGCATATTGATACAGCGAAGGCATTTCTTTATTTATATGGAAGCAACCTTCAGTTGAATGGTGCAGCGAATCATGGGCATGCATTGTTTTTTGATATTTCAGATCCACTCAATCCTGTTTATTCAGGTACATACATTGCGCCCGGCGGAAATCCTTATGTACATGACGGATATGTTGAAAATGACACCGCGTATTTCGGGCATATTTATGACGGTTACGTTGCAATCGTTGACGTAAGCGATAAAAGCAATCCTGTTTTACTTGCTACACAGCAAACACCCAATTCCTTTACACATAATGTCTGGCTTAGTGATGATCATCAAACGATGTTTACCACTGACGAAAAAAATAATTCTTTTCTTACTGCTTATGATATTTCTGATTTAAATAATATCACTGAGCTCTCCAGATTTCAGACTGATCCCGGAAGTCAGGCTATCGTCCATAATACGCATATCTTAAATGATTATGCGATCACATCCTGGTATAAACAAGGTGTTGTGGTTACTGATGAATCCCGTCCGTGGAACCAGATTGAAGTAGGACATTATGATACTTATCCTGCAGCAAATGACGGCGGCTTTGATGGTGACTGGGGTGTTTATCCTTTCTTTCCATCCGGAAATATCGTTTGTAGTGATATGTCAACAGGTTTTTTTGTACTCACCCCTGATTATATAAGGGGATGCTATCTGGAAGGACTGGTTACTGACAGCATCACAGGGCAAAGTCTGAATGGGGTGACGGTGGATATACTTACAGCAAACGTAAACCGTACTTCCAATCTGACAGGAAATTATTATACAGGTACTGCAACAGCCGGTACATATGACGTACAATTTTCTAAAAACGGATATTATTCAAAGACAATAAACGGAGTGAGTCTTGCCAATGGCGTACTTACTACCCTTGATGTGCAGCTTGTTTGTATTAACTGTGTTGCGCTTTCAGGCCAGGTAGTTGAATCAGGATCTCTCAACCCGTTGCCGAATGCACAAATCGTTTTTAATGATGGTTCAGGATCAGTAACGATTAGTGCCGACGGACAAGGTAATTTCAACTTCAGTAATTTTATCGGCGGTACGTATTATGTGATCGCAGGTAGATGGGGATACCGGAACAGTTGTCAGAACTTATTGATTGATGGAAGCACGAGTCCGCTCGTGATTACGCTTGACAAAGGATATTATGATGACTTTGCTTTGGACTTCGGATGGACCCATACCAATGCTCCGCATGACTGGGAGCGTGGAGAGCCGGTAGGAACCATGAGTGGCGGATTTCAGGCAAACCCTGATTTTGATATTACCGGTGATTGTCTCGACCTTTGTTACATAACGGATAATGGCGGAGGTGCAGCAGCCGATCATGACGTGGACCCGGTTGACAGTACTGTTGTTTTAACATCCCCTGTATTTGATCTCACCGGGTACATTGATCCCCAGTTATCCTATTACCGTTGGTTTTTTGACGGACCTTTAAATGGTAACCAGCCCAATGATCAGATGACGGTAAGATTGAGTAATGGTATTACATCCGTTGTTCTTGAAACGCTTTTGCCCAATTCTCCGGGAAACGGAACATGGGTACCTAAAACCTTTAACGTTGCCACCATGATAACGCCAACGGCAAACATGCATTTTACAATTGAGACTTACGACATTTCTCCCGGAAGTCTGGTTGAGGGCGGACTTGATGGTTTCGAAGTAACAGATAATGGAGTGGGTATTAACAATCAAACAGCTGTTTCATCATTTAATTTTTATCCAAATCCTTTCGTAAATGAGCTTATGGTTTACGCCGGAAATCAGCAGGCGAAAAATGTAAGGGTTGAAATTTACAATTCAACAGGTCAGAAGGTATATGCTAATTTTGTTTCAGGCGGCACGTTGAAAATCAATACTGCTGACTGGTCGAATGGGATTTATATCGTTCGCATGACGGGAGACAGAATTGCGCCGCGAAACATGAGGATGAATAAAGTGAAATAATCTCAAATAGATTTTGAAATCAAAGGAGCAACTTAAACGGTTGCTCTTTTTTTTAGGAAATGCTTTTCAACTTTGAAATGGTATCTGTTGGATCCGGGGAGGAAAAAACGGTATTGCCGGCAACGAGTACATCGGCACCTGCTTTAAATAATTTTGGTGCGTTGAGTAAATCAACACCGCCGTCAATTTCTATTTTGGCGTGTGCATTTTTCCTGAAGATCATTTCACGTAACAAGATGATTTTCGTGTAGGTGTTTTCGATAAATTTCTGTCCGCCGTACCCGGGATTTACGCTCATCATGCACACCAGGTCAATATCAGATATGATGTCTTCAAGCGCATTTACGTTCGTGTGCGGATTGATAGCTACTCCGGCTTTCATACCAGTTTCTTTAATTGTCTGAATAGTTCTGTGAAGATGAATACTTGCCTCAAAATGAACACTTAATAAATCAGCACCTGCATCTTTAAATTGCTGTATATAACGTGACGGTTTAACAATCATCAGGTGCACGTCGAGGGGTTTGGTTGCATATTTTTTGATGGCCTTAAGCACCGGAAACCCAAATGATATATTCGGTACAAATGCACCATCCATGATATCAATGTGCAACCAGTCGGCCCGGCTTGCATTGAGCATTTCAATATCCCGCTGCAAATTTGCAAAGTCGGCGGAGAGGATGGAAGGAGCGATGAGCATAGTTGGGAAATTAATGTTTGCGAAGGTAATTGAAAATGAATGATCGGGAGAACGTATTCGTCATGTCATATCCCAAATATTTTACTTCCTGCAATCTCCGCCTGTTGCAGAATGTATCTATTATATTGGCTGAATTTTAAATTTGGATGCATGAACAAATGCAAGTTACAAGTTAAACGTGAAGTCATTTTTAGTAACTTTACATATTTAGGACAAAGGCTTGAATTAAACGGCGGTACTCGGTCAACAGTTGGATAACAGATGTGATCGGATATATTAAAACTCCACCGGATTCCGGCGGCATCGGAGACGACAAGCACCTGTACCAGATAACATATAACGGTATAGAGACCGGCAACAATGCACTCTACGGAACTT
>JBBRAY010000038.1:0-41571 GCA_038206355.1 Bacteroidia bacterium
CTCTCCAAAAGTCCTGTCATTCAGAGCGCAGCGAGGAATCTCATTAAATTTAGTCGGACAGTAATGAATTTTTATAAAAGATAATTGTCCGAAGCGTATTCTTTTTGTCCACGGAACAAAGATAAACAAAGTTGTCCTAAAGTGAAACTTTTAATTAAACTATTTTTTGAAGAAAAGGGTCGGTAGTGTGAGCGGCAAATTGCATATAACTCACGTATTATAATACTTGTCTGCGACTTCCCAAAAACAAAACCGCCCCATCCCGATGATCCGGGACAGGACGATTTTTCACCATGAGAAAATAAACCAATTATTACCTCGCCTGAGGCGAGATTACTCTACCACGAGTTTCTTTGTGATGCTATCATCACCTTGTGTTATTTTTAAAAAGTAGTTTCCTTTTCCTTTGTCTGATAAATTAATCTGACTTGAATATTCTCCACTGAAACTTTTCAACGATTTTGAATAGACTTCATTCCCTTTCATATCACTGATTGAAATCTGCACGTCCCCTTTTGATACCGCTGTAAAGCTGACCGTAATTAATCCGCCCCCGGGATTCGGATAAGCTTTCAGTTTCGTTAGTGGCATAGAAGGAGTAGCTTTTTCTTTTTCTTCTTTTGGAAGTTTGCGTTTGAAAATAAATATCTTTTCTCCGTCCTTGGTAATGATTTCTTTTTCAAGTTCGGGTTTGCCTTCTCCTTTAGAGCCATATACAACGATATGTTCATCGTCATTCAGGCTGTCGGGAACATCGTCACTCATGGAATGAAAACGGAAATGAAAATTTTTGCTTCCGGTTCCGGATGAGTCACTGTCACCATAAAAATAGAACCTGTTGCTGCCTGACGGAGGCATTGGAAGACATGGAAATCCCGGCATGTTCATGCGAAGGTCAAAATTTTCAGGATCGTCATCATTAAATCCATGCATCTCAATGTGGAGGTCTTTCATTTCATCCCCCAGCCCATCCAGTTCTTTTCTTAAACCTTCCATTTCTTTTTTTAATGCCTTGCGGTCACGATCACTCATCTCAGGATGTTTGAAATGCATCCTCATATTTCCTCCGCTTTTACCACTATGCATGTCCGCATCAAAATCTATGTCCAGGTCTTTTAAGTATTCTTTGAGAGCCGGTAGCTGGTCGGAGGTAATGGTGGTGTCCAGCTTAGTCTTCTTTCCGTTTTCATCCTTCTGAATCTTAATTTTGATTTCAGATTTGTGGTCCTCTTTTTTATTCTGTGCAAATGAAACAGAAACGCTGAAAAGGGCCAGGGCACAAACGAGGACGATCCAGGCCAGAAATTCCTTTTTGTGATGAACGATTGTTTTCATTGGAAGATTTTTTAGTGAAACAAAAATAGTGTGAGGCCTTTTCCCATGAGGTTAATGGGCGGTTAAACTCTGTTAATGTTGGGTTAAAGTATTTTTGAACTGTTAAGGTGCTGCTAACTTTGTTCGCAAATGAAGAAGAACAGAATCAGGTGGGTGATAGCATTGATGAGCGTGGCGCTTATTGGTATCATCTGTTTGCAGGTTTACTGGATCTCACATGATATCCATTTGAAGGAGCAGCAATTTGAACAAACGGTGAACCAGGCCATGAATGCCATTGTGGACAGGATTGAAACGCAGGAAACATTTTCAATGATGAATAAGAAGCTGGTTACTTTTGCTGATCCTTCCCACGTAACCAATATTCTTGTTCATGATTCGGCGCTGATCATGCCCATCAGCATCAGCGATACAGACATTGTATTTCCGGATTTTCCCGCAACACCCAACCGGCCGCCACCGGTACTTGCAGACCTTGACAATGCTGACATCAATATAGAATTTCACCGGCCGGGAAGCAACCAGACTATATTAAGGTATCACCATAAAAATTTTTACCACTCTGATTCAACGAGCTCGCGAAGGATCCGCACCTCTGAAGTTACCCGTATTTATAATGATTCAGCTGAGGTCACCATCAGAAGAAGCGAGGAGAAACTGAAGGCCAAAGTTGAAAAGATGAATCAGTTGATGGCTGACTGGGCAAGGGAATTCGTAAGTAATGAACCCAATATTAAAGATCGCTTAAACGGATGTGAGCTGGATACCATTATTTCAAATGAGTTGCGGAACCGGGGCATTCCGCTGGTCTATGATTACTGCGTTACAAATAATGATGGCAATAAAATGTTGCTGAGCAGTTGCCCGGAAATAAAATCAGATAACATTTTAAAATCAAAGTTCCGGACGCAACTTTTTCCAAACGACCTGTTTTCAAAACCCAATTACCTCGTCATCAGTTTTCCAAACAGTATTTCTTTCGTATTGTCGTCACTGTGGCTCATGTTGGCAGGGTCTTCTCTCTTCACGTTGATCATCCTATTTGTGTTTATGTACACGATACAGGTCATCATTCGTCAGAAGAAATTATCAGATATCAAGAGTGACTTTATCAATAACATGACGCATGAGTTTAAAACTCCCATTGCAACCATATCTCTTGCTGCAGACTCTCTGAGAAACCCTAAAGTGATTGCTGATACCGAGAAGATGGAATATTTTACCCGGATTATCAGGGAAGAGAACAAGCGGATGAATGCCCAGGTTGAACACGTACTTCAGATGGCACAGATTGAAAAGGACGAACTGAGTTTAAGAAAGGAAGAAGTCAATTTGCATGAAATTATTTTTCAGGCCGTTGACCTGATAAAAATTCAGGTTGAATCGAGAGAAGGAAATTTGTCAGCAGAATTAAATGCCACATTGCCAATGGTCAGGGCTGATGCTTTGCATTTGTCAAATGTGATTTTCAATCTTCTCGACAACGCCAATAAATATTCACCGGATAAGCCTTCCATCCTGATCTCGACAGAAGACGTTACCAATGGCATTTTGATTAAGGTGAAGGACAATGGAATGGGAATGTCACGTGATACCTTAAAGAAAATATTTGAAAAATTTTACCGTGTACCCACAGGGAATATCCATAACATCAAGGGTTTTGGACTTGGATTGAGTTATGTAAAAGCCATTGTAGAGCAGCACCAGGGCTGGATTGATGTAAAGAGCGATCCCGGTAAAGGCAGTACGTTCGAAGTATTTATTCCTCATTTATCATAACGTTCATTTCATTTCATCTCATCTCACATCTCATTTTCAATATCTCAAATCTCTCCCATGCTAAAATCAAAAATCCTACTTGTCGAAGACGACCCCAACTTCGGATCTGTTTTAAAAAACTACCTGGAACTGAACGACTACGAAGTGAAGCTTAGCACCGACGGCTTTGCAGGTTATGAAACTTTCATTAAAGGAAACTTTGATGTTTGTATCCTCGACGTAATGATGCCGCGCAAAGACGGATTCACCCTCGCCAGGGAAATCAGGGAAAAGAATGAGCAGGTACCCATTATTTTTCTTACTGCGAAAACCATGAAAGAAGATATGCTCACCGGATTTCAGGTGGGAGCAGATGATTACATTACAAAGCCATTCGACTCAGAGGTGTTGCTTTATAAGTTAAAAGTTATTTTAAAACGCAGCAACGACAGGGGAGTGGATCCAAGTCAGAAAGAATTTGATATCGGTAAATACCATTTTAATTATGACCACCGCATCATTTCAGCTGACGGAAAGGAGCAACGTCTTTCTCCGAAGGAAGCCGACCTTTTGAAATTGCTGTGTCTTTTTAAAAATGATTTGTTACCCAGGTCAAAAGCGCTGAAGGACATCTGGGGAGACGACAACTATTTTACAGCGCGCAGCATGGACGTATTTGTCACCAAGTTGCGTAAATACCTGAAGGATGACCCGAACATTAACATCATGAACCTGCATGGAAAAGGATTCAGGATGATCGTTGAGGAGAAGGTTTCATAAAAGATATCAGGAGTAAAATATTTTTTTTTATGTTTTTTTGACCGGTAGAGTTGTATACTTTCCGGCGAATATGTTATTGCAATTTCGCAGAACGGATGTATTTTTGAATACAAATTTCATCCACTTGAAAACTTTAGCATTATTATTCCTTTTATTTTCCGCTCTTGATTTGAGCGCTCAGACTTTTGATTTTCTTGATGTAAATAATGTAAACGCAAGGTTCTATTCTAACGGAGAATTGTGTGGAGGTGATTCTTTAACCAATGGTTTCGAAGTTCCGATCGGAAGTGGGAAGCAGACTATTTTTGATGGAGGATTGTGGATAGCCGGTTACGATAATTCCCACAATCTGAGAGTGGCAGCACAAACCAATCATCAAATCCGGAATGATTTCTTCCCCGGCCCATTGCCATGCGATACCAACACTATTTTTTGGAACAGGGTGTGGAAAGTAAGCAGACTTGAAATTGATACATTCGTTTCAGAGTTTAATAATGGATTCCCTAATTCTAATTATCTTGTTCCTAATGGAATTCAAGCCTGGCCCGGCACTGGAGACTCCACGCTATTCCAGGATCATTTGATTGCACCTTTTGTCGACGTAAACCACGATGGTAAATATAATTTTCATGATGGCGATTATCCATGCATTAAGGGAGATCAGGCGGTATATTTTATCTTTAATGCAGGAGTAGTTTCTCAGTCGCAACTATTTCCCGTGGGCGTTGAAATTCATGGAATGGCTTATGCTTTTCAATCGCAAGATTCTTATCTGAATAATTCAATCTTTCTCAATTATAAAATAATCAATAAAAATACAACGACGAGTATTGACAGTGCATACATCGGAAGCTGGACTGATTTCAAATTAGGAAGTAGCAATGACGATTATATTGCTTGTGATGTTCAACGTAATATGTATTATGTCTACAATGGAGACGCAAATGATGAAGGGTCTAATGGTTATGGATTTAATCCGCCTGCACAGGGTATAGTTTTCTTGAGGGGAATTGACGCAGAGATCGGTGACAATATTGATAATGACAGAGACAGTTGTGTTGATTGCACCTTATTTCATACACAGTCAGGGGATTCAATTGTTCCGGACTATCTTTCCCCGGAAAGGATTCCAATGACCAATTTCATGTATTACAATAATAACAATGATTCAATATCCGGCAACCCGAATTTTCAAACTGATTTATACGGATATATGCGCAGTTTCTGGAAAAATACTTCTCATTTAACTTATGGTGGAAATGGCAAGGGCATGGGGCCCGGTGGTACAACTGACCTTGCAGATTTTATGTTCCCCGGAAATTCTGATCCTTACTTTTGGGGTACGAATGGAATTCCAGAAGCAATGTGGGATGAAGTATCGGCCGGAAATCTACCCGGCAGCAGGAGAGGTGTTGCATCAATGGGACCGTTTTCTTTATTGCCCGGCGAAGAGGTCTGTATAGATTATGCTTATGTATATGCACGTACTGATTCAGGCGGACAAGTGGCATCCGTGGATTCATTGAAAAGTGCTGTAGATCGTGTTAGAAATTTTTACAATGCTCATCAGGAATTGCAAACCTGCGATTGTACACCACCATCACTTACAGCCATCTCAAATATTAAATCAAATATTTCCGGCATTATTTTATTTCCAGATCCGGCTTCAGAATACAGTTCACTTCAATTTACATTGAAAAAAGTCGGGAATACTGCTATTGAAATCCTTGATGAAACCGGCCGATTAATCAAAATGATAAACCCGAAAACTGTTTTAGGCAAGAATTCTGTTGCACTGAATGTAGGTGAATTGGCCGATGGAATATATTTTATCAGGATAAATTGTGATGGCAATTTAGCATTTAAGAAACTGATAAAAAATTAAAGAGATAGATTTGCTAAAAGCCTTTTTCTTGCTTTCTACATATACAGATCCATTATTCCGATAGCAAAGAATGCGACTGCAGGTGCCCCCCTGTTGCTGTATGTTGCATTTTCCTGACGCTTTTTTTCCTACGTTTGCTTCATGCTCTTATATGTTGCAATTGTTAGTTTCATTCTTTCAAATATTGTCGCCCTTGCACTTTTATTTACAGGAAAAAAGTTAGGCGCCGGCTGGTTCAGAATACTGGCATCAATGCACCTTATCTTTGGCATTGTTTTTATTTTCAATGTATTTACCAATACTGAGGATTCGCCCAGGTATCTTTCATTCTTAGTATTCTTTTGTTCGGGAATCATTACCGGTGGACTGGCACTGGGAACACAAAGCCATTTGGTGCTGAAAATTTATTTCGGAATTTTTTGCCTTTCTGTTTTTGTTTTTATTGTTTCCCCATCTTCAATGCTTAATTTTCTGCTGACGGCAAATTTCGCCCAACATTCAAATCTTATTTCTGTACGGGATAATTATTTCCTTGAAAGGCAAAGCACTACGTTCACTCAGGATTCCGGCCCGGCATCATATAAACTCATTCAGAAAAACGGAATGTTCCATAAAACAATCGCAAGGGATGTAAATTTTAATGGCAAACTGGATTCCATGAAGGTGCTGTCATTCGAAGAAAATGTATTGACTGTTGTACGGGGATTTACCAGTAGCAAGAGTTTTGTAGAAGATAAAATTGACAGTATTGATGTTTCAATTGACCTGAATCCGCAGAAGAAAAATGAAATTGAAAGAAGATTATGAACTTCAGAACCGAAATTAATTGAAGTATTAAACCAAGTCAGAGATGAAAAATATTATTTGCCTGTCCTTATTGCTTTTTACCATATCATCATTTGCACAACTTCCTGAAACAGACATTTTCATAAGTGATGTAAAAATACAGAATGGGAAATTAGAGTTTTCAAAGCCGTTGAACATAACAAGTCGCACGGGATATGACAACCAACCATTCTTCATGCCTGACGGAAAATCACTTTTGTTTGTAGCTGTCCCTGATACAACACAGGCAGATATTTTCTCTTACAACTTTGCCAATAAAATAATATCTCCCGTGACCCAAACAGCTGAAAGCGAATATTCACCAATGCTTTCTCCTGACGGAAAGAATATTTCTGTAGTAAGGGTTGACGCTGATACCGGACAGCGGTTTTATACTTTGCCGGTAGGAAATATAAAAAACGCCAAACAATTTAAAGGATCAGATTCAATCGGATACTATTGCTGGCTGAATGATACATCGCTTGCCATGTTTATACTCGGGGATGCTATGACGTTGCAGATACTGAACATTAAAACTGTTACAAGGGAGCTTGTGGCAAGTGACATCGGGCGGTGTATGAAACTGAGTCCAGACAAGAAAAGCATGTATTTCGTTATCAAACAAAATGAAAATGAGTGGGGAATATTTGAAATGAATATTCAATCAAGAGAAAAGAAAAAAGTAGTTTCAACGTTGCCCGGCAGCGAAGACTTTGCAATCATGCCTGATGGTTCATTTCTAATGGGTAGCAAAGGAAAACTATATCAGTATAAGACCTTCGACGGTAAGGACTGGTCTGAGATCGCTGATTTTTCTGCAGAGCTTGGTGATTTTTACCGCATTTCAGCAAGTGCAAACGGCGACCGGATTGCAATGGTGGCATTTACAGGAAAGAAACCCTGAACTTGAAAAAAGTAGATTTTATTATAGTCGGGCAGGGGCTTGCAGGCACATTGTTGTCGTGGTTCCTGATCAAAAATAAAAAATCATTTATCATCGTTGATAAAAAAAATGAATCAACCGCCTCGCAGGTTGCAGCAGGAATAATACACCCCGTTACCGGTCGCAGGATAGTAAAGACGTGGATGGCTGAAGAGTTGCTTGGGGAAGCGGAGGGAACATTTAAGGAGATTGAAGAATATTTTGGAGTTAAGATATTTTATCCTCTTCCTGTACTTGAATTACTCTCGTCGCCCAAAGAGTATAATGACTGGTTGGCAAGGAGCGGAGAAAAGGAACTATCATCATTTATTGGGAATGTAAATGAGGGAGTACAATATGACGGATATCTGCATCCCTATTTCAAAAGTATTACCGTAAACAGATCATCCAGAATAGATATTCAAATGCTTCTGAATACTTTTAGAAAATACCTGAAAGAAAATGAATGGCTTCTTGAAGAGAAATTTGGCCGTGGTAATTTAAGGTTAACTGAAACCGGCGTTGAGTACAATACCTGTATTGCAGATAAAATCATCTTTTGTGAAGGCGTGGAAACGATGAATAATCCATTCTGGAATCATCTTCCTTTTCTTCCTTCCAAAGGGGAAATACTCACCATCAAAGCGGAAATGGAACTGCATCACATTTTAAACAGTAAAATATTTATTCTGCCTCTGGGAAATAAATTATTCAGGGTAGGATCTACTTATGTCTGGAATATTGACAATATTTTACCTACAGTAGAAGCAAAAGATTTTCTGATCAACCAGGTAAAATCCATTTTAAAAGTTCCCTTCGACGTAGTTGATCACAAAGCAGGTATCAGACCGACAGTAAAAAACAGGAGGCCTTTTCTAGGATTACATCCTGAGCATTCTCAAATTGGCATCTTCAATGGGCTTGGAACAAAAGGTTGTCTGCTTGCACCTTATTTTGCAAAACATCTCGCCGGTTTTTTAATAGGAGAAAATAAATTGATGAGCGAAGTTGACGTGAGAAAATTAAAAGGCTGACGAAGAGGATTTATCTGATCATTGACAACCGTCTTACCATAGGAAGTTCATTGTAATAGTCGCCAAGGATATTCTGCATCATCGGTAAATAAAATTCCCAGAAGAACCGGTTTCTGTCCGTTTCATCTTTGGCATTGTACATCAGGAATTTCAGCCCGGTGATTCCGCTGAGTTTGGCAAACCTGAATTTTGTTGGATTGTCTGCAAAGTCGCCGCAGAAATAAAAAAACCTGTAGTCACCACGGTGCTCAATGATGGCCGGAAATATTTTAGGAATTTTATTCGCATTCAACAGGGCAAGTCCTGATGACGTCGTGTTGATGATATAACTTGCCTGGACAGAATTACTGTCGGTTTGATTTTCCCAGATGTCCATCCAGTAGGGATAAATAATACTTCCGGGAACACCAAAACGGGATTGAATTTGTTTGTCGGTAACAATGGTTGGAATTGCTGTTGCAAGTTCTTTTCCCTGCTCTAAAATAATTACTGTTCCGTTTTCATGAATGAAGAGCATGCCGGCATTTTTAAAATCCCAGTGGTTGTTGTGCGATTTTTTGTACGACCTGATAATCCATTTTGGCAGATCGGGGTTATCAACGGTATCAAGACTTGTAATTGAACGTGCCATCCAGCCTGACCATTTGATGCGAAATGTATTTTCAAAATTCAACCTGACGTCGGTGGGAGTAGGCATTCCGATCATGTTGAATTCGGTAAGGATAAGTTTTTTTCTGGCTTTCATTTTACCCATCATCTTCATATCTTTTTCTGAAAGTCCTCCATAGATGCTGTGTGATTCATCATGGATATCCCTGTGTCTATACCATTCATTAACAAATACGCCATACGTATCTGTAAAATAAATAGCATCATTATGATCAGCGGTACTGTCAAGCTCTTCGTCACTCATGTTGTCAAAGTCTCTTGTGGTATAATTTTCATTCTCTCCGGGAAAAAAACCGTAATAATCTTTGTCAATCTGGTAGTAATTGCTGTCGCTTTTGATATACTTCTCATGGTCCAGAATCCAGTTCACGCTCCTGTGTTTTACACTGCTGGTATTTAATACCGTCTTGTCAACAATCATGAGGTTCATGACCTTACGGGGGGTGAATTCCCATGCAAGGCGCATCCAGGCTGGTGTGAGCAGGAAAAAGACCAGGGTCAGGAGTATGAGTCGGCTTTTCATTTGTAGTTTTTCCTATTAACTATTATCAGAAATAATGATGTAATAAAAGTGTAAGAAATGGCGTCACAATGTAAGTGGAATTATCCCTGATCATGAAACAAAACAGGTCTGTTTATCTTAAAAGGATTGTTGAATTAAAACTTAAAAATTATGGTAAAGATATTTGTAGTGGATGATGATCCGTTTCTGGGTAACCTGATTAAAACATCGTTGGAAAAAATGGAAACAATTGAGGTCACTCATTTTCTGACTCCGGATGAATGCCTGAACAATTTGAATCAGAATCCTGACATCGTTACCATTGACTATTTACTGCCGGGAATGAACGGTGAAGAGCTTCTTGAGAAAATAAAAAATCACAATGAAGCCATACAGTGTATCATGGTGAGCGGACAGGAAAAGATTGATGTGGTAATCAATACCTATAAAAAGGGAGCTGTTGACTACATCATTAAAAATGAAGGAGCCCTGGTCAATATAGAGAATGCCGTAAAAAATGCCTGCAAAAATGTTTACCTGAAGAAGGAAGTGGAAACATTGCAGGATCAGATATTAGACCGGAACAAATACACCAACATACTTGGAAACAGTGCTGCTGTACTCAAAACGCTGAAGATGATTCAGAAGGTAGAGAAGAGCGGTATCATGGTTTTGGTTACAGGACAATCCGGAACGGGAAAAGAACTTGTAGCAAAAGCGATACACTACAATTCTCCGCGCGGACGCAAACCATTTGTAACCGTGAACATGGGTGCAATTCCTGAGGATCTGATCGAAAGCGAATTATTCGGTCACGAAAAAGGGGCCTTTACCGATGCGCGTGACAAGAGACTTGGAAAATTTGAAGAAGCAAATGAAGGTTCTATTTTTCTTGATGAAATTGGAGAGATGGATTTGCTGATGCAGACCAAATTATTGCGCGTGTTGCAGGAAAAGGAAGTGACACGTATTGGTAGTAATAAAGCCATAAAGCTTGACGTGCGTGTGATTGCCGCCACCAACAGAAACCTCGCCACAGAGGTAAAAGAAGGGCGCTTCAGAGAAGATTTATTTTATCGCCTGCAGGGATTTCTGATACACCTTCCGCCATTGTTTGAACGTGGTGATGACGTAATCCTGCTCTCAAAAAGTTTTCTCTCTGAATTTTGTAAGGAGAATCGCCTTCCACAAATAGCACTTTCGAAGGAATGTCAAAAGTTTTTGACAGATTATAAATGGCCGGGAAATGTCCGCGAACTAAAGGCCGTGATTGAACGTGCTGCAGTGATGTGCGAAGACAATGAAATTAAACCGGAAGATATTGTTTTTGCCAACTAAGATTTTAAAAATCGTTTCTTGACTTATCACTAAACTAAACCAAAGATATTGTCGAGACGAAAAAGCTGCCCCGTAAGGCAGCTTTTACTTTATATAAACTTTTTTCGGAAGTAGCCGGTGAGGTTTACATTCCAGATGATAAGTGCCAGTCCGTAAAAGGCATCTTCAACAGGTATCGTAAGTATTCTTATTCCCAGGTTTTCGGTATTGTTATACCATACCACTTCTTCATCAATAAAGGATCCTGTGAGGATTCCGTTCATGATAAAAAATGGAATGAGAATAATGGCATAGCTGAGTATAAAATGAGAAAGAAAATCTCTGAAAAAATAATAGGAAGTAAATAAAGATAAAGATGCCACTATACATGCAGACGAAGTATATAACCTGGAATGAAATAAAATTCCTGCAATCAACAGCAATGTTGCCGGAGCCAGTACCAGCAGACGGATCAGCCTGTCGGGAATTAAAAATCCCGGAATAAGTGTTGAAATTACCTTGAATGTAAATACACTTGCATAGGGAACGCAAATAAAAAAAAGGTATTCTTCAAGAGGTAAATTCAAAAGATAAATACCCGACAAATATTTTTCATTAAATCCCCACACACCTATTTTTGTAAACCCGGCATCCCAAAGGATAAAAACAGCACCAACAAAAAAAATGGAAAGGAAAACAGATTTCCACATCTTGTAAAATTCAAGACGTTTTTCAAAACTGAAGGCAAATGGAATCGCAATAGCGGCAAGGTCAAGAAAAAGGTAAAGCGACATAAATATAAAAGTGTTTCCGGCTACCTGAATAAAATTTTATGGCTGCACCAACTGTAAGCGATAAGACTGATTTTCCTGTAGTTCGGTATTCTTATTCTGCGGTGCATGATTTCACCGGGTGGCGTGCCCTCCAGCTTTTTTAACAGTTTATAATAGTAAACATAGGAAATGTAAACACCGAGTTGTGCTTTTTTGGGCAGCTCCAGTATTCCACTATACGCAGATTTAAAATCATTTTTTATTTCAGCGATGATGAGCGCTTTGTCATTTGTGGTAAAATTATTCAAGTCAATACCAGGGAAATAAGTTCGGGCAAGGTGCTCATAATCATTCCTGATGTCTCTCAGAAAATTTACTTTCTGAAATGCAGAGCCCAGGCTCATGGCCGGTTTCTTCAGTCGCATGTATTCTGCCTCATCACCATCAACAAATATTTTCAGACACATCAGACCTACCACATCGGCAGAGCCATAAATATAATTCAGATACTCTTCTTCGTTGTATGTTGATTTATACAGATCCTGACGCATACTTTTTAGAAATGCATTCACCAGATCCATGCTGATATTGTATTTATGAAACGTCAACTGAAAACTCTGAAGCACCGGATTCAGACTGATTTTGTGCTCCAGAGCGTGATTCACTTCACTTTCAAAATTATCCAGCAGTAACTTTTTATCGTAATGATGAAAGGTGTCAACGATTTCATCTGCAAGCCGGACAAATCCATAAATACCATAAATACCCTCCCTGATTTTTGGAGACAGCAACCGGATGGCAAATGAAAACGACGTGCTGTATGCCTTCGTCAACCGTTTGCTGTTTTCAATTGATACTTTATTATAAAGTTCGATATTCACCCCGGGAGTTATTTTGATATATTATTTGATTTCTGTAATCCTTCATTCACGCTATTGCGTAGTGAAATACCCTTATTGAATGGCTCCGCAAAATAAAGATTGTTAACTTGAATCAGACATAATTTTTAAATATTATATCAATGTTTGATTCATTTTATAAACAATAATTTTGTTTTCAATGCGCATTTTCATTTAATCAAATGAATTTTCGGCTTCCGGTGATGGAATAATTCGTCTATAATTTTCAAAAAAGCGATTCTTATCCAAAGAAAACAAAAAATTATTTTACTCCTTTTCACAGTATGATTTTCATCCATTCCTTCTGCTATTCGGAAAAATCATGTAGGTTTGGGGTGTGGTTACTTATATAGCTAAATTTTTTTCACGTTATCTCCTTTTCTCCGGAAGTGAAGCAGCTATTTTTAAAACAGGATTTTATTTATTTTTAATAAGCATTTTTTTTATTAATGGCGTGCATGCTCAGGGTCCCTTGAGACCGATCTGGGATTTTCGATATGGTGGCGACAATGCCGATGGTACAACTTGTTTTATACTTACCCAAGACCGTGGATTTATGATGGCCGGTTATTCTGTGTCCGGTGCTACAGGCGATAAAAGTCAGCCTTCATGGGGAGGGTACGACTACTGGATTGTGAAAACGGATACAAGTGGCGCCAAACAATTTGACCTGCGTTTTGGAGGTACATCCAGTGACTTGCTTACTGCTATTCAACAAACAAAAGACGGAGGATTTATTTTTGGTGGCTATTCTGAATCCGGAATTGGAGGAGATAAATCCGAAATTTCACGGGGAATTTTTGACTTCTGGATTGTGAAAACAGATTCTGCCGGGAATAAAATGTGGGACAAATGTTTTGGTGGTGATGACTATGACGAGATGTTCAGCGTATTGCAAACTTCTGATGGCGGTTTCTTACTCGGAGGCTGGTCGTTGTCGGGCGCCACAGGTGATAAAACAGATACATCAAACGGAATGAGTGATTACTGGGTGGTGAGAACAGATTCTCTCGGTAACAAAATGTGGGACAGGAGTTATGGTGGCAGTATGACAGATAATTTAACCGGCATGGCCGCCTTGCCGGATGGAGGGTTTATACTTTGCGGAACATCTGCATCTGACAGCAGCGGAGATAAAACTGAAAATTCCAGGGGTAGTAATGACTATTGGCTGGTGAAAATTGATTCTGCCGGAAATAAAATATGGGATAAAACTTTAGGCGGAAGTGGGGTAGATGTTCCTTCGGGAATTCAATCTGTCTATGGCGGAAATTTTGTTGTCGGCGGATGGTCCGATTCTCCGATTGATGGTGATAAGAGTGAAGACACAAAGGGTTTTCAGGATTTCTGGATTGTGAAAATTGATACTGCAGGAAATAAATTATGGGACAGGGATTTTGGTGGCTCTGATATAGAAGATGGTTTCGGAAATATTTTTCAGACGAATGATTCAGGCCTGATGATTACAGGAACAACCTATTCAAATGTGAGTGGTGATAAGACTGAAAATAATCTTGGAGTTGAACAATGCTGGTTGATTAAAACTGATTCTTTGGGAATGAAAGAATGGGACCAGACGATATTTACTACGGGGCATGATGAAACAGGATTTGTAATCCAGTCGCCTGATGGATGCTATGAGGTAACAGTTCCTACAAGTGCAGGAATCGGTGGTTATAAAACTCAGGATTCGAGAGGGTTTAATGATTACTGGATTATAAAATTCTGTGATAGTACATTATGGCCTTTGTCGGGTTTTGTATCAATGGATGTTCAGATTTGTCCGGGGAGTTGTACCAATTTCACAAACCTTTCCTATAATTCAATCAACTACCAGTGGAGTTTTCCGGGAGGGATGCCATCATCAAGTACGGATTCAATGCCACCTACCATCTGCTATACAAACCCGGGAAATTATGATGTAGTGCTCATCACGGGAAATTATTTTTCCGCTGACACTTTAATATTACCGGATTATATAACTGTTTTTCCACTGACCATGGCCCAAAGCATTACGCAAGGCAATGACACCCTGTATTCACTTCAGGGCTTTGTAACATATCAATGGTATTTCAATGGCAGTATTTTGAACGGCGCAACTGATTATTTTTATGTGGCTGCAATTGATGGTGATTACAGTGTCGTTTGTGCTGACAGTAACGGATGTGAACTGGAAGCGGTTCTGAATGATGTTCATACAGAAGTATTAAATATGGAATTTGAAAACAGAGTTGAAGTTTTTCCAAATCCGGCATCAGAAAAAATCAAAATAAGAGTGATAAATAATCAGTTGAATAATCGTGGAAGTGAACCCTGTCAGTACTCGATTTACAATATGACAAGAGAAGAAGTTGTTCCTGCGATTTACATCCTGACTGATCATTCGTCAAATTATCAAGAAGCAACTATTGATGTTCGGGATCTTTCAGAGGGTATTTATGTTATCCAGATATGGGATGGGACAAGAATATTGAGGGCCAGGTTTGTGATAGCATCCAACACTTATTAGCGGATTATTTTCTGAACATTCTATACATGTCAGGCCTTTTAATTTTCCGTATTCTTTTCTACAATAGCAATGCTGTTTTCTCTTTAACAGATTAACTTTGCCGCATGTATCAAAATACCAAAGACTGGATCAGGGCACTTGAAAAAGCGGGGGAGCTTGTCAGGATAAAAGAATATGTAAACCCGGAACTTGAAATTGCAGAGATTACAGATCGCATTTCAAAACATGACGGTCCTGCTTTACTTTTTGAAAATACCGGAACTGCATTTCCTGTACTTATCAATTCCATGGGCTCTGAAAAAAGAATGGCCATGGCATTGGGTGTAAATTCCCTTGACGACATTGGAAGGGAAGTTGAAAAATTGTTTCATCAACTCACCGGTCCGAAAGAATCTGTAATGGAGAAACTGAAGATGTTACCTGCATTGAATTCAATCGGTTCCTGGATGCCGAAAGTGATTTCCGGAAGAGGTGAATGTCAGCAGGTAGTGATGGAAAATCCTGACATCACAAAATTTCCGGTGCTGAAGTGCTGGCCTGAAGACGGTGGGCCGTTTCTTACGCTGCCAATTATTCATACCAAGGATCCGCTTACAGGAATCAGGAATGTTGGACTGTACAGGATGCAGGTTTTTTCCAATGACCTGACGGCAATGCACTGGCACAGGCATAAAGTAAGCGCCCGGCATTTTAAAGAGTATAAAAAACTTGGCAAGAAAATGCCTGTAGCTGTAGCCCTTGGCGGAGATCCGGCAAATTCATATGCTGCAACAGCGCCGCTTCCTGACGGCGTTGATGAGTACATGCTGTCAGGTTTTATCAGAAAGAAAAAAGTGGAACTGGTGAAATGTCTGACGCTGACAAAGGAAAAATATGGAATAGACGTGGAAGTTCCTGCAGATGCAGATATTATTATTGAAGGATACATTGATCCTGCTGAAGAATATATTCTTGAAGGTCCTTTTGGCGACCATACCGGTTATTATTCTCTCGCCGATTTTTATCCGCGGTTTCACATTACATGTATCACCCACAGGAAAGATGCTGTATATCCCGCAACCATTGTGGGTATTCCGCCGCAAGAGGATGCATGGCTTGGAAAGGCAACGGAAAGGATATTCCTGATGCCTATTAAAATGACGATGGTGCCTGAAATTGTTGACATGAATTTGCCGGTTGAAGGTGTGTTTCACAACCTTGTTATCGTCAAAATAAAAAAAGATTATCCCGGTCAGGCCATTAAAGTCATGCATGCATTGTGGGGAGCGGGGCAGATGATGTTTACAAAAATGATGATTGTGGTGGATGGTGACGTTAATGTTCACAATCCAAAGGAGGTCGCGCAATACGTATCGAAAAATTTTAATGCTTCAACGGATCTCATTCTTACGCAAGGTCCTGTTGATGTACTTGATCATTCCTGTTCTGTAATGGCTTTCGGCGGAAAGATCGGTATTGATGGAACAAAAAAATTACCTGAAGAGGAGAATCAGGTACCAATCGCCAATAATGATTCCGGCAATAATGGAATGAAAATAAATTTTGAAAATATTTATTCCCGTTTCCCTGAAGTTAAAGCGATGAATACTTCATTGATCGAGCAGGGGATATCACTGGTTTTTGTTGCAATAGAAAAAAGTAAAATTAATCATGTGAAGGAAGCAGGGGAGAAGATTGCCTCAACTGAAGAATTTAGAAATGTGAAAGTGATTATTTTTCTGGATCTCATGATGGATATTCAGGATACGGCTGATGCTGTTTGGAGGTTTTCAAATAATGTGGACCCCCGTCGCGACCACCTTGTGATACCCGGGAAAGCTTCCGGAGAAGTTTCGCATTTGATTCTTGATGCAACACGCAAGACGAAAGCGTTTGATGGATTCCAGCGTGACTGGCCGAACATTCTTGCTTCTGATGAAAAAACGATTCAGCGTGTAGATGATATATGGGACAAACTTGGGCTTGGCGTATTTATTCAATCACCTTCTTTGAAATACCGTATGCAGCTTTATAAGGGAGGAGCTGTTGCAGCAGATTAGAAATATTTTTTATTGATTCTCACGGCCGGTATAGATTACTTCGCTGAATACGTTTTACTGAAAAGTCGTCAATGTAAAATGTTTCGCCTTTTGGATTCCATACATAAATCCTCATTTCGCATTCTTCGTCAGGCAATTCAGAAAATAAAATTGCTTTTTGCCATTTATTTTTTCCGCTTTCAAAATTCCTGAGGAATGTGTATTTGTAGGAGTACATCTCGCCCTTTTTCAAAAATGAAATTACAAGTGTTGCGTCTTTGATTGTGTCAGTGAAATAAAACCATACTTCAGCTTTAATCAATTCCTGTTTGCTAAGATGGAGATTCGTGATTTCAGTGCTGTAGCTTATACTGTATTCCATTTTCTCATCCATTTTCTGAGAATACAATCCGGAGTGTGCCACCTCATCATTCTGCCGGTCGGTTTCATAACCCCAGCTGTTACTCTCAAGATCTGATTCAGAAATGGACACATCATCGTTTGACGCAGTTCCTTTTTTGAACAATGTGATTTCTGAGTTGAAAAATGTATCCCGCTCTGCGATAACAGGATATTTTTCCTGAATGAGCGCCGGAGTTTCATAAAAATGAACGGCATTGGTCCAGGCATAAGCAAAATATTCAGCAGTAGATGTATCAAGAAGTGAATTTAAAACGCCATACTTCGTTTGTTCATCGTCTGTATAAATTGAAATATGCGGATCATGTTCCAGTCGTCTGAAATAGTAATTGATGTATTCCGGATTGCTCAATGAAAATAGTTTGATGATATTATTGTTTCCATATTTTTCATCCCATTGTTTTGTTTTTTCTGCAAGCTCTTTGAATACACCAAAATGATTTGTTTTAAAATATTTATTTTCAAAAACAGTGCTGTATGTCCCCATTGCAAGCATGATGAATACAGAGATCATCAATATTTTTTTTGTGGACCATTCTTCATTAATAAATGAGAAGACAAAAATAATGAGGAACGGAAATGAAAAAAGCAATGTTGAATATTGAAGCACCGGTGCCTTTATGATGGAATATACATATCCAATAAGGAATGGGACAAAGAACCAGATCAGTGAAAGAGAATGAAATTTTGTCCATCCTGATTTCCTGAAGTTGAAAATGGCAGAGAGGATCAGCGTTAGAATCAGCACAATGGTAACCAGCCACGATTCATTAAAAATGTAAAAGATAAATCGTTCAAGGAATTTTCCATCAGGAGGAGGAAGCCAACCTCCAATCCCTTCATAGCCGAATTGCTGCCTGAATATTGAGATAGATGGAATAAAAAGCAGCAGTGGAATGCAATTGTAAATGACGTATGGGACGATATTTTTTTTCTTTAAAAAAAACAAACCGCTGATTCCTGTAATTCCCGCCAGCATAAATGAAAAATAGTGCGTGTAAATGCAACCGGCAGACGCCAGAATATAAGCGATGATTACGTAGCTTTTTTTCTTTTCGTCAAATACAAGGCGCGTCCAGAAATATGCGAGCGCAAGGGAAAACATGAGACCTATCGCATAGGGTCGCGCGACCTGACTATACAATACCGGAAACTGTAATGTGGCAATTGCTGCTGCCGACAATAAACCCGTTGCCATTCCAAACCATTTTTTGGCAAGAAGAAAAAGCAGAAATATTGAAATAATACCTGCAACTGCAAAAGGAAATCTAACTGTAAAAGGTGAATCACTGAAATGATGAATGGTAAACCAGATCATGGTTTGAACCAGCGCCGGATGTCCATCAACTTTAATCCCTTTCTCCACGAGATCATGAAACGTCTCAACGCGTGCGCGGGTCAATGCACTTAACTCATCATTGGAATAAGATATATCACCGAGGTTATGGAAACGCACCCATGACCCAACAATGAGAATAATAAATAATAAAAAATATTCGGAATTCTTTTTCATTTTTTCAGCAGAGAGATGACACTCCTGAAGAAATTGATTTTTTAATTAAATACTGAAATTTTAACAAGTTGCATGATGACCAGCATTGTCAAATTTTGGCAATATAGTCCCATACTCTTTAATAATGCTGATTGATAGTATCTTTAATGTAACCATCCGACGAAGTACATCTTGATTTACACTTAGACATCATTTTTCTCTGCTCAAAAAAATATCATGAGCAATTTAGAGAAAAAGAAGTTGACGGCCGAGGAAAAAGAAAGCATTATTTCAGATTGGAAACAGAGTGGACTTTCAAAAAAGGAGTTTGCTGAACAGCGTGGATTAAAGTACTGCACATTTGTGGGCTGCCAAATCACTCCAAATAGTAATTTCGAAAAAAAAATAAACCGGATTATTGATCCGGGTCACTTTAGGATTATTACTGATATTTTAACATGACTCACGAACTCCTTTGCCTCAACACTTCATGCATCAGCATTCCGCAGGCAACAGATACATTCAAAGAGGAAATTTGTCCGACGAGCGGAATCCTGAGCAAGTCATCAGCCAGGCGCAGCAGGTCATTTGAAATACCTGTATCTTCTGATCCCATAATTATTGCACAGGGCGATTTGAAATCTGCGTCAAAAGAATTTTTCTTTCCCTTTTCTGTTGCAGCGTAGATTTTTAAACCACTTTCTTTAAGATAGAGAAGCGTATTTTTCAGATTGTCAACTTTGCAAACCGGAATGATATTCAGCGCGCCGGCAGAAGTCTTCACGGCATCAGCATTTATCTGTGCCGATCCTTTTGCAGGGATTACAATTCCATTTGCACCACAACATTCAGCAGTACGGGCAATGGCTCCGAAATTCCGCACGTCAGTGATGTAATCCAGTACAATCAGAAGCGGCGTTTTTCCTTCGTTGAAAGTGCGTTGAACTATTTCATCCACCGGTGCATAGCTGATTTGCGAAATGTAACATATCACATCCTGGTGATTCGCTCTCGTAAGGCGGCTCAGCTTTTCAATGGGAACTTCCTGCCAGTTAATCTCATGATCGCGAAGTACCTGCTTCAGGTGTTTCATCTGCGAACTGGTACTCTGGCGGTTAATAAATATCCGTTCTATCTCTTTTCCGGCTTCCACGGCTTCAATCACGGGGCGGATTCCATAAATCATCTGTTCCCCGTTACCGTTATCTTGTTCTCTGTAGTTTTTCATTCCCGACAAAGAAATGAAAAAGTATACCAATCACACTTTAATTTCAGAAACTTTAGCCGCTAATTATCATTATACACCCTTCCTTGTCTCCATACATCCACAGCGCGCATCCAGCTTCCTTCAAGTAAGGCTTCCCTCGTGAGCATAAAATCATTGTCAGTAAATGGATTGATCACTTTTGTAAAAAAGAAATTAATGGAGAGGGAATTGTTGGGTGTCCCGTAAATCCAGCTTTCGGCAGTAGAACTTTTGTAAACCGTATTCGGTTTGCCAAATACAACATACACCAATCCCCGGTCTGTCCTCCAGCCCTCTGTGTAAGAAGAAAAGTATTGATTGGCTTCCTTTATACGCGTATAATATTTTCTGATGAGCAGTTTTGTTCTTTCTGAATTGCCGCCGAGATCAAGCCAGAATTTATCCATTATTGCTTTTTTGTTCGGATTGGATTTCATTTCCTCATACTCACGTTTTGTCGTCAGGTATCTCACGCATTCAATCATTTTCTCCGGTGATGAAACGACAGGGTATGATCCGGGATAAACATAAATCGTAAAACCGGTTTTATCCGACGTGTCTGCCTGGAAATGATAGAACCCCTGTTGCTGAAGCGTGAGGTAACCTGTATCATTCAGGTCATAGGTGAAAGTAAAGTCAGGCGAATAATCAAACTCATCTCTTACGTCATAGCTGAACGGTGGTGGTGCCAGCGGGAAAGTACGGGTATAGGCACGCACGAATAGTTTCTTTACTGATGAATTCCGGTAAATAATTTTGATGGAATCATGATTACTGATATAATTCTTAAATGAAGGATATACTTCTCCTTTTTTTGTGAATGAAAATGATTGCCGGCTTTGCTCAACTGAATTGTCAATGTTAATGTAAAAATCTTCTTTAAAATTTTTTTGATTGTCCCTGATCGTAACCAGCAGCAACATTTCACTTCTTTCCGGTAAGCGAAAAGGAATTTCAAATATTTTTTGTTTGTTTTTTTCTTCCTCCGTGATCTGAAAAGATACACTTCCGCTGTCGAGTAATTCATTAATTGATTCAACACCTTTTGCGAGACGGTATTGAATCGTAAAAAATGCCATAAAGTGATCGTCATTTTGTCTGCTGAATAAAAACTCTTTGGTGTTCAGCAACACTTTTAGTTCTGAGGTACTGTCGGTCTGATGAGTGACAAGAAATTCAGGGTTGAAAATATTGTCATCACTCCGGTAAAGCCCGGAAAGATTTATCACGCTAAGGTCCTTTGTGCCAAGACAGGATGATAAAAAGAGAAAAGTGCAAATCAACAGGTAACGGGTTGTCATCAATGAACGGCTGGTTGTATAAATTAATGGGCCTGATGACATGTGCTTAAGATAAGTCTTCTGATCGTTCGAGTAAACCCGGAGAAAGGTTTTTACTTGATTTTGCTCCCAATGTCTTTAGTTTTTCCGCATTGCTAACGAGGTTGCCCCTTCCTTCTGAAAGTTTTTTCATGGCTTCAACATAGTTTGATTTTGCTGAGTCCATTTTCTTTCCGACTTCTGTGAGGTCATCCACAAACGATACAAACTTGTCGAATAGTTTTCCGCCCTGTTCTGCAATCTCCAGCGCATTTTTTGTTTGGCGTTCCTGTTTCCATATGGAAGAAATGGTTCGCAGCGTAGCCAGTAGAGTAGTCGGACTTACAATCACAACTTTTCTATCCCAGGCATATGCAAACAATTCATTATCGGCTTGTATCGCTGTGCTGAAACTTGATTCGATAGGCATGAATAACAGTACAAAATCAGGCGTGTCAAGTTTGGTTTCTACGTGGTATTTTTTCTCTCCGAGATTTTTCACATGACTCTTCACAGAGGATATGTGCTGTGCCAGTTGCCTGTTGCGTTCCTCTTCATCAGTTGAATTCACCATGGCTTCGTACGCAACCAGTGAAACTTTCGCATCTACAATGATGAATTTATTCTCCGGAAGCATGATGACGACATCAGGTTGAATCCTGCGGCCTTCATCGGTGACAAAACTTTCCTGGGTCTTATATTCTGTTCCCTTTTCAAGGCCTGAGCGTTCAAGAATTTTCTCAAGGATAATTTCTCCCCAGTTCCCTTGCTTTTTCGTGTCACCTTTCAGTGCCCGCGTCAGGTTAATGGCTTCCTCGCTGATTTGTTTATTTAATTCCACCAGACTTTTAATCTCACCCTTCAATGAATTACGCTCTGCCGATTCAGCTTTATAAGCGCTGTCCACCTTTTTTTCAAAGTCTGTAATTTTTTCTTTCAGTGGATTCAGAATGATATCCATGTTCACTTTATTTTGCTCTGTGAAGCGGTTTCCTTTCTCTTCCAGGATTTTATTTGCGATGTTTTCAAATTCTGTCTGAAATTTTTTCTGCAAACCTTCCAGCTGCTCTTTTTGCGAGTCTAATTTCTCAGCAAAATTTTTATTCGATTCCTGTAACTGTGCATTGTTCCAGTTTAATTCAAGATTGGTTTTTCTTTCTGCTTCAATGTTAAATGCGGCTGCGTCTAAAAGTAATTTCTGTTGATGCGTGCGCTCATTCAATGTCGCTTTTTCTTTTTCTGATTCTGCCAGCCGGCCGAGTAAAACTGCCTCAGAAGTTTGGTTCTTAATTTTGGAAAACAACCAGCCGATTAAAAATCCGGCAACAATTCCGGCTAATATTAGAAGTAAATTCATAAATATCCAATTTGGGTAAAAGTAACGAAATGTTGTCGTTTGAATTATTATCGTTGGAAATCAATGGAATTTGAGATATGAAGATCGGGGAAGATTATTATTTTTACAGCTTGTTAAAATGGCCCGGTGACCTTAGTTTATGCAGGGAATAGCTTTTTTTGCATATTGTTGGGGTAAACTATATTCATCAAATTATTAAAAGGGCCGGATTTACTTTTAGCCTCTGAAAAATCGCATCAATTTAAATTTTAATTTTCAAGAACAACTTTAGCAATGAAAAAATTTACTTTCCTATTGAATTTTCTATTCATCTTTTTCCTCTCTGTGCAGGCGCAGCAATGGGGCGACTATACTTATTACAGCACTTCAGGAAGTTCCCTGGGATATCTTGTAGATACGAATGGCACCACCTATCATACCTATAACTTTGCTTCTAATGCCAAGACCGGTTATTCTGCCTATGTAATACCCGGTGGAACAGTTGTGAGGACCGTTTCACGTACCGGAAACTCATTTAACGGAGGCGGAATGACGGGACAGATTCAGAAGGTTGACTGGAACAATAATATCATCTGGGATTTTGTTTATTCTACTACGCAATATTGTGCGCATCATGACATAACCCCGCTTCCAAACGGCAATGTGCTCATCATTGCTTATGAATTGAAAACTCCTGCCGAAGCAACCGCAGCCGGAAGCTCAATGGCCATTACCATCTGGTCAGAAAAAGTAATTGAAGTACAGCCTACAGGATTGAATACAGGTGACATTGTCTGGGAGTGGCACGTATGGGATCACCTCGTGCAAAATGTGGACTCAACAAAAGCGAACTATCAGACCAGCATTATTGATCATCCTGAATTGCTCAATATTAATTATGGAACGAAAAAGGACTGGATGCACATGAATGGAATTGATTACAATCCCCTGCTTGACCAGATTGTTGTGAGTTCACACTATCTGAATGAAATGTATGTCATTGATCACAGCACCACATCCGCAGAAGCCGCCGGACATACGGGAGGAAGATCGGGAAAAGGAGGAGACTTTCTTTATCGCTGGGGAAACCCCGCCGCTTATCAGGCACCCGGCACTACAAATTTTAATGTGATTCATGATTCACATTGGGTACCGATGGATTGTCCGCGTGCCAATTCACTGGTGGGTTATAACAATGACGGAATATCCGCCAACCAGTCTTGTGTGGACATTTTTTATCCTCCATACGACGGTTATAATTATTTACACACTGCAGGCACTGCTTATGATCCTGTAACATACGACTGGAGACATGCCTGCAATGGTCACAACCATGATCTCGGCAATTCGCAGCAATTACCAAACGGAAACATGCTGGTATGCGTGGCCCAGTCGGGTTATATATATGAAATTGATTCTAACCAGAATATTCTCTGGTCGAAATCTGTTACCGGTACTACGCCACATGCTTATCGTTACACTGCCTGTTACATTGCAGGAACCCAACCCACAACACCGCTAATTACAATGTATGATGATACGCTGACATCTTCAACCGTTGCAGCGACCTACGTTTGGTATTTCAATGGAGTGATGATTCAGGGAGCTACGGACCAATCTTATGTGCCAACTGCAAATGGTTCATATCAGGTAAAAGCTATTGATGGTGGGGGATGTGAATCTGAGATTTCCTTTCCTTATAGTTATCTCAGCCTCAAAATAAATGATAAGCAAACTTATAACAAGTTGAATGTTTTCCCGAATCCTTCTGATGGACTAATCACCATTGAAGGCGCGTTTTCATGGGCATCTGACTTTGACGTTATCATTACTGATGTGGTCGGAAAAGTGATATCCCAATCAAGGAAGAAATCAACATTTGACTTATCCGGATTTGAGAGGGGACTGTATCATGTTATTGTAAAAACTCAGGACGGCAGATTGCTGACGCAGAAAGTACTGCTGATGAAATGATTATTTTCTTTTTGAAAGCATTGTCTATTCCTGTTTTCAATCTGAGTTTGACCGCCGACAATTGCTATTTGATATTCAATTCATTTGCACGGATAAAAAAAATATTGACAATAAACCATTTGCCTGTTGATGAGTCTACCCGTCTCAACATAATTTTTTTATCTACCCCAATTTAACCATGCATCAACAGAAAATTAAAACCTTTTTTTTTCTATTCATTTTTTTTACGTCACATCTTGTATTTTCTCAGCAGTGGGGTGACTATACTTACTACAGTGTAAAGAACAGCAATGCAGCGTATCTCATTGATACCAACAGCACTGTATATCACACGTGGAGCGGGTTATCGCCCACCACTGCGTACTCAAGTTATGTGTTACCGGGTGGGGATCTTATCAGAACTGTAAATCATTCCGGAAATTCATTTTCAGGCGGAGGGATGTCAGGAGAATTTCAAAAAGTAGACTACAATGGAAATCTGCTCTGGGATTTTGCATATTCCACTTCTGCTTATTGTTCGCACCATGACATCTGTGCAATGCCAAACGGAAATGTTTTGTTGATTGCGTATGAATCTAAAACGTCAGCAGAAGTTACTCAGGCCGGATCTTCTTCTACAATTTCTATGTGGCCGGATAAGATTGTAGAAATTCAGCAAACCGGATTAAACACAGGAACCGTAGTATGGGAATGGCATTTGTGGGATCACCTCTGTCAGAGCTACAATTCAGCAAAAGATAATTATGTAACAAATACATCTGATCATCCGGAGCTATTTAACATCAACTTCAATCCTGTAAAAGAAATATGGCATGCCAATGGACTAGACTATAATCCGATGCTTGATCAGATCGTCGTGAGCGCCCACAATGCCAATGAAGTTTATATCATTGATCACAGCACAACAACTGCTGAAGCCGCAAGTCACAGTGGGGGACTGGGAGGCAGAGGCGGAGACTTTTTATACCGGTGGGGAAAACCGGCAACGTATGGTCAGTCCGGCACTGCAATATTTAATGTGGTTCACGATGCGCACTGGATACCTGAAGAGTCAGTCAACGGAGGTCGTATCGTAGGTTTCAACAACAACGGAATTTCAAGTACAGTTACAAGTGTTGACCAGATTGTTACACCTGTGGACGGATATAATTATTCTTATACGCCCAATACAGCATATTCTCCTTCAACATATACGTCAAGACTTGCTTGTACCGGACATACCAATAATGAAGGGAATTCATTTCAGATGCCGAATGGAAATCAGTTGGTCTGTATTGCTTTCTCCGGACTTATTTATGAAGTGGATCCGGCCGGGAATACCATCTGGTCGGTTTCTATTCCCGGAGTGGTTTCACAGGCATTCCGTTATTCAGATTGCTATGTAAATAATCCTCCTCTAGCTATTCCTGCAATCACACAGAATGGACCTGACCTTACATCATCTGTCGCAGCAGGGTATCAATGGTATCTCAATGGCGTAAAAATACCCGGAGAAACCAATCAGAATTTTACGCCTGTTCAGGATGGGGTTTATCTGGTGCGCGTAACCGATTCAAACGCCTGTGGCTATGCATATTCAACCAATTTTATTTTTACGCTAACAAATAATATATCAGTTAATAATCCTGTTGAGCAGAAGTTCTCCCTTTATCCGAATCCCGTTTCAGGAATACTTTCCATAAATGAGCAGTTCTACACAGGCGATAATTTTAAAGTCATGATTACTGATGCCGTAGGAAAAACTATTTTGACGACGAAAAACAGGAAATCATTAGATTTGTCTTCTTATGAGAATGGCATGTACCACATTTCTTTACAAACGGAAAGTGGCCTGCGATACACTCAAAAAATAATATTGATCAAATAAACTATTTATCCGGAAAGTACTATGAAAAAATATTTATTAATTCTTTTGGCGTTTGTTTCAATTCAGTCGTTTGGAAAAAAAGTAAAATTTTCCGTTGACATGTCACCTGTATATTTAACCGGTGATTCGGTACATGCTGCCGGAATTCACGTCTATGGAAATTTTCAGGGTGCTGCAGGTTATCCATATGACTGGGATCCCGGAACAACGTCACTGACAAGGGAAACAGCAGATACAATGATATATAGCATTGTAGTTGACATTCCTGCATTCCTGACTTATGAATACAGATTCATCAATGGAGACCAGTCTTATGAAGTTGAATTCGTTCCGATGGAGTCACGCGCAAATGGAAACTTTGACGATAACAGATGGTTGTTTGTGGACTCACTTGCCAACGACACTTCATTTGTGGGCGTACTTCCTTTTTCAGGAAATGCTCCTGATGGATTGACTTTACTAAGGTTCAGGGTAAACATGAACAATGAAACGGTACATCCTGATGGCGTACACATTGGTGGTTCTTTTCAGGGATGGAATCCTGCCTCAACAAGAATGGGTGTAGTATTAGACCTGAGCGGCATTTATGAATATTCAGCATATGTTCTTCCCGGAAATTATGAATTCAGATATGTGAATGGAAATACTTCAGGTGACTATGAATACGTTTGGGGAGACTGCGCAACAAATGGTGAAAGAACTGTAACCGTTACTCAGGACATCATACTTGATCCGGTTAATTTCGGAAGCTGCCTCGTTGGCATTTCTGAATATGAATCGGCGAACATTTTTTCCGTTTTTCCAAATCCAATGGAAAACGTTGTGAAAATTGAATTCAAAGACCAAAGCAGTTCACATACTGTTTCTGTAAATGATATTGCCGGCAGATTGATCGCCAAGTATTCTCATGTTACAGGAAACTCCTTCGTGATTGACAGAGCAGGGATGCAAAGCGGAGTTTACTTTATTTCTATAACAGGAATTAACGGACTGACTTCCTCTGCAAAACTGATGGTAAGATAATTTTTATCCGGAGAAGGAATCAGTTCCTTTATTCATCCGGCTGAATAAATATTGGTGATCTGCAGCCGGGGGCGATCGTCCTGATTTATAAAATTCAAAACCTTTTTTCGAAAATGAGAATATTGAAACGGACTTTGCCTTTACTGATTTTTACTTTTTTTGTGAAATCAATATCTGCCCAAGCCCTGTACGACATCAATACCATTCAACAGATAAATATTCACTTCAGTCAATCCAACTGGGACTATCAGATGGATACTGCAAAAGCCGGTGACGAGGGATATATCCTCGCCGACTGGGTTGAAATAAACGGTGTATTGTACGATAGCGTGGGAGTCAAATACAAGGGTAACAGTTCTTACAATGCTTCTTACGCCAAGAACCCTTTGCACATTTCCCTCGATGAATTCAGGAATCAGAGTTACCTCGGATACACCGATTTAAAACTTGGCAATGGATATTCAGATCCATCCATGATCAGAGAAGCACTTGCTTACAACGTCCTTCAGAATTATATGGATTGCCCGCAGTCTAATTTTGCTGACGTTTATATCAACGGGAATTATCAAGGGCTTTTTTCCAACGATGAAAGCATCAGTAAAAAGTTCTGCTCCGATCATTTTTATTCTTCTAAAAATACTTTTGTAAAGTGCAATCCGAAAGTTACTTCTGCTGCATACAGAAGCAATCTGAAGTTCATCAATTCCGACAGCAGTTCATACATGATCCGTTATGATATGCAGTCGAATACGGGATGGAATGAGCTGGTTGCGCTTTGCGATTCACTTTCAAATAACCCATCTTCATTTAGCTCGATAGTAGATGTCGACAGAGTGATCTGGATGCTTGCATTTAATAATGTGCTTGTGAATCTTGACAGCTACAGTGGCGCATTTGCTCAAAACCATTACACGTATAAGGACAACACAGGGCATTATAATCCTGTGGTATGGGATCTCAATATGGCCTTCGGCGGATTTCCTTTCGCCGGAAGTCAGGGTGTAGGCATGGGAACACTGGATACAGCAGGGATGCGTACGCTTTCTCCATTACTTCATTCCACCGAATCTGACTGGCCACTCATCGTCAATGTGATTGGTAATCCGGTTTTCAAAAAGATGTACATCGCTCACATGCGCACAATCACTGATGAAATGTTTGCAGGTAACTATTACAAAACAACAGCATCGACGATGCAATCATTGATAAATAATTCTGTTCAGAATGACGTCAATTCTTTTTTCTCATATACGCAATTTCAAAACGGACTTACAGATGCAGTTAACGTAAACAGTCACCTTGTTCCCGGCATCATTACTTTAATGGATGAACGGGTTGCCTATTTGAAATCAACAACTGAGTTTTCTTTTGTGCCGCCGGTCATAACAAACGTTGTGGCTTCAGATACATTTCCTGCATACCTCGGGCCCGTAACAATTACAACTACGGTTGCCAATGCAAACGCAAATTCAGTTTGGCTGGGATACCGATATGATAAAGCAGAAAAGTTTGTAAAGGTTCTGATGTTTGACGATGGACTGCACGACGACGGAATTGCCGGAGATAATATTTATGGTGCAGGCATCAATATGCTTGCCGCCCGTGTTCAGTATTATATTTATGCGGAAAATAATGATGCAGGAGTTTTTTCACCGGCGCGTGCAGAGCATGAATTTTATAATCTGTATGCCGATATTCAGACGGCCGGAGCCGGTGAAGTGGTGATCAATGAATTTCTTGCCGTAAATCAAAATGACACCGTAGATGAAAACGGAGCGCATGAAGACTGGATTGAACTTTATAATTCAACTCCGAATCCACTCAACTTATTCGGGCTTTACCTTTCAGATACCTATGCAAACCTTACCAAATTTTCGTTTCCTGAGAATTCTGTTATTCAGCCAAACAGCTATTTCATGATCTGGGCTGATGAAGACAATACCACAACAGGCGAATTGCATTGCAACTTTAAACTTTCATCAAATGGCGAGGCCATATTTTTGAGCACTTCATCCGGGAATATGATTGACAGCATCGTCTTTGGACCTCAGGTTGCCGACTACTCAATGGGCAGATGCCCGAATGGTATAGGGCCGTTTCTTGAACTCTTTAGTCCGTCATTCAAATTGGCTAACCATTGTACTGACGGAATTGACGAGAACGGATTAAGAAGTCAAAACATCGAAGTCTATCCGAACCCTGCCGGGAATTCATTGACCCTTGCAGCGGTGAGTTCACAGAAAATAGAATTTATCATTACGGACTTACTCGGAGAAATAATATTATCCGGATCATTTTCATCCGGTCAAAATATCAATACTACTGATTGGAGCAATGGGTTATATATTTTTAGCTGCGGAAATTTCAGAAAGAAAATATTGATTGCACATTAATGCTTCTTTAATATGCCACTCTCTCCGCTGGTCAAAAAGGAAATTATAGACATGCTATCCTCTGCACTCTTGAAATGTGTCCCACCAATGGTTGTTGAGAATCATACAAAAGATGCCATGCAAATCATGGGCAATAAACCGGTTCCCTATGGACATTCAAAAAAGATAGTTCCCGGGATGTACTTTTCATCTTTTGTAGGGAGGAAAGACATGGTCAGCTTTTATTTCTTTCCGATGTATATGAATGATGAATTTTTAAAACTCATTCCAAATTTTAGTAAGGTGCTAAAGGGGAAAACCTGTTTCAATATTAAAAAACCGGAGCAGATTTATGAAAAGGAACTTGCGGCACTTTTGAAAAAAGGAGTTGTTGCCTGGAAGAAGATGGGATATATGAAGTGAAACTTTGTTAATCTTTTTCATGGCTTAGTCAATTCATTTACTTTTAACCGCTTCAAACTAAATATAAATGAATAAAATATTTACCACCCTTCTTTTATTTTCATTTTCAATAAATTTACCTGCACAGGATATTCCTTCTACAAGCGGACGGGAACGCATGCAGGGAATCAAAAAGCGGGTTGAACTGGAAAAAAAGTCCCTCGTCAACAATGTAAAATTCAGAAATGTCGGTCCTACCATCATGAGTGGACGCGCTGTGGATGTGTGCGTAAATGAAATCGATCCCACTGAGTTTTATGTCGCTTATGCTTCCGGCGGTTTGTGGCATACCACCAATAACGGACAATCATTTACTCCTTTGTTTGACAACGAAGACGTAATAACAATCGGTGATTTTGATGTGGACTGGACGACACGAAATATCTGGGTAGGAACAGGAGAGTCCAACAGTAGCCGTAGTTCATATTCCGGAGTAGGTATGTACTTCAGCCCCGATTCAGGAAAAACATGGCAGCATAAAGGACTTGAAGAAACACAACATATCGGTAAGGTGTTGATTCATCCAACACAATCCGCTACCGTTTTCGTTGCTGCAGTCGGACATCTTTTTTCACCAAATAAAGACAGGGGAGTTTATAAGTCAATAGATAATGGAAATAACTGGAAGAAGGTATTATATATTGATGAAAATACCGGAGCTGTTGACATTGCCTTTGATCCCTCCAATCCTCAGGTTATGTATGCAACAACGTGGCATCGCGAAAGACGTGCATGGAATTTTGTGGAAAGCGGAAGCACTTCAGGAATTTATAAAAGTATAGATGGCGGTGAGTCGTGGAACTGCATATCCAAAGCCGGAAGCGGATTTCCACAGGGCGAAGGAGTAGGGAGAATAGGAGTTGCGGTTTTCTCGCCCCTTATTCGGAACGGTGTTGGTGGCGAGGCTGCTAAAGTTGTGTATGCTATCATGGATAACCAGGCTCATAAACCGGATGAAGCGAAAAAGGATACCTCCGTTCTCGAAGCACATGACCTGAAAAATATTTCCAAAGAAAAATTTCTTGTCATTGACAACAAGAAACTTGAAAAGTTTTTGCGCAACAACGACTTTCCTGAAAAATATTCTGCAGCATTAGTAAAGGACCTGGTGAAAAAAGATTCCATCAAACCGGATGCTGTTATTAATTACCTGAACGATGCGAACAATTCTCTTTTTGATTCACCCGTTACCGGCAGCGAGGTTTTTCGCAGTGACGATGCCGGAATGACATGGAAGAAAATGAATACTACAGATCTGTTCAACCTGACTTATACCTATGGCTATTATTTCGGTCGCATTGTCGTTTCACCAACTGATGAAAATAAAATTGTGGTTTGCGGACTTCCATTGCTGATGAGCAAAGACGGCGGAAAAACTTTTTCATCTATTGAGGGGGACAATACACATGGTGACAATCATGCTGTATGGATCAACCCCAAACGGGACTCGCACATGATTGTTTGCGATGACGGGGGAGTGCATATTACTTACGATGACGGAATCAACTGGTACAAAGCAAACAATCCGCCTGTAGGTCAGTTTTATTCGGTGAATGTTGATATGGAAAAACCTTACAATGTTTATGGTGGTTTGCAGGACAATGGTGTCTGGTGGGGATCTTCAAAGAGCGATCCTGCTGATAAATCCTGGCTCCAGGGAGGGCAAAATGATTTCAAGCAGTTGTACGGCGGAGATGGAATGCAGGTACAGGTGGATACGCGTGATAACAATACAGTGTATTCCGGTTACCAGTTTGGATTTTACGCCAGGATAAATAAAACAACCGGTGAGTCTAAAGGCATTCATCCGAAGAATGATTTAGGTGAGCCAAACTATCGGTTTAAATGGCAAACACCAATATGTTTGTCACTACACAACCAGGATATACTCTATATGGGTACTAACCGTTTTATGCGTAGTATGAGTAAAGGTGAAGACATGAAGGCGATATCGGGCGACCTCACGTTGAATAATATGAAAGGGGACGTACCTTATAATACCATTGTGACGATTAGCGAATCTCCGTTGCGTTTCGGACTCATTTACTCCGGCACCGATGATGGTTTGATCTGGATATCAAGAGATGATGGCTATACGTGGAAAAATATTTCTGAAAAAATTTATAACTCTTTTCCCGGAGTTCCCAAAGGATTATGTGTTACCCGTGTAACTGCCTCGGGATTTTCTGAAGGACGAATCTATGCATGCCTCAACGGTTATCACTTTGACCACTTTAATCCATATCTTTTTGTAAGTGATAATTATGGTGAAACGTGGAGGGAGATTGACAGTGAACTTCCCTTCGAGCCCATTAATGTTGTGAAGGAAGATGTGGTGAATGAAAATATTTTATTCGTCGGAACTGATAATGGGTTATACGCATCACTTGATCGCGGGACAAATTTTATGACAATGATGGGTGGTTTACCGAGAGTGGCAGTACATGATCTCGTAATACAACCACGCGAAAGGGAAATAGTGATCGGAACACATGGACGAAGTATTTATATCGCCGGCATCAGAGAAATAGAAATGCTTCATGATTCAATCCTTCAAAAACCTATATATGCGTTCTATTCAAATTTCAATCAGCAGTATAACAAAAACATGGGAAAAAAAAATGACCCTTTTAGTTCAGCGGTAGCCGGCGCTTCATTCACGATTCCTTACTTTGTAAAGAGTTCGGGAATTTCAACTGTCAAGATAAAATCGGAAAAAGGGATTCTGCTCAATACATTCTCTGATACAAGTGAAGCAGGGTTGAATTATATTTCTTACAATTTGCAGATAGATTCTTTTAAGGTAAAGGAGTTTGAGAAATCAATATCCGGAAAAAAGAATAGCAAAGCAATGTCTCTGACTAAAGGGGATGACGGAAATTACTACCTCATTCCCGGCAAGTACACAATGGAAATAACTGATATTGCGGGAAACAAAGTATCATCCTCAATAACATTGAAGAATAAAAATGAAGAGCCTTCAGAAGGAATGGAATAATATGATAGAGACAGAAAGTGAGCGCAACATAAAATAATTAGTACACCATAAGCTACTGTGGATTGAATTGCTCGGAGTTCTGCTGTTTCTTGAAGACAGTCCTGAAAATTAATTCTGATGCATATGAATTAGTTTTAATTGAGCCGGAAAGAAATAATTATTCGATCACCACCTTGGTTTGTTGTGATTTATCATTGGTGATAAATTGAAGGGTGTAAATTCCTTTTGCAAGCGAAGCCACATTCAGATCAATTATATTTTCATCCTGTATTGCAGTCCCTTCCTTTGCAATTAATAATCTGCCAAGTTCATCAATGAGTTGTAGGGAATACATGCATTGCGAACAGGATGAGAAGTGAATGGTTAGTTTTTCAAAAGCCGGGTTTGGGTATACTTCAACATCGAAAGTACCGGCTGAATTTTGAACCTGTCCCATGCGGCATGAAATTACACAAGGCAATGTGCGTAGAGTAGAACTTCCGCAACCATTTGTGGCTTGTACTGAAATGTTTCCACTGGCAGCCCCCCACTGCACAAGTATAGAAGCACCGTTTGGAGGCCCCAGTATAACTGCACCTGATGGTATTGTCCAGTTGTATGAAGTTGCACCGGCAGATCCTGTTGTTGAATAAAACTCAACAGCATTTGCGCAAGGAATGGCATTGCCTGAAATAGCTGGAGGTGTAATGGGATTACTAATAATAGTCAGATTCCGTGCTGCACCGGTGCCACAATTATTGGTTGCGGAAACGGTCAACACACAATTTGTAAAACTTGCCGGCCAGTCAACGGTAATCCCGCTGAGATTGGTTGGTCCTACAATGGTTCCGCATGAAGCGCTCCAGTTGTATCCGATCGCCAAAGCCACCGGATTAATGGAATAAGATACCCCTATCTCACCACACTGACCGGAAGCAGGCCCAGAGATGGATGATGGAACACCCGGCATTCCTGATGCAATACCTTTTGATCGCACTGCACTTGAACTCGGACAATTACTGATGGCAACTACCGACACAATGGAACCTCCGGGGATTGAGGGTCCAAATACAATGGAGCAGGAGTTTGTATTTCCGGTAACAACAGCACCCGGTGCTGAAGTAGTCCATAAATAACTAACCGCGCCCGGTACAGCCGCCACACCATAGGTGGCAGATGCATTCGGACAA
This sequence comes from Bacteroidia bacterium, assembly GCA_038206355.1. Lineage (GTDB taxonomy): Bacteria > Bacteroidota > Bacteroidia > AKYH767-A > 2013-40CM-41-45 > JAPLDB01. The sequence continues at coordinate 34,905 of JBBRAY010000038.1, forward strand.
GGATAGCTTGGCCCTGATACAGTACCCGGAATAGCCGGCACAGCAGTGATGGTGATTGTACGGTCAGGACCATTGTATCCGCATGATGTTTGTCCGTGCACCTTTAATGTTCCTGTTACAAATCCTGCAGGGAAGGTAACTGTAATTGCCTGCGCACCATTTCCGGTTATCACGATACCACCAGTTGAACTCCATTGATATGATGCTGCACCCGCTACTGAAGGCGAGCTATATGAAATATTTGAAGAACCCGGACAACCGATAACAGAACCAATGATGGGTCCCGGTTGGGAAAGTGTAGCACGCACCCATGTGCAGATGGTATTGGTATTTCCACAGGCATTTCCTCCGAAACAACAGATGCTCCAACCGGAAGAACCGGCAGCAGGAAGAGTAGTGAAAGTTATATTCACAGTCGGAATAGTCGTTTCAAACGGTGACGGATTACCATTAAATAGAACTCCTGCCTGTCCACTTGACCAATGGTAGAAAGAGGCGCCGGAAACAGCGTTGAGTGAAATTGTTTGGGGAGCAACAGCCACGCATCCATCGGACGGCGCTGTTGATATATGAACCGTTCCAACAGGTGGTGCACTTATTACATTTATGATTACGCTTTGGCAGAAAGTGTTTCCGCAAGGACCTTCTGCCCGTACAAAATAAGTATGAGTGCCGGTTGTGAGTGGTGTAATGGTTAAAGGGGATCCTGTTCCAATGGGGGCTCCGTTGCCGCAACCGCCCTCGTACCATTTCCAGGATGAGCCGGAACCAAGTAAGCCGCCGTTGGCTGTTAGTGTAACTGTGTTATTCAAACAGATCTCACCATAGCTGGCATTGCTGGTAGCGCTTGTAGCAGCTGCAGAAGATGAGTTTATCGCAATGTCACTTCCGTTATCACTACCTGTTAGAGAAGGATTGGTGCTTAACACCCGAATCCTGTATCCATTTCCAGGTGGTGTGTTCGCCGGTATGATGGCGCTGATACTCCCTGAAGCATTTCCTGCGAGCGTACCAATATTAACCGGAGTTGCAAAGCTACCTGATGCATTACTCAGCTGTGCGGTGAATGTATTGCCACCTCCTATATCTATTGCTGTATATGTAATACTCATGTTATCTCCTGCACAGGCAGATGCTGCAAGAGTACCGATATGCAACTCTTCTCCCGGCTGCTGGAATCCTTGTGTGATAATGTTGCCTCCTGATGCCAGCGTGGGTATTACCGTTTCGCCAATAGTGAAGGTAACCATGTTACTGCCACTTGTCAAAACACCTCCACCACCGGAAATTACTTTGCGGCTGATGGTTTGCGCATGGACCATTGAACATATTCCAATGACCATTACCATAACCAGCATAAGCATTATTTGTGTTTTTTTCATTTGCTTTGTTTTTAAGTCACATCATGCTTATTTATTTACTGTTGCCGAACTATTTTCATTGCTGATGGTTGCTTTTTCCAGCATGGCTTTAAGAGAATTCATATCGTTTCTCAAGCTTTCGCCTGATGCTTTTACATCACTCATTTCATGTTTTATCTGTTCAATTATTTTTTGCTGATCCTTTATTGCCTCCAGCAAAATGGGAGTGAGCCTGGTATAGTCAACTGTCTTAAATCCTTTGTCATCGGTATGCACCAATTCGGGATACACCTTTTCAAGCTCCTGGGCTATAATGCCTATTTGCTTTTCATCAGTAAAGTCGTACTCAGGAAACTGTTCTTTTTTCCAGAAGTATGAAACACCATTTAACTGAAGCAGCTTTTCCAGCGAATTTTCTAAAGGCATTATGGATTTTTTAAACCGGATATCGGAACATGCCAATACACCGCAGGATGCTGTTACCGTTCCGGTAAATAAGCCATTGCCTATTACATGGAGCCTTTGAGTTGGGTTAACAGGTCCAATAGCCACATTGCCATCATCGCGCACGTGCATTAATAGAGTGGAAGCTGAGTTGCGGATATTGAGTGATGCAGTGGATGAGGTACTTCCTTCACCTAATATATCAAGCGAAGCTACCGGTGCTATCACACCAAAACCCACTCTGCCATTTTCTGCAATAGTTATCCTTGTTTTAGGACCTGTTCCATAATTATCTGTTGTGGCAAGAAACATTTTAGTGCCTGTTGCACTGTTCTGGCTAACATAAATACCTGCCTGTGCATTATCAGAGCCATCATCGCTAAAGGTAATGCCGGACGATCGGTTGCTGGTTGTTGCCCTTATATTTATAGCTCCCTTAGCTGCAGAGCCGGGATTAGGAAAAGTATAGCTTGCTTCATGCGCTATGGCTAAGCGTGCACCGGGAGTGATGGTTCCGATTCCTACATTGCCATTCTTTAAAACCGTCATTGCATTTTTTCTTGTACTATTTGTCAACCCATTTCCTATTGCAAAAACAGGATCTGTTAAAACCCAAAAATTAGAGGCAGAAAATGTTGTATCGTTAAATTGCCCGATTGCTAATGAAGTAAACGAGTTCGCTATAGTTGACCTTCCCATCGCTGTTGAAGTATTTCCGCTGGCTTTTGATAGCTCGCCCATTGCTGTTGATTCTAATCCGCTAGCAGTTGTATGCCATCCCATTGCTGTTGAATAATCTCCGCTGGCAGTTGTACCAAAACCCATTGCTGTTGAATAATATCCGCTAGCAGTTGTAAAGCGTCCCATTGCTGTTGAATAATCTCCGCTGGCAGTTGTAATTTCTCCCATTGCTGTTGAAGTATATCCGCTGGCTTTTGTATTATCTCCCATTGCTGTTGAACGAAATCCACTCGCAGTTGTACCAAATCCCATTGCTGTTGAATAGTCTCCGCTGGCAATTGTGCTTCCTCCCATTGCTGTTGAAACAATACCCGTAGCTTTCGACCTAAAGCCCGATGCGAATGAATAATCACCAATGCTGTCTTTATCCCAGTTTGCATTATCAACATACCCAACTCTGAAAGCCGCTTTATCAGGATACCACATCATTCTTCTTCCTTGTCCGCTTATGGGAGGAGCACCGGCTGTTCCGGGAATGTCTCCTAAAGCAGAAAAAACCACGCTGCTGTCAGTCACATGCAGGCGGGCTGCGGGTGCAGTAGTACCAATACCTACATTGCCGCCATTATTAAAAATATTGCTGCTGTTGGTTATCCAATTTGTGCCATCCCAATAAGGTGTGTTACCTGCAGCGGCACCGGGGGCTAATACTCCGGCAGGACCTTGTGGACCTGTATTACCAATGGGACCCTGCGGACCAGTTGCTCCGGTAGCACCTGCAACACCGGGATCACCCTGAATTCCCTGCGCACCTGTATTACCAATAGGACCTTGCGGACCAGTTGCTCCGGTAGCTCCATCGTTACCATTTGCACCGGTATTACCAATAGGACCTTGCGGACCTGTAGCTCCAGTTGCACCTGTATTGCCGATGGGACCTTGAGGACCGGTAGCTCCTGTTGCACCCGTAGCACCGGTATTACCAATAGGACCTTGCGGACCAATAGCACCTGTTGAACCTGCAGGACCGGTATTACCAATAGGACCTTGCGGACCTGTAGCTCCAGTTGCACCTGTATTGCCGATGGGACCTTGAGGACCGGTTGATCCTGTAGCACCCGTAGCACCAGTATTACCAATGGGACCTTGTGCGCCTGTTGCACCTGTGTTACCAACATTTCCTGCCACGCCAATATTCCACGAAGTAAAAGTTCCGCTGCCTACTGCAAAGTCAGCCATCATTGTTAAAGCGGTTCCTGCATAGGAAGTAACAATGCCTTCTATATAATTTGTTGCGCTGTTCGAAATTCTTACCCTTTCGTTTGGAAGATAAGCCAACCCCGCCTGAGTTGTAAATGGCTTACTTCCCAGCCCTATTATATTGCCAGTTACCGAAGTAGCAAGATAACCTGCACCGTTGGTTCCATTAGTTCCGGCAGCTCCTGTGGTGCCTGTATTGCCAATAGGACCTTGCGGGCCTGTTGCGCCTGTCGATCCTCCGGGACCGGTAGCACCCACATCACCCACATCACCTGAAATACCAATATTCCAATTAGAAAAAGTACCGCTTCCTACAGTTCTGTCCACGCTTACAACCATTGAAACTATTGAATAAGAAGAGATAACTCCCTCCATATAATTAACTGGTGAATTAGCAATGCGTACCCGATTACCAGGGAGGTAAGCCAGTCCGGATTGAGTGATAAGGCTCTTACTGCCTGTGCCTGTCAACAGGGTTGTTGTGGATGTAGCTGTATAACCTGGTCCGGTGGGTCCTGCGGGTCCTGTAAGGCCAACGCCAGTAGGACCTGTATTGCCCTGAATTCCCTGAGGACCTTGCGGGCCTGTTGCGCCTGTCGGGCCTGCGGGACCTGTAGCTCCGGCAGGGCCCGGATCACCCTGAATTCCTTGCGTACCTGTAGCTCCTGCAACTCCCACATCACCTGCTGCCCCAATATTCCAACTGGAAAAAGTACCGCTTCCAACAGTTCTGTCTACATTTATAAATAGTGAGGTTCCTGAATAGGAATTTACAACTCCCTCCATATAATCAGCGGATGAATTTGCAACCCGCACACGAACGTTACCAATATAAGCCAGTCCTGATTGAGTAGTAAATGTTTTACTGCCTAACGCTATGGTGTTTGAAGTTACAGAAGTGGCAAGATAACCTGCGCCTGCTGCTCCGTTAGTGCCATTTGTTCCGGTCACGCCCGTTGCTCCGGTCGCACCAGTATTACCAATAGGACCTTGCGCACCTGTTGCTCCGGCAGCTCCCGTTGCACCAGTATTACCAATGGGACCTTGCGGACCAGTTGATCCGATAGGACCCGTTGCACCAGTGTTACCTATAGGCCCTTGCGGACCAGTAGCGCCCACAGCACCAGTATTACCAATGGGACCTTGTGCACCCGTAGCACCTGTTGCTCCAGTATTACCAATAGGACCTTGAAGACCTGTAGCACCCGTTGCCCCTGTGCTGCCAACATTTCCTGCTACGCCAATATTCCACGAAGTAAAAGTTCCGCTGCCTGCAGCAAAATCTGCATTTATTGTTAATGTTGTTCCTGCATAAGATGTAACTACACCTTCCATATAATTAGATGCACTGTTAGAAATTCTTACCCTTTCGTTTGGAAGATAAGCCAGCCCCGCCTGCGTTGTAAATGTTTTACTGCCTGTTGCTGCAATTGTATTTGAAGTTACAGAAGTAGCGAGATAACCTGCGCCTGCTGCTCCGTTAGATCCTGCGGCACCTGTTGCTCCAGTTGCACCTGTATTCCCTATTGGACCTTGTGGACCGGTTGCTCCGGTAGCACCCGTTGCACCTGTACTACCAATTGGGCCTTGTGGACCCGTAGCTCCTGCAGCTCCTGCTGCTCCGATAGCACCTACATCACCTGCAATACCAATATTCCAACTGCTAAAACTACCGCTCCCAACAGTTCTGTCCAGATTCACAGTAAGCGTAGTTCCTGAATATGAATTTACAGCTCCCTCTACATATATAGTCGGTGTATTGGATATCCGCACCCGGTCACCGGCCAGGTATGCCAAACCGGATTGAGTGGTAAATGTTCTAATGCCGGTATTAATAATTAAGAAAGATGTAGAAGTAGCTGTGTACCCTGCACCTGCTGGTCCTTGAGTGCCTGTGGCGCCGGTTGCTCCAGTCAAACCTATGGGACCCTGTGGACCCGTTGCACCTGTTGCCCCATCATTTCCGTTTGTTCCATTCGCACCAGTTGCACCTGTCAATCCAATAGGACCTTGGGGACCTGTTGCTCCTGCAGCGCCTGTTGCACCCGTATTACCAATGGGGCCTTGCGGACCTGTGGCTCCGGTTGCCCCTACAGGACCTGTTGCTCCGGTTAATCCAATGGGACCTTGCGGACCAGTAGCACCAGTTGCACCTGTCAATCCATTTGGACCTTGGGGGCCTGTTGCTCCATCGTTTCCATTTGCTCCAGCGGGACCTGTGGCTCCAGTTAATCCAATAGGACCTTGAGGTCCGGTTGCCCCATCATTTCCGTTTGTTCCGTTTGTTCCATTTGTACCGTCAGCACCTGCGGGACCGGTTGCTCCTGTTAAACCTATGGGACCTTGTGGACCTGTGGCTCCTGTAGCTCCATCATTTCCGTTTGTTCCATTTGTACCGTTAGCACCTGCGGGTCCGGGATCACCTTGAATTCCCTGAGGACCTGTTGCTCCATCATTTCCATTTGCACCCGTTGCACCGGTTAATCCAATAGGACCTTGTGGGCCCGTTGCTCCTGTAGCTCCATCGTTTCCGTTTGTTCCATTTGTTCCGTTTGCACCTGCAGGACCGGGATCACCTTGAATTCCCTGAGGACCTGTTGCTCCATCATTTCCATTTGCACCCGTTGCTCCTGTTGCTCCATCATTTCCGTTTGTTCCATTTGTTCCGTTGGCACCAGCGGGACCGGGATCACCTTGTATTCCCTGAGGACCTGTAGCTCCATCATTTCCATTTGCACCCGTTGCTCCAGTAGCTCCATCATTTCCGTTTGTTCCATTTGTTCCGTTGGCACCAGCAGGACCGGGATCACCTTGAATTCCCTGAGGACCTGTTGCTCCATCATTTCCATTTGCACCAGTTAATCCAATAGGACCTTGTGGGCCCGTTGCTCCCGTAGCTCCGTTAGGTACGTATTGTACAT